>NZ_JBHUDZ010000009.1:19378-190981 GCF_042678225.1 Flavobacterium artemisiae | reverse complement strand
CAAAGTTCGCAAAGCTATATGGATAAAGCTTTGCGAACTTTGCGTTTTTATATTAACAATACTTAGAAAAAACCTTGCGTGCTTTGCGATTAAAAAAAAATCCACTCCGCAAAACGGAATGGATTTTCTATATAAATTGATTTCTTATTTAATTAAGAAAGAGCAGCTTTAACTTGGTCAGCAGCTTCTTGGAATTGAACTGCAGACAAGATTGGCATACCAGAGTTGTCAATTAATTCTTTTGCAATTTCAGCATTTGTTCCTTGCAAACGAACGATAATTGGCACTTTAATAGCATCTCCCATGTTTTTGTAAGCATCAACAACACCTTGAGCAACACGGTCACAACGAACGATTCCTCCAAAGATGTTAATTAAGATAGCTTTTACGTTTGGATCTTTCAAGATAATTCTGAAAGCAGTTTCAACACGTTTAGCATCAGCAGTTCCACCAACGTCAAGGAAGTTAGCAGGCTCAAAACCAGCGTATTTAATTAAATCCATAGTTGCCATTGCAAGACCAGCTCCGTTTACCATACATCCTACAGTACCGTCAAGGTCAACATAGTTAAGACCAACTTCTTTAGCTTCAACTTCGATTGGATTCTCCTCACGGATATCTCTCATTTCAGCATATTTAGGTTGTCTGTATAAAGCGTTATCGTCGATGTTAACTTTAGCATCAACAGCTAAGATTTTGTTATCAGAAGTTTTAAGAACTGGGTTGATTTCGAACATAGAAGCATCAGAACCAATGTAAGCATTGTATAATGCATCGATGAATTTCACCATTTCTTTGAAAGCATTTCCAGAAAGTCCTAAATTGAAAGCAATTCTTCTAGCTTGGAAACCTTGTAAACCTACAGAAGGATCAACTTCTTCAGTAAAAATTAAGTGTGGCGTGTGCTCAGCAACTTCTTCGATATCCATTCCACCTTCAGTAGAATACATAATCATGTTACGTCCTGTACCTCTATTCAATAAAACAGAAACATAAAATTCAGAAGTTTCGCTTTCACCTGGATAGTAAACATCTTCTGCAACTAATATTTTGTTTACTTTTTTACCTTCAGGCGGAGTCTGAGGTGTAATCAATTGCATTCCGATGATTTGTTCTGCTAACTCTTCAACTTGCTGTAAGTTTTTTGCCAGCTTAACTCCACCACCTTTTCCACGACCACCTGCGTGAATTTGTGCTTTAATTACATGCCATCCTGTTCCGGTTTCGGCAGTTAATTGTTTTGCAGCAGCTACAGCTTCAACCGCATTATTAGCCACAATTCCGCGTTGTACGCGTACTCCGTAACTCGCTAAAATTTCTTTTCCTTGATATTCGTGTATGTTCATAATATAGAATTTGTCTGGTCCTGAATTTATTTCAGAATAAAAGTGCGACAAAAGTAACAAAATACAACTTAATAGTAAAATCTTTTTCAATTAAATAATATTGGCGATTAAGTATTAAACGTTGATTATTTCGCAACGCAAACAAATCGTTAACGGAATAATTTGTTAATGTTAACACAAAACCATTAAAACGTTTGATATTTAACAAATAATTCATAGGTTTTACTAGCGCTGCGACGATTTTTCTTAATATATTTTATTCTCAATTATGATTTTGATAATTCGCAATGGTTTATATAACAATATTATCATTTAAGAACCCTTTTTCTAATATTACTACAAAAATGAAAGTGAATTGATAATTTCACTACATTATGTTTAACGAAATCTTTATTTTTGTAGAAAAAATATCAAGAATGAGAGTTAAAGAACAAGGGCTTTATTTGCCTGAATTTGAACACGACAATTGTGGTGCAGGATTTATTTGTAATTTGAATGGTATTAAATCTAACGACATCATTCACAAAGCATTGGACATCTTAATAAAATTAGAACATCGTGGTGCCGTTAGTTCTGATGGAAGAACTGGTGACGGAGCCGGAATTTTATTTGATATCCCGCATGCCTTCTTTAAGAAAGTATGTGACTTTGAAATCCCAGAAACGCGTGAGTATGCAGTAGGAATGGTTTTTTTACCAAAAAGCAAAAACCAAGTCTCTTTCTGTATGAATGCTTTCGAATCAACAATCAAAGATCAGAATTTGAAGATTTTAGGTTGGAGAGATGTACCTGTTGACGTTGAAAATCTAGGGCAGATTGCCGCAGAAAAAGAACCAACAGTTAAACAAGTTTTCGTTTCTAAAAACGGTCAGGAATTAACTGAACAAGAGTTTAATGCAAAACTTTTTGCAGCTAGAAAAATTGCTGAACATGCTATAAGAGGCTCTAAAACCTCAGAAAGCCACATGTTTTATTTTACTAGTTTATCGACAACTACTATTATATATAAAGGTCTGTTGATGCCGGAAGACATCAGCCGCTATTATATTGACTTGAAAGATCCAGACTTGGTGACGCGTCTTGCGCTTGTTCACCAACGTTTCTCTACAAATACATTCCCATCTTGGGACTTAGCACAGCCGTTTAGATACATGTGTCATAATGGTGAGATCAATACACTTCGTGGAAACGTAAGCCGTATGCGTGCTCGTGAAGAGCTTATGCAGAGCAAAGTTTTTGGCGATGATATCAAAAAATTATTCCCAATTATCTTAGAAGGAAAATCAGATTCTGCTTCTATGGATATGGTGGTTGAACTTTTATTAATGACTGGACGTTCTCTTCCAGAGGCAATGATGATGGTAGTTCCTGAAGCTTGGGAAAAACACCAGACAATGTCTGAAGAGAAAAGAGCTTTCTACGAGTACAATGCTTGTATCATGGAACCTTGGGATGGTCCTGCTTCTATTCCGTTTACAGATGGTAACGTGATTGGAGCTTTACTAGACAGAAATGGTTTACGTCCGTCTCGTTATACATTAACACATAGTGGTTTTGTAATTATGTCGTCTGAAATTGGTGTTCTTGACATCGATCCAGAAGATGTAATTCAGCACGGTCGTTTGGAGCCAGGAAAAATGTTCTTAGTTGATATGAATGAAGGGCGTATCATCGAAGACGAAGAAGTTAAAAAAGCGATAGTTACAAAACGTCCTTATAAAGAATGGGTTGATGCTAATCTATTGCCTTTAGCTAAAGTTCCTTACACCAACAATCCTACTCCTGTTGAAAAATTAGATTTCTTAACAAGACAGCGTTTATTTGGCTACACGATTGAAGATTTAAAAACAATCATCAATCCAATGGGTAGTGACGGAGCTGAAGCAATCAGTTCTATGGGTAACGATACACCTTTGGCCGTTTTATCAGACCAGCCACAGTTGTTGTACAATTACTTTAAACAATTATTTGCTCAGGTGACTAACCCGCCTTTGGATGGTATTCGTGAAGAAATCATTACCGATATTAGTTTAGCAATTGGTGGAGATTTTAATATTTTCGAAATCGAATCTAAACAATGTAAAAAACTAAAAATCCAAAATCCAGTCGTTTCTAATGAGGATTTGGATAAAATTAGAAATATTGATCACGCAGATTTCAAATCGGCTACCATTTCTACTTTATATAAAATAGAAAAAGGAGTTAACGGTTTAGAGCGTGCTCTTGAAAAATGTGTTCAAGCAACTTTTAAAGCGGTTGAAGAAGGATGTAACATCATTATCTTATCGGATAGAGGTGTTAGCGAAGAATTGGCCCCAATCCCTATGTTATTGGCTTGTTCTTACATTCACCACTCTTTGAACATTTTACAGGTTCGTTCTAAATTCGGAATTATCATCGAATCTGCAGAACCTCGCGAACCGCATCACTTTGCTTTATTATTCGGATACGGTGCAAGTGCGATTAACCCTTACATGGTAAATGAAATCATTCACGATCAAGTTGCTCAAGGTTTCATTACAAAAGTAAAAGCTGATTACGCAGTTGTAAATTACAACAAAGCGATCGCGAAAGGAATCGTAAAAATCATGAATAAAATTGGTATCTCTACTTTACATTCGTACAGAGCTGCTCAGATTTTTGAGATTTTAGGATTAAACAAGACATTTACGTCTAAATATTTCCCTTACACACCTTCTAGAATTGAAGGAATTGGTTTAATGGAAGTGGAGAAAGAAGTGAAGAAACGTTTTCAAAAAGCTTTCCCAAATTCAAAAATTGCAAACTTGCTTTCTCTTGAAATTGGAGGTATTTACAGATGGAGACGCGGTGGCGAAAAACACATGTTTAACCCAACTACGATTTCTAAATTACAACAAGCTGTTCGTTTAAACAGCCCAGAAAGTTATAAAGAATACTCTAATGCCGTTAACGAGCAAAGCTCAAACTTAATGACGATTAGAGGTTTATTTGAATTCAACAATCTTGACCCAATTTCTATTGATGAAGTAGAACCTTGGACAGAAATTGTAAAGAAATTCAAAACTGGAGCCATGTCTTATGGATCGATTTCGAGAGAAGCGCATGAGAATTTGGCAATTGCAATGAACAGAATTGGTGGAAAAAGTAACTCTGGAGAAGGTGGAGAAGATCCAAAACGTTTCCAGAAAGAAATTAACGGAGATTCTAGAAACTCTGCAATTAAACAAGTTGCTTCAGGACGTTTTGGTGTTTCGATCAACTATTTGACAAACGCTAAAGAAATCCAAATCAAAATGGCTCAGGGTGCAAAACCTGGAGAAGGTGGACAATTACCTGGAGAAAAAGTAGTGCCGTGGATTGCAGAAACGAGAAACTCTACGCCTTATGTAGGTTTGATTTCACCTCCGCCTCACCACGATATTTATTCTATTGAGGATTTATCTCAGTTGATTTATGATTTAAAGAATGCAAACCGTGAAGCTCGTGTAAACGTAAAATTAGTTTCTGAAGTTGGAGTTGGAACCATCGCTGCTGGTGTTGCCAAAGCAAAAGCAGACGTGATTTTAATTTCTGGTTATGACGGAGGAACGGGTGCTGCACCATTAACTTCATTACAACACACAGGTATTCCTTGGGAGCTTGGTTTAGCAGAAGCTCAACAAACTTTGATTCTAAATGACTTAAGAAGCCGTGTAGTTCTTGAATGTGACGGACAGTTGAAAACAGGTCGTGACGTGGCGATAGCTGCTTTACTTGGAGCTGAAGAATTCGGTTTTGCAACTGCACCGTTAGTAGCTTCTGGATGTATCATGATGAGAGCTTGTCACTTAAATACTTGCCCGGTTGGTATTGCAACTCAGGATCCAGAATTGAGAAAAAATTTCAAAGGAACTCCAGAGCACGTAATCAACTTCATGTATTTTATTGCTGAGGAATTGAGAGAGATTATGGCTCAATTAGGTTTCAGAACATTAAAAGAGATGGTAGGTCAGTCACAAAAATTAAATGTGAACAAAGCTATCAAACACTATAAAGCAAATGGTTTAGACTTGTCTTCAATTCTATACAAACCGGAAAAAGCGAAACATGTTCCAAATCACAATACTACAACTCAAGATCACGAACTTGAAAATGTATTAGATTTTGATATCATTAAAGAAGCGATTCCGTCTATTTATAGAAAAGAAAAAACAAGAGTTACCTTTAAGATTAAAAATACAGACCGTTCTGTAGGTGCGATTTTGAGTAACGAAATCTCAAAAATATACGGCGCACAAGGTTTACCTGATGACACTATTTTAGTTGATTTTGAAGGTTCTGCCGGACAAAGTTTTGGCGCTTTTGCAACAAACGGATTGTCGTTTAAAATTCACGGAAACTGTAATGATTATTTAGGAAAAGGGCTTTCTGGAGGAAAATTGATTATCAAGGTACCTCCTACTGCAACTTTCAAACCTGAAGAAAACATCATTATTGGAAACGTTGCCCTTTACGGAGCTATTACCGGAGAGGCTTATATTAATGGAATGGCCGGAGAGCGTTTCTGTGTTAGAAATTCTGGAGCAACTGCGGTTGTTGAAGGAATTGGAGATCACGGCTGCGAGTACATGACCGGTGGTACAGTGGTGGTTTTAGGAAAAACAGGAAGAAACTTCGCGGCTGGTATGAGCGGTGGTGTAGCTTATGTTTACGATCCGAACAAGAAATTTGATGCTACAGTTTGTAATATGGAAATGGTTGCCTTTGACCCAATGGAAGAAGAAGACGTTACCAAACTAAGAAAACTGATCAAAAACCATTCATTGTACACCAGCAGTCCATTAGCAAAAAGAATTTTAGCAGACTGGGAAAATGAACAAAAGCACTTCGTAAAAGTAATGCCGACTGATTACAAAAAAGCATTACAAAGAATTGCAGAAGAGAAAAAAATAGAAGAATTAATAGCGGGATAAATGATTGTAGATTTTAGAGTTCAGATTTTAGATTAAAACTTAACCGCAAAGCTTTGCGAACTTAAAACACTCAAAAAAGCAAAAAAGACCTTGCGTTCTTTGCGGTTAAAAAATTAGAACTTTGAAATTTATCATTTACATTTAATTAAAATGTCATGGGTAAAATAGGCGGATTTAAAGAATATAGCAGAGCCGACGAAAGTAATTTGGCAGTTGCAGAACGTGTTTCGAACTACAACGAATTTACTATTCCGTTAGCTAAAGATAAAATAAAAGAACAAGGTTCAAGATGTATGGATTGTGGTATTCCTTTTTGCCACAGTAGTTGTCCGTTAGGAAATTTAATTCCTGACTTCAACGACATGGTACATCAGGAAGAATGGCAGAGTGCGTTAGAGATTTTACAGTCTACTAATAACTTTCCAGAATTTACAGGTCGTTTATGCCCTGCTCCATGTGAGAAATCATGTGTATTAGGAATCATCAAAGATCCTGTAGCGATTGAAAACATCGAGAAAAACATCGTTGAAAGAGGTTTCGCTGAAGGATGGATCAAACCACAAACACCAAAAGCTAGAACTGGAAAAACAGTTGCCGTTATTGGTTCGGGACCTGCGGGTCTTGCAGCAGCGCAGCAATTAAACAGAGCGGGTCACACAGTTACTGTTTTTGAAAGAGACAATGCTATTGGAGGTTTATTGCGTTACGGAATTCCGAATTTCAAATTAGAAAAAGGAATCATCGACCGTCGTGTAGCTATTTTGGAAGCAGAAGGAATCACTTTTAAGGTAAATGTAAATGTTGGCGTTAACTTTAGCGTAAGCGAATTAAATGCTTTCGATTCTATCGTTTTATGCGGTGGAGCTACAGAAAGAAGAGGTTTACCAACAACTAAAGGTTCTGATAGCAAAGGAGTTGTTCAAGCAATGGATTTCTTGACACAGCAAACTAAAGTTGTTTTTGGAGAATCTATTCCAGATCAAGTAAAAGCTACTGGTAAAGATGTAATCGTTATTGGTGGTGGTGATACTGGTTCTGACTGTATTGGAACTTCTAACAGACACGGTGCAAAATCGGTTACTAACTTTGAGATTTTACCAAAACCTCCAGTTGGAAGAAGCGAATCAACACCTTGGCCTTTCTGGCCGTTACAGTTGAAAACGTCTTCTTCTCACGAAGAAGGATGCGACAGAAACTGGTTGATCAATACTAAAGAATTCATCGCTAACGAAAAAGGTGAATTAACTGGATTAAAAACAGTTGAAGTTCAATGGAAAATGACTCCAGGACAAAGACCAGAATTAATCGAAAAAGAAGGTTCTGAGAAAATCTGGCCTTGCGACTTAGCATTATTAGCTCTTGGATTTACAGGTCCGGAGAAAACATTAAGCGAGCAATTAGGAATCGAAACTGATATGAGAAGCAATTACAAAGCGCATAACTATCAGACAAACGTTCCTCATATCTTCACAGCTGGAGATATGCGCCGTGGGCAATCATTAATCGTGTGGGCTATTTCAGAAGGTCGCGAAGCTGCAAGAGAAGTAGATTTATTCCTTATGGGATCTACCAACTTGCCTACTAAAGGAAAAGGAGATCTTCCTAGCCTATAAGAACTATAAAAAACACAACACATACTATCTGCAAACCCTTGAATTATTATTCAGGGGTTTTCTTTTTTTTGCCACAAATTACACAAATTTTCACAAATTTTAATTTAGATTATCCATATCAAATATAACCCGTGGTTGAAACCACGGGGACGCAATATATTATTATTAATCCGAAACGCCTCCCATCATTTCAACCACAGAAACGCAATATTATGATTACACGCAAATCCGTAATGTTTACCTCATTTCAACCACGAAACGCAATGTATATATTACGTGCAATCCGTAACGTTCCCCGTGGTTGAAACCACGGGCTATGTTTTAGCATTTTGACAAAAACCAAATTTGTGAAAATTTGTGTAATTTGTGGTGAAAAGAATTTCAACATCATTCATAATTAGTGAAATTCGAGAAATTTGTGGCGAAAAAAACTTTGTACCTTTGAACCTCTGTCCCTTTGTTACTCATAAAACAGTTACAAATTTTCAAAAACAAGAACTTTTTGTTTAAAATTAAACAATTTGTTACAATTTGTTATTTTTCTACATTTTATTTGCTGATACACAAAAGAGTAATAACTTTGCTCAAAATAATTTGAAAAATGCAAGCAAAAGATTTACTGCAGTTAGCAGACCAATTTGGAAGTCCATTGTATGTTTACGATGCCGAAAAAATCCAATCTCAGTACAACAGGTTAACTAAAGCTTTCTCTAAGGTAGAAAACTTAAGAGTTAATTATGCCATGAAGGCATTATCTAACGTTGCGATTCTTCAGTTATTAAAGAACATGGGGTCTGGCTTAGATACTGTATCAATTCAGGAAGTTCAGTTAGGACTTCACGCTGGCTATGATCCTGACAAAATTTTCTTTACACCAAACGGCGTTTCTCTTGAAGAAATCGAAGAAGTTGCTGCAATGGGTGTACAAATCAATATCGACAATTTATCTATTCTGGAGCAATTCGGAACAAAACATCCACATATTCCAGTTTGTATTCGTATCAATCCGCACGTAATGGCGGGTGGAAATGCTAATATTTCTGTGGGACATATCGATAGTAAATTCGGTATTTCTGTACATCAAATTCCGCATATTTTGCGAATTGTGGAAAACACAAAAATGAGCATCGTTGGAATTCACATGCACACAGGATCAGATATTTTAGATATCGAAGTATTTTTGTATGCTGCTGAAATCTTGTTTGATACGGCAAAACATTTCAAAGATTTACAATTCTTAGATTTCGGAAGCGGATTCAAAGTACCTTACAAAAAAGACGATATCGAAACAGATATTGAAGAATTAGGTAAAAAATTATCTAAAAGATTCAACGCTTTCTGTTCAGAATACGGAAGAGATTTAACGTTGATTTTCGAACCAGGAAAATTCTTGGTGAGCGAAGCAGGTCATTTCTTAGTAAAAGTAAACGTAGTAAAACAAACAACTTCTACTGTTTTTGCTGGAGTTGACAGTGGTTTCAACCACTTAATTCGTCCGATGTTGTACGGATCTTCACACCATATCGAAAACATCTCAAACCCAAAAGGAAAAGAGCGTTTTTATTCTGTTGTGGGATACATTTGCGAAACAGATACTTTTGCCAACAACCGCAGAATTCAGGAAATTACTGAAGGAGATATTTTATCTTTCAGAAACGCTGGAGCATACTGTTTCTCAATGTCTTCGAACTACAACTCAAGATACAAACCAGCCGAAGTTCTTTGGATGAACGGACAAGGAATCTTGATTCGCCAAGCCGAAACTTTCGAAGATTTACTTAAAAATCAAATTCCGTTGCCACAAGAAATTGCTGCAACTGTTTAAAAATAGAAAAAAAAGAGAATATCACTTTAGTCCCGTTTCTTAATTGAGGCGGGATTTTTTTTGTTTATTTAATATTAAAAGCAATCAGATTTAATCAAATTACTCACTTCGATAAAGCAAAAAGAAGAAATATATTAATAAAAGTGTTAATTTTAACTTTACCAAAATAAATATAGACCTATATGAAAAAACAAATTGAGAACATTGCAACTCTTTTACCTGATTTTATAAAAAATGCATTTGATTATGTAAAAAATAACTTTACTGAAAATGGTCAAGAATTATTTGAAAATGCAAACGGTTCTGCTGCTCTCGTGATTAAAATTTTAGCACAACCGTTAATTGATAAATATTTTGAAAACAAAACAGATAAAAAATTAGAGAATTTTGGATTAGCAACTTATATTAAAGCAAGTCTAGTTCAAGCAAATGATTCAATAAACATAATTAAAGAAAATATAAATGATGATTTTTCCCCTAAAATAGTTTTTGATATTATAAATAACGCAATCCAAGAAGATATTGATTCATTTGATCCAACCCAAATAATCTTGATTTTCCAACCTCTTTATCATCCTGCAATTATCCTTATCAAAAATAATTATAAACGAATTTTACAAGATTTAGAAGTAGATTCGGCAAGCATTGAAAATTTTATTAAACACTTTAATGAAAACATAGAAGAAACTATTGTTAAAGAATTTGGCAATGATTATGATGAACATCTGAAGAAAATCGAATCATATAGAATAAAAGACAATGAAGCACATATTTTATTTGATACAATTCAAAATGGGAAAATAGGATTTAAAGATTCAGAAAATTTAAAATATGAAACGACATATGCTTCTTGGAAAAATGTTCGAAACTTTCGTAATAGTACAGATTTATTAATTGATGATGAGGAATATGAAAAATATGAAAGTAAATTAAGACCTATAGAAGACTTAATATCTGAGTATTTTAATCGTAATCCACAAAATAATCTCGATGATATTTTATTTATTGTGGCTGATTTTGGAAAAGGAAAATCAGTTTTCATGAAGCATTATGCTTCAGAAATTGCAAAACAATATTTAGGAAAATCAGAAGGTTATTTCCCTATTTACTTTAATTTACGTAACTACTCTAAGTATTCTTCAGTGGATTCAAAATTGGGGGTAATTGCTGATTTTTTAGAAACTAATTATAGTATTAAAATTGATGATGATTATTTCAAGAAAAAAAAATACATCTTTTTAATTGATTCTTTAGATGAGAGTGGCGAATTGAATAAGAGATCCATTGATAAGGTAATAAATTCAGTTAAAAGTATTCAGGGAATAAATAAGTCACTATATAAAACTAATCGCATAATCATTACTTCTCGACCTTTTGATGAAGGTTTTAGCAATCATTTACTGGATCATAATCCTTTTAATATTAAAAATAACGAAAAAAGAGATGTTCCTCAATATCTCAACATACATGGTTTTAAAAAAACACAATTTAACAATTGGCTTTTTGAAACATTAGAAAACTATAAAGACATTTTAAATCTCAACACTACTGGTATAGCAGAACTAATTGTTAATGCCATAAAACGAGGAGATCGAGCAGATATATATGAAGAATTATTAAAAAACGAAACATTATCAAGAAGTGAATTGCGAAGACCCATATTTGCTTACATGATATATCAACTTATAATCAATAAAGTAGATTTTATAGAAGTTGGAAAACTAGGAGTCTATCTTTCCTTTTTAAATTTACTGACAAAAGAAGCAAAACACATTCATGATTCTCAATACCAAGTTAACCTTTCTGAAGAACTTGAATTTAGAAATATACTTCATGCGACTTCGACTTTATGGGTATATCAAAAGCAACGAGGAAAACAAGGAATGCTAAAAAAAGCTGATATATGTCGTGTCTTAGACGGAAAGATTATAAGCGAAATAGATAATGAAGTAATAGAGAAGTTCAAAGGACAGGGATTTACGGAAATACAATTTCTCTCACATTCTTACTTTGGTGAGAATAATAATATTCTTCATTTTCAACATCAATCCTTTGCAGAGATTCTTTTAGCCGAATATTATTTAAAAGTATTTATCAAATATTCTCTTGATGAAGATGCGGATATTGAGGAAGCACGTGCAAAACTTGTCATTGGAGAACCAACAGAGCAAACAATTTTATTTTTAAAAGAATTATTAGATCTGTTAAGGGAAACTTCAATAATGTCAAAAGATATAGTTGTAATTGAAAAAAGAAAATTGCTCTTCCCTTTAATGGCATCTTTATCAATAAGAAAACATAATAAACTATTTTCTAATCACTTACATTTTTCATGGTTCAACAAATATAATTTAGGAGAAAATCAAGTTGAATACCCCAAAGAAGCTTTGGAAGAGTGGTGTATTACTACCAAAGAAATTGAAAAAATTATAAATTATGCATCACTAATACTTAATTCTAAAACATTTTATCTTCCAATTCAAGGAAATGCAAAAACAGCTTTGTATAATTCCGAAGTTTTTGAAGTTACAAACTATAGTAAAAATAATATTATGCAAGGATTTGACAAATGGATTTCTCTAATAGTTGGAAATCATTTATTTAATTCTTTTGAAGATAGGGAAAACCCTTTATTATTTAATCACAAGTATAAAATTAATTTTTACCAATTGTTTGATATGATTAGAAGTTGGAATTATGCATATCAAGAACCTTGTCCATTTTGGGGAACAGAACTCTTTCAAGGCATCGATATGAGTGAAAATGATAATCAGTTAAACCTATCTCATGGTGATTTTGATGGTATAAACTTTTCTTATTCGATTTTCAAAAACATTAGATCTTGGGGAGCAAACTGGAGTAGAGCTAATTTAGACTACTGCAGTTTTTACGATACTCAATTAATCACTTGCTGGTTCTTGGGTACAAAAATTAGAGAAATTAGAGATCTAAAAAATTTACAAATGATGAACTGTCAAGCTACCACAAGTGGTTTTATACTTCTTGATGGCTTAAGAACTGAAAATTTAGAAACAAAAATGAGCTATGATGATTTAAGTAAAAATCGCTACAATCCGTATATTGAATATTTTGACATACAAGAAGATCCTGCATTTGATACATGCAGAGGGTTCATGATTTATGGCTTAAAAAACTCTTTCTTTACAATACTTGCTTTAAAGAAAATGTTTAAATTTGATAACGATCATAGTAAAAAAGTTTTTTTTCAGCAAATTGACACCCTCAAAAAATATGAAGTGAAAAAGCGTAATAAAAAATTGTCAAATGAAATTAAAACATCGTAATACAAACATAAAACTCCTCAACGTAATATAAAATCAAAAAAACACACATAATTTTCCAAACCCGATAGCGCGGATTTCTAATCCGTGCCCGCAACGATGAGCACATTCTTCTTCATTGATTTTCTTTGTGGGCACGGATTACAAATCCGCGCTAACGATCTCCTTTGTCAAAATAACAATATTGTGGACAATTTGAATTTAAAATTCAAATAATTTATATCTTTCCTCACACTCAGAAAGCTATAAAATGAACTTTGAAGCAATTAATATACGCAGAATAGACCCAACAACAGGAAACTTCAAATTACATGAGGATTACATACTTTCATACGACCATTACGATGGCTGGTCATGTAGATTGTTGAGATTAGGAATTTATATTGATATCATTCTAGAATGTAAAGTCAATTTACGTTTTCATGATAAAAAAATGGAAAAATTTGAAAAACAATTTGAATGCGAAATACCTTCTCAAATTAAAAACATAGTTTTAGAAATACAAAAACTTGATCTTTTAGAATTAAAGCATTATTATTCTGATATATTTATGGAGGACCAAGGCTCGGAAGATTATGTTATTAATCACTTAGGTAAATCGCACAACATCACAATAGGAAATTTGTTAAAAAAACCGCACCCTGAAAACCCATCCGAAGAATTATTTTTTGCTCTAATCGAACTTTTCGAAAAATGGAGAGAAGACATTTATCAAGAATGTTTAAAGGAAATAACAATATCCGATCAAGCCGAAGCTAACGATAAACATGATGTTCGTAAGAAAAGAAGAAAATAAAATTTCAATAACAAAAATCTAAACATCCCGATAGCGCGTATTCTTCTTCATTAATTTTATTTGTGTATACGGATTACAAATCCGCGCTAGCGATTCTAATAAAGTTAAACTTCGCACTTATTTAAATAAGAAAAATCATATTTTTGTTTCAGAAAAATTTAAATACCTTTGAAATATGAGCACAACAACAAAACCAAGACATATCGGTAGAAATATCAGTCGAATTAGAGAGCTTAAAGGTATGAAGCAGGAAGCGCTTGCGATTGCAATTGGCGTAAGCCAGCAATCTGTTTCTAATTGGGAAGCGAGCGAAACGATTGAACAAGAAAAACTTATACAAATTGCAAAAGCACTTGGAGTTACAATTGAAGCAATTGAAAATTTTTCAGAAGAGTCTGTTTTTAATTTCTTTAATAACTTTTACGATAATAGTGCAAATAACGGAGCTCAAGGAAGTGGAAATACGAACAATTCTTGTACTTTCAATCCACTTGATAAAGTTGTAGAACTTTACGAACGTTTGGTTCAGGCTGAAAAAGACAAAAACGAATACTTAGAAAAATTATTAAACGGAAAATAATTTCTCAATAAATATAAATTTTATGAAAGCACAATTCTTCTTCGGTTTTGTGCTTTTTTTGTAAAATGCTTAATCTAATAACACAAGATTTCTATGAAGAAACTATTACTTATTGCTTTATTTATCTTCTTTACTGCTTGTAATTCCAATTCAAATAACAAGCCTAGTTTTAGTAACAAAAAAGACAATACTGAAATTAAAAAAGAAAATCAGCAATTAGATTCAGATGTTTTCCTCACAGATACTTTAACCATTAATAAGCATTATTACATTCAAAAATCAAGAAATAAATCTTTTTATTGTCTTACATCTATTAAAGGTGATACGATCATAAAACCCACCGATTACTATTTTGATGCCGAATATTTAGATATTAATGAAGATGGATATGCTGATATTCGTGTTTATGCTATTAGCAATATTCCAAATCAATGTGATAATTACTTGTATAACAAAGAACTTCAAAAATTCATTCTTATTGAGGACTGTGACCTTAATATACAAAAAATTAAAGGAGCTCCGTTTTATTATTCATACAATAAAGCAGGTTGCTCTGACTTAAACTGGGAAAGTCATTTAAGCAAAATTGAAAACTTTAGGCTAATAAATTACGGTTACATTTTAGGACACGGCTGTGACTTTGAGGTCGAAAAAAATCCTCAATCAATATCTATTTATAAAATAACTAGCTCAAAAACGATGAAATTGATTCAAGAGCTTCCTTATCTCAAAAATATTCCTAAAAATGAAGACAAATGGAGTTTTATAGAAAGGTATTGGCAAAAGAATTATAGGACATTTGAGAAATAAAACCCTATTTTAGCATCCCAAATCAATCCTAAAACAAATGAAATTTACAATTACCCTATCAACTCTACTCCTACTATTTACAACCAATTTATTCAGCCAAACCATCGCTGATTTAAAACTAAAACCAAAAGAAATTCCGAAAGGCGGTTATATGGTAAGCGACGGTAATCTCTGCATTACACCTCAAGCCTGTACTTTTTATAATGACATCGAAACGTACAGTAATATTGTTGGAACTGTAAAAAGTAAAGCAATTCAAAGCTTTAAAAGCAAAGCAGATCGCGGTTCTATTATGTATTTTGAATTTGAACACGTTTTTAAAGGCGACCGATTTCTACAAGGTTTATTGTGGGGAAAAGCGGGCGAACCAACCGATGAACATCCAGAAGAATATTTTGTAAAAGGAAAATTCCTGATTATTTGGAGTTTAAAGGCTGACAGTCCTTTAAGAGAAAAATCGGAAGCTAAAATTGAAGCACTTTTGCCGTAAGTTACAATACTGCAGCTCTTAAAATAAAACAACCATATAGTACTGTCTTTTATGCTGAAAAAAATTCTATCCTTTATTTTATTGACTTTTGTTGTAATTTGTTCTGCTCAGAATTTTCCTGAAAAAGAAAAAAAATACGATCAAGATATATTATCATTTTTAATGGATATTACGCAGAAAGACTCTATATCATTAGAAACTTTTCTGATGTACAGTAAACCTTTTTCTAAATGGGATGTCAGACCATTAGAAAGAGAAAAAGTCTGGTGCTTAGACACCGTTCATGGAGTCAGCGAAGTTCCTAACTTTTTCTTCGGAATATTTTGTCATATGTACAATGTTTCTGAAGCAGCTTCAAGAAAAATGCCTAATGATTTTATTCAAAAAGGAATCGACAGTAAATCTCATTTACAAAATTACCTTAATGAAAATTTGAAAAAGTTTGATCAGCTTTCCAAACTTATTTCTGGAAGTAAAAATGTTGTTTTTGTTTCTTATAATGATATTCAAAAAGCAGATAATTTGTATCAAGATAAAGACACTTATTGGAAATATAAGATCCCAAAAGACTCCCCTTTTCCAATTTCTAGTATGGTAGAATCAAATCTAAAAGAGAAGTTTTCAAAAGAGCAAATCAGAATTTTGGAACTTATCAAAGAGTTAGAAATCTACGCTGCATATAAAACAACAAAAGGCATTTTCTATTTAGCCGATGGCTTAACAGATAATTCTTATGGTTTTTACTTTAATTCAAAAGGAAATATGGAAACTGATAATTTTCTTTTTAGAATTATGAAATCCGAAAAAATAAATGAAAATTACTTTTATTACACGGCTAATTAAAAACTGCATTAGAACGTATTAAATTAAAACGATGACAATCGGAAAAGCTTTAGCTGTAAATCCTAATCCAATCTTCATTTTTAATTCGTAATTTCGAAATTAAAAAACTTAAAAAATGAAACCACAAATACGAATTCTGATTTATTCTGTTCTGTTCTTTATATACCTTACCTCAACACAATATTTACTTTCGCTGGGCGAAACCTTAAAGACAGAACCTTATAGAACTTTGGGCTGTGGTTTTGCGGTTTTAAATCTTATTTATGCCTTTTTAGGCTTAAAATGGAAACCGATTTTAAATATCGTCTCCTCGATTGGCATTGCTGCTTTGGCATTATTTCTTGCGCTGCAATTTGCCAATTTACATTTACTTGTAAAATATGATCCGTATCTGGTTAAAACGGCGATATTTGCTAATGCGCTTTTCTCGATTATCTTATGGGAAATCGTATATCAGATAAAAAAGAAAATCACGTAAATTTTGAAATTTTAATAAAAGAAAAAAAGCAAAAATGACATTAAAAGCTAGAATCTTCATTTATTTGACAATGCTTGTAGTGTATTTTTTTGTTGCTTCCTTTTTATTTGAACTTTCTGATAGATTAAATAGTGATTTCTATATTACCGTAAGTTTTGGATATGTATTCTTAAATATTATTTATTCTTGTTTTGTTTTGAAATGGACATTATTATTAAATAGTATTTGTTCATTCCTAATCGCATTTTTAAGTGTATTTTTAGCTATAAAAGCAGGATCAATGCTTTTGTTTACAACATTTAGCGAAAATGTCCAAACTGCAATCTTTACAAATGCACTCTGCTCGATTATTCTGTGGGAAATTGTATATCAGATCAAAATCAGAAAATCATGAAAATAAAATTTTATTCGCTTATAGTGTTGTTTATGCTGTTTGCTTGTCAAAATAAAACAGAACAAAAAATCGTAGAAAAGTCAAATAAAGCACAAGAAACTGCGCCTCAAAAAGCAATTGCTTTAAACGAAAAAACTGCAGAATTTGATTTTGAAAAATTTAGAATTGAGAAAGCGAAAGTAGGTCCAATTAAAATCGGAATGACGATTCATGAAGCAGAAAATTTCTTAAAGAATCTCAATAAAAGTGAAGCAGAAGCTTACGATTTTGGATTTGACGGTGGCGGAAAAGCCTATTTGTATTCTTTTGAAGTGAATTCATTCTCGCACTTATTCCCAAAATGGATTCTGATGAAATTCTAGCAATTGCAGTTTTAAGCAAAAAATTAAAGACCGCTAACGGATTAAATCCGAAATCTTCTGTACAAGAAATCCAAAAAAAATATCCTGGCATTAAAGTCAACCTTAATTTGATGATGGACTGGGAAGATCTGCACGACAAAAAAAACAACTTTGACTTTGTTTTTATGACTAATGAAGACAACAGGATTGGTGAATATACTGAAACACAAATACCTGCCTCACCAAAAAGAACTACCGCGAAAGCAGACTGGATTACGATTAGATAATATTTTCCCAAAAAAATATACTATGAAAAAACTTTTACTTGTTATTCCTTTTTTGTTTCTATTTCAGCTGTCATATGGTGACGTGGTGCCAGCAAATACACACAGAGTTCCTGTTTGTGTTAAAATAACAAATACACGAGATTTTCCTGATTTTGCTATTTTCTCTTGTTTTAGAGAACGTTGGGTAGACAAAAAATTAATTTGTACCTATGTACATCCAGACGAATATATAGGAAGAGGAGGCATATTAGCTGTACGAGAAGACTATCTCGAATCGAAAGGCTCGATAGATTGGCTAAATGATAAAAATGTACTTTTTGCTTCCATTTATCCAGAGCGGGAGAAGCACATAACAGATAACTTAGCTATTTCATCAATTGATGCTTTTTATAAAATATTAGAAATTAATGACAAGGAAATAGTACTTTATAAATACAGGGAACTGATCCGATTTAGCGACGGAACTCCTTCGCAATTAAAGAAATATCCGCATGCACTGGTAAAAAAATACATAAGTTACAACGATGGAATTTATCCGTATGACGAAATAATAAATTTTCTAGAAGCGCTATTAATAACTATAGGTATTGAAACTCTTATTCTGTTTCTTTTTTTCAAAACAATATACCGAAATTTAAAAATTCGAAATATACTTTTACTGGTAACAGGAATTTCGGCATCACTTTTCACTTTACCCTACGTATGGTTTGTTTTTCCAGTTTTTATTCATCATCGAATTCCGTATCTTATAGTAAGCGAGAGCTTTGCGATTGTGATAGAATCTTTTCTTATTTATAAATTATTAAAAATAGATTACAAAAAAGCTTTTTTAGTTTCTTTAATCTGCAATGTGATTTCGTTTTCTATCGGATTATTGATCAATTATACAACTCATTCCGAATATACATTTTACTATTCCATTCTAAGATTATTCAAATAAAATGATTTTGAACTTTACATCTTTTTGAAAATTCGAAGCCGTGTTTTGAATTTTCAAAATTGAACGAAAACAAAAATCTTATGGGATAAATTGTACGTATTTTTTTATATTAGCATTCTGAATTATTCTATGCCTAATAATTAAATATGAAACTTAAAATTTTACTCCTCTTATCTTTACTAGCCGTTTCTTGCAAAAAAGAGACAAAAACCGAAATCGAAACGCCTAAAGTTCTAAAAGACAGCACTCCAATTTCTTTAAAACAAACTGAAATACAAGAAGAAGATACGATTGTAATTTCTAAAAAACACCAAACAAACAAAATTCTCTGCGACCTTGACGGCGACGGATTAAACGAGACCGTTGAAATTGTTCGAGGTATAAAAAGCAATAAAAGCGGTTTGCGAATTATTTTTGGAAACAAAAAAAGAACCGATTATCTCGGAATGGGAAAAGATATAGTCGGACAAGGTTTTGATGAAATCGATTGGGCAGGAATATTCGAAAAAGCGCCAAAAAATGAAATTTACTACAATAATGTGAACGAAGATGGCGAAATTATCGGCGAGGAAGAAGTTAAAGAAGAAGACAAAATTAAACTCTTAAACGACGGAATTTTTATTCACGCAGAAGAAAGTTGTGGCGGCGGTATTATTTACCTCAACAACGGAAAATACAATTGGATTCAGCAGGAATAAATCTCTGAATACCTAACTTTTAAATTATTTTGAATATGAAAAGTACTGTAGAAATTGCAAATCGTTTTAGAGAAATTATCCTTAACGGAACTTGGGTTGCCAATACCAATTACAAAGATCAACTCGAAAATATGGATTGGAAAACTGCCGTAAAACCTCTTCAAAATCTAAACACAATTGCAGTTCTTGCACAGCATATTCATTATTACATTAAAGGAATTAATCAAGTTTTTAAAGGCGGAACGCTTGACATAAAAGATACATTCAGTTTTGACTTTCCTCCTATTGAATCGCAGCAAGAATGGGACAGTTTTCTAAATAAATTTTGGAATGATTCTGAAGAATTTGCTTTTCAAATTGAACAAATGCCCAATGAAAAACTAGATCAAGGTTTTGTAGATGAAAAATACGGTTCTTACAGACGAAATATAGATGCTATGATCGAACATAGTTATTATCATTTAGGGCAAATTGTCCTGCTTAAAAAATTACTAAATCATTAAACAAATTAAAAATATGAAATCAAAATTTGTACTATTTCTAATTACCATTTCTCTATTAAGCTGCAAGGAATCTAACAAGATTGAAAGAGAAAATCAGCCGACAATTTATTCTCTAACCAACGAAGATAAGGACATGAATGCGGCAATTGAAAAAGCCAATCAAACTTTGGCAGATTTCAACAAAGGATTATCGAATCCAAAAGCTGAAGCTCAGGCATTAAAGGTTAAATTCCCGTATTCAGACGGAAATGAACATATGTGGGTTGGAAATATCGAATTTAAAGACGGAAAATATTCTGGAATTTTGAACAACGATCCTGAATACGTTACAGAATATAAATCGGGAGATAAAGTAGTTATTGATCCTTCTAAAATTAGCGATTGGATGTATCTGGAAAACGGAAAATTGTTTGGAGGCTACACCATCCGAGTTTTGAGAGACCAAATGAGCGAAGAAGAAAGAAAACAATTTGATGAAGAAAGCGGTATGCAAATCGATTAATCCAAATTAATTTTTAATAAAAAAATAAATAAAAGCATTCAACCTAAATTCTCTTTCTTTTAAAATGAAGAAACTAATTTTATTATTTCCCCTGTTAGTATTGTTTTTGAGCTGTAAGAAAGACATCGATTCTCAGAAAAAAGAAAATAAAACCGATGTAGATACCACCAATATTACTTTTAAAAATGATAGTATCGCCTTAGTAGAATTAACAAAAAAGCTTTTACAATGGGCAGAAAAAGATTCAGAAGGCGATTTTAATCCTTTGGAAAATAAGAGTACAGAAAGTGCTTATTCGGAAATTGATATGGCTCTTCATAAAAAAAGGTTGAAAGAACTGAAAAACACCAATTTATTTTCAAAGGATTTTATTGCAAACTACGATAAAATTGCTTTAAAAATTGATAGCGAATTTAAAAACGGAACTTTGAAATGGAATGTCGGCGAGCTTCCTCCATTTGGTTTTGGAGCAAGTCCGTGGTGCAACTGCCAAGATTTTCCAAATGATTTTTTGACTAAAACAAAAATTAAAGATCTTGAGATTAATAACAATAAAGCTAGTTATGATTGGGGATTTGGCCCTGATGATGTGTATAGTATAAAAGCTGTGAAAGAAAATGATGTTTGGAAAATATCCTACATGCAAGGTTTTGACTATAATGGTTACGTGAGTAGTTTTCAGCAAAGTAATGATTTTACAGGAAAATGGCAAAACGGCATGGTTTCTCTTAATATTGGTGATACTTCTTTGGCTTTTGAATATCACGGCCAATGCGTTTATTTTTATCCCATCCGTAAAATAAGTGATACTGAATTTGAAATGATTTGGTCTAATGAAATGGATTGTAAATTTGACAATGGGACTAGTGAAACTTTTGGTTTAAAAGAGGTTCCACAAATTGGCAAACCATTTTCAAAAATCACGCTTCGCAATAACGTTTTGCACGTTCAATATTATTATAAAGATTGGGTAGCCAAATACAGCGATCAGATAACAGATGTTTTTACTTCAGAATATTCTAAGGTAGAAGAAGATTTAGAATAGCGAGGAAAAGAACATCAACAAACTATTGAATATCCAAACTAAACCCCCCAAACATAAAATGAAGAAAAAATACCAATTATCTAAAATTATCATTTTACTCCTTTTAATATTTATAACGACAAGCTGTGAAACGATATCTGACTGCATTGATAGAATTAGACCAGAATTGATTTCTAAAGAACTAAGAACTGGTGTTTATGATGTACCATATGAAGATAATGTGAATTTTGAAATGATTCGCGGAAACACAAATGACTATTATATTTCTTCTATTTCAATCGAAGGCAAGCTGCCTCCAGGTTTTAATTACAGTGTTGTCAACAATAATACAATAAATTTTAAAGGAACTCCTATCAGAGACGGTACTTACGAATTTACTATTTCAATAAGCGTTAGTCCACACACCTACAATGAAGATGGAACTGGCGATTTGTGCGGAAACACAACATCTAAAAAATATACAATTAAAATAATTGATTATCGATAAAATTAAAAAAGATATATTCATTATAAATACCACAAAAAATAAATTACAAAATGAAGAATTTTAAAGAAGTTAGTTTAGACGATGCTGTCTTATTGATAAACGAAAACAATTCAATTTTTAAAGAAGAAATTGTTGACGAATTAAGCGCTTTCTATGAAGTAGCAGGAAAAATTGTATTGTATTCAGGAGAAACTAATTTAGATAATCTGGCAGTCGGTAATGACATTGTTATTGTAAACGGAAATCTAAATGTTACTGACGTAATCGAAGATTGTGAAAAGGTAGATTCGTCGCTGCTTATAGTTTTAGGAAATGTAAACTGCAAAAATTTAATTACGTTATCGAGCATGTACATAACAGGCGATCTAAATGCCAAAAATGTAATTTTAGGAGATTCTCTTTGTGACTATGTTTTAAATGTTGGCGGTAATATCGTAACTAAAACAATTTTAGATTATGGCCATTGTATTGCATCTGAGAAAGAAATTACCGTGACAGATGTTTTTTCATTTAATTCCGTTTCAGATAAAAATGGAGGTATCGAACAAAATATGGAAAGAGACGAATTAGTTGATGAAATTACCGAAATGGATGACGATGAGAAAATGGAAAATCTCGGCAAAACAATAGACTATATAAAAAATGGCGGAGAAGTATTTAAAGTATCTTAAATAGGTCAAAGTCGAATTATTAAAATGATTTGAGCACAAACAAAGCAATTTGTCAAACAATTAGTTTAAACCAATATTTCTAATAAAACGAAACATATCTTCAAATCCCGATGACAATCGAGAGAAGAGATAAAACGAGACTAAAAGTTGTTTGAAAATGGATGTTTGTGCTCCTTAAATAAATTGAAAAAAGGCATAGTTGTTGAAAGTTAAAAAAGATATATTTACACCTTCAAAAAGAATACTATGCAAAAAATTACTTTATTCTTCTCTATACTTTTTCTAGCCGTTTCCTGCGGTGTAAAAACCACTCAGTCATTATTAAGCGACGGCGATTATGATGGTGCTATAAACCGCGCTGTAGAAGGACTTAAAACCAAAAAAGATTCTAAAGGAAAACAAGATTATGTGTACTTGCTTGAAGAAGCTTTTGCAAAAGCTAAAGACCGCGATTTAAGGAATCTTGAATTATTAGAAAAAGAAAAAAATCCGGTTAATTATGAGCGTATTTATAATACTTATATACAGCTGAATAATCGTCAGGAAAAAATCAGGCCATTATTACCGCTTCCGTTGTTGAAGCTGGGTAAAAATGCTTCTTTCCCATTTGATAATTATACAGATCGTATAATTAGCAGTAAAAATGATTTGTCCAAATATTTATACGATAATGCTCAGGTTCTTTTAAAATCAAAAAATAAACTTGATTTTAGAAAAGCTTATGATGATTTGGCTTATTTGGAAAGCATTAATCCAAATTATAAGAATGCTAAAAAACTGATGGACGATGCGCTGTTTAAAGGAACTGATTTTGTAAACGTGTATGCAACAAACGAAACACAAATGATTATTCCGAAACAACTGCAGAATGATTTACTCGACATCAGCACTTACGGATTGGATGATAAATGGACGGTTTACCACAGCTTGAAGCAAAAAAATGTAGTTTATGATTATGGTTTGGTAATCAATTTTAGAGACATTGCCATTTCTCCAGAACAAATTAAGGAGAAAGAGTTTATAAAAGAAAAACAAGTTAAAGACGGAGAAAAAACGCTTCTGGACAGCAAAGGAAAACCTGTAAAAGACAGTGCAGGTAATGTGATAAAAGTGGATAATCTTATAACCATCCGCGCTAATATTTATGAATTCAGACAATTTAAATCTTGCTTGGTTACTGCAAAAGTGGATTATATTGATCTAAAAAGCAATCAGTTAATGCAGACATTTCCAGTAAGCAGCGAATATGTTTTTGAAAATATTTACTCTACTTACAGGGGTGACAAAAATGCCTGCGATCAAAGTTATTGGAATTATTTTGGCAAACGTGCCGTAGCTTTTCCTAACAATGAGCAAATGGTTTATGATACAGGTGAAGACTTAAAAGCTAAATTGAAAAATATTATTGTTAGAAATAGGTTTAGGTAAATTATTTATTTTATGATAAAACTTTTTAGGTATAGTTTTATAGTTTATCGATTCCTATTGATTTTGGCAATACCACTTTTTTTTATTGCTAAATTCATGGCTGGATTTGCAGGCCACAATACTCCTTTTGAAATTACCGATTATATTTTTATAGGATATAATATTGTAACCGCTTTTTTATTGACGTTGTTTCTACAAAATCAAATCAGTATTGTTCGGCTTTTTTTGTTGATTTTAGTAACAATCATGTTGCTGCTTTCATTTTATGGATTGTACGATTTAATATTTCCATTCCAAAATTTCACTCAGGGTGATTTCATTTCTGTCTTTATCTTAATTTTATTTATTGGATTAATTTCTACAGTTTGGATGGGTTTGTTTAAAAGCAAAACAGAATAATTTTATAATTAAAATAGATTCAGATAATGTAGTATCTTTAAGACCATAATACTAATTTCTAATACATTAGACAAATGAAAAGAGAAAATTCAGTTGATATAGTAAGAGGAATTGTAATGATTATTATGGCTTTAGATCACGTTCGGGATTTAATGCATGTCGATTCTATAAACTTAAATCCGACAGATTTAACGACTACAACTCCAGCAGTATTTCTTACGAGATGGATTACGCATTTGTGTGCGCCTATTTTCGTTTTTCTAGCCGGAACTTCTGTTTATCTCTCTCTTCAACGAAAAAATAATACAGCCCAAACCCAATCTTATTTAGTTAAAAGAGGTTTTTGGTTAATCTTTTTAGAATTTACCGTTGTCAATTTTGGATTATTCTTTGATATTGGTTTTCACACTTTGCTTTTTGAGGTTATTGCTGCCATTGGTTTCGGGTTTATTCTCTTAGCCCTACTTTTAAAATTGAAAGCAAAACAACTCGGTGTTATCGGTCTGCTAATTATTTTCTGCCATAATCTCACACCGCTTATTCCGTTTCAAGAAGGATCTGTTCTCAAAACTATCCTGACTCCGCTCTTTAATCCGACCGCAATACCACTTTTCGCAGGAAAAGTTTTTGTTATGGGCTACCCGCCTATTCCATGGTTCGGAATCATGCTCGTTGGGTTTTCGTTCGGCCGTTATTTTCAGTTATCTAAAGAAGAAAGAAACCAACTTTTTATTCGATTAGGAGTAGGATCCTTGCTGTTGTTTTCAGTTGTAAGATTCGTGAATATTTACGGAGATTCCGCTTTATGGTCAACGCAAAAAGAGGCGCTTTTTACGCTTATGTCTTTTATAAATGTTACTAAATATCCGCCATCACTTCTATTTTGTCTGGTAACGTTAGGAATTATGTTTTTACTTCTTGCGTTTGCAGATCGATTCAGTCAAAAAATACAAAACCACATAATGGTTTATGGCAGAACACCTCTTTTTTATTTTATTGTTCATTTTTATGTAATACATACGATTACATTATTTATGCTGTTTTTACAAGGATTTGATGCGCAACAGTTCGAATTTGCTTCTGGAACTTTCGGAAGACCAAAAGGAGTCGAAAGCGGTTTACCACTTTGGACTATTTACATTCTTTGGATTTCTGTGGTACTACTTCTTTACAAACCTTGCCAATGGTTTGGAGCCTATAAAACAAAAAATCAAAAGTGGTGGATTCGGTATTTATAATTACGTAATTAACTCATTTTCAAATTTATATAAATTAAACTTCTTGCAAATCAAAAAATATTTTTATATTTGCAACTAATTGGTTGCGTATTTAATTAATTTAAAATGAAACGAGATATTTTTCAGGCCATTGCCGACCCGACCCGAAGAGCAATTCTTGTGTTGATTTCGTCAAGCGCATTGACACCAAATGCAATTGCCGAAAAATTTGACACTACAAGACAAGCGGTTTCTAAACACATTAAAATTTTGAGTGAATGTGATTTACTGGAAGAAAAAAAAATGGGAAGGGAAATTTACTACCAATTAAAAATTGATAAAATGAAAGAAATAGATCATTGGCTGGAACAATTTAAACAAATTTGGGAAAAGCGTTTTGACCAACTCGATCAGGTATTACTAAACTTAAAATCTAAAGAAAATGGAAAGTAATCTTTTAATGAATTTTTCGGTTGATAAGGAAAATAAAACCGTACACATTAAACGCGAATTTGACGCCTCATTATCTCTTGTTTGGTCTGCTTGGACAGAAGCTGAAATTCTGGATCAATGGTGGGCGCCGGCTCCGTTTAAATCTGAAACCAAAATAATGGAATTTAAAGAAGGCGGTAAAAGACTTTATGCAATGGTTGGCCCTGACGATCAAAAACGCTGGAGTATTTTTAATTATAGTTCGATTTCACCAAAAACAAACTTCAAATATTCGGCAACATTTTCTGATGCTGATGGAAATCCGAACTCAGAATTTGGGAGTTCCTATTGGGATCTCCACTTTTCGGAACAAGGAGATTTAACCGTTGTTGATATTAGTATAAAACGCGACAGCCTTGAAGAATTAGAAAAAATAATCGAGATGGGCTTCAAAGAAGGAATTACAGCCACTATGAAAAGTTTGGATAAAATTTTTGAAGATCAAAATAAATAAAATTTACTAACGAATTTAAAACTCAAGAATATGAAAAATAATCTTTTAATGGATTTTACCGTAAACAAAGAAACGAGTACGGTACATGTTAAGCGAGAATTTAATGCTGCTCTTTCGGCAGTCTGGTCAGCTTGGACAGAACCTGAAATTTTAGATTTATGGTGGGCGCCTGCTCCTTGGAAATCTAAAACAAAAAGTATGGATTTTAAAGAAGGCGGACGCAGATTGTATGCCATGCTTGGTCCAGAAGGCGAAGAACATTGGGCAATTGCCGATTTTAAATCGATTACGCCTAAAACCAATTTTAAGTATCTGGATGCTTTCAGTGACAGCGAAGGAAATCTCAATACCGAATTTCCGCGTTCGGATTGGAATGTAAATTTTACTGAGGAAAACGGAAATACATTTGTTGATATTCAAATCAAACACGAGAAATTATCTGATTTGGAAATGATTATTCAAATGGGATTCAAAGAAGGATTCACTATTGCGATGGAAGGTTTGGATAAAATTTTTGAAGAAAAAGCACAATAATTATTTCACTAAAAAAAGGTCAGCGCAAAAAAAGTGAACTTGTATTAAATTCGTATTTTCGTTTCTAGAAATCAATTTTACTACAATTACATGAATAAATTTTTTGCTCTGGCTTTTTTATTATTTACTTCGACTTTATTATTCAGTCAAAAGAACAAAACGAAATCTACTGAAACTTCTAAACCTTTTGTACTAGGCGTTATAGAAGAAATTCAATCAAAAGAATTAGGAGAAAACAGAATTCTAAACATTTATCTTCCTGAAGGTTATAACCCAGCAGAAAGTACCAAATATCCTGTTATTTATTTATTGGATGGTTCTGCCGACGAAGATTTTATTCATATCACGGGTTTGGTTCAGTTTAATAGTTTTGAATGGATTAATCAAGTTCCAAAATCGATCGTTGTGGGAATTGCTACAGTTGACAGAAAGCGGGATTTTACTTTTCCAACAACGATTGAAAAGGATAAAAGTCGTTTTCCGACTACAGGACATTCCGATAAATTTATTGCTTTTATTGAAAAAGAATTACAACCTTTTATAGATAAAAAATACAAAACATCTGAATCTAAAACCATTATCGGACAATCTTTAGGAGGATTGTTAGAAACGGAAATCTTACTTAAAAAACCTTCACTTTTTAATAAATATGTTATTGTAAGTCCAAGTATTTGGTGGGATAACGGCTCTATACTTCATTTAGATTCTGAAATTTTGAAAGAGAATTTCAACCAAAAAACAGAGATTTACATCGCTGTTGGAAAAGAAGGATTAACCCCAACTGAAATTCCGCGTGTAATGGAAGTTGACGCGAATTTATTAGCCGAAAAAATACAGTTTTCAAAAAGTAAAAACATAAAAGTTTATTTCTATTACTTTCCTGAAGAAAACCACGGATCTATTTTGCATACTGCTGTAGCCAATTCTTTTAAATTCTTTTATCCAATAAATAAAAAATAGAACAATTGACCTATCTTCATTTCAATTTTAGACTTTAAATCTATTATTCAAAATAATTTAATATGCTCAAAAAACTACTTCCCTTCGAAGAATTATTGTACCATTCCAAATTGAATAAAGAAGAACTTCTTCAGCATCTTAAAAACGAAATTGAAGCTGAAAAATCTTTTGGTTTGGGTGCCCACAGACATTCTTATTCAAAACCTTATATTGGAAAAGTTTTTAATAATCAATTTGAGATCAAACGGGCTATTAATTATAGAAATTCATTTCTTCCAATAATTAATGGTGAAATTCATGATGCTGTAAACGGATCGAAAATAAAAATTAAATTGAAGCTGACAGATATTGTCAAAGTTTTTATGATTGTTTGGTTAAGCGGCGTTTTTTTGGCTTGCATAGCAGCGGGAGTCAATTTTGCCATTAATGGTTTTGATCCTGAAACAGAAGCTACAATCTTTATCCCTTTTGGAATGTTATTATTTGGAATTTTAATGGTAACAATTAGTTTTAAAGCGGAAAGCACAAAAAGTAAAAAAGATTTAGAAGAAATTCTTCAAGCAAGAATAATTGAAAATTAAAAGAAAGTCCTGATTAATAATTTAATCAGGACTTTAATAAATTTAACCTAGCCAGCCTTCGCGATCCAAACTTCTATATTGGATAGCTTCTGCAATGTGTGATGAAATAATATTTGGAGCATTATCTAAATCGGCAATCGTTCTGGAAACTTTAATTATTCTTTTTAACATATAGTTCATTCTATTTTTTTTATTATTGCACCAAAAAAAATCACATCACATGCTGAAAGCAGTCGCATATCTTAGAGTTAGCACACAAGAACAATCTTTAGAACGACAACAAGAAGATATTCAAGAATTCGCAATTAAAAAGAATTTCACTTTAGTAAAAATTTTTGAAGATAAGATTAGCGGTTCAAAAACAAAATCCGATGAAAGAATTGGATTTAATCAAATGAAAAGATATCTTGAAACAAATGAAGATGTTAGAGATATTTTAGTCTTAGAACTCTCTAGACTCGGAAGAAAAAATAATGACATTCAAAATGTTGTAGAAGATTACATACAAAAAGGAGTCAATATTCATATAAAAGACTTGAACATAACAACTCTTGATGATAACAGACAACGCTCTGTAGCATCCGAAATGATGATCTCCATGCTAGGCGTTATATCAAGCAGTGAAACAAGGTTATTAGGCACAAGAATAAGCTCAGGCAAAATGTCACGAGCTAGAAAGAATTTGGCATTCGGAGCAAAAATTATAGGATATAAAAAGGCTGAAGATGGAACTCCAATGATTGACGAGAATGAAGCCCCAATGATTTTAAGAATATTTGAGCTTGCATCAAAAGACCTTGGTATGCGTAATATTTCAGCACTGATTGAATCAGAATTTGGAAAAAAAATTGCGATAGGAACACTTAGTGGAATAATTAGAAATCCCTTTCACAAAGGAGAAAGAAAGTACAAAGATTTAGAGTTAGCTGTTCCTGCGATTGTTCCAAAAGTTTTATGGGAAGAGGCAAATAATTCTATTAATAACAGAAGTAAATTTGGGAGTAGAACTAATGTAAACACCAATATTATACAAGGGAAAATCAATTGTGTATGTGGAGCAGTAATGCATCAGAAAGTTATTCCTCAAGGACGAATCGATTCTTTTGTATGTAAGGATGATAATTGTAAAAATTCCATAAATAGACCTTGGCTATTTAGAATGATACGTAGGATTGTTGACAGACATGCGCAGGAAACAAAAGATGAGAAAGCTCGTGAAAACTTTAAATTACAAATACAGTCCTTTAGAGCTCAAATTGAAGCAAATGCAAAAGAAATTGAAAAAATTGAGAAAAGAAGAAAAAGATTAAGAGATCTCTATCTAGATTCACAATACACCAAGGATGAACACAATGATATTAGAACCGAAATAGACAAAGAACTACAAGAATACCACGTCAAAAACAATAAACTTAATGAAGTGATTAGAACGTCTGAAAATGCATTGGAAACAGAAATCAATCATTTTAGCGAGGACTTGGAATTATTTAAAAATGAGATTAAAGATATTATAACTGAAGTCATTATCGATAAGGATTACGTTTCAATTAATATTTGGAATTGGTCAACATATTATCTCGACAAACCCAATCCAATTAAACTTGGCTGGGAAGCTAGAAAACCCAAAAATGAGAGATATCTCAATGAGAAGCTACCATCGAGGCATCCGATTCCACATGATGAACTGGAAATGATGATTGATGATTATTTAAGAAACTTATCTGAGTAGCTAAAATTAAGTCTAAATTTATAAATTAAATTCATAGAGTACCTTCAAATCTATCCCAAGTGCTAAAGAAATTTTAACTGATGTAGTGAGAGTTATGTTAGTACGTCCATTCTCAATTCTAGAAATAGTTGTCTTATCTATTAATGGATCAGTACTTAATTCATTCATTGCGGTTGCCAAATCCAGCTGGGTCATGTTTTTTGATTCTCGAATCTTCTTCAAGTTGATTCCGAATTGTTTAACGTAAAGATTGATATTTACTGAGCCTTTTGACATAATTGTCAATAATAGTTTATATATTTATCCCTCAGGTAAACATATATGTCAACATTTCTCTAGATCAAATATCAATCCTATAAAATCCTAATATAAATAATTAATAATCAACAAAATGAAAAAATTATTACTACTATTAATCACACTTTTATCTTCTTCATTGATTAATGCACAAATCATTGATAATAAAACTTTACAACCAAAAATGACAACAAAAGCATCAATTATGGGCGCTACTCTAATTGAAGCCAATTGGTATGACAGCTTCACTTCTTTTACATTTCAAGATGCGAAATATAAAATTTTAGATGTTCAAGCTCGATTTATATTGACACCTGAAGAGATTGATTCTTTTTATGGCGAAGTTAAAAATCGCTTTAGCAAAAACGAATATGAAGAGAAGGAAGGATTTATTTTTCAGACCAAAGAGGGAACAGCGATACATGCTAATTTTAAAAAATCGATGGGGACTAAATCGTTATATATCGCAATTTCAAAAAATAACGTTGTATCACTAGGAATGTATCTTACAGAAAAACAAACCAAGAAACTTTTTAACGATCAATCAAAGTAATATTTCTAACAAAATCATTTGCGAAAAAAAAGCCACTCTACAAAGAGTGGCTTTATTGTATATATACATCACTTTATGAAGTATGAAATAATTAGTTTATTCAATTTTCTAAACTTGGCTCATTACCTTTCTGATCTTAACAATTGTGTTATTTGATAGATTAGTAATCAATGCAAGTTTTCTAATTGAATAGTTTTTGTCTTTAATCAATTCTAAATGTGAATGATTGTATTTAGACAAAAATTGCTGAGGTGTTTCAATAGTGTTTAATTGTCGTCCTTTATAAACCCCTTTCGATTTTGCAATGACAATACCTTCTTTTTGTCTTTCTAATAGTGATGCTCTTTCCATTTCAGCAACATTACTTAAAACATCTGTTATCATTTTGAAGATAGAATTAGATTTACCATCGATCATCGAATTCAAACCAATATTTTCAACGAAAACATTTATCCTAAGGTTACTTAATGTATTTAATGTTGTTTGAATATCAAAGGCATTTCTACCTAATCTGTCAATTGAATGAACTACTAATCTCTCGACTTTTGCATTTGATATATCGGCTATCAATTTTTTTGCGCTTGGGCGTTCGTTAAAAGGAATTGAACCACTGCATTTATCAATGTATTCTTTATGATTGGAGTTTGATTGCCTATCAATATTTTGTTCGATAGTACTTACTCTTATATATTTTGCTGTTTTCATTATATCTTTAATTTTAAGTAAAGGTAAATAATTTTATTAATAATGTATCATTTTTAGAGTAGTTGTTTTTAATACAACATAAACTCAATAAAAAGGTTCTAAATTCTATTAAAATCGTATCAGCATTAACCTATAGTGTAATGTTGATACAATTACTTGCAATGTCTTTATTTATCAGAAAGATAATTATAACAAAATAAAATTTATTAAATTTCATCTTTCTATTACATATCATATATTTAAAATGTAATTTTGTTTGTTTTTCTTTTATACGGATTTTAAGTTATTAAATTATGAAAATAGTATCATTCTTTGCAGGAGCAGGTGGTCTTGATTTGGGGTTTCAAAAGGCTGGCTTTGATGTAGTTTGGGCAAATGAATACGACAAGGATATTTGGGAAACTTATGAAAAAAATCATACTCATACTAAACTAGATAGACGAAGTATTGTTGACATCCCATCTAATGAAGTCCCTGATTGTGATGGTATCATTGGCGGTCCACCTTGTCAAAGTTGGTCAGAAGCTGGCTCAAAAAGAGGTATCACAGATAAAAGAGGGCAACTTTTCTATGAATTTATGAGAATAATTGCAGACAAAAAACCAAAATTTTTTCTTGCGGAAAATGTTTCAGGTATGCTGATTTCTACTCATAAAGAAGCACTGAGTAACATCAAACAGATGTTTGAAGACATAGGATATGATTTATCTTTTCAAATGCTAAATGTTGCAGATTTTGGTGTACCACAAGATAGAAAAAGAGTTTTTTTTATTGGTTATAGAAAAGATTTAGGGTTGAAATTTGAATTTCCCAAACCAACAACACCTGAGAAAAAAATTACTTTGGACAAAGTGATTCTTGATTTAAAAGATAATGTTCTACCTGCAAAAGAAAAAAATTATACAAACGGTGACGATTGTAAATTGAAAAATCATGAGTATATGATTGGTGGTTTTTCTTCAATGTTTATGTCACGAAATAGAGTTCGCTCTTGGAATGAGGTTTCATTTACAATTCAAGCAGGAGGAAGACAAGCGCCAATTCATCCACAAGCACCAAAAATGAATTTAATTGAGCAAAATGTTCGTGAATTTGTTAAGGGCAAGGAACACTTATACAGAAGATTAAGCGTGCGTGAATGTGCACGAATTCAAACTTTTCCTGATGATTTTGTTTTTTATTACAATAAAGTTGATGCTGGCTATAAAATGATCGGTAATGCTGTTCCAGTTGAAATGGCAAAAGAATTAGGAAAAAAAATATTTAAAGATTTGGATAAAAAGAAAAATAAAACAAACAAATCATTTGAAAATATTGCCAAAGTAAATAGCGGTGAACTAGTTCGTGAGAAAATGAATGAACTTATAAATAATCTTTCAGCATAATGACAAAACAATCAACGCAAACAATAAATGGTAAAGCCTTTGAATTTGCATTATTAAATGAGTTTTTAGTAAGACTTCAAAATTCTGCAAAAGTTTCAGTTCTTGAAAACGAACCATTTAAAACTGCTAAAAAATGTTTTTTAAGCTTTGATGACAAAGACCAAGGTCAATATAGTTTGGTTGCAAGTTTTGCCGTTAATTTCTTAATAGATATTGAACCACGATTATCCAATGGAATTGACAATAATGACATTCTTCAACTTGAAATAGTTTCTGACAAAATGGGACAAAGTGGAGATGTTCGTGATGTTTTAGCTATTAGATCTTTACAGAAATGGGAAATTGGAATTTCAGCAAAAAATAACCATAGAGCAGTAAAACATCCTCGTTTATCAAACAAAATTGATTTTGGCAAAGAATGGTTAGGTGTTTCTTGTTCTGCTGACTATTTTAATCAAATAAATCCAATTTTTAGTAATTTAGCTAAATTACGAACTGCAAGTAAAGCAACACAAAAATGGGAAACATTGGGAGATTACCACACATCTGTTTATGTCCCAATTTTGGATGCTTTTAAAAATGAATTGTTACGTCTAGATAGAGAAAATCAAGGCATAATTGCTCAACGCTTACTTGAATATTTGATTGGAAGACAAGATTTTTACAAAGTTATTAAAGGAAATAAAAAAGTTGAAATTCAAGCATATAACCTGCACGGAACATTGAATTTACCATTTCAAAAAATAAAGCCAAAATATACAATTCAAAAATTAAAATTACCAAGCAGAATAATTGAATTTGTTTATCAAGATAATTCTAAAACAACACTACTACTTACTTTAAATGAAGGATGGCAAATTTCTTTCAGAATTCATAATGCGAGTTCTCGAATAGAGCCTTCTCTAAAATTTGACATTAATTTAGTTTCAGCTCCACATTCCCTTTTTTCAAATCAATTATTAATTGGTTAAATTGAAATACTTTACAATATGACAGATTGATTAAGCAAAGCTCAAACTTTACTAATTATTATTTTACGCACAAAGTCAGCTTAAAACTAAACCAAATTTCTTTTCATATTTTTAAACGGATGTTATACTCAAATATTAATACTAAATGAAAAAACTACTTTTACTGAGATATAACTTAAAACACGGACTTGTCAAATAGTATTCTAACTTGGACTATTTTGGAATGAATTAAAAAATCATATAATACACTAAAAAACAACACTTTAACTAGGCTTAAATTCTTGTCCCGCTTTGTACAATCCGTAGTATTCAAATTGTCTCTCGATAGGATTTCCATATTTTAAATTGTTATTCTCAATACGCACTTTCCTTTTTATCTCCTGACCAGTTAAAATCTGTCTGATACCTCTTCCTTTTCTTTCATCATGAATATTATACGATATAATATTATATTCCTTCTCTTCATTTAGTTTATTTGCCTTTGCAAGATCGATCACAGTACCAATATTAAAAATATCTTTTAAACCTCTCTCCATCTTTATAAACCCCAGTTGATGAAGCCTCTCAAAATTCAAATAATAATAAAGATTGCAATGTTTTCTTTGTGCTTTTTCAACTAATTTCTTTTTACCATCTACCTCAACTTTAATAAAGATCAGATTTAGCGATTCTAGCTTATCACGTTCTTTTCTAAATGTGGGATTAGAAACGTTTAAGACGGCACATAATTCATCGCTCAATGTAAAAGAGTAATGTCTTTTATTGAACTTTATATGATTAGAGAGCAACACTAGCAAAAGCATTTTCTGATTGGAATTATTTAAAATATCTGATGATAAAATGTTCGGCAGATTAATTTCAAAATCTTGTTTGGGATTAATTAATTTCATTTTTTTTTAATTTTAAAGGGTTATTTTTCTATTTACTTGTATTGAAATTTTTTTTCAATACTTAATTTCAAATATTCGTTGGCAAGCCTTACTAAATAAGACTTAACCAACTTCTATTGAAAAAAATTTTTAATTATATAAGTATTTCTATGAAATACTTTTAGCGAGAATTAAACTGTTATTCTTTGGCATCTCTTTTTTAAATATCGACATGCATAAAAAAACCGCTTTTCCTTCACCTGAGTGGAGTAAAGGATAAACTACTGGAAATAAAGAATATATAATTTTTTAAAAAAGTAAAGAAAAATATCAATTAAGAAAGCCCCTTACTTCATGAAAGATAATCAGTGTGTGATTTGCTAAAAAAGATATTTTAAAGCACTTTTAAAGCTTAAAACAACCACGAAGACATCGTAAGATGTTTAGGTAATAAAAAACGCTTTAAATGCGCTTATTTTAACAAAACAATTAAAAGAAAGTTAATTGAATTTTAGATCATATCATGAGTTTTATTAAATTCATCAATCGTCATAAAGTTTAAGAATGTATGCCTTCTACTTGTGTTATAATAATTCTCAATATATTCAAAAACATCTAATCTTATTTGTTTTCTAGGAAGGAGACTGTTGCCTTTTATCAACTCAGCTTTAAACGAATTAAAAAAACTCTCTGAAACTGCATTGTCATTATGATTTTGTCTACGACTCATACTACGCTTAATACATTTGTAAGAATCTAATGTATTGACGAATATTTTATTAGCATATTGAACGCCTCTATCAGAATGAAAGATCAAACCTTTAGTTACTCTTCTATTGGCAACTGCCATTGCCCATGCTTTTAAAGTTGTTTGCTTAGTGCTCATCGTATCGCTTAAACTCCAGCCTATGATTTTCCTGTCAAATAAATCCATAATAATAGTAAGATACATAAAACCTCTTTTTGCCTGTATATAAGTAATATCCGAAACCCATACTTTAGATGGCTCTTTAACATTAAACTCTCTATTCAATACATTAGGAGATATAAAATGATTGTGAAATGAATCAGTAGTAGTCTTAAATTTCCTTTTGGATTTGCTACGTAAACCAAGCATTTTCATATAATTTGTAACCTGCCCTACTGATATCTTAACTCCTCTTCTTTCAAGTTCCTTAGCAATTTTAGTGCTTCCACATACCTTTTTAAACTCAAAAAATATAGATACTACCTGTTCTTTCAAGAAAATCATTCTAGACTCAGTCTTCGAAAGCTCTTGCTTTTTCCTTCTATAGTAAGTAGTCCTAGACACCTCCAATGCTTGACACATTTTTAAAATTGAATATTTATGTTTATTATTCTCTATAAATTCCTTAGTCTCCACTTTTCCTTGGGCGACATGCTTATTCCCTCTTTTCAAAATTTCCAAAGTAAGTTCTGAATTTTTAACTTTTTTTTCAAGGTCAGTAATCACACGTTGTTTAGTAGTTAATTTTAAATAGCCCGTTCCACAAAAGCTTCCTTCTCCAAATTTTTCAAAGTCTTGTCGCCAGCGATTCAAACAAGATGGAGTTATTCCTAACTCTCTTTCAATTTTTAAAATTTGCCCCTCGCCTCTCTCATAACTTAATTTTACTGCATTTTCTTTGAAAGCACGTTCATATTTTTTCATCGTATTACGTTTAATAATTTACAATTTTGCACTCCTATTAATGTCTACTTTCGATATATCTTATTAATTGTTTCTCTATTTGATCTTTGGTTAAACTCACATTAAGATTGGATAATTCAGATTTAAGTGAAGTAAAAAAACTTTTAACCAAAGAATTATCTAAGCGATTCCCTGTTCGGCTCATACTTTGTCTAACATTTTTATAAGAATTTATTTTTCTAGTGAACGAATTATTAGCGTACTGAGGCGATCGATTAGAATGAAATATTAATCCCTTCTTAGTTTTTCTAGTATGAACCGCCATTTCCCACGAAGCCAATGAAGTTTCTTTTGTTGTCAATCCTTCACTGAGACTCCACCCAATAATTTTTCTATCAAATACATCTATTACAATTGTTAGAAATAAAAGCTTTTCATTTGTTTCTAAACTCGCTATGCCTGAAGCCCAAACCTGAGATATTTTTTCAACTTTAAGACCAGAATTTAGAAGATTTGGAAAAACACAAGGATTATAAGGAATAAATGGAGAAGAAGATTTAATTTTGTACTGTACGCTACGCTTACTTATAAGACCTATTTTTCTCATATAATAACCAACTTGAGAAATTGACAACTTAATCCCTCTACTATTTAATTCTGCTGAGATTCTTGCATTACCATACATTTCTTTATACTGATAAAATATTGAAGTTATTTCCTGTTTTATAAAACTTTTTCGCATTTGGCTTGGGGACAATAATTTGTCTCTCCATTTATAATATGCAAGCTGAGATGTACCTAGAACATTACACATTCTATAGAGCCGGTATTTATCTAAATTCTCGTGAATAAAATAAAAAATCCTCGGTTTCCCTTCAAGTACATAACTCCTTGCTTTTTTAAAAATCTCAAGTTCAAGTTCTGTATCTTTAAGCTTTTGCTTAAGAATTCTTGTATGTTGAGAAAAACTCTTTTCTTCGATGTTTTTGAAGCATCCACCTCCACAGAAACTGTCATCTCCATATTTTTGAAACTCATAACTCCATTTATAGATGTTACAAATAGCTATACCAAGCTCTTTGGCAACTCTAAAACGTTTTTTTTCTTGTGCCAATTTAAGTGCATACAGCTTAAAGTCCCGATCATAAATTATAAGTTTTCCCATCCCTTTAAATTCAAATATATCAATAACGTGAATTTAAAAAATATAAGTCACATAATCAATTAACTCATTGATAATCTGCACAGAAAGCATTTTCTAATTAAACAAAGACACCAAAAATAAAAGAAACTTTGAAAGATAAATAATGAACTATATACAAATGAGTTTATTAGTATTGATTAAAACTAAAAACAACATTTTAACAAGATTAATTATTGTTAATTTTTATTATTGAAATGATTAAATGAAATATATTTACCTTAACTAATTATAAAAATATCAATATGTTCGAAGTAAATTTTTACGATGATGCAGGGAGAATTTTTCTGAATCTATCTAACACATTAGAAATCCAAGAAATCTTTGGAAAACTAGACACTTCCAATCCTTCAACGCTTTTAATGGATTTAATGACAAATCACTTAACAAAAACATTGCAAGGTGTAGATTACTATCTCAAAGAGAGCAAAAATAATAATTTACATACAAATAACCCATCATTTATTGTTAACTACAAACCTAGGGTTTAAGCAAAAAGCTAGTTAGTTTATTTTTTACAAGGTGTGTATTTATGTACACATCTTTCTTTTTTCAATACACCATCAATTCTTTATTAATATAAATTTAAAAAACTCAATATCAATTAATTAATAAATACATATCTGCTATATACAAAAAAGTTTATTATTCAAAATTCTATCGTAAGCTCTTGCAGAAAGATTTAATCGTTCCATTGCGGTTTTTAATAATTCTTTTGAAGGTTCGTCCAGAACACAAAACTCACGAATTAATTTACTGCTCATCTGTGCATTGTAATGCACATTTTCTGTATTTTCAAATCTTTTGGTTTGAATTTCACGCGCAGCCGTAACACGTTTACGGATTTCGACGCTGCTTTCTGCTTTTCTTTCGTCAGCTAATTTTTCAAACGGAACCGGCGTCACTTCAATATGAATATCAATTCGATCCAAAAGCGGGCCAGAGATTTTACTCATATAACGCTGCATTTCGTGAGGAGACGACGTATTGGGAGCGCTTGGATCATTAAAAAATCCACTCGGACTTGGGTTCATACTTGCCACCAACATAAAAGAGGACGGATAAGTAATCGTAAATTTGGCACGCGAAATGGTCACTTCACGATCTTCTAAGGGCTGACGCATTACTTCTAAAACATCTCTTTTAAATTCTGGCAATTCATCCAAAAACAAAACACCATTATGCGCCATCGAGATTTCTCCTGGCTGCGGATAACTGCCGCCGCCAACCAAAGCAACATTCGAAATGGTATGATGCGGACTTCTAAACGGCCTTTGATTCATCAAACCAACTTCTTTTAGTTTTCCGGCTACGCTGTGAATTTTAGTGGTTTCCAAAGCTTCGCGCAAAGTCATGGGAGGCAGAATACTAGGAACTCTTTTGGCAAGCATTGTTTTTCCTGCTCCCGGCGGACCGATTAAAATTATGTTATGACCGCCCGCAGCTGCGATTTCCATACAACGTTTTATACTTTCCTGACCACGAACATCAGAAAAATCAAATTCAGGGAAATCTAGGGTTTTATAGAATTCTGCTCGTGTATCAATTACGGTTGGAGTAAGTGTGCCTTTTCCAGCAAAAAAATCAATAACTTCTTTAAGATTCGTAACACCGTAAACATCCAAGCCTGCCACTATGGCTGCCTCTTTTGCAAATGTAAACTTGTTGGAATACATTTGTCATTATAAACCCTAAAAAATTATGGAAAGAGTTTGCTTATATGCTAGAGTATCAACCCTTGAACATCAACAATTTGACCGTCAAATTAGTGACTTAGAAGCAGTAATAATTGCACAAGGTTACAACCTTGACCAAATAGACTACTACGCTGAAAACATATCAGGCTTTAAAAAAACTTCGGACCGACCACAGTTGACTAAACTACTAAATAAAATTGAAAGCGAACCACATTTATACAAGTGCCTTTATGTTCAGGAAATTTCCAGAATTGGAAGAGACCCACAAAGTACTAGATTATTTATCGATAGAGTCTCCGAATTAGGTGTACCAATTTACATTCAATCCATAAATCAGAAAACAATTGACGAAAATGGACAAAGAAATTACATAGTAAATATAGTCTTGCAGGTCCTTATGGAATTCTCAGGTCAGGAAGTACTTCAAATGAAATCCAGAATGAAATCTGGAAAACTTCAAAAAGTAACCAAGGAAGGTCAAGTTTCAGGCGCAAATCAAGCATATGGCTACATGAACGTTGATAAAATGTTCGTTATTAACCCAGATGAGGCTGTAGTAGTAGAAAACATTTTCCAGCTTTATAAACAAGGCAATGGAACGCAGGCAATTGCTCATACACTTAACCAAATGGGGATAAAAACGAGACTTGCCAAAACACATAGTAATAAAAATATATCATTCAAAAATACCAATAGTAAGAAATTAGGAGCAAGTGTCAAGTGGAGTGATGCAACAATAAGACAGATTTTAAAAAACACAACCTACAAAGGCAAACGTATATACAAAGAAGTAACGTTTGATTGTCCAGCAATAGTATCTGAACAACTGTTCGATGAATGCACCGCAATCAGGCTCGGCAAAACACATAGAAATTTTCTAACAACATATGAATACCTTTTACGTGATATGATGTACTGCGGTTGTTGTGGTAAAAAATATATGGGAGTTTATTCAACAAGAGTTCGAGATAGCAAAATATATAAATGCACCTCAACTTTAACAAGAGGTGGCGCTTGTGGGAATCTAGGGATTAACATTAGTCTTATAGAAAGTGTTATCTATAACCAGCTGATAAGGTCCGAAAGTTTATTAAAACTACTGGAGAATCCAAATGATTTACTTAAAGATATTGAAACTGATATTGTCAGACTTGAACAATTGTTGTTAAATGAAAAGGAAGCACAAGAAATAAAACAAAAAGAAATTGAAAGACTTGTTCAAATATATACAAGTAATAATAGTTTTTTAATTGAGGTATACGAAAAGCAACAGGATGAAAAGCTTCAGGAGTTAGAATCAATCAAAAACAAAATTAATCTAACTGAACGTGAATTATTTTCTAAAAAATTGATTCTTACTAATCACGATAAGAAAACCGCAACAATAGAAATGTTGGTTAAAGCTAAATCAAATCGAACTGAATTAAGAGCCATATTTAAACAATTCATAGGTAAACTTATAATCAACACCCTTGATAAGAAATACACTCTTATAACGATGTTTATCAAGTTAAAAGGTGTAACCTTAATCAGCACCGTTAAAACGATTATTAACGTTGGAGGTATCAAAGCAGTTCGGTTTAAAGAAAATCGAAAGTATCAATATATGCAAATTGTCAAGATGGAAAACGACCCCGTTTATGTTGATAATATTTTGAAGGTAGAAAAAGAAGATATTCTAAATGAATACCTTCGCAAGGTTAACCAATACCAACAAGAACTGGAACTTTATAATTCAGCTGGATTTACATTAACCGACACACCTGCACTTATTGATGTGCCAAGAGAGAATTTAATTCTAATTGAAGATACTTACCCACTAATAGAATAAGTAGTTTAAAGATATCTCTACCTAAAAATACCTAAAAACAGAATGGTCCGTGTGTGTGTTGTGATTCTTTTTATATAAACAAAAGTTTGTAAAAAAAATCTTTAGAATAAATTTGTTTCATCAAAATAATTAAATGTTATAATTACAAAACGGGACCAACTTATCGCAAGTTAAAAAGGAATTCAAAACCTTTGGTTTTTTAAACAATGCTGACTTATCTTTACCAGCTATTCAGTGATGAAATTATCAAACTCAGAAATGAAGTTGAAGAACTAAAAAAGGTTTGAATAAATTTAACTATATTAAAAAAACAAAATGGGAGATAACAAAATTGATATAACCTCAACTGCAATTGAAAAGGGAATTGATTTAATTGGTGGATTTATTGAAAAGCTAGCTGGTTCAACACTTGAAGAAGCTGGTTTAATGTTTGGTGATAAAATGAGGGTTCGAAGATTAAAGAACCAAATAAAGATATTCTCAGATGTACAGAAAATGGCTGAAGAGAATAATATATCTATAAAGCAAATCAACTTAAAAGCACTTGTACCTCTGTTAGAATACTCATCACTTGAAGAAGATGAAACTCTTCAACAAAAATGGTCAAATCTAATATTGAATTTTAGTGATGCATCTCAAGTCTATGAATCTTCAATATATCCTTTCATATTAAGTCAATTAGCGAAAGATGATATTGTTGCCCTCCAGCACCTTTATAATAATGGAGACAACAGCTATATTCCTCTTTACGATGGTCCTGCAATTACAAAAGCTAATCTATTAAGGTTGGGAGTAATTGAGATTGCAGACAGAACGAAATATCAAAAAGAAATTAGTCTTTCTAATTCAAGTAAAGAAATATACCATATCTCTGAACTTGGTAAAGATTTCTATAAATGTTGCACAATTGTAACAGCATCTAAAAACGACTAATAAAATTATGAATAAGTATTTGACTTTAAAAACATTAACTTTCATAATTTAGCAAAAACCGATTAAAAACTATAAATTATGAAATCAAAATTACTATTAATCATTTTTATTTTATCAGTTATTTGAAATGCTCAAACCAATCCTAGAGTTTCATTTGTAGGTAAAACTAATATAATGGGATATGCAGGAAAGTATGAAGCTATCATCATACCAAATTAAATTAGATGGTCCCTAACTGTATAATTAAAAAAATCCTTCATCTTTTCTAATTATACAGTTTTTAATAAATTCACCTTTAATCCCTAAAGTCTTTGCTAATATCTGCTTCTATTTCTCCAATTAAAAAGACAAAAGCATTTTGAATTATTTCCGTTGTTGTAAATTTTAATGTATCACATTTCCAAACAACATTTTTTGAATAATCTAAGTCAAATTTGTATTCATTATTTTTAAGCACTGCGGGTTTAGTATTAGTAGCTACAAAATTATAATTATGCAATTTAACAATACCCTCTAATCTTTTTTCATCTAAGAATGCTTGCTTAGCACTGTTTGAATATTCAACACTCAACTCAAAAAACACACTAAACTTTTCACATCTTATAACTGCGTTACTTAAATCATTAGTTTCATAGGCAAAATTTAAACCTGTGGATTTCTTATACAAATTTGCCTTTTCATTTAGTTGTTTATGAAAAGTTTCCATTTCATTTTTTAAGATAACAGCTCCATTAAATGAATCAATAATTGCATTTAACTCTTGATTAATTTTTTTCTCATTAATCAATGCTTTTGCTTTATCAATAATTGGGTCAATGGATGGTTCGTTGAAATCTGGAATAGAACCCAATTCTGGTTTTACATGTACTGGATGGTCATAAATTAGTTTTGCCAGCTTTAATAATTCATCAAAATATTTCCTGTCATCTACCATATTGTGATAGATTTTTGATTTTAGAAATTTAGGTGAACTAGTTTCTGATGTGCCAATTCTTAAAATTGGTAGAAATTTAATTTTGGTTATATCAGATTCAAATATCTCTTGAGTTATCATTGTACTTTCATAACCTACTCCTTTTTTACGTTCCTCTGCTCGAGCTTTATAATTTGGAGTAAGGATTATTAAAACTTTATCAGCTTTCTCAATAGACTGTTCCATAAAATATGGCAAATCTGAACCTGTGTGAAGCTGGTACTGGTCTAGTAATACAATGATACCATATTTCTCTGTTAAATCTTTGGCAAGATTTAAAACCCAATCTTGATGTTCAGGATTATCCCAAGAATAAGATATAAATACTGTTTTTCTACTTTCTGCCATTTTTTCTATTACCTCTATTTTTTTTATCTTGTAAGCTAAAGTAAAAATAATTTTGTAATCATTTTAACAACAGTTTTTTAATATCTAAAAAAAGCTGTGTTTTTCCTTTTTTGTTAACAGGCAATATTATTATAATTTCACCTGCTAAAACTAGAAATTTTGATTGGCTATTGTGAAATTTACTGTATTTCTACTCGTTATTGTAAGGTGATTTTCCTTCTTTACATGGTACATAATGTACCTAGCCAGAAAATCATCTATTTCTTTGGATATTCCTTTCATTAACCAATTAACATTTTGATTGCTCATTCTCTTCGGAATTGTTACTATGCATTGTCCTTCTGTTGATAGAATCTCTTCAATGTATATGATTTTCGAAATGAACCATGGTATATCATTTACACCTATACTGTACCATTTAGTTTTATCTGTAAAATCAATTAATGTTTGTTCTTTCATTTTAAGTAATTTTAGATTTATATAAGCAAAATTATTGGCAATATTTGGATAATACAAATGTTTTAAAATGGTTGTCAACGAACCTCATGTATCCCTTGTATCTGCTAGGTTTTGTAATTTAATATATATTTTATAATCTACTCCTTTACATATGTGATTTCATTTTTACTATTGTTTTTGACTATATCTCAATAATGAAAAGAAATTAAGAAAAAGATTGTTATTTCGTAATTTTGCTGTCTAATTTTAAAACTATAAAAATGAGTAACCAGCTTGCCAACATTGGAGCATTAAAAGATTTTTTAGAAGCCAACAACATTAGCATTAGCAAAGCACAAAAAGGATTTGAATGCAATTTCAAAGTTGTAACACCAAATAATAATGTAGAGATTTATACCGATACAAGAATCACATTTACAGGAAATGGAGTAAGGGAAGGTGAGGTAATAATACTTGAGGATTTACCTGCTGAAAAATACCCAACAAATTTTATTGCTGGTTTTGGAAAAATGGACCTAGTTGGCGATGACCTTATTATCGAAGGGATTCATAAAACAATTGGTGCTTATAAAGCAACATTATTTTTCTAATTAAGAAGTTGAATCCTATCAGTGAATGTTATTGATAGGGTTCAATGTCCTGGCTAATTTTAGTTCTTTACACCAACTTATAATTTGAAACCTTTTTCCTTAGCAAAGTAAGCTATTGTTGCTAAAGATATTGTTTTCTTTAAGTTAACTTGTCTTCTATTGTAACAATATTTAAGAAGATTAGTCGATTTTACAGCATCATATTTATCGTTATCAAGACTACATAATTGAGTGAAATATTTTTCACCGACATCGTAACTAAATGTATATGATATTCCAAGTGCAACTTTTACCCAACTATCGTAGTTCTCGGTAATTGACAAATTCTTTTTAGTTAAATATTTTATTATTTTTTTTATTAGAATCCTGTCTTCAGATTTATTTAAGCCTTCAGTTGCGTAGGCACTTTTAGAAAGAGATAGATTTTTTTCTTTAATTGGTCGACTTTCTTCTCTCATCTTTGTTGTAATGTCTATTTCAAGAAAATCCTTATATATTTCTGAATTACTGTTGTAAAATATGTTTTCATCCCATGAAGAGAAACAAAGTCTTGAAACATCACTTCCACTTTTATCTAATTCGATTTGATAATTATCTAAAAAATATACTCTTAAAGAATTAAAAAAATCTTTATGATTCTCTGGAGTACTCTCAGTTTTTATTAACCCTTTTAGTCCTCTTCCTGAAGGAGAATCCCATAGCGCCAAAATGTACTTGTCTAAAATTAAGGTACTTTTAATATTTAAAATATCTTCAGGTAAAAGACCATCTATATCTATAACTATCAAATTATTGTAAATTACTAAATCAGAGGCTTTGTGCCCATTTTTAAACTCTCCACAGAAAGTAACAGCTGGTAATTGACTTTTTAAAAATGTGTAAATGTCTTTGTCTCCCAAGTCATAAGCTTCCCTACATTTTAAAACTAAATCTTTATACTTTCCAGATTTTATGTTTCGTAATTCTTCAAACATTAAAATTGTTGAGCATTCTTTAGATTTAATTGTGTTAAATTTTGTTACAGTAATTTCTGAAAGTTTTTTCATAGTCATTACGAAAATAATATATATTTGTTCCAAGCGTAGCTAAGGGTGTCTGCATTTACTGCTTACATCACATTTCTCAGGGTGACATTTGTCTAGGGAGTTTTCCCGAAAAATCCACGAGCCTTAATGGTCCTGAGTTTTTTGGCTTGAATGTGTATTTTGCTTATGTGTACACATATCTGTATCTCAATGTATTTTATTCGGCTACGCTTTTTAAATCTTTTTTAATGAATTTTGATTTATTTTTTTCCGAAGAAAACCTCGTTAAAATGCTTTGTAAATATAGAGCAAATACGGCAAATAAAAGACATGCGAAACATATGTTAAGAAATGTCAGTTTGCATGACAGCACTAATAAAATAGGTGTAACTGAAACTCAATTTGATTTTATTTTTTTACAAAGTATTTTTCCATCTAGAAGGAATTGGGCAAAATTAAACGAAGAAGAAAGAAAAACTTGTAAAGATAGCCTTAAGGTAAATCAAAAAAGATTGTTTAAATCTTATTTGAATACTAAAAAAACTGTTCAACAAGGCTCTAGTCTTCCTGAATGGTATAATAATTTAATTGATTTTGTTGAAAGCTTAAGAGATGATGTTCTTAACGTTGAGATATCAAATTATAAAATTGAAAAGCCTGTAATTAAGGGGATAAAGAAAGAAGAAAAAAATGGAGTTGTAATTTATAGACCAATAGCACTTTACGGCATCAAAGATAAAATGATATCTTCTATCACGGCTAAGTATCTAACCAGTTATTTTGAAAGAGTATTTTTAGATTGTTCTTTTGCTTTTCGAGGTAGGAATGCTAAAAACGAAATTCCAAATCATCATGATTGTATTGAGAAAATTTTAAATATTAGAAAAAAACACCCTAAATTATGGGTTGCTGAGTGTGATATTCAAAAATTTTTTGATACTGTTCAACAAGAACATATTTTAAGTGTTTTAAATGAATTAGCTCAAAAAGTAGAAGATAATTTTGGAACTGCGCTTGATAATAAAGCACTAAAAATTTTCGAATTATTTTTGTCCTCGTTTTCTTTTCAAGAAAATATTTTACCAAAAAACTTAGATATTGAATGGTTCAAATCCAATAAACTTCCAATTGGACGGTTTGGTTGGGTTGAAAATGAATTAGTAGAAGCTTATGGAAAAGATTATATCGATAAACATAGAATTGGTGTTCCACAAGGGAATGCAATATCGTGTTTTATAGCTAATCTAATACTACATAGTGTTGACGAGGAGATTTTAAAGCATGATAAGGATGTATTTTATATAAGATATTGTGATGATATGATTCTTATGCATACTCAAGAAGAAGGCTGTAAAAAATCTCTTGATATTTATATGGAAGGCATCAAAAAGAATTACCTACTTTTTCATAAGCCTAAAAAAATTATCAATTATAAAAGTACTGAAGAAAGCAAAAAATTTTGGAAACTAAAATCTAAGTTGCCCTTTTTTTGGGGAGATAAAAACATTAATGAAGTTAATATTCCATGGGTGTCTTTTGTGGGTTATCAAATAAATTATAATGGAAATATTCGGGTAAGAAAATCGACTATTGAAAAAGAGGTCAAAAAACAGATAAATGAATCTCAAAAAGTATTAAAAGCTCTTGGAAAATTTAATCATTATAATGTTGTAAAGGATGCAAACTCAAGAGTTTCAAAGACGCAAATATTATTTAGATTACAAAATAGATTAATCTCAATGTCTGTCGGCAGGATAAAGATATATAACCATAAAAATCCTACTGAACAAGGATTGTGTTGGACTAACGGATTTAAGAAATTATCTCAAAATAAAATAACTAGAAAGCAATTACGATTTCTAGACAAAAGGAGAAATATACAGTTAAATAGGGTCCGTCGTGAAATTCATGAAATTGAGAAGGAAACAACTAGCAATGAATTTCCTAATGAATTAAAATCTATATATTTTGGTTCTGCTTTTAGTTATTATAATTATCTAAAGCATAAATAAATTTATTTGCTTTAAGAAAAAGTATTATATTCAATTACTATCTGAAAATATATCGCTAAAATCACAATTGTCATTCGATGCAGTTTTTTTGATTATTAAACTGATTCCGAACTGTAATTCAAGATTGATGGAATAAGTCTGACAATAAGTGCCGAAACAAAATGGCTTTTAATAATGGTAACGCCGAAGCAAAAAAAAGCTACTTCAATGGAGTAGCTTTTTGTTTAATCTTTTTTAAAAGAATCTCATTCTTTCGGAATAGCTGTAAATGTACCTTTGGTGATGATGAAAAATTTTTCTTTTATCTGAGCACCGTTGCAGAATCCAATATTGGAATATCCGTTGCTATTGCTTAGGTTACTAATTGTAAATTCCCCTTTCAGAGTTTCGCCATCAAAGCTGGTTATTTTAACTTTTCCTACTGTTTCATCACGAACAAATAAGCTGGCAGTTGTATAACATACAGTTGGGTCTTTTGCCAAAGGTAAACCCAAAACTAAAGCTACTTCAATATCAATATCGTATATCTTATTTACCTGCAATGTCTTATCAGAAGTTATAATGTTAAAATCAGTATAGTGATAGTATTCGTCTGCTTCTCCTTTTATTGAAACGCTTGAGCTAATAGTGTATTTGCTATCAGCAGTGTTTGTAACCTGTTTCTTTTCCCAAGTAGTTGGAAAAATATCATAATCATTTATTTTTTCATCATGAATTGATGTGTATTCCGTTTTATTATCTAATGTAAAACTGAATGAAGATTTAGTAGAGCTTTCAGAGTTCTCTTGTGATTCATCAGAAGAGCAGTTAACAGTTAAAATTCCGATTAATATTAAAAGTATATTTTTTTTCATTGTTTATAGTATGATTAAGATTAAATTTATTGGTGTTTTATAGAATTGAATTATTAATATTCCCAACCCTTGTCCAGTTTGCCAGTATGAAATCCTTCGCTAGCATTGATTTCTTTAAAAATTAGAGCATTCCCTAACTTTTCGTTATGCTCAAACGTATATGTTCCGTAACTGCAATTTCCAAGTGACCTGATTTTTTTCGCATAAGAACTTGAACTTTCCGCTTCTTCCTGAACACTGCCAATAGATAAAGTAACAGGAGGCTGTTCAGTCCAATCACTGGTTATGTTATCTGATGAACGCCCTGTATTTGATAATATCATATTTGATTTCCAGCATCTTATTTGAGTATCTGTTATTTCGAATCTGTAATATGTTATCAGACCGCCTCTGCTGACAATTTCATCGTGCCATTTTCCCTTGATAAAATTTTCAACACTTTCGATAGAATCAATGTTGCCTCCTTTCTTATAGCTTTTTAGTCCAAAAGCAAAAACTAGGAAAAGGATAGAAAAAATAAAGAATGTAGTTGGGGTAAAGATTTTTTTCATTTTTTAAAGTTTTAGATTATAGGTACAAACATATAAAAAAAATCTCCAAATAAAGAGGTATTTAATATGGAGTTACATAGTTTGTAGACATTCTATTGATTTGCTTTATAAAAAGAGCAAAAAATGACTTCAAAAAAAAATGACGAAATCAAGAAAGAAACAAAAAAAGAAGAATTAATCTACTTAAAAAAAGTGGGCGAGAGATTAAAGTTTTTTAGAAAAAAGGCTGGCTATACTAATTCTGAGTATTTTGCATACGAAAATAATTTAAGCAGACCGCAATACGGAAAGTATGAAGCTGGTGCAAATATTCAATTAAATACGCTTATAAGAATTCTAAAATTGATGAATGTTACATTAGAAGAATTCTTCACAGGTTTTAATGAATATTAAAAATAATAAAAGGCAAATGATTAAGTCTTCTTTGAATAAAAATATTCGCATATCCTGCGGAGCAGGATTTACGAATATTTGGTTATTAAGATTTTATTAAATTCTTTAATTTAGAAATCATTGAAGTTGTTATCGGCACTCCATCATAGTCGTTGTACTTTTGTTGTGAAGTCTGTATAGTAAAATAATCCACGAGTTCAGCTATTTCAACAATGGAACGGTCAATACCAGAAATGATTTTCAAAGTATCTTCAACGTCAAATGATAATTGAGGCAATACATCGTAAAGATTTATCATTTCATCCAGAGCATATTTTGGCAACGGTTCAAATGTCGATTCGATTAAATCACTGCTATTTACTTTGACTCTGGTTTTCACACCATGCTCCAAAATGATACGATTCATTGTTTCAGCTACAAGTTCTCTGTCTTTTTCTTCACACATAAGCGCATCATACACGTACAGGACATAAACGTCTTTAGCGTTCAAATCTCTGATAACTGCGCTCATGATATCGACTTCAAGCTTAAACATTTTCTGAGAGGTAATCTTGTGACTATGCTCGTTTTTGTCGTGATAAATCCTTGCCAGCAAGTCAGGTTCATTTGCCGAATAGTAGCCAAACAATGGAGACCTGCGCATATCATTCCATTTCATATTGAAAAAGCTTAAGTGAAGTTTTTTAACTTTTTTAAGCTCAATTCCTGTGCGTTCTGCCACTGATTCGTGTGTGAGGTAATTTGTTGAACCATCGTACAGCTTCATGGCAATATTCGGGTGCAGAGCAACGTAGTCGCATTCAGTCAGCTTCTTTCCGTCAACGGTAATCTGCTCCCGAATCCAAGCTGGCATAAGCGTGAAGCTGTCCACAACACGACCACCGCTTGATTCATCGCCAGCACTTGGAATCATAAACCCACGACTCGTCAGGAATTCAAAGAGCTTGATATTATCCTCAACAAAGCTCCTGTTATCGACATCGACCCAATAGTGATTTAGGTGTTTGTTACGCATGGTCAGGATTTTGTTTTTTTTGGTAGTATGTCCTTCTTTGACCAACTTCCTGCCGATAGCCAGCAATTCTTCGCTGGTCGGTAAATCAATCTTCTGATACATCATAATGAGATTGTAACAGATTGGATTTGTTATGGCTTTGCTTAACTGCTGATAGTACAGCTTATTTCGTGTACTGATAATTCCTGCATCTTTGATGCTATACTCAATCAGTCCAGCTTTAAGATACGTATCGGTCAATCGGAACTTTTTGGACTCAAAACCCACCTGATAGCTCTTGTCAACTTCGATAAATGCACCTGTGCTTGTTCCAGTGGTCAGCACTTCGATAATCTTGGTGTAGATAAAGGTATTGTCTGTATTTTTGCTCTGCTGGTGCAGAAGCATTGCGTTAAGCGGTTTCCATTTGGATTCGGTATAGTAAGTACTCGCTAAGTTGGACAGGAACACCAGACACTTTTCAACGGCAATGTCGAGATTATCGTCGACGTTTTTGAGCATGCTCTTGCAGTATCTTCGCAGGTTATGCTGGGCTTTCTTTGGTATTAGGATAGAATTTACGTTCGGGAAACGCAGTGCTGATTCTGACAGCTTGTAATCGTTTAGGAGCACGTCTAAGTCTCCTGTATCGCCAGTAAAGGCGAAGTCTTCATTTTTAGAGTTCATTTTGATATTCTCTTATTCTCGTTCCATCAAGCAGATGGATTATTGTTTCTTAGATTGGCTTGGTAAGAGAAGCTGACAGAAGCTACCTGTCAGCAACCAAGGTTTTAATGAGTTTTCTCTCGGTTTATTATCAAGTATACTTCTAAATCATAGAATAGTCAATAGTTTTGGAACACTATTTTGATAAATATTTGAAGTTATTTTTTAGACCAACATTTTTTAGTAGCGCAAACTGCGCATAAAGCCAAGGTTGAAAAACGTCTGAATCCCTTGCTATTGTTGGTGTTGTTGCGTAATAGTAATAAGTAACATATATGATAGAAGAGAGATAGAGAGAAATAATTTCCCGCTCGAAACCTTTAGAACAATAGCGCAGACTGCGCATAACACACTCTGATGCAATATGCTCTTAAGCCTTGATATCACAGGTGTTATGCTCATAAAATACTATAAGATGTTAAGTAACATATATGATAGAGAGATAAAGAAAGAAAATAGTTAAACCTTATTGGCTGTTTAATGTACCTTAAGCACCAAATCCTGTTCCAATAGAATTGTAAATGCTCCTGCTTGCGCTATACTAGTAAAAATGAGAAAACCCACCTCAATTGATTAATTCACAACAATGAAGACTCCGCCTGCCCTGTGAAAACTGGCAATGCAGAGCCAAGTTACCTCCTTCAGGTATCGGGAAGTGTACGTTTACCCACCCGTAGCGACAGATATGTCCGTTTACTGCGCTGGCAAAATCGACAGAAAAATTTCTGGAAAAAAAATCGAGATTTAATTTATTAGACCATATTTATAGTGAAAAGAGAATATGAAAATAGTAATAAGCTTATCCCAACTAAAACAGATACTTAAGACCCAAGCTGTCAGATATCCGCTTTCATTCAAAGCAGGAAATTTCACAGAGCAAGAACTTGAAGAATTTACAATATTGATACAATCCAGAGAACGAGGCTAACAACCTCGTTTTTTTGTGGTCTGAAACGACCCAAAAATCCGTGAGCCCAGGAAATCCAGGATTTTTCTAGGATAGTTTAAAAAAAACCTGGACTATTGCAGTGTAATAATTCATAAACGGTCGTTTAAGGTTTATTACACTAAAAATTGAAGTTATGAAAAAATTTGTGTCTTATTACCGTGTTAGCCGAAAAGAGCAAAGTCTAAGTGGATTAGGATTATCTGCTCAGAAAAGTTCAGTGGTAAAATATGTTGAATCGCAAAATGGTATCATCATACAAGAATTTACCGAGATTGAAACTGGAACTAATAAAAGGGAACGTATTGAAATTCATAAAGCAATTCAGTTGGCAAAAAATGAAGATGCGGTCCTAGTTATTGCGAAACTAGACAGATTAGCAAGAAACGTAAGTTTCGTAAGTTCATTAATGGATGCAGGCATTGATTTTTTGGCTGTAGACATGCCGTCAGCTAATAATTTCACTATTCATATTTTTAGCGCTCTAGCGGAACAAGAGGCTAAGTTAATAAGTTCACGAACTAGAGTTGCACTTGCCGAACTTAAGAAAAAAGGAACAATTTTAGGAAACCCAAATAACCTGAATGATAATGCCAGAGCTAAAGGAATAGCTAAAATAAAAGAAAACGCAATTAGTAATGATAGAAACAGGCAGGCGCAATCCGTTATTTTAAGCTGTAGAGAAAAAGGTATGAGCTATAGAAAAATAGCTCAGTACCTCAACAAATTAAATTTTAAGACCAGACATGGTAATCAATTTTTCCCTACGTCGGTCCTTCAACTATATAATAGAATACCGTAACTTAAATTACGGATTAACCATCGCCTAATTGTAAATAATTTTCCAGTGGATTAAAATTAAGATATTTTAATTGCAATACTTATCATCTATTACCCAAAATGTTATTTTTCTATTACAATTAAACCACTTAACATTTTAATTTTTTCAAAATAACTATCCCAATCTTTTTTTGATTGATTTTTTCTGCTTGGCACACTACCATCATCATAAAGAAAAACTCTGTAAATTTTTCCTTCTGAATCATAATTTACCATATTAACAGAACCCGCAATTTCTAATAATTTTTTTTCAGTTAGTTTACTGTACTTAGTATAAATTGGTTTATCTGTTCCACTCTCAGTAATACCCGTAGTATCAATAATATTTGTTTCATTCCATCCTAGAGGCATATATTCTCGATTGAAAGCACTCCACTCGTTATTTGAATTTCTATGAATGCCGTAAGGTAAATTAATTCTAAAAAAATCTGATAAAGCCATAATTGCTAGTTTTTAAAGTTCGCCCCAATGTAAGATATTTTTTAAGAATATTTTACCCATAGACACCATTAATAACACTATTTTTCAACAAAATAATATATATTTGAATCAATATTTAAGTAAAAAAATGGATACATATACTATCGCTAAAATTATTTTCGGATTTATTGGTACAATTTCGGTTTCTGGAACAGTATTATGGTTTTTTACAAATAAAGCATCCGAAATATTAGCAAAACGATATGAGCAAAAAGTCAGTCATAATTTTGAAAAGAAACTTGAAGCTTACAAAATTGAACTAGATGTATTAAAGGCAACTACTTTGAAATATAATGACAAACAATTTGAGTTATATATTGACCTGTGGAAAAGATTACAGGAATTAAAATTCGCCTGTAATGATTTATGGCAAGAAGCGTCAAAGTTTAACTTAAATAAGTTTGCAATGGCACTTTCCAGTACACATCAACAAATTGAAATCAGTTCCATTTTAATTGAAGACATTCACTATTCTGAATTAATATCAATTATTACTACATTTCAAGAATATGATTCAGGAAAAGGTAGACTTATAAAAGCTTATAAAAGCATCAATAATAACAGAAGAAATACAATATTAAGTAATCATCTAGAACGAGACATAAATGATTCACAAATCAATGATATGATTGAATATAATAGAGTTAGAAAAGATAGATGTATTGCAATTATTGAAGAAATGAAATCCAGTATAAAAGAATTAATAAAAGGAAAAAAAGAAATATAAATAATAAATTAAATTAGAAATGACTTTAGTATATATTTTTCTTACAGTAATTACAATATTTGTAATTATGTCTTTTGTTAGCCTAATAAAAATTAAAAAGCAAAACAATCAAAATAATACAAACGGTATTAGTGATGACAGATATTACGAATTAAAATATAAATTACAATATGTATCATCGGTTGGTGTAATAGTTATTGCGGTGGCGGGATTTTTTGGTTTAGATAAATATGAGAATTTTGTTGCTCAATTTAAAGGAAAGACCGACTCGCTCGATTTAAAACTTAAAGAATATGACAAAAAATTATCTTTATTGGATTCTAGCATTTTAATGTACGACTCAAAAATCAGTTCATACGACAAATCTTTGGCAAAATTAGATTTAGGTAAGGTTAAATTCTCTAAAGCAATGATTGCATCAAACAAAGGACTTTTACAATTAAAAGATACAATTGATGTAATTAAAAAAAGAAATATTTTAGACAAGAGTTTTTATGTTATAAATAATTTACAAGTTAATAATCCCATTCTTCCCGATAATGGCAAACTCATATCAAGATATTATTTTAAAGATTTGTATACTATAATTGGTGATAAATTACCCGAATTTGAAAAACCCCCTGTTATATTTGTAGTTCCTCAATCGCTTTCGAATGTTGTAATTGTGTCATTAACTAAAGAATACGCTGAATTTTCTTCCTACAATTATGCTGGCAATAATGGTAATGAAGAACCGAAAACTTTTGTTTTTGGTCTTCTTATTGCGAGAAAATTAAAATAATTAAAATCAGCTAGTTCTTTTTACTTCAGACAAATAAAGAAATGCAAAATCTTTTACATTTTGTATCGGAAGAAAAAATCCTTTGTAACCTTCTTCTTTTGCTTTGATTGCTATCGGAAGCGCACCGCGAATAGGCTGTAAACTTCCGTCTAAAGAAAGTTCACCCATTATAATATACTGCTCAATTTCTGGTGCTTTAATTTGATCAGAACCTACTAAAATTCCCATTGTAAGGGTTAAATCATACGAAGAACCTTCTTTTCTGAGGTCGGCTGGCGCCATATTAATCGTAATTCTTTTTCCAGGAAGATTATAACCGTTATTTTTAAGTGCGGCAGCGATTCTAAAACTGCTTTCTTTTATTGCACTGTCAGGAAGGCCAACTAAATGATAACCAATTCCTTTATCCATATGAACTTCTACTGTAATTGTTGTGGCTTCGACTCCAAAAACAGCACTTCCGTAAACTTTTGTAAGCATAAATAAATTCTTATAAAAGCGGTAAAAGTATTTAATTAAATACAAGTAAAAAATATTATTTGTAAATATTTTACTACTTTATACTTTAGGTCTATTTATAAGCTATTTTCTTTATCCAACCATTTTCCATCATCTAAATCCTTTTCATATTCAGATGTTCCTTCAAACCCATATTCTTCAAGTTTTTTTAAATACGGACTGTAACTTAAATATTTAAAATGGTAATCTAATCTGTGTTTTAACCTCCTCCACGATTCTACTCAAATCCAAACAATTTTGGTGCGACCAAAGTTTACTTTCAATTTGATTGTTTCGAATACAATTTTGGCATTCCATAATTTCATAGGAATATCCTTTTCCGAGGACAGGAAATGAGAATGTAGCTTCTTCTCCATTTTTAATTAATGAATATCCATCTGGAACATACCACGGAGAATTAATTTCTATCCTTCCATTTGTACCGCTTATAGAAGCTTTTAAATCTGAATCTGAAACTATAGAAGCGTGCAAAACAGCTTGAGCAGACTCATATTGTAAAATCATAGACGTTTGCAAATCTATATCATTTTTGTGTTTAATTGCTTTTGCAATAATCTCTTTTGGATTTCCGAGCAAAACATAAGACAAAAACAAAGGATAAACACCGATGTCAAAAAGTGCCCCGCCGCCCATTTCTTTATCAAAAAGACGTTTGTTTTCAGTTTCACTTCCGTAAAAGGCAAAATCAGCTTTTATGTAGTTTGGATCTCCAATTTTTTTCGTATTCACTTTTTGGATGATATCCTGAATACTTGGAATAAAACGTGTCCAAAAGGCTTCCATAAAAAACTTATTATGCTTTTTAGAAGCTTCAACCATTTTTACCGCATCAGAAAAAGATAAAGCCATTGGTTTTTCGCATAACACATGTTTACCGCTTTCTAAGGCTTTGATGGTTAATTCGGCGTGTGAATTATGCGGCGTTGCAATGTAAACAATGTCAATAGTTTCGTCATTAAACAATTCTTCATAGGAACCATAACTTTTCTGCGAATTGTATTGTAATGCAAAATCATCAGCCTTCTTTTTTTCTCTTGATGCACACGCAGTTAAAACCGCATCTTCTATTAAGAGTAAATCGGATGCAAACTGAGCAGCGATATTTCCTAATCCGATGATTCCCCATTGCACTTTTTTATTTTCCATTCTTAAAATTGTTTTCAGACTTTTATTTAAAGTGTGTTTTTTATACTTCTTTAAAATTAAAGATAAAACATTTCAAAAAAACAAAAGGGTTATAACATATATTTCATATTTTTAGCAGCAAAATTGTAAATACTATATGAAAAAAGCCCTACTACTACTCTTTTTGAGTGTTTTTTTAACAAAAACCTACGCTCAAGATTATTTCCCTGTTAATGAAAGTGTGCATAATCAAAACAAAAATTTTACTGTTTTAACCAATGCTACTATTTATGTTACTCCGACTCAAAAAATTGAAAAAGGATCTTTACTGATACAAGACGGTAAAGTAATCGCTGTCGGAACAAATGTTACTATTCCTAAAAACAGCATCACCATTGATCTGTCTGGAAAGACTGTTTATCCATCATTTATTGATATCTACACTAATTTTGGTATCGAAAAACCAAAAAGTAATCTGCCTCCTGGCCGTAACCGAAATCAGACTTATGACACTAAAAAAACTGGTTATTACTGGAATGAAAGTGTGAGACCTGAAGTTAACGGTTACGAAGCTTTTAAATACGACCAGCCAAAAGCTGACGAATTATTGAAAGCCGGTTTTGGAGTTGTTGGAAGCCACGTTACTGATGGAATTGCGCAGGGAACTGGTATTTTGGTGGCGCTTAATAATACAGATAACAAAAATCAAGTTATTGCTAATAAGATTACTAACCATTTTGCTTTTACCAAAAGTGCTTTGACGAATCAGGCGTATCCAAGTTCTTTAATGGGTATGATGGCGTTACTTCGTCAGATGTATTTAGACTTAGACTGGTACAAAAAAGGAAATTCTGAAACTAAAGATTTATCATTAGAAGCTTTGGCAGCGAATGAAAAACTGGTTCAGATTTTTGCTTCAGAAGATAAATTAAATAGTTTAAGAGCGTCTAAAATCGCTAAAGAATTCAATTTAAATTACATCTTAAAAGGAAGCGGAAACGAATTTGAGAGAATTGAAGAAATCAAAAATACGAATGCAAAATTTATCATTCCGATCAATTTCCCAGAGGCTTACGATGTTTCAAATCCATATTTATCAAATCAAATCGAATTGACAGATATGCGTTTCTGGAATCAGGCGCCGACCAATTTAAAAGTACTTTCTGATAACGGAATCGTATTTGCACTTACGACTGACAAATTAAAAAAGATTGAAGATTTTAAACCTAATTTATTAAAAGCAATAAAGTATGGTTTTGATAAAACAAAAGCTTTAGAAGCTTTAACTACTGTTCCTGCCGCTCTTTTAGGAAAAAGCAATGAAATTGGAACTTTAAAAACTGGAAGTTATGCTAACTTTATTATTACTTCTGGAGAAATTTTTGACGAGAAAACGGTTTTATACGAAAACTGGGTTCAAGGATCTAAATTTGTTGTAAATGATCTTAACGCAAAAGATATTCGCGGTAATTACGATTTAACGATCGGAAAAGATACTTACAAATGGAAAATCGACGGAACTGCTGATGCTCAAAAATCGGAAATCACTACAACAGATTCTAAAAAAGTAAAAAGTACTTTCTCTATTGCTAAAAACTGGATAACTCTCGTTATTAAACCTGCTGATACGATCAAATCAAGCTTTACACGCTTAACGGGATTAATCGAAAATCAATCTAACTTGTCTGGTAAAGCAACTTTATCAAACGGAGATGAATTGGTTTGGAATGCAGTTAAAACAAGTCCGTTTACAGCTGTAAAAGATTCTACAAAAGCAGAAAAACCAAATGCAGTAATGCCGATAACATATCCTAACGTCGCTTTTGGAGATACAAAAAAACAAACGGCTCAAACTTTATTATTCAAAAATGCTACTGTTTGGACGAATGAAAAAGAAGGTATTCTGACTGAAACTGATGTTTTAATCAAAAACGGAAAAATTGCTGCTGTTGGTAAAAATCTTTCTGATGCTGCTGCAACAGTTATTGATGCTAAAGGAAAACACATTACAAGTGGTATTATTGACGAACACTCGCATATTGCCATTTCAAAAGGTGTTAACGAAAGCGGACACAACTCAACAGCCGAAGTAACAATTCAGGATGTTGTAAACTCTGAGGATATTAATATATATAGAGATTTAGCAGGTGGAGTAACCATTTCTCAATTATTACACGGATCTGCAAACCCAATTGGCGGTCGTTCTGCTATCGTAAAATGGAAATGGGGTTCTTCTGCAGATGAAATGCTTTATAAAAACCAGCCGAAGTTTATCAAATTTGCTTTAGGTGAAAACGTAAAACAAGCAAATTGGGGAATTGATAACCCGACTCGTTTCCCTCAAACTAGAATGGGTGTTGAACAGGTTTTTACAGATTATTTCCAATTAGCGAAAGAATATGACGAAAACTGGAAAAAATTCAATTCTGGAAATAAAAAAGGAAAAGCACCAAGAGTGGATCTAGAATTACAAACACTTGCTGAAATTTTAAATAAAGAGCGTTTTATTACTTGTCACTCTTATGTAGAGTCTGAAATTTTAATGTTGATGAATGTGGCTGAAAAATTCAATTTCAGAGTAAATACATTTACACATATTTTAGAAGGTTATAAAGTAGCTGATAAAATGAAACAACACGGTGTTGGAGCTTCAACATTCTCAGATTGGTGGGCTTATAAATTTGAAGTAAACGATGCAATTCCCTTCAACGGACCAATTATGCATAATGAAGGATTGGTTGTAGCTTATAACTCTGATGATGCTGAAATGTCTAGACGTTTGAATCAAGAAGCTGCAAAAGCTGTTAAATACGGAAATGTTTCTGAAGAAGATGCTTGGAAATTTGTAACATTGAATCCTGCTAAATTATTACACATTGATGATAAAGTAGGAAGTTTAAAAGTAGGTAAAGATGCCGATGTCGTTTTATGGAGCGAAAACCCGTTGTCTATTTATGCTAAAGCTGAAAAAACGATTATCGAAGGAGTTGTTTATTTTGATCTTGAAAAAGATGCTCAAAAACAATTGGCTATTACAAAAGAAAGAAATGAATTGATTGGACAAATGCTGCAAGAAAAAAACAAAGGAAACAGTACGCAGCAGCCAACAAGAAAAGAGAAAAAAGAATACCACTGTGACACTTTGGAGCAATGGTAAGAGCTTTTAGAAAATTTGTAATGATTAATAGAGAAAAGATGACACACAAAAATATATTCAAACTGGCATTATTGTTTTGCACTTCTGTACAATTGAGCGCACAGCAAATACCAGCACCAAAACAATCAAAATCGGTTTTAATTTTGAATGCCGTTGCGCACTTAGGAAACGGAACTGTAATTCAGAACAGCGCAATCGGATTTAAAGACGGAAAACTAACCTTAGTGGCAGATGCTTCGACAATCAGACTGGCAGAGAATGCTTATGATACAACGATTGACGCAACTGGAAAACACGTTTATCCAGGTTTTATTGCTCCAAATGCTACATTGGGATTAGTTGAAATTGATGCCGTGAAATCTTCTAATGACGAGGAAGAAATCGGAAGTTTTAATCCGAATGTGAGAAGTATTATTGCTTATAATTCAGAATCCAAAGTTGTAGAAACTGTTCGTCCAAACGGCGTTTTGATGGCTCAGATTACACCAAGAGGAGGCAGAATTTCTGGAACTTCTTCTGTGGTACAATTAGATGCTTGGAGCTGGAACGATGCAATTTTAAAAGAAAATGACGGAATTCACCTTAACTTCCCGTCTAGCTTTAAAAAATCTGGAAACTGGTTTGAGCCTGGAATTATAGAACCAAACAAGGATTATCCAAAACAAGCAGAAGAAGTAAATGCCTTTTTACTTAATGCTAAAGCTTACAACCAAGCTGCGGCAAAAGAAAGAAATATCATTTTAGAAGCGGCAAAAGGTTTGTTTGACGGAACTCAAATTCTTTACATCCACGCTGATGAAGAAAAACAAATTGTAGACGCTATTCAAATGGCAGTTAATAACGGAATCACTAAAATTGTTATCGTTGGCGGTTTCGAAGCTTACAAAGCTAGTGATGTATTACAAAAACACAACGTTGGTGTTTTATTAAGACGTGTTCACGATATGCCGACAAGTGCCGATCAAGACGTGAATTTACCCTACAAAATGGCTAAAATTCTTGTAGATAAAGGTATTCTTGTAGGTCTAGAAAACAGCGGCGATCACGAGCGTATGAGTGTTAGAAACCTGCCTTTCTTAGCTGGAACTTGTGCTGCATTTGGCCTTGACAAAGAAAAAGCTGTACAATTAATTACTTCAAACACAGCAAAATTATTGGGTATTGATGCAACTTGCGGTACTTTGGAAACAGGTAAAGATGCTACTTTATTTATTTCTGAAGGCGATGCTTTAGACATGAGAACTAATAAATTGACAACTGCCTTTATTCAGGGACGAAATATTAACTTAGAAACTTTTCAAGTTAAATTGAATAATAAATTCAAAGCTAAATTCAACCAGAAATAATTTTAAAATTTCTTGCTATAAAAATGGCATCAGGCGAATTCTTCGTTTGATGCCATTTTCTTTTATAAAACAATAATTTTTAGAAAATAGTCGAAGATAAAGCAATAATTACCCTAAATGCCATCATAATTATTCAGTTTTAAAGCGTAAAATCAATAAAAAAATCAAAACAGAGGTGTTTGAGATTACCAAATTGTAAATTTTAAGTTCATTTTAACAAATAGAATCAAAACATAGGGGGTTAAAATGAAAAATTAACAAAAATTAATGAGTATACCCTATTTTTTATTGGGGTGTCGATTGATTTTATACTTTTATAAAAAATTTTAAAACTAAATAACTATGCGAAAAATTATTTTAAGTGTGATTCTTATCACAATTTTGGTACTATCCTTTATATCGAATTTTATCATTTCGGATAACCCAATTCCAGCCGAAGCTGTAAAGTTTGATACCGGAGATACAGCTTGGATGATCGTTGCAACTGCATTTGTATTGTTGATGACGCCAGGTTTAGGATTTTTCTACGGAGGTATGGTAGGTAAGAAAAACGTAATTAGTACAATGCTTCAAAGTTTTATGGCAATGGTAATTGTTACTATTCTTTGGACTGTTGTAGCTTTTGGATTGGCTTTTGGACCAACTATTGGAGGAATTATCGGAAATCCATCTTATAATTTATTCTTTGAAGGAGTTGGAACTAATACAGCATGGAGCCTTGCACCAACAATTCCATTCATATTATTCGCATTATTTCAAGCAAAATTCGCCATCATTACTCCTGCTTTAATTACAGGTGCTTTTGCAGAACGTATCCGTTTCTGGGCTTATTTACTGTTCATGGTTTTATTCATATTATTAATATATACTCCACTTGCTCACATGACATGGCATCCTGACGGAATCTTCTTCAAAATGGGAGTTCTTGACTTTGCTGGAGGAACTGTAGTACACATGAGTGCTGGATGGGCAGCTTTAGCTGGTGCAATGTTCTTAGGAAAAAGAAAAGTTCAAAAAGCGAATCCTGCTAGAATTACTTATGTATTATTAGGAACAGGTTTGCTTTGGTTCGGATGGTTTGGTTTTAACGCTGGATCTGCTTTAGGAGCAAATGGTCTTGCTGCTCAAGCTTTAGGAACAACTACTGTTGCTGCTGCAGCTGCTGCAATGGCTTGGGTTTTCCTTGATAAGATTTTAGGACACAAATTATCTGCTCTTGGAGCTTGTATCGGTGCAGTTGTTGGTTTAGTTGCTATTACTCCTGCTGCTGGTTTCGTAAGCATTCCTCACGCAATCTTTATTGGTTTATTCTCTGCAATTGTGAGTAACATTGTAGTAAGCAAATTCCCTAAAGGAAAAATCGATGATGCTCTAGATGTATTTGCTTGTCACGGTGTTGGTGGTATGGTAGGTATGTTGTTAACTGGAGTTTTTGCTTCTAAAGCAATTAACCCAGCTGTTGGAGACAATCAAGGTTTAATCTTCGGAACTCCAACATTGTTCATCAACCAGCTAACTGCTCTTGTTGTAGTTTCAATCTTTGCTTTCGTTGCTTCTTACGCTTTATTCTTCATTGTAAATAAAATTACTCCTCTAAGAGTTACAGAAGAAAAAGAAGAATTAGGATTAGATATCTCTCAACACGGAGAATTCTTATAAGAAATTAATTTTCACTTTCGTTACTTGATAAAAAAAGCACTCTAGGTCTTACTTAGAGTGCTTTTTTGTTATTGTAGATTTTTTGATTGTAGATTTTAGAATTTAGAGTAAGGTATATTGGTTTAATATTCTATTTCTAATTTTCTAATTTTCTAATTTTCTAATTTTCTAATTTTCTAATTACTTAAAATTACCAATCCCTTCTTTCAACCAGTGTAAATATTCTTCTGTACTTACATAGCTTATTGTTGGTTTAGAGCTATTTAAATTATTCTCTTCCAAATCTGTAATTACATACAAAGGCTGTGTATTGGTTTTATATTTAGAAATCATAAAATCTGTCCATTTGTCGCCTGTTGTAATGATTTTATCTCCTGCTTTGGTTACAAATTGTTCTTCTTTTGGTAATTCACGTTTATCATCAACATAAAGTGAAATCAATACCACATCATTTTTTAGAATTGGCAGAACTTTTGGATCAGACCAAACATTATTTTCCATTTTTCTACAGTTTACGCATGCGTAACCAGTGAAATCAAGCATAATTGGCTTTTTAATTTCTTTTGCGTAAGCTACACCATCTTCATAATCATGAAAAACCATAATTCCGTGCGGGCCTAATTCTGCACCTTCCGGCAATCCTTTAATCGTTTCTTCTGAAACAGCTGCGTGTCCAGAACCTCCAACACCAAATGGACTTTCGCTATAAGTAGGCGGTGGCGGGAATGCACTGATTAATTTTAAAGGCGCACCCCAAAGTCCAGGAATCAAATAAAACGTGAATACTAAAGTAAGAAGTCCCAAATACAATCTTCCAACAGAAATATGCTGCATAGGACTATCGTGAGGCAAAGTAATTTTTCCGAATAAATACAAAGTCAACGCAGCGAAAATAGCGATCCAAATAGCAATAAATACTTCTCTTTCTAAGAAATGCAATTGTAAAACTAAATCGGCGTTTGATAAAAATTTGAATGCTAAAGCCAATTCTAAAAATCCTAAAACCACTTTTACAGTATTTAACCATCCGCCAGATTTTGGCAATGAATTTAAATAACCTGGAAACATTGCAAAAAACATAAACGGCAATGCTAATGCAGAAGAAAATCCTAACATTCCGACCACTGGAGCAATACCTCCATTTGAAGCAGCATCAACTAATAAAGTTCCGACAATTGGTCCTGTACAAGAGAAAGATACAATTGCTAAAGCTAAAGCCATGAATAAAATTCCAATTATACCGCCTTTATCAGCTTGTTGATCGGCTTTGTTTGCCCAAGAATTTGGAAGCATAATTTCAAAAGCTCCTAAAAATGACGTAGCAAAAATGATTAGGATGACGAAGAAAATCAAGTTAAACCAAACATCTGTAGATAAAGCATTTAAAGCATCTGCACCAAATATTTTAGTTACAATAAGACCTAAAATTACATAAATCGCAATAATTGAAAGTCCGTAGATAATAGCATTTCTTATTCCTTTTGCTCTGCTTTTACTTTGTTTAGTAAAGAAACTTACAGTCATCGGGATCATTGGGAACACACAAGGCGTTAATAATGCAGCAAATCCTGATAAAAAGGCAATAAAAAATATAGACGATAAACTTCTAGATGATGCCGGTTTTTCTGATTCTTCAACAACTTTCGCAGTAGTATTATCTACCGCTTTTACATCTTCAATTTTTGCAGCTACTGGTGTTTTTGTTACAGTATCAACTGCCAGACCAACTCTTTTAGTTTCGTCTTGTTTTACTTCTGAAACTGTCGGAATTGCAGCAGCGTTAAAATTTCCTGGAATTGCAATCGAGAATTTTTTATTCGAATTAATGCAGACTTCTTTACAAACCTGATAATCCAATTCAGCATCAACAGTTTTTAAATTCGGATTTATAATTGTGATTTCTTGCTCGATACGCGCTTTTCCTTCAAAGAAAATTTCGTCAACACCAAAAACATCATTAAACGCTTTTTTGGTTTTGCTCTCTTTAGCTTTTCCAACTAATTCATAATTCCCTTTTTGATTTTTAAAAGAAACCTCAAGTGCCAATGGCCCTCCATCTGGTGTAAATTGTGAGTAGACATGCCAGTCTTTGTCAATTGTTCCTTCAAAAATTATAACAGCGTTATTACCCGATTTCTTTTCAATTTTAGAAGTCCATTTTACAGGTTCTACCATTTGCGCGTTTACCTGTGTAAAAGCAGCAAAGAAAAACAACAAAAGTAAAATGGTTTTAGTCCAAACATTTTTCGACAAAATTGTCTGATGGTTTTGCGTAAAGTTCATTATTGCAGTTCTATTTTAAGTATTTTGTTTGTAGTATTTTTTATTTTAAAACGTTCGTCTTGCCTAATTCCAACAACCCATACAATCAGATTATCAGAACACAAAAGCCAGGTTTTTTCTTTTTCGATCAACGATAATTTTTCATCTTTAAAAAGCTTGCTTACTTTTTTGGACTTTCCATTCATCCCAAATGGATAAAAAACATCGCCTTCATTCCATTTACGTAATGTCAGCGGAAACTGGATTTTTTCAGCGTCCACAAAGATAGCTTTATTTGAACCTAAACTTATGTGACCAACGTTACAAAGCTTTAATTTTAAGGGAAAATTAACTTCTGTATCGCCTTCATTTATTTGAACTTCCTGCTCTTCTTCAATTTCCGAAAGCGGACTTAAAATTAAGGTTTCTCTATTCTTTAGTAATCGAAATTCTTCCGAAAATACTTGTTTGCCTGATTGTCCATTTATGAGATCATAAATGTCATTCCATGCCGAAAAACCAAATTCCTTCAGCCATTCATACAAATAAGATTTATAATTAGGAAGTTTTTTAAGCTGTAGTAAATCAAAATGAATATCCTCTCCCATTTCTTTGGCAACCCGCTGATAAATCATGATCGAGGCATCTTCAACCATTTCTTTTGATTCTTGAAGATACGATTGCGTTTTCTGAAAAGCATGCAAAAAATTCGGATTGATTTCTTTTAAAATAGGAACTAAATCATGGCGTATCTTATTTCGCAGATATTTATTTGATGCATTACTGCTGTCTTCTCTCCATTCAATAGCATTTTCCTGAGCATAATTCGAAATTTCTTCTCTCGAAAATGGCAGCAACGGACGAATTACTTTATCATTTTGTTCTGGAATTCCAGTTAAGCCTTCTAAACCAGTTCCGCGGGTAAGATTTATGATAAAAGTTTCCAGATTATCGTCTGCATGATGCGCCGTCAAGATATAATCGAAATGTTGTTCTTCTAATTGTTCGTAAAACCAACTGTAACGAAGTTCGCGCGCCGCAACCTGCGTTGATAACTTATAATCTTCTGCAAATGCTTTGGTATCAAAATGAGTCGTAATAATGGGAATATTATTTTGATCGCAATAGTTTTGAATGAACTCCTGATCACCAAAACTTTCTAAACCGCGAAGCTGAAAATTGCAGTGCAAAACGGCAATTTCATACGGCAATTGTTTCATTAAATGTAACAAAACCATACTATCAAGTCCACCGCTAACTGCTAGAAAAAGTTTTTTTTCTGCCAGGAAGGGAAATCTGGAAATGATATGATTTTGGAATTTTGAAACCATTTGATAAAAGTAAAAAATTAAATTCGATCTATTTTTAAATGAAATGTTAAGCATGGTCTTTTTTTTCAGCCATGAATTACACAAATTTCACTAATTTTTTTCATGCAGGTTGAGCAATTTTTACCACAATTAGCGCTAATTATTTTTTATGCAGATGGTGCATATTTTTTGCCACAGATTAAAAAATTCACGCAGATTTTAATCCTTTTAATCCTTTAATCTGTGGCTATATATTTTTTCACCATGATCTATAAAAATGATTAGCACTAATTTGTGGCTAACTTTTTATTATTGCAAAACTTCATGCATTGCCTTAGCTTTTAGCAGACATTCTTCGTATTCTTTTTCTGGAATTGATTGCGCTGTAATGGCACTTCCAACCGAAAAAGAAACATATTTATTTTCTTGATTGTATAAAATACTTCTAATTACGACATTAAAATCAAAATCTCCATCTGGTGCAAAATAGCCTACCGCACCGCTGTACAAACCTCTTTTTGTTTCTTCCAGATTTTCAATAATATTCATTACCGAAATTTTTGGCGCTCCAGTCATACTTCCCATCGGAAATGTTGTTTTTAGAACATCTATCGCAGTATATTGCGGATCTATTTTCGAAGTGACTGTCGAGATCATTTGATGCACCTGCAGAAACGAATAAATACCGCAAAGCTCTGAGACTTCTACAGAACCTTTTTGCGCCGTATGCGATAAATCGTTACGAACTAAATCGGTTATCATAATATTTTCTGCGCGTTCTTTTGCATCATTTTCAAGATAATGTTTCGATTTTTCGTCTTCTTCTGGATCTAAAAAACGTTTTGAAGTTCCTTTGATAGGCTGTGAAATAATCGTATCTCCAACTTTCTTTAAATAACGTTCTGGCGAAGCAGAAAGAAGATATTGTTTATTATTTTTAAAGAAAACAGAGAAAGGCGCTTGTGAAATTTCGTCTAATTTTTGAAATTTTTCTAACGGATTTATAACCGCATTTTCAGCGTAAAATTCCATACAAAAATTGGCTTCGTACATATCACCTATATGAATATGTTCCAGCATTTTTTGCACTTTCTGTACGTATAACTCTTTCGAAATTCGCTGCTTGATTTCTATTTTATTTACAGATTCAAAAACATCGATTTGCTCTTTTTCAATTTCTTCAAAATCCAATTCAAGTTCATCATCACAAAAACGTAAATATTGAATTTCAAGCTGATTTCCTTTCAATAAAAAAAGTTTTTTAGGTTGAAAGAAAAACAAATCAGGAAAATGTAATCCGTCAAAATTATTAGATTGCAGCTCTTCAATATCATTCTTTAAATCATAAGAAAGATAGCCAAAAAGCCAGTCTTTGGTATTTTGCTGGTATTGTTTTAAATCTTCAAAAGCATTGTAATAATCCGTTTTTAAAGACGTAAAAGCATCTACAGCCAGCACAAAATCAAAAGTAGAATATTGCTGCGGATAGGAATTACTGTCTAAAAAAGTGACTTCCCGAAACTGCTGCGCCCAACTTAAAAGCTGCAGCTTGAATTGTTTTGGATCTGTAATATTTTTATGAATGGAAACTCTCAAAAAAGGGTAATTTTTAGATTTCAAAATTACGACAAAAAAAATCCTTCGATTAAATAATCTCTAAAAATTATTGGCACACTTTTTAGTATAGCAAAAAGTATGCTTTGCATTTTTTAATTTTTACCTGCAGGAAAACTTAAAAGAACAATAAGCAAATTGCTATAACCAATTAAATATTATTAATCAATCTAAAAAGACATCTATGAAAACAAATGCCAAATTATTTTTGATGAGCTTGTTGCTTATTGTAACCTTTATTTCCTGCAAAAAAGCAGATTCGACTTCGTCAGCAGACGTAAAATTAGAATCTGTAAGTATTGAAGATCGCGCTGATGTGACGACCGACTCTTCTGAAAATGATTCTCAAAAACAAATCGAGGCTGGACAAATTACTGCCGGCGAATGGAATGATTTAAACAATTGGGATTTTTGGGAATCTCTAAACGGAAATTCTGAATTTTCTCAAATGAGCAGCTATTGGAACTATAATTTTGAAAACAGAATTTCTGTAAACGTACAATCTAATTCTGAAAATGTAATTGATATTCCTGTCGCGTTATTAAACTCTCAAAACGAAGTTGTCTGGAATTCAAGAACTAACAATAAAGGAAATGCAGAATTATGGCCTTCGTTAGAAAATAAAAATCAGTCGAATAAACAAAACCTGAAAATTAAAATTGGTGATCAAATATTCGAAAATATTGAAACTTATAAAAAAGGAACAATCAACAAACTTGTTTTGCAGAATGCCTACAAACAAAAAACAGAGCAAAATATCGACATTGCGTTTATGGTAGACGCTACAGGTTCTATGGGCGACGAAATTGATTATCTAAAAGAAGAATTAACCGATGTAATCTCTCAAGTAAAAAATAAAAACCAAAATTTAAAAATAAATATGGGAGCTGTTTTTTACAGAGACAAAGGAGACCAATATGTAACAAAAGTATCTCCATTTTCTTCAAATAGCAGTGATACAGTTTCTTTCATTAAAGAACAATCTGCTGACGGAGGCGGCGATTTTCCTGAAGCTGTAGAAACCGCTTTGGATGAATCTATAAATAATCTGCAATGGTCTGAAAATGCGACATCAAGAATTCTTTTTCTTGTTCTAGACGCGCCACCTCATTATAATGATCAAATTATTACCCAAATTCATAATTTAATCCAGACAGCTAGTAAAAAAGGAATTAAAATTATCCCAATTACGGCCAGCGGTATTGACAAAGAAACGGAATTTTTGATGCGTTATATGGCAATCGCGACCAACGGAACCTACATTTTTATAACCAATGACAGCGGTATCGGAAATGACCATCTTATAGCTTCTGTAGGGAATTACCAAGTTGAATATTTAAATAAATTAATGGAAAGACTCATCAATGAGAGCTTAAAATAAATTTATAATACTGAAAAAGGAATATATAAAACTGTTAAAATAACAATCATTTTATAAGAAAAAATTCGTTATATTTGACATACCATTAAATTAATCCCAAAATAGAATTAGTTTGTTTGTAAAATCCGCAGTAAAGCAAGTTCAAAAAACCGACTTTATTACTGCTTTTGAATTCGACAATATTTTTTCCAATAATATAATTATATTTTTTAACCTTAAAAAATCCTAAGTATTATGAAAATCGCCACTATTATTGTCCGTGTTCTAATTGGTCTTTTGCTTCTTTTTGCATCGATCAGTTATTTTTTCCATCTAATGCCAGAGCCAGAAACTACAGGAAATTTTAAAGCATTTAATGTAGGGTTAATGGCCTCGACTTATTTAATGCCTCTTGCAAAATCAATTGAATTGCTTTGTGGAATCGCTTTTATAACAGGACGCTATGTAACATTGGCCAATATTTTAATCCTGCCAATTACGGTTAATATTTTATTTATTAACTATTTCCTTGCGCCAGAGGGACTGCCTATCGCGATTTTACTTTTTGCAGCCAATTTATTTTTGATTTATAGATATTGGAATAACTATAAAAGTATTTTTACTCCTTGATTTTTAAACATTAATTTAAAATAAAAAACCCGACAGCTTTAAAACTGTCGGGTTTCTATTTTTTAATTTGCCTTATCGTGTTTTACCCAAACCAAGTCGGTTACATTGTACCCAATTTCTTGGGCTTTGATAAGAAAATCTGCTTTTACACTTTCTGGAATAGTTTTTTCTCGCGAAAGAATCCACATGTATTTGAGACTTTCTCCCGCAACCAGCGCGTATTTATAATCCTGATCGATGGCTACAACATTGTAACCCGAATAAAAAGGACCAAAAAATGAGACTTTCAGCATACCAATATTGTCCTTTTTGACATATCTAGCTTTCCCGACACTTTGTTCCCACTTGTCTTTTTTGACATTATAGCCCTTATTATCTACTTTTATTGTTTTATCTTCATTCAAAGAATACTCGGCAGTAACGTTGTCCAAATCTCTCTCCCATTTGTAATCCAATCTAGCGATTTCATACCATTTACCGAGATATTTTGTGCCATCAAAATTAGTAACGGCTTGTGCTTTTTCCGGAATTCCGCCACCGCAAGAGTATAATGCGAGACCAATTCCTGCTCCAATCAGAATTGGAACCACATATTTAGTTTTCATAACACTATCTTTTTAATTATCATAAAGATAGCTCCTTAAACACACATCTAATTTACAAAATTATTTTGAATTATTACATTTTGTAAGCGTAAATTAAACGCATAAAAAAACCGTCAAATGACTTTGACGGTTTTTAAGTATTCACCGTTTATTATACGTGTAAAGCCCTGTTTTCTGTAGCCGCCAAAGCTGCTTCTTTTACCGCTTCCGCGAAAGTTGGGTGTGCGTGGCTCATTCTTGAAATGTCTTCAGCCGAAGCTTTGAATTCCATTGCAGTAACCGCTTCAGCAATTAAATCAGCTGTACGAGCACCAATCATGTGAACTCCTAAAACCTCATCTGTTTTTTCATCAGCAAGGATTTTTACAAATCCGTCTAAATCAGCACTTGCTCTTGCACGTCCTAACGCTTTGAATGGGAAACTTCCTGATTTGTAAGCAACTCCAGCTGCTTTCAATTGCTCTTCAGTTTGTCCAACTGCAGCAACTTCTGGCCAAGTGTAAACTACACCTGGAATTAAATTGTAATCGATATGCGGTTTTTGACCTGCTAAAATTTCAGCAACCATTACTCCTTCTTCTTCCGCTTTGTGTGCTAACATTGCTCCACGAACAACATCACCAATAGCGTAGATATTTGGAACACTAGTTTGCAAATGATCGTTTACTTCAACTTGTCCTCTATCTGAAATTTTTACTCCAGCTTTATCAGCGTTTAATCCGTCTGTGTAAGGACGACGACCAACAGAAACTAATGAGTAATCTCCTTCAAGAGTGATTGTTTCTCCTTTTGCATTTTCAGCCTGAACTGTAACAGCATCACCGTTTCTTTCAACTGATTTTACTTTGTGAGAAACGTAGAATTTCATTCCTTGTTTTTTCAACACTTTAGTCAATTCTTTAGAAAGAGAACCGTCCATTCCTGGAATGATTCTGTCCATGAATTCAACAACAGAAACCTGTGCTCCTAAACGAAGGTAAACTTGTCCAAGCTCGATTCCGATAACTCCTCCACCAATAATAACTAAGTGTTTTGGAACTTCTTTTAAAGCTAAAGCTTCAGTAGAAGTAATGATTCTTTCTTTATCAATTTTGATGAATGGTAAAGAAGATGGTTTTGATCCTGTAGCAATTACAGTATATTTTGCTTCGACAGTTTCTGAAGTTCCGTCAGCTTTTGCAACAGCAATGTGAGTTGCATCTACGAAAGATCCTAAACCATTAAAAACAGTAATTTTATTTTTATCCATTAAGTAGTTGATTCCACCAACGGTTTGATCTACAACGGCTTGTTTACGCGCGATCATTTTCTCTAAATTGATTTTTACATCACCAGAAACTTCGATTCCGTGATCTGCAAAATGAGCAATTTCTGCATAATGATGAGAAGATGATAATAATGCTTTTGAAGGAATACAACCTACGTTAAGGCAAGTTCCGCCTAATGAATTATATTTTTCTACAATAGCAGTTTTGAAACCTAATTGTGCGCAACGAATTGCTGATACATATCCGCCAGGACCTGAACCTATAATGACTACGTCAAATGAACTCATAGTTTGTTAATTTTAATTTAGCGGTTACAAAATTAAGCAATAAAGTTCTGTTTGAAGTTTAATTTTCAATGTTTTTTGTGTGAAATTTTGGGTGTTGTTTTTACCGCAAAGAGCTCTAAGATTTACGCAAAGGTTCGCTAAGTTTTATTATATAGGATCGAAATTTGCACGCAAAGTCGCTAACACGCAAAATATTTTGAATTGCCTCCAGCTTTAGCTGGAGCTACTTTTATTGAAATACAAAAAAGGCTTTAGTCAAAACTCTCAAAGTTTGGCTAAAGCCTTTTTCATAGGAATTATTTTTATATCCAGCTAAAGCTGGATGCAATTCAACTTTACAAAATTCAGAAAAGAAACTTTGCGCCTTTACGAGATAAAAAACTAAGCATCTCAAAACCTTAGCATCTTAGTATCTTTAAAAAAAATCATGGCTTCTTTTCAGGATTTCTTGAAGTGTGAAATACAGAATAAATAATTATTTCTGTTCCGATGATCTCATAAATGATAACAAAGGGAAATTTAACCAAAGTCATTTCTCGATAACTTGGTTTCTTTTTTATTACGTATAATTCTGGATTTGTTTTTAAAACTTTGAGATAGGATTTCAAATACGTTAGAAATTGCTTCCCTAAACCTTTACTTCTACTTTCGTAAAATTCGATAGATTCATCAATTTCTTTTTCTGCTAATGGTAAAATTTTGATTTTAAAAACCATACTTTGCATTCAATCGCTGCTCAGCTTCTTCCCACGAACTTGCCTCTACTTTTCCAGACAAATATTTTTCTCTTTCTTCAGCAACTACATTGTAATGGGCATCAGGAATAATGGAATCTTTTTCATCTTGTTTAATCGCATCAAAAACGCTTTCCAAAATTTCCAATTTCGAATCATCGTCAATAAATTTTCCAAAATCATTTATAAGCTTACGTCTTAATTCCTTCGTTTCCATTTTTATTTATTTAAATTCAAATTTAAGATTTTTAATAATGAAATGTGTTAAGAGTTTTGAATTTTTAGTCTCGCAATCCCGATAACTATCGGTAGTGAAGTCGCAAAGTATTTTGAATTGCCTCCAGCTTTAGCTGGAGGTATAATATTGCTATATAAAAGAGGCTTTAGCCAAAGTTTACCTTTTTGGCTAAAGCCTTTTCTATGTCAAATCTCAATTCCCCCAGCTAAAGCTGGAGGCAATTCAATTATTATACACACTAAACTTTGCATGTTTGCTCCTGATAGTTATCGGGATTGCGAGATTAAAAAACTTAGAACCTGAGCATCTCATAACCTTAGAATCTTAAAAAGAAATCACCGTAGAATTCTTCACTTCACTAATCATAAACATACTTTGTGTACTTCCGATATGCTGAAGCGAAGTAAGTTTGGTTACCAAAAATTCTCTGTACGCTTCCATGTCTTTTACAAGGACTTTTAGAATATAATCGTAATCGCCGCTTACGTGATGGCATTCTAAAACTTCATTGAGTTTGATGACTTCGCTTTCGAATTTTGTTAAGAATTCTTTTGTATGCTGAATGAGTTTTAAATGGCAAAACACCACAAAACCTTTATCAATTTTGGATTTATCTACTAGAGCAACGTAGTTTTTGATTATTCCTTCTCGCTCCAGTTTTTTGATTCGTTCGTAAACTGCTGTCACAGATAAATTGAGTTTTAAAGACAATTCTTTATTGGTCTTTTTACTATCGGTTTGGAGTAAAACTATGAGCTTTTTATCGATTTCGTCAAGAATCATATTTATTTTTTTAAGTTGAAAGAAAATCTACAGAATTAGATTTTTCATCTCAAATTTAGATTAAAAATCAATATAAATAAATATTTATAGTTTTAAAATCTATAAAAACATGTAATTATTGACATTTTTTCTAATAAAACTTTTCTTTGAGTAGATTTTCTTTTGAACGACTTGAAACAAAACAAAAAAACTAACTATTATGAAAGACTTTAATCCAGCAGATAAAATTCAGGATTTGCAATATTTTGGTGAATTTGGCGGTGTGAATCCGTCGATTTCTGATTCTTCGACTTATACTTTTTTATCGGCAAAAACGATGTTCGATACTTTTGAAGGCAATATGGAAGGCTGTTATTTGTATTCGCGTCATTCTTCGCCAAGTAATTTGTATCTGGATGAGGCTTTGGCTGCGATGGAAGGAACAGAAACAGCAAATGTTTCGGCTTCGGGAATGGGAGCTATTACGCCTACTCTACTCCAATTGTGCGGTGCGGGCGATCATATTGTTTCAAGCCGAACGATTTATGGAGGAACTTATGCTTTCCTAAAAAACTTCACACCTCGTTTTGGAATTGAAACCTCATTTGTAGACATTACAAAGCTAGATATTGTAGAAAAAGCGATTACTTCTAAAACGAAAGTTTTGTATTGCGAAACAGTAAGTAATCCTCTTTTGGAAGTTGCTGATATTTCGGGATTGGCTAAAATTGCTAAAAAACACAACTTAAAATTAGTTGTAGATAATACTTTTTCACCACTTTCTGTTTCTCCTGCAAAATTGGGTGCTGACATCGTAATTCATTCTTTGACCAAATATATTAACGGAAGCAGTGATACCGTTGGCGGCGTAACTTGTGCTTCTAAAGAATTTATTAATTCATTGAAAAACGTAAATTCTGGTGCGAGTATGCTGTTAGGCCCAACGATGGACAGTCTTCGTTCTGCAAGTGTGATGAAGAACCTGCGAACGCTTCATATCCGAATTAAACAACACAGTCACAATGCACATTTTCTAGCTGATCAATTTGAAAAAGACGGTTTAAAAACGGTTTATCCTGGATTGAAAAGTCACCCAAGTCATGAATTGTACAAAACAATGATTAATCCGGAATATGGTTTTGGAGGAATGATGACAATTGATGTTGGAACTTTAGCGAAAGCGAATGAATTAATGGAATTAATGCAGGAAAGAAATCTTGGTTATCTGGCAGTGAGTTTAGGATTTTATAAAACGCTTTTCAGTGCGCCGGGAACTTCTACTTCAAGCGAAATTCCGTTAGAAGAACAAGCAGAAATGGGATTGACAGACGGTTTAATTCGTTTTTCTATTGGTTTGGATAATGATATTCAACGCACTTACGAAATGATGAAGGCTTGTATGGTTGAACTTGGAGTTTTTGAAAAAGATTCTAAGGTTCTGAGTTACTAAGTTACTAAGTTACTAAGCTTCTGAGTTTCTAAGATTTTAAGTTTTGTTTCACGCAGATTTTAAAAGATTTAAGCTGATGTGCGCAGATTTTAAAAACAAAAATCGAATTAAATCTGCTAAAATCTGCAGAATCTGCGTGAAACAAAATATAGACAAAGCTCGTAAAGATAAAAGCCGTAAAAATATCTCTCGCAGATTTAGCAGATCAAGGAGATTTTTTTTAAAATATTTAATAAATCTGCCAAATCTGCGGGAGAAAAAATAAAAAGCCGTTCTGATATTATTTTCAGAACGGCTTACTTTAATTTTGTTCAAAATTTCTAAACGACTGCCAGTATTTGTCTTTATAAATTTCGTAGCTTATTTCAAATGTGCTCTTGTATTTTTCCATCAATTGATCTGCTACTTTGGTCGGTTTTCTGAAGTCTTTACAGGCAAAAAAGATTTCTCTTTTATTTGCTGAAGTTTGTCTTCCAATGTTTAAATAACCTTCTAGATCTTTAAGTTCTAATGTTATTTCGTCCTCAATTGCATTTAACAGCTGATATGTTTCATCGTCTGGCATTCCATTATTGTTATTGTTTCCATCAAATGGAATTGTAGTAATAAAAACCCACGGATGCGAAGCTTTTTTATCCCATTTTAAAAGATCACTATTCATGATAGCAATCACAATTCCTCCATCTTTTTTAGAGGCTTCAAAACTTGAATAATTATCATTCTCCGTATTATGTCTTGTTCCTTCGTATTTTTCTACAAATTCTTTTTCTCTCCAAATTAGATAATCTTTCAATTTCTCAATCGGAATTAATTCTTCGGTAACATCATTTGGACCAACAATTTTCATGTTATCAATCAAAGTAACCGAATGCAGTTCGCCCAAATAATTATCCAACAAGATATATACGCCATTCGCTATAATTGCTCTCTTTTCTTCTACGAAATTATCATACACAACAGTTAAGTCAATTTCGTCAGGATAACCATCATGAAGGTTTGGATAAAACTTTAAATTATCTTTATTAAACTTAAAACCCTCGTAATCAATTCCAATATTTTGAATGTCAGATGCAGGTTTTAATGACGTAAATTTCCAACCTTCAATTTTCGGAGATGCATTTACCAACTCTTCTATGGCATAAATATTTCTGATTACTCCGTCTGGTGTCAAGATCAACTCAACTGTGTTATCATCAAGCATTCCAGTTAAAAAATAAATTCCGTCGTGGACTTCGTCAAGTTTAGGAGCAAGTTTTCCAAAAAAATCTTGATGAATATTTTGTCTGTTTTTTACGATTTTAAAAAAATCTTTTTCATGTTTTAAAAACCAGTTCCAGAAATCATTATTAGATTGTATTGGCGCGTCTTTCTTGCCCAGTATTTTATCGAGAAATCCCATTTATTTAAAATTAAATTTTGACTTTTATTAAAAACAAACTTAAGAAAAAGCGCTATCAAAACATAAGAATATTTCTATAAAAAAATACCTTTTTTTAAATAGCCTGAGAAAAAAGAACTTAGCTGGGAAAATTTTATTTCACGCAGATTTTAAAAGATTTATACAGATCATGCAGATCAATTAAAAAGTAATCTGCATGATCTGCGGAATCTGCATGAAATAAAAATGGGCAAAGATCTTTAAGATGCAGAATTGCAAAATTTCTCTCGCAGATTTAGCTGATTCGGCAGATTTATTTAATATTGAAAAATCTCATCGATCTCCTAAATCTGCGGGAGAAAAACAAAAAAGCCGTTCTGAGATTTCAGAACGGCTTATAACTTATAACTCTTGACTCTTTCTTAACTTATAACTTGAGTATTGAGTTTACTATTTTTTCGGCTGTAGCCAAAGTAAATCAACAATCCGATGATTAACCAAACAGTAAAATAAATCCAGTTCCAAACGCTTAATTCCGCCATCATGTAAAGACAACAGATAAGTCCTAAAAGCGGAATTAAAGACAGGTTTTTTCTGAAAGCCCAAACCGCTAATCCAACCAAAACAAATAAGAAAATCCACATCGGAATTTTGTGCTTGAATAAACTAAAACCTGTTTCATATTTTAATGAATCACTAATTGGTAGCCCTTTTACAACTTCGGCATATTTAGCTTCATCATCTTGATATTGGCTTAACAAATGTTCTAAATCTGATGTTTCAGAAGTTTTATTATTTGCATCGATGCTTTTTAAATAATTATAAACTTTATATGAATCTGTTTTATCTAATGAAGTTACAATTGTTGTAGCATCAAAAGTTTGAGATTCGTTATTAATAAAAGCCATTGTTGCTTTATTATTGAAAGCAAAAGCATAATAAATTCCTGCAATCATTAAAACTGGCAGAATATATTTTGAATTGATATAAGGCGTTTTGAATTTTCCTCTAGGAATTTCTGGTTTATTTTGAAGTACCAAAACTCCCGCACAAACCAATACAAAGGCAAATAAAGTTCCGATACTGCATAAATCGGTTACCATTGTCAAATTCAAAAACAAAGCCGGAATTGCAACCACAAAACCAGTTACAACTGTAGCAAAAGATGGTGTTTTGAATCTCGGGTGAACGGTTGAAAATTTCTTTGGTAATAATCCATCACGACTCATACTCATCCAGATACGAGGCTGTCCCATTTGAAAAACTAATAAAACACTTGCCATTGCTACTACTGCACTTACAGCAATAATTCCTGACATCCATTTTAGGTCTAATTTATCGAATACAAATGCTAAAGGATCTCCAACATTTAGTTCGTGGTATTTTACCATTCCAGTTAAAACCAAGGCAATAGCAATATATAAAATGGTACAAATAATGATCGCCCACATCATACCGCGTGGTAAATCTCTTTGCGGATTTTTACATTCTTCTGCGGTTGTAGAAATGGCATCAAAACCAATATAAGCAAAGAAAACTGCCGAAACACCTTTTAAAACTCCTCCAACTCCATTTGGCGCAAACGGATCCCAATTGGCCGTATCTACGTAAAAAACTCCAACTGCAATTACTAATAGAACTACACAAAGTTTTACCACAACCATCAAGTTACTTGCGTTACGAGATTCTTTCATTCCTCTGTAAACCAAAGCTGTAATCAATATAATAATGAATAAAGCCGGAATATCAGTTACAAAATGAAAAGAACCAATTGTTGGTGCTGTTGTCCAAGCTGTATGTGCCTGCTGTAAAGCGACACTTAGATTTTCGAACGATTTTCCGCCACGCATTAAAGCTTCTGCATCATTAAAACCGCTTGAAGCAGTCAAATAATCCATCTGAATCCATTGCGGTAAATCTATACCGCCGCTATGGAGCAGTCCCGTAAAATAATCACTCCACGATATAGCGACCGTTATATTTCCGACGGCGTATTCCATGATTAAAGCCCATCCAATTATCCATGCAATAATTTCTCCAAAAGCCACATACGAATATGTATAAGCACTACCTGAAACTGGAACCATCGAAGCAAATTCAGCATAAGCAAAAGCAGCAAAACTACAAGCCAAAGCGGTAAAAAGGAACAAGAATATTACAGCTGGACCTCCATCTGCACTGGCTTTTCCGATCGTACTAAAGATTCCCGCTCCAACAATTGCAGCGATCCCGAATGCAGTTAAATCTCTTGTCGTTAAGTGTTTTCCTAACGCCTCATGACCGTCTGCCTCATTTTTTGCAACTTGTTTTAATATATCTTGTACCGTCTTTTTTCGGAATAAACTTGAAAATGCCATATAGTGCCTTGCGGTTAAATTAATTTAATAGAGACTTAATGCTTTTATTTTGCAAATAATGCAAAAATTATCTTTATATCAAATATATAAAACGATTTTGTTTTATTGTGTGATTTTTTTTAAACCGCTAAGTCAATAAGACACTAAGTTTTTTTTCTGCAGCAGATTTTTTTGTTTCATACAGATTTGATTGGATTACAACAGATAAATACAGATTATAAAATCAGCAGTCAAACATTCAAAATGTAACTTTTTTAATCATTACCCTACTAATCAATGAAATGTTTAATTTTTTAACGATAAACCTATGGAAAAAATCACAAGGCGTTCTTTTGTAAACAAATTTGGAATTGGTGTTGGTGCTTCGGTTGTAATGACGACTCTTCCCTCTTTTTTAACTGAAACCGAAAAAGTTCAGAAAACTTATACTGGAAAAAAATTAAATATCGCGCTCTGCGGCTTAGGAAACTACGCGTCATTATTGGCTGAAGGTCTTCAGGTTTCTGAATATTGTCAGCTTGCCGGAATCGTGACTGGAACACCTGCTAAAGCTGAAACATGGAAGAAAAAGTATAATATTTCGGAGAAAAATATTTACAATTATGAGAATTTCGATTCCATCGTAAAAAACAAAGACATTGATTTGGTGTACGTTGTGACTCCAAATTCGCTTCATAAAGAATTTACTGTCCGCGCAGCAAAAGCAGGAAAACATGTTATTGTCGAAAAACCAATGGCAATTACTGTCGAGGACTGCGAAGAAATGATTAAAGCCTGCAACGATAACAACGTACAATTGGCAATGGGTTATCGCCTGCATTACGAACCGAATCATCTGGAAGTAAAACGACTGGGACAAGAAAAAGTTTTAGGTCAAGTTCGTTATATTGAAACTGGTCTTGGTTACAGCACTTATGATGTTCGCGACATTAATAAACCTGTCGATTTAAATGCTCGTAACGAATGGAGACTTACTAAAAAATGGGCAGGCGGCGGTACCTTGATAAATTTAGGAGTTTATTGTATTCAGGTTTCGCGTTATGTTTTAGGAGAAGAACCAATTACTGTTACCGCGCAATTTGGAAATATAAACAACAAAAACAGATTTGCTCAGGTTGAAGAAAATATCACTTGGCAAATGGAATTTCCAAGTGGTGCTGTTGCTAATTGCAGCAGTTCTTATGGCTTTGGCATTGATCGATTTTATGCGGCTGCAGATGAAGGTTTCTTCGAAATGAGTCCTGCGGTGAGTTATGGACCTTTTATAGGCAAGAGATCTGATGGAAAACCATTTAATTTTCCGGTCATCAACCAACAGCAAACCCAAATGGATGAGATTTGTAAAGTCATTTTAGCAAACAAAAAACTTCCAAATCATATTACTGGTGAAGAAGGAATTAAAGATGTCAAAATCATCAATGCTATTTATAAAGCTGCTGAAACAGGTAAAAAAGTTAGTCTGAAATAGTTTTTTTGCCACAAATTGCACAAATTTTCTCGAATTATATTTTTCACGCAGATTTAGCAGATAATATAAATTTTGATTGCAAGCAAAAGATTTACGCAGATTTTTTAAAAATTGAATCTGTAAAATCTGCTTAAATCAGCAAAATCTGCGTGAAACAAAATCTATCTAATCCTTTTAATCTGTGGCTATTTTTTTCTCTCGCAGATTTAGCAGATAATGCAGATTTTTATTAAGATGAAAGATTTACACAGATTTTAAAATCAAATCTACAAAATCAGCTCAAATCTTTTTAAATCTGCGTGAAATAAAAAAAATAATCTGCTCAATCTGCCAAATCTGCGAGAGAATAAAATCTTTGCGAGCCTTCACGTTCCCGATAGCTATCGAGATTGCATTCTTTGCGTTAAATTACTTCAAGCAACTTCTTAAAATACTCACAGGATGCTGCGCCTCACGACTCGTTCCATCATAAATTTGATGACGACAGCTTGTTCCTGCAGCAGCGATTTTTACATTTTCAGCAGTGTTGCGTACTTTTGGAAACAGCGTATCCTCTCCCATTTGCATGCTCACTTTATAATGTTCTTTTTCGTAACCGAAAGAACCCGCCATTCCACAGCAGCCAGAATTATAAATCGTAACCGTATTGTTCTTTGGTAAATTCAACATTGCGAAAGTCGCTTCTACAGAACTCAAAGACTTCTGATGACAATGTCCGTGAATTTTAATTTCTTTCGTTTCTTCAGAGAAAGAATCTGGTGTGATTTTACCATCTATGATTTCTTTTTTAAAGAATTCTTCAATCGTAAAAGCATTTCTAGACAATTTTTCTGCAGCTTCTTTATCATCCGCTAGACGAAGGTATTCATCTCTAAAAGTCAAAATTGCCGAAGGTTCAATTCCGATTAAAGGTGCATTTCCTAAAACTAAATCTTTAAAAACATTCACGTTATGATTCGCAATCTTTTTGGCTTCTTCTAAAAATCCTTTCGAAAGATACGTTCTCCCGCTTTCTTCGTGATCGATTACTAAAACCTGATAACCTAATTTGGTCAATAATTCGAAAGCATCGATTCCGATATTGACATCATAATAATTCGTGAATTCGTCTACAAACAAGTATAATCTTCCGTTCGGGAAATTTGTTGTTATCGGTTTGTTATTAGCAAACCATTTTCTAAAAGTCTTTTTCGCTAATAACGGCACTTGTCTTTCAGGAGCAATTCCCATTGTTTTCTTTACCAAAGACTGATTCGAAATAAAATTCGTTATTGAAGGGAATTTACTTCCCATTTTGTTCAGTTTTGCGTTGTTGGCAAAAATTTTATTTCGGGTTGAGAATCCGTTTGCTTTTTGATATTGGTATAAAAATTCGGCTTTTAAAGTGGCAACGTCTACGTTACTCGGACATTCGCTTGCGCAGGCTTTACAGCTTACACACAACTCAAAAACTTCGTATAATTCTTTCTGGTCGAATTTGTTTTCTTTCTCAGAATACGTCAAATATTCGCGTAAAGCGTTGGCTCTTGCACGTGTTGTTTCTTTTTCATTTTTTGTAGCACGATAACTCGGACACATTGCTCCTCCCGCCGACGGCAGTTTTCTACAGTCACCAGAACCGTTACACTTTTCGGCCGCGCGTAAAACACCTAAACTATCTGAAAAATCCTGAAAAGTTTTTATGTCTGGTTCTACCCTGCCCGAAACCACACGATGATTTTCGTCCATTTTTAGGGCATTCACAATCTTTCCGATATTCAGAACTGAATTTGGGTCGAATGCCAATTTGATTCTTTTCAGTAATTCGTAATTCTTTTCGCCCACCATAAATGGAATAAATTCTCCACGTACGATTCCATCACCATGTTCCCCGCTTAACGAACCTCGATATTTTTTCACTAAATGTGCTACATCAGTCGCGATGGTTCTAAATAATTTTAAATCTGAGGTTTTCTTTAAATTCAAAACCGGACGTAAATGCAATTCTCCCGCACCTGCGTGCGCATAATAAATTGCTTCTTGTCCGTGACGTAACATCATGGCTGAAAATTCTGCAATGTAAGCTGGTAAATCGCTCAATTCTACTGCGGTATCTTCAATAGAATCGGCAGCTTTATCATCGCCGACAATACTTCCAAGAAGTCCGAGACCCGCTTTTCTCAATTCGTTTGCTTTCTCAATATCAGCACCATAAATTTTTACGCTGGCATAACCAAAATTATGTTTTTCCAAATCGGCTATCAAAGCATCTGCTTGTTTTTCAGCATCTTCTAATGAATTCGAAGCCACTTCAAACATCATAATCGCTTTTGGTTCTCCAACTAAAAAGAAACGATTTTTTACGTGTTCACGATTTGTTTTGGTACAATCCAAAATGGTGTCATCGATCATTTCGCAAGTGTACAAATGATGTTTCATTGCCACTACAACCGATTCTAAAGATTCCTGAATCGTATGATAATGCGCTACGACCATAATGTTATGAGCTGGTGGTAAATCATCCACTTTCAAAACTACTTCGGTTGTAAAAGCTAACGTTCCCTCACTTCCACAAAGCAGTTTTCCAAGATTGATTGTTGGTTCAGTTCCGCCAAACAATTCTGATTTCAGCAGAATATCAACTGCATAACCTGTATTTCTTCTGTGAATTTCAGGTTTCGGAAACTCTTTTATAATTTCTTCCTGCGTTTCCTTAACCGAAAGTTCGTCGTAAATTGATTTGTATATTTTATTTTCTAAAGTATCTCCTTTCGTTTTTTCTATAAATTCTGCCGATGTCAAATCTTTAAAAACAACTTTAGAACCGTCACTCAAAAATCCTTTAACCTCAACAATTTTATCTCTTGTAACACCATAACGAATAGAAGTTGTCCCCGAAGAATTATTTCCAACCATTCCGCCAATCATCGCACGATTTGAAGTCGAAGTAATTGGAGCAAAAAATACGCCGTGAGGTTTTAAGAATAAATTCAGTTCATCGCGAATTACACCTGGCTGTACCGTTACGGTTTTCTTCTCTGCATCAAAAGATAAAATTTTAGTAAAATTCTTCGAAACATCTACAACCAATCCGTCTCCAACTGTCTGTCCTGCCAGCGAAGTTCCTGCAGTTCTTGGCGTAATCGAGATTTCGTGTTTTGCAGCAAAGGCAATCAATTTCGCAATATCTTCCTCGGTTTTTGGTATCGCAACTGCTTTCGGTTTTATGCGATAAACTGAAGCATCTGTTGAATAAAGAGTTTTATGAAGATCATCGTATAAAAGTGTTCCTTCAAGCGATGCTGCTAATTGATCTAATTCTTTTTGAATGGACATATAGTTTGTTGTTTTTTTGATCTAAAATTGCGTTGTAAAATTACTTATTTTTTACCTTAAAACCCACAAAGATTCACAGGTTTACGAGGTGTATTTTAAAGATTATTGTCTTTATTTTTCTTATTTTTGAGTGTTTAATTTTTGAACCATTTTTCAATAAAAATGGCCTAAAATTAAACTGAAATATTCGCAGGTTTTTGGACGGAATATTTCAAAATATCATTTAATTTTTATTCAAATTGACTTAAATTAACTTTTTCATAAAACCTATCTTTTTCAGGAAAAACTTTCTTTGTTTTCAAAAGAAGTAACTAGAAAAAACAGCAAATCATCATATTCATAAAACAAGATTCTAAACAAAAAATGAAACAAGCGATTATCAATTCAACTATACATACGGGTGAAGAAATACTAACCAACGAAGTAATAATTATTGAAAACGGCATAATACTTTCTGTTCAGAAAGAAATTCCCAGTGATATTCAAAAAATTGATTTAAAGGGAAAACATATTTCAGCTGGTTTTATTGATATTCAGATAAATGGAGGCGAGAAAAAATATTTCAGCCAAACTCCAACAGAAGAAACGATTCAAGATATTTATGATGCAAGTCTTAAATATGGCACAACTCACGTACTGCCTTGTTTGATTTCATCTTCAAGAGAAACGATTCTACAAGGAATCGAATCGGTTCGTAATTATAGAAACAAACACCATAACGGCGTAATCGGAATGCATTTGGAAGGACCATTTCTGAATCCGCAAAAACGAGGCGCCCATAGCATTGATCAGGTTCGAAAACCTACAAACGCAGAACTTAAAGAAATTATCGAACGCGGAAAAGATGTGATTAAAGTAATTACAATTGCTCCAGAATGTTTTACAGACGAACAGCTAGACATGCTTTTGGCCAGCGGTTTTGAAATTTCGATCGGACATTCAACCGTAACACACAAAGAAGCACAGCACTATTTTTCGAAAGGCATTAAACTTGTTACGCATTTGTTTAACGCAATGACACAATTCGGACACCGCGAACCTGGATTGGTTGGTGCTGTTTTTGAAAACGAAAATGTATTTGCTCCTGTTATTTTAGACGGTGTTCATTGTGATTATGCTGCTGCTAAAATTGCTTACCAATTAAAAAAGGATAAATTCTTCCTGATAAGTGACGCTACTTTCCTTGGACGAAAAATCGAAAATTTTAAATGGGATAATTTTGATGCTCATTTGGTAAATGGTTTTTACAGAAATGAAGACGGAAATCTCGCGGGAGCTACCATTTCAATGGAAGAAGCAGTTCAAAACGCTTATCATCATTTGAATGTTTCTGTAGATGAAGCCATAAAAATGGCTACTTGCCGTGTTGCAGACGCGATCGGATTAGGAGATCAATACGGAAAAATTAAAGCGGGATTTCCTGCTTCGTTTGTTCATTTTAATTCTGATTTATCTGAAATAACAACTTTGAAATTTTAAGTTTTTTTGTTGTCACAAAGGCATTTATCTTATTTAATAACTAATTTTTAATTCGCTGTTGCTTTTAAAAACTATAAAAAAGACGACAATCAAAATAACACACAAAACAAGGGAGCCGGCTCGAACATTTTTACCCATTTGATTTGAAATTTCAAAAGTTAGTGTAAACAAGTACAGAAAAAGCCCGACGAAGAATAAAACAAAAGTAATCACGATCATGAAAATCTTGCCTTCGCCGATTAAAGTCTGGCGGAGGGCAAGAATCTCATCTGCCACGAAAAAAAAGAAATAAACAAACCAAACCCAATATAAAAAATGGAAAACGAAGGCTAAATTTGATTTCATGTGTTCGGGATTTTAATTCACTCTTATTTATTGTTCTTCATTTTGACTAAAACTATTCTTTACCCCAAATCCTTGTATTCAAATCCAATTCGTGAACAATGTCATACATGAATCTCACAATCGAAAGATCATTTTCAAGTAAATTTGAAGCTAAAAGTGTCTCATGAATTGGCGCTTCGAAGTAATTATAATCTAACGGAAAAGCGATATACATTTTTGAAGCTGTAAAAGAAACTGAAATGGTTCCATCTGATTTACTGTTTAAGTCCAAAATTCTTTCCATCAAGGCTGGTGTCAAAATATACCTTGCTTGTATTTGATCGCTGGAGTACGTAACAAATGTGTTATCAAAATCAGTATTTTCTAGCTGTACAATTTGAGTGCTGTTAATATTGAAAACATTTTTTGAGAACCAAGATCTTACCGAATTACCAAAATTTTTTGGACGAACTATTGTTGCCGTATCAAAATTTTTATTGAAATCAGCAACAAAAATAATTCCTTTAAAAATGTCATGCCAAGTAGTACTTGTAGAGCCATTTTTATCTTGTCTTTCTGTTTTATATTCGGCATGAACTTCTGCAAAATAAAAAGAAGTTTTCTCGTTTACACCGCTGATCATATCTTCGGTTTTGTAACGATCTGGTTCTGTCGAAAAAAGATCAGAACTTATAAACTCATATTTTGGAAATCCACTTTTAGGTGTAATTGTAAGTGTTTCGTTAATTTCTTTTAAAGCCGCTCCGATAACATTCGTTTTAAAATTGTTTTTATATATTTTGGCATCGTCTTCGATACGAAAATACATTACAACCCCTACAATCAAAGGAACTAGGCAGCAGATAATACCCAAGATTACAAATCCGATAAATAAGCCTGCCATCAAAATCAACACTGTCAGACCAAATAAGATATAGCAGGTTTGATAGGTTTCGGCAATTTTTTTTCGATCAACTTCTAATGTATTCAGTACTTGCTGTAATCGCTCTTTTAAGTTTATTTCTGAATCCATTAATTATTAAAAAGTTCTTTTGCACTAACATTTTTACGCTCTTCTTCTTGAGTTGCCAGCACATCTATTTTGGTATATCCCAGCATTCCGGCAAACATATTTCCTGGAAACATCATGATCGCATTATTATAATCGGTAACCGCAGCATTGTAAGTTCTTCTTGCAGCAGCAATTTGTTCTTCGCTTTCTGTCCAAGTAGACTGAAGGTTATTAAAATTTGAATTGGCTTTTAAGTCTGGATAATTCTCCACATTTACCATCAAACCTCTTACACTGGCACTCAACTGTGTATCTAATGCTGCTTTTTCCTGATCACTCAAATTACCGTTTACGGCTTTGGCACGAAGCTCTACAATTTTGGTTAAAGTGTCCTGTTCGTAATTCATGTATTGTTTTACCAACTCTACAAGGTTCGGAATCAAATCAAAACGTTTTTTCAACATTACATCAATTGCCGAAAATGCATTAGTAACCTGATTTCGTTTTCCGATCAGTGAGTTATACATCACGATTCCGAATAATAGTAAGAAAACGATAAGTGCTAGAATAACAATCATATTAATTTATTTTTTTAATTGGTTTCTGACAAATATAAATAAAATGAAATACCCTTTTTTTAGAAGGACATAAATTTTACTTCAATTATTTAAGATCAATTTTTCAAAGAACTTTTTCTGATGATATTCCGTTTCATAAATGATTTTCTTAAAAAGATTTTCTTTCTAACGATAAATCAAATAGGGTTTTCTCATCTTTTTAAAATCACTCAAACCCTGTTTCCAGCTTTCTCGAATTTCTTCTTCCGAAATTCCAGCTTCTATTTGCTGCTGTAGTTTTTCATTTCCTGCCCGGATAGCAAATTTTCTTTTGTCAAAAAACTTAGATTTATCTGCTGTTGTTTGATACGCTTTGATCAGCCATTTAATTTCCAATCTATTGATTTTCGGAATTTTCGACAAATCTTCTCCGTTACATTCAATTCCGTTATATAAAGGATTTTTATCTCCAAAATTAGGCTTTGGTGTAAAAGCAAAATTGCTTTTTGGCAGATCTGGCGAACCGTAAATTTGGAATTGTTTTTCGGTACCGCGCCCCATACTTACATTTGTTCCTTCAAAAAGACATAAACTTACATACAAATTGATCGCTTGATCGTTTGGCAGATTTGGCGAAGGACGAACGGGAAGACTGTAACTCATTGTGCGGTTATAATTTGAACACGGAATCACAGTCAGTTTGCATTGAATGCCGTCTTTGAGCCATTTTTGTCCGTTGATCATTTTGGCTTCTTCGCCCAAAGTCATACCGTGTAACAACGGCGTTGGATGCATTCCGATACCGCTTTTAAAAGCAATATCCAAAACAGGCCCGTCGATAATTGCTATATTCGGATTTGGTCTGTCAAGTACAATTAACAGTTTATTGTTTTCGGCACAAGCCTCCATAATTCTGTGCATGGTTGAAACATAAGTATATAATCTTGTACCAACATCTTGTAAATCAAAAACCATGACGTCAATATCTTTTAATTGTGCTGCATTTGGTTTGTTGTTTTTTCCATAAAGAGAAGTAATCGATAAACCTGTTTTCGAATCAATTTCGTCTGAAACGTGTTCACCCGCATCAGCCGTTCCTCTAAAACCGTGTTCTGGCGCAAAAATGGTTTTGATTTTTATATTTTCTTTTACTAAAAAATCAACCAAATGGGTTTTCTCGTCTATAATTCCAGTTTGATTCGTTACAATTCCTACTGTTTTCCCTTTCAACAAAGGCAAATAAGCTTTGTAATTCTGTGCTCCTGTTTTTATTTGAGCAAACGAAACTGTAGTTACTAAGACACAGATTAAGATTAGTTTTTTCATACTCTCTTATTTTTTTGCCACGAATTCACGAATTAATCTGTAAAATTTGAAAGCAGGTAACCACCAAATTTCAACTAATTTGATTGTAATAATTCGTGAATTGCTTCGCCTGTTCGCTATCGCTCGGGTCGTGGCTAATAAAACTTTTAAAATTTATTAATTTGCTTCCAGATCTTAGCACTAAAATCATCTTTGTACATTAATCTGTTTGTTCTTGTTGGATTAACGCGATTGGTCAGAATAATCAAAAATCGGTTAGTGTTTGGATTCATAAAGAAAAAAGTTCCTGTAAAACCTGTATGTCCGAAATCCTCTTTTGTAAAAAACTCGTCTGGTTTTCTTTTGTCAAAACCTAAACCGCGATAAATTCCTGCTTTTGCAAGCGGTGACTCTGTAAATTCTTTTACAACTTTTTCTTTTAGAATTTGTTTTCCTTTATAATTTCCGTTGTTCATCAACATTTTGCAGATCACGGCAATCGACTCTGCATTGGCAAATAAACCTGCATTTCCAGAAACACCACCAAAAATTGCGGCAGCTTCGTCATGCACATATCCATGAATAGTATCTTTTCTGAAGAAATTATCCAATTCTGTCGGCATTACATTTTCTAAAGAAGTCCATTTTAACGGATTGTATCCAATTTTTGAAATTCCCAATTCGGTATAAATTTCATTTGTCAGCTGATCTAATTTTTTTCCTGTTTTTGCTTCAATCATTTCTTTTACCAAAATCAAGTTCAGATCACTGTAAACATATTTTCCACGCACATTAGTATTTGCGGCAGCGATCTGTTGATGAACCGTTTTATAAAACGCTGGATTTATCCACATGTTTTTATAAATCTGAACCCAATTTTCCTTAGGTTCGAAAGAAAGATAATTGGCATCATAAACGATGTTTTTGTTTACATACATCGTATCAAACAAATCTGGATATTGATCTGATTTTTGATTACTCAACAATGATGAACCATCAGGCGTTGAAAGCAGACTTTGATAAAAAGTGATACTTGCTTTTAAACCGGAAGTGTGTGTTAAGAGTTCGAAAAGCGTTAAATCGGCAATTGGCGTATTTTTATAAAACGGAACAATTTGACCTACCTGATCTGTCAGCTTTATTTTGTTTTCCCCTACCAAACGCATAGTTGCAAGCGTTGCTCCTAAAACTTTTGACATAGAAGCCAGATCAAAAACATCTTCCGATTTTACTAATTGCTTTTTACTGTAGTCGTGATAACCGTAATTTTTGGTTATAAGATTAAAATCTCCTGTACCAACAATAATTTGCACTCCTGGAAAAAAACCTTTTTCTAATGCGTTTGTCATCATCGAATCGATATAAACTTCATTTCGTTTTACATCAAAAGAATTTGCAGTTTTTTGTGCATAACAACTGAATCCTGAAAGAATCAATAATGCAATTATAATTTTTGCTGTTTTCATAATATTACGGATTAATTCTCAAATCCTCCGCTGCAATCAAAGGTTCATTATTCGTTCCTTTTATTTGTATTCTTACTGCTTTTACAGGTTGTTTTGGATAAATAGAAGCATTTCCGTAATCGAAAATTTCTCCTTTTTCAAAATCAATTCCATTATACGAATACTCTACAAAACCGTCATTGGCAATAAATCTCGGATGATGCGGAATTCCCGTTAAAACTTCAATTTTAGAAGAAACAACTGGATTTGTAAAAGTGTACAAAATCCAATCGCCGTCTTTGCAGGCAACATCTGTTCTTAAATAGGTTTCGATATTATAATCTTCTAAATTCGAAATCGGAAACTTCGGATTTTCTGCCATCGAAGAAGTCACTTTTACTTCTGGCTCCAGATAAGGCGAACAATTAAAATTTGCTTTTGCTGCAGTTTCTTTTGCTTCTTTATTTTCAACAGAAAAATCTAAACGATACGTATTTTTTTCATTATAATTTTCAATCAAAAATCGAAGACGAGGTTTTGATTTTAATGTTTTTTCTTCAGGATAGGATTGAATCAATTGATCATTTTCAAACAATGAAACCGACTTAATCATTCCATTTGCTGTTTCGTCTTTTTCTGCTGTGAATGTCAAATACCAAATCCCTTTTTTATCAATATGTTCCGAAATATTTTCAGAAATAATAATTGTTTCTGCTTTTGAAGTGCTCCATTTTGCAACTGGAAGTTTTTCTACTTTTACTGAAGGACTCGCCGAGTTTTCATCAAAAAAAGTTCTAAAAAAATAGTGTTCGTAATTCTTTGTCTTAATCGGATTGGTGTATAATGGAGAATTTCTCGTCGGTTCGTTTCCTTGTGCATCGTAACGTACAATTGCTCCTTCATAAGGTGTTGTTACTGTAATAATTCCGTTTTGATAAATCGCTGTTGGAGGAAAATCTCTAAATGCAATTCCCATATCGGCCAAACGTTTTAAATGACTGTTGGTAAGTCTTCCATAAAAATCATCCCAGTTTTTGTCTTTTTTCTGCGACCATCCAATTTCCGAAAGCGCACAGATTCTCGGATAACTCTGATATTCCATAATTCTTGCTGGACGATCTAGATATTCGCTCCACAAAGCACCCTGAACTCCAATTATGTTTTTTTGCTCTTCGGGTGTTAAATCAGCATCTGGAATTGGTTCAAATGAATACGCTCGTTTTGTATCTGTTATAGCCGCCCAGCGATGCCCGCGTTCTGTTTCAGATTGCGCCATATCATAATAAGTATACTGCCCCGGCATCATAATTGTTTTGTATCCTTTTTTTGCAGATTCGATTCCGTAACCAATTCCCTGCCAAGCAGAAATCAGTGTATTCGGATTGATTTCGCCGCCTTTCAGAATTTCATTCCAGCCATCTGTTTTCTTATGGTATTTATCTACAATTTTCTGAACTCTTTTAAAGAAATAATTCTGAAGCTGAAAACTATCGGTAAATCCTTCTTTCGCCATCAAAGCTTGACATTTTGGGCAGTGTTCCCAATTGGCACGATTGACTTCGTCTCCTGCAATGTGTATATATTCAAAAGGGAAAAGTCCTGATACTTCTTTAATAATGTTATCCAGAATTTCGTAGTTTTCTTCGCGTCCCACGCACCAAACGTTTTTTACTTCACCCTGAACACTTTTGAGTTCCTGCGTTATAGCGCATCCAACTTCAGGATAGGAAGCCGTTACAGCACGTGAATGTCCCGAAATTTCGATTTCTGGCATTATAGAAATACCTCTTTCTTGAGCGTACGCTACCACTTCTTTAATATCATCCTGAGTATAAAAACCTCCATAACGTTGATTTCCTGACCCATAAGATGGTAATAAAACTTCGCTTGGACCGCGCCACGCTCCTTTTGCTGTAAGATCCGGCATTGATTTTATTTCTATTCGCCAGCCATTATCATCGGTAAGATGCCAATGGAAAATATTCATTTTGTGTGCGGCCAGCCAGTCAATATAATTTTTAACGGTGGGTTTGTCAAAAAACTGTCGCGAGCAGTCTAGCATCATTCCACGCCATTCAAAACGTGGATAATCTTCTATTTTTACAAATGGAATTGTTCCTTTTTTTACTTCTTTGGCAACGCAAATTTGTAATAAAGTTTTATAACCGTTTAAAACTCCGTTAGCTGTTTTTCCTTTAACAATAACGCCTTTTTTGGTAACACTTAATTTGTATCCTTCGTTTGGAAGACTCAGCTTTTCATCCACCAAAAAGAAAATACTGTTTTTTTGAGCTTTAGTTCCAATAGAAACAATCGGATTGGTATTGGTATTTTTTGAAAATCCATTTTTAATATAATCCGAACTTCTTTTTATTTTTTCGTCAACAATAATATTTACAGTTGAAGGAATTATGAAAACACCTTCTTTCTGTTTCACTTTTACAGGTTTTGGAATAATATCCAATTTTTGTGCTTGTAAAATAGTCAGTGAACTCAGGAAAAGGGCAAATAGATAAATATACTTTTTCATTACTGTCTATTTTAGCGTAAATTCGATTGGAGCACTTTCGGTCTGCGTCTGACTCAGCGCTGTGACAGCATACACATATTTATCAAAATCAGGATTTGAGACTTCTAATTTTTCAGCAGTTGTGACATTGTAGATATTTTCTGGATTAGAAAAATCGGTAATCTTTCCTTTTACAAATCGATAAATCACATATTTTTTATCGTTTAAAGATGCTTTCCAACTTAAAATTCCTTTGTCGCCTTTTTGTACCGCAACTGCATTTGTCGGCGCCTGTGGTGTAATTCTCGTAATTCTATTCGCTTCTGGAGTTAAGGCGATGTATTTGTATTGCTTTTCGATTAAAGGTTTTCTAAGCGTGTCTCCTTTTTTAAGAAAAGTGGAAGCTGTAAAATGCATCGAACCGTCGATATTTGGCATTTTACGAATCATTTCGATCTGTTTTACAATTTGATCAGGACTTCTCCATTCTGGTTCTTTTGCCGTGTTAGAAATTTTGTAATCGCCGTGGCCAACGTATACATTCGCGCCAAACTTGTGAGAAGCCCACCATTTTGCCAAAACTTCATAATTAGCTCGGTCAAAACCAATGTGCCAGTACAATTGAGGCGTAACATAATCGATCCAGTTTTCTTTCTGCCATTTTAAAATATCGGCATACAAATCGTCGTAATTGGTTTGTCCCGCCACGGTGTTTGAACCATCAGCATCTTTGGCTTTGTTTCGCCAAACGCCAAAAGGCGAAATTCCGAATTCTACTTCTGGTTTATTGGCAATAATAGTATCTCGAATTTGTTTGATAATTAAATCGACATTATCTCTTCTCCAGTTGTCTTTGTCTTTAAACTGACGCGGTTCTTTAGCGAAAGCTTCTTCATCTGGAAATTCCTGACCAGTAATTTTATACGGATAAAAATAATCATCCATATGAATGGCCTGAATATCATAATTACGAACAATTTCGCCCACAACAGAAGAAACAAAATCTCTGGTTTCCTGATATCCCGGATTAAAATAACGGCTTTTTCCGTAAGTCACAAACAACTTTGGTTTCTTAAAAAACAAGTGCGATTTTGCCAAAACATCTCTAATAGTATCTTTCTGAACGCGGTATGGATTTAACCAGACATGAACATTCATGCCGCGTTTTCCGGCTTCATCAATCATTAATTGCAGCGGATCAAAACCTGGGGCAACACCTTGTGTTCCTGTTATCCAGTGCGAAGCCGGCTCTTTGGTAGATTTGTAGTAAGCATCGGCAGTTGGACGAATTTGAAAAATAACGGTATTCAGATTATTCGAACGCAGATTATCCAAAATAGTAATCATTTCTGCTTTCATTTGTTTGTCTGACAATCCCGGTTTTGACGGCCAATCTATATTTTCTACCGTTGAAATCCATGCTGCTCTCATTTCTCTTTTTGGCGAATGCTGACCGAAAAGAATGGTTTGAAAGAATAACAGCAGGAATAAAATTTTGATATTTTTCATAGTTTTTTTGGTTTGTTAGCTGCAGATTGGTTTCCGGTATGAAAAAATACCTAACAGGTTATAAAAACCTGTTAGGATAACCAACCAAAATTTATGTCAGGCTGATTGTGTGGTAATCAGCAAACATATTCGTTTATATTTTTGCTTTTTCATTGAAAAAATTACTAAAAAACAAAAGCTGAAATTTTAGTGCATTTTCCCAATAAGCAAGATTATGTTCTCCAGGACGTTCTATGTAATCGTGGTTTATTTTCTTGTCAAGCATTTTATCATGAAGATCTCGATTTACTTTCATAAAAAAATCATCAACACCACAATCAATAATCAGCTTTAGACTATTATTTGGTAATAAATCCAGCATATTTACTACGGTGTTTTTATTCCAATTTTCTGGAAATTCGTTTATAGAACCTAAACGTTTTTTGATATCCCAATTATCTGGAAACGGTCGGAAATCTACTCCTCCGCTCATACTTCCGGCCGCGCCAAAAATGTCTTGATGTTTTATTGAAAGATATAACGCTCCGTGCCCGCCCATGCTTAAACCTGAAATAGCACGGCCGTCACGAGTGGAGATGGTTTTGTAGTTTTTATCGATATAAGAAACCAATTCTGAAGTAACATAGGTTTCATATTTAAAAGAAGGATCAATCGGGCTGTCAAAATACCAGCTGGAGTAATTTCCATCAACACCAATTACAATAAAGTTATAAAGATCGACTTGCTTTTTAAGTTCTTTGAAGTCTTTTGCCCAAGAAGCATAATTACCACTGTAACCATGAAGCAGATAAACAACGGGAAATTTTTTATCACTTTTTTTATAACTGTCCGGAAGTATTACACAAGTCTTAATGTTTTTTTTCATCGAAGCACTAAAAACCAGAACAGTATCAACTTGTGCTGCTTTTGAAGAAAAAATTATGACAAAAAAAAGTAGTAAACTCGCAAGATATTGTTTGTTCTTCATGACTCGGTTCTTTGTAATATTTTGGTTTAACAAATATATACAAAAAACGCAAAGAATTCATTATTTTGCATTATTTAACAAAATAAAATTTAAAACACGCAAAAAAACGCAAAAAAAGATGCAGTAAACTCAAATTATAAGACAAAAACTCCTGATTTTCGATAATCTTCTAACAGAGGATCTTGAGGATCTAGTTCCGTTACGATCGTATCTAACTGACTAAGATCGCAAACACCATGAGGCATTTTGGTATTTAATTTATTGGATGAAAACATAGATACCACTTTTTCAGAGGCTTCTATCATTGCTTTTTTCACAATAGAAACTTCATAACCTACTTCTGTCAGCCCTTGTTTGATACTAATACTGCTTGCCCCAATAAAACAAATATCTGCTTTTATTTTCGACACAACCTGTATTACATCCATCCCAATTGTAACCATTGCGTTTTTCTGCATCTTCCCGCCAATAAATATTAAATCTACATTAGGATGTTGTGACAACTGCATAGCAATTGGAAGACTATATGTATATATAGTTGCTTTTAAATCTGAAGGAATAAGCTTTGCAAATACTAAATTTGTACTGCCGCCGCTCATTATAATTACTTGTCCGTCACGCAATAAAGAGAGTGCTTTTGTGACAATTTTTTTCTTTTCGTCTTCTGCATTTATTGCAATCTGAAAAACATCTGCTGACTTTTCTACAAATTTAATTGCACCGCCATATACCTTCTCTAGAAGCTTTTTACTATCTAATTCGTTTAAATCTCTTCTGATCGTGTCTTCGGATAAATCGAGCGCCAAAGCTAAATCTGTAGTAACAACTTTTTGCTCTTCAAGTAATTTAGTCATTATAAATTTATGTCTTTCAGCTTTTAGCATCTTTTCCCGATTTTTAAAATTCAAGACAAATATATCAAATAATTGATATAAATATTACACTCTTCCGCAATAACCGCAACAGCACGCAAAAACTAATCTTCGCAACAAATTTTAGAAGTAAAAAAGATTTAAAACTTGCATTATTTTGCGTTTTTTAAGAATATTTTTTAAAAAAGCAGAAAAAAATCGCATTTGTATGCAATAATTAGATATATTTGCTTGACAACCATAAAAAAACCGAATAATCATGAAAAAATTACTCCTTATTTCATTGTTGGTTTTGTTCATTCAATCAACCTTTGGACAAACAAAAACAATTACTGGAACTGTAAAAAACAAAACGGACGGATTTCCGCTTCCGGGAGTTAGTGTCCTTATTCAAGGAACATCAAATGGTACAACCACCGATTTTGATGGAAACTACAGTATCAGTATCGCACCTGGACGCAGCCTTGTATTTAGCTATATGGGTTTTGAAACCACTATTGTAAAAGTTGAAGGACAGCAAAAAGTCGACATTTCACTTTCAGAAAGCACCTCAAAACTTGATGAAGTTGTTGTAGTAGGATTTGCTTCTCAGAAGAAAACTAATTTAACTGGAGCGGTAGCCAATATTGACGTTGCTAAAACGATAGGCAGCAGACCTTTGACAGACGTGAGCAAGGCACTTCAAGGAACTACTCCTGGGGTAAATATTTCTTTTAACTCTGGAAATATCAATCGTGCGGCTACTATTAATATACGTGGTGCAGGAACTATCAATGGTTCTGATGCTCCTTTAATATTAGTTGATGGTGTTCCGACTGATTTATCACTTATTAACCCGAACGATGTTGCTACCATGTCGGTGCTTAAAGATGCAGCTTCTGCTTCTATCTATGGTGCTCGTGCCGCTTTTGGTGTGGTATTGATTACGACTAAAGGAGGAAAAACTGGTGAAGGTAAAGTAAGATTCTCTTATAGTGCAAACACCGCTTTTACAAATGCAATTTCTACTCTGAAATTTTTAGATCCGACAGAAGAAATTCCTGGACTTATCGCAGCAGGAACAAGAACTGACGGTGCTGTACCAGAGATCTTTGGTCAAAACTATAATACCCTGCTTGCCGGAATTAAAAACTGGAAAGAAAAATACGCTAACAATCGCACCAGCAATGAAATGGTTTATGGTGAAGACTGGGAAATTAAAAATGGCACACCATACTTCTACAGAGTTTGGGACGCTAATAAAGAATTGTATGCACAAAATGCATTACAAACTACTCACAATCTTTCTGCACAAGGTAATCTTGGAGATAAAAGTTCATTCTTTGCTTCTTTTGGACTTACCAATCAAGAAGGTATGTTACGTGTAAATCAGGAAGAAAGAAGAAGAATAAACATTAATTTAGGATTTACAACAAAATTAGCGGAGTGGCTTACTGGAGATTTTAAAGTAATGACCATAAACAGTTCTTATGATCAGCCATTTAACTATTATGGCGGTTCTGGTACTGACGATACTAGTTATGGCGGTTATTTTGGATATGCACTTCGATGGGGTCAGTATTTCCCGAATTTCGGAACGTATAGAGGTTATAATTTCCGTACTGCCGGAGGTTATTTGTCAAATGCTTCTCGTAACGAAAACAACAGACGCAACACCAGATTAAGTGCCAAATTTACGGCTGATATTACCAAAGATCTTAATTTAATTGCCGAAGTAAGCAGTGTTAATGATTTTTACAACAGAAAACAAAACGGTGGTAAATTCTTAGCTTGGGACAGCTGGTCTGCCATGCCTTATGATGCTACAACTATTCAAACCGCTACTCCGGCAACTCTTGAAGCTGGAAACGATTATGTCGCACAATCTAAAGCAGAGTCAACTACCAATGTTGTGAATATTTATGGTAATTATAAAAAACAATTAGGAAATCATAACTTTAAATTCTTAGGCGGTTTTAACTCTGAGTGGCAGGATTTCTCTCGTAATTATGCAAGAAGAAATACTTTATTAGATAAATCAAAACCAGAATTTAACCTTGCGGTTGGAGAACAATTTGTTTCTGGATCAGCGAATAAAGATTTGAATCCAACAGAAACTACTTATTCTATTGCTGGATTCTTTGCTCGTGTAAATTATGATTATAATGGAATTTATCTTGTAGAATTGAATGCTCGTTATGATGGTTCTTCAAAATTCCCAACAAGCGAACAATGGGGCTTCTTCCCGTCTGCTTCTGTAGGATATAAAATTGTTAACGAAAAATTCATGGAAGGAACGCGCGACTGGTTAACTGACCTTAAATTACGTGCTTCTATTGGATCAATTGGAAATCAAAACGTTGGAAACAATGCTTTCTTATCTTTATTGAATTCAACTAACCCTTCATGGGTAAACAGCGGTACTACAATTCCGCCTTCTACAGGATTGCCTACAAACGTTGACCCTGCATTAACATGGGAAAAAGTATATACAAAAGACGTAGGTATTGATATTAAAATATTCAACATGCTTGGCGCTTCATTCGACTGGTACCAGCGTGATACAAAAGGAATGCTGGCTCCAGGAATTACACTTCCGGGTTCATTTGGTCAAAATGCGGCGCAAACCAATTCTGGAAACATGAGAACAAAAGGATGGGAATTGGCTTTGAACTTCAACAAACAATTAAGCGAAAATGCTTCTGTATTTGTTGATCTTGCTTTATCAGATTCAAAATCGGTAATTACAAAATGGAATAATAGTTCAAAATTACTAGCTGTTGTTACACCGACTACTTATCCGTATTATGATGGTTTTGAAATCGGGCAAATCTGGGGATTAACCAGCGATCGATTATTACAAGCTGACGATGTTATTACAAACAACGGTAAAACGGTAAACGGCGTTGATTATTCTAAAACAATGGGTGGTAATTTTAAATACGGAGCAGGAGATGTTCATTATGTGGATGTTGACGGTGATGGTGCTATAACCCGCGGTGCTGGAACGGCTGACGATCATGGAGATTTGAAAAAAATCGGAAATTCAACTCCTCGTTATAAATATGGTATCACATTAGGCGGTAAATATCGCGGATTTGATGTTTCGGCTTTCTTCCAAGGAGTTGGAAAACGTGATTATTGGGCTTCGTCTGATGCTGTTTTACCATTCTATCGTGCTCCTCAGCAAATGTATGAGAACCAAGCAGATTACTGGACTCCAGAAAACACAGATGCTTATTGGCCAAATCCATATTATGGAAACGAAGCTAACACTCTTGGTTCTGGTACTACAGGTCAAAACAACTTTGTTACTTCTACAAGATATTTATTAGATATGTCTTACTTCCGTTTAAAAAACTTCAGTCTTGGATATTCTTTACCAAAAGAACTTGTAAAAAAAGCTAGATTAGAAAAAGTAAGAATTTATACTTCGGGTGAAAACTTATTAACATGGAAAGATAAACGTCTTCCTGTTGACCCTGAAATTGACGAAACAGAAGTTTTCTGGGGAAGAGCTTATCCTTACACCAAAACTTGGTCAGTTGGGGTTGAGTTATCGTTCTAATACTAATATTCAAAATTTTAAAAATGAAAAAATCAAATATAAAATCGAGATTTCTGCTGTTTTTCGCTGCATCTCTAACAGCACTGACTACAGTAAGCTGTTCGGATTACCTAAGTGATGATCCTGCAGATAAATTTACAAATGATAACTTTTGGCAGTCAGAAGACAACGTAAAAACGTTTTCATGGGTTAATTATGATACTTTTTATGGATACGGAAACGGTACAACAATCGGACTTTCCTTTTTCTACTATCATGGAAGTGATTATAGAGTAGATGATAACTTGGCCGCGTTTACTTTTTATCAAATGCCAATCACTGCTTCAACTACAAACCAATATTCATGGAACGAATACTATACGTTGATACGTCGTTGTAATTTGATGCTTGAAAAGATTCCAACAGTAAGTATGTCGCCAGATAAAAAGAACCATTACATTGGAGTTGCTAAATTTTTTAGAGCCTATACGTATTTCCGTTTAGTTCAAAAAATGGGAGACGTTCCTTATACTGACAGATATTTAGCGCAAAGTGACCCAGCGGTTTATGCTCCAGCAATGCCAAGAGCAAAAGTAATTGATAATGTAATTGCAGATTTAGAAGAAGCGGCAAACTTAATGCTTGTAACCGATGATAAAAACGTTACAGTTAACAAATATACTGCTTATGCTGCATTGAGTAATGTTTGTACTTATGAAGGAACTTATAGAAAATACCATTTAGGACAAGACGGAAGTGCTTACTTAAACAAAGCAAAAACAGCTTCTTTGGCCGTTATGAATAATCCTGCGTATAAATTAAATGCTGATTGGAAATCACTTTACAATTCAGTTGAATTATTAGGAAATACTGAAGTGATATTGGCAAAACGTTATTTGACAAACGTATTGATGCATTCACTTCAAAACTATACAAATACTTCAACTATTCAATATGGCTTAACGAAATGGGCTGCTGACAGTTACGTAACAACAAACGGATTACCAATTCAACAAGCTGGAAATACACAATTTGCGGGTGACGATAACGTTACTAAAACTTTCACTAACAGAGATCCTCGTTTTGCAAAAACAGTAAATCCTGCCAACTATGGTTACAAAGGAAAACCATACGGAACGGCCGCATTAGTATCAATGTCTGGATATGTTTTTGAATTGTACAACAATCCTGCAACAACAGGTCCTGACGTAACAACTGGCGGACGTAACTATACAGATGCCCCATTATTTACATTGAGCGAAGTCTATTTAAACTACGCTGAAGCTTGTGCTGAATTAGGTACTGCAACAAACATTGATCTTGATTTATCGATTAACAAAGTTCGTGCACGTGCTGGAATTGCACCTTTGACAACTGACGGAATCAATGCTTCTGCTGGTGGTATTCAAATTAACGATCCTAGAAGAACTTCTGCTTTAGAATCACTTTCTGGAGTTGTAAATCCGTTGATTTGGGAAATTCGTCGTGAGCGTCAAATCGAGTTTATGAGCTGGACAACTTTAAGACAAGCAGATATTTACCGTTGGAAAAAAGGTGATTATCTAGATACAAATAAAAACCTAGATGTGAATCTTGGAGCGAGAATTGGAACTCCGGTTGGCTCACAAACTGTGGTAGACGGCAACGGATATGTGAAAATTTATCCTGCAAGTGCAAGAAATTTTGAGCCAAAACATTACTTAATGAATATCCCAACAAACGATATTGATTTGTACAAAGCTCAAGGTGTAGAGTTAAAACAAAACCCAGGCTGGTAATCCTAATAACAGATTACTACCCAAATTTTAAACTGCCTCTGAGAACTAATTTTCAGAGGTAGTTTTTAAAATCTCATTTTTACTTACTATAAATAGAAAAGAAATCAATCTGATAAAATTTTCTATAACTACTACTCTACTTCATCACAATCAAAAAAACGCTAAATAGTAATCAAATAATAATCTAATTTTATAAAGTCTTTATTTGTTTTCTAACTATTAAAAGTAATTTCAAATGATAAAATTTATAACCAAAAGTATGCTTATTGCTGCCACTCTTCTCAATACGGCAATGTATTCTAATAAGGATAAAGTAAGCACACAAAATGAAACAGTATCATTTTCAACTATCAAAACAGGAGCAGATAATTACGAAAAATACCTGCCGTTATTAAAGGATAAAAAAGTCGGAATCGTAACCAATCAAACCGGAATTTTATCTGATAAAACACATGTTGTAGATTTTTTATTGGAAAAAAAAGTGGCTTTACAAACCATTTTTGCACCAGAACACGGCTTTAGAGGAACAGCCGATGCAGGTGAACATATTGTCGATGGAAAAGACCAAAAAACCGGACTGCCAATTATTTCGCTTTACGGAGATAATAAAAAACCAAAACCAGCGCAGTTAGCCAATATTGACATTATGATTTTTGATCTTCAGGATGTTGGTGCTCGTTTTTATACGTACATTTCTTCTTTGCATTATGTAATGGAAGCCTGTGCAGAAAACAACATTCCGCTGATCGTTTTTGACAGACCAAATCCGAACGGAAGTATTGTAGACGGACCTCTATTAGAAAAAGAATTTACCAGTTTTGTTGGTATGCACCCAATTCCATTATTACACGGAATGACGATTGGTGAATATTCACAAATGGTAAATGGACAAAAATGGCTGAAAGATGGTGTTCAATGTAAACTAACAATCATTCCTTGTATTGATTACAAAAGAACAATGCCTTACAGTTTATTGGTAAAACCTTCTCCAAACCTGCCTAATGACCAATCAATAAATTTATATGCGAGTTTGTGTCTTTTTGAAGGAACCAACGTAAGCATGGGACGCGGCACTGAAAAACAATTTCAAATTTACGGATCCCCTTTCCTGAAAAAAACAGGATTCAGCTTTACGCCAAAGCCAAATTTTGGTGCAAAAGATCCGGTTTATAATGGAAAAGAGTGTTTTGGAGAAGATCTAACTTCATACCCAAAACTCAACCAATTAGAATTAAAATGGCTCATTAAAGCTTATCAAAATACCAGCGACAAAACGAAATTCTTTAATGCCTTTTTCACCAAACTTGCCGGAACTAAAAAATTACAACAGCAAATAGAATCTGGAGTTTCAGAAAAAGACATCCGCGAAAGCTGGAAAAAAGATTTAGAAGCCTTCAAAACAATGCGAAAACAGTATTTGATTTATTAATCAGATTTTATACAGAGGAAGTTTTGCCTCAAAAAGACTTTTTTAAACACATAGAGACATAGATTTTTATTTTCTGTGAAAAGTCGTATGGAAGAAAAACTCGTTTCTCCACACATAGCTATACGCTGACAACTTTGTCAAAGTTTTAAACTTTGACAAAGTTACTCACAAAGAAAATTACACAAAGCTATGTGCATTAATCCTAAGTGAAACGCCTTTTAGACGGTCCAAAAAACTATATCTCTATGTGTTTAAAAATCAAAGCCAAAAAAAATATCGAAGTTGTAAATTCCCAAAATCTACCATTTCAAAAATCAAAAAAAAGAAAAAATGAAAAATAAAAATCCAGAAACAGAACAAGAATCTTTGTACAAAGACTTGGACCAAATGAGCGTGAAAGAGCTGTTGACCAGCATTAATACAGAAGACAAAAAAGTACCACATATAATTGAAGAACAGATTCCGAAAATCGAAAAACTCGTAAAAGCGATTGTAAAGAAAATGCAATTGGGAGGCCGTTTATTCTATATCGGTGCTGGAACTTCTGGTCGTATCGGAATTTTGGATGCTTCTGAATGTCCGCCTACTTTTGGCGTGCCGCATGATATGATTATCGGAATTATTGCCGGCGGTGATACAGCCATTAGAAAAGCGGTTGAAAATGCCGAAGACGATACGGAACAAGCGTGGAAAGATTTAGCTAAATTTGAAATTTCGAGTTTAGATTTCATTATCGGAATTGCTGCTTCTGGAAATACGCCGTATGTTTTGGGCGCATTGAAAAAAGCAAAAGAACACAATATCAAAACCGGAAGTATTTCGTGTATCAGCAACGGATTAATAGCGCAGGAAGCCGATTTTCCAATTGAATTAATTGTTGGACCAGAATTCTTAACCGGAAGTACAAGAATGAAAGCCGGAACAGCTCAAAAACTGACTTTGAACATGATTTCGACTTCGGTTATGATCAAACTCGGAAAAGTAAAAGGCAACAAAATGGTTGACATGCAGCTGTCAAACGAAAAACTGGTAAAACGAGGCATCAAAATGATTATGGAAGAATTAGGAATTGAATATGAGCTTGCCGAAGAATTATTGCATAAACATAAAAGCGTAAGAGCTGTTTTAATGGAAAACAGCGCCAAAAAATAATCTAAAAACTAAACCATAACCAAAATGTCTTCTACAACCATTCTCATTTTCATCTTTGTTTATTTTGGACTTTTATTGTTCATTTCGAACGTCATTAGTAAAAAAGGACAAGACAACGATTCTTTTTTCAAAGCAAATAAAAATTCTAAATGGTATTTGGTTGCTTTTGGTATGATTGGAACCGCACTTTCGGGCGTAACTTTCATTTCGGTTCCTGGCGAAGTTGGTTCGCCAAATGGAGAACAGTTTAAATATTTTCAGTTTGTTTTAGGAAATGCCATCGGATTTATCATTATTGCCAAAGTCCTGCTTCCACTCTATTACAGAATGAATCTGACTTCGATTTACAGTTATATTGAGCACCGAATGGGAGTTAGAAGTTACAAAACCGCTGCTTCGATTTTCTTAGTCAGCAGAACCATAAGTTCAGCTTTCAGATTGTATTTGGTTGTCATCGTTTTACAGCGATATGTATTCAACGATTTTCATATTCCGTTTCCTGTAACCGTACTTTTGGCGTTAGCATTAATCTTTTTATATACTTTTAGAAGCGGTTTAAAAACGATTATTATTACCGATACTTTACAGACATTTTTCTTAGTAAGTTCTGTTTTTATCACGATTTATTTTGTTTGCGACAGTTTAGATTTAACTGTAATTGAGTCTGTTTCAACCATTAAAAACAGCAATTATTCTAAAGTATTTTTCTTCGATGATTTTTTTACAAGTAAATATCATTTTGTAAAACAAATTTTAGGGGGAATGTTTGTAACCATTGCAATGACAGGGCTTGATCAGGATTTAATGCAGAAAAACCTAAGCTGTAAAAACATTGGCGAGGCACAAAAAAACATGTTTACCTTTACGGGAATCTTCGTTGTAATCAATATTATCTTTTTAAGTTTAGGAGCATTATTATATATTTACGCTTCCAAAAACAATGTTCAAGTTCCGTTAGATTTAGTTACAGGAAAACCGCGAACCGATTTACTTTTTCCAGAAATTGCTTTAAATCATCTTTCGATTGTACCGGCTTTTATTTTCCTTTTAGGAATTATCGCTGCTACTTTTGCAACAACAGATTCGGCTTTGACCGCCTTAACCACCTCTTTCTGTGTTGATTTCCTCGGAATGGATAAATCTGAAAATCTGGATAATAACAAAAACGTCAAAATTAGGCATTGGGTGCATTTTGCATTTTCAATCTTACTTTTTCTGGTTATTATTGTTTTGAATTCGTTTAATGACGCTTCGGTTGTCGCCCTAATTTTTAGAGCTGCATCTTATACATACGGACCATTATTAGGTTTATACGCTTTCGGATTGTTGCAAAAATCGAGATTAGTAAACGACAAACTGATTCCGATAATCTGTATTATTTCACCGATTTTCACTTATTTCTTAAGCGAACATTCAGCACAATTATTCGGATATACTTTTGATAACGAATTAATTATCGTAAACGGATTATTCACTTACATCGGAATTTATTTAACAAGTAAAAAATCCAGCGAAAGAATCTCTTTCTAAAAGCAAAAAAACAGCAATACAGATAATTAAGTATTGCCAACATATTATTTCATGAAAAATACTATTATCAAAATAGGTCTTTTGACTTTGGTTCTTTTTTTAATCGTCAACTGCGGTGTTTCTAAAAAAAGTACAACCACGGTAGAAACGACCAAACCCATTGCTACAGAAAACGACGAAGTTTATACTGCCAAAACAAAATCGGAAAGAAAACCTTTTTTTAAAGATTCTGATGCCGAAAATCGCTGGGCAGACAGTATTTATTCGCAAATGACTTTGGATGAAAAACTTGGGCAATTATTTTTTGTGAATGCGTATTCTAACAAAGATTCTGTTCATGAAAATAAAGTCAAAGAATTAGTTTCAAAATACAAAGTGGGCGGTGTCATTTTCTTTCAAGGCGGACCAATGCGTCAGGCGAAATTGACGAATATTTATCAATCAAAAGCCAAAGTGCCTTTATTTATTGGTCTTGATGCCGAATGGGGTTTGGCGATGCGTTTAGACTCAACGTACCGTTATCCTTGGAACATGACTTTGGGCGCGATCGAAGATTTATCTTTACTTGAAAAAGTCGGACGAAATATGGGCGTTGAATGCAAGAGAATGGGAATCCATTTTAATTTTGCTCCCGTTTTAGACATCAATACCAATCCGCTGAATCCAATTATCGGGAATCGTTCTTTTGGCGAAAGCAAAACAAACGTTGCTGATAAAGCCACTGCATTAATGAAAGGCATTCAAAGTCAAGGCGTTTTGTGTACCGGAAAACATTTTCCGGGGCATGGAGACACAGCTTCAGATTCTCATAAAACACTTCCGACAGTTTTACTTTCAAAAGAACAAATTGATCAGGTAGATTTATATCCGTATAAACAGCTTTTTGACGAAGGTTTGGCTTCTGTAATGGTGGCACATCTTAATATTCCGAGTTTAGAACCGACACAGAACATTCCATCTTCTGCTTCTTACAGCATTGTAACAGAACTTCTTCAAAAACAAATGGGCTTTGAAGGCTTGATTTTTACCGACGGTCTAGGCATGAAAGGCGCAAGCGATTTTAAACCTGTCGGCGACTTAGAACTGGCTGTTTTATTAGCAGGAAATGATATTTTCTTATGTCCAGATGACGTTCCGAAAGCTTTAGAAAAACTAAAAATTTTCTATTCAAACGGACAAATCACAGAAGAGCGTCTGGCACATTCAGTTAAAAAGATTTTGCATTATAAATTCAAAGCGGGTTTAAACAAATACAAAGCGGTCGATTTAAAAAATTTAAGAGAAGATTTAAACAGTCCAGACAAAGATGCTCTTCATTATACATTATATGAAAATGCTGTTACGGTCTTAAAAAATGAAAAAGAAATTCTTCCGATAAAAGATCTGACTCAAAAAATCGCTTATGTAAAACTGGGCGAAGACGTAAACAGCGATTTTGTTACTACTTTAAAAAAATACACTGAGATTACAGAAGTTTCAAATACCAATGTAGATTCTTTAAATACTGCTTTAAAGAAATTCGATTTGGTAATTGTAAGTTATCACAAAGTGAATAAAGCTTGGGAAAAACATGATTTTAAATCGAATGAATTATTTTTTCTGAATAAAATTGCCGAGAATAATAAAGTGATTTTAGACATTTTTGCAAAACCTTATTCACTTCTCCCAATAAAGAATTTTGATGAATTTGAAGGATTAGTAGTTTCGTATCAAAATTCGACTATTTCGCAAATCGTTTCTGCTGAAATTTTATTTGGAGCCAAAGGCGCAAAAGGAAAATTACCCGTATCTATAAATGATAATTTTAAAATAAACGATGGATTAACGACTGAAAAAATAGACCGTTTAGCCTTCCAAATGCCGGAAAACGTCGGAATGAGTTCAGCTGTTCTTTCTAAAATTGATGCGATCGCCCAAAAAGCAATCGACGGAAAAATGGCACCGGGAATGCAGGTTTTGGTTGCCAGAAAAGGAAATGTAGTTTTCCAGAAATCATACGGTTATCATACTTATAATAAGGATGTAAAAGTCTCAAATACCGATTTGTACGACGTAGCTTCGATCTCAAAAATGATTTCTACACTGCCAAATGTGATGCAGTTATATGATAAAGAAAAAGTGACTTTAGACACCAAATTGGGAACAATGATTCCGTTGTTTGCTAGATCCAACAAAAAAGACATTTCTTTCAAAGATTTATTAAATCATTATGCTGGTTTGATTGCTTGGAGTCCATTTTACAAATCGACTTTAGATGCAAAAGGTTTTCCGTCTGATAAATATTACCGAAAAATTCCAGAGAAAAACTTCACTACAAAAGTCGCCGACAGTCTTTTCATCAGCAATGATTATCACGACACGATCATGAAATTTATTGCTGATTCTCCTGTTTCACTTAAAAAAGAATACAAATACAGTGATTTTACATTCATTATTTTAAAAGAATATTTAGAAAAAATTACACATAAAAAACTGGAAGATTTAAGTCAGGAAAATTTCTTTAATTCTTTGGGAATGAATTACACAACGTACAATCCGTTATTGAAATTTGACAAAAATACAATCGCTCCAACTGAAATTGATAATTATTTCAGACATCAATTAATTCAAGGTTACGTACACGATATGGCAGTTGCAATGGAAGGCGGTGTTGCAGGTCACGCTGGAGTATTCTCTAATGCCATGGACGTTGCTAAAATGATGCAGCTCTTCCTTCAAAAAGGAAATTACGGCGGGAAGCAATATTTTTCTTCGGCAACATTCGATACTTTCAATACTTGCTTTTATTGCACTCAAGGCGTCGAAAGAGGTTTAGGTTTTGATAAAAGATTAGGAAAGGACGGTCCGACTTGTCAATGTGCTTCGGCATCAAGTTTTGGACATACCGGATTTACCGGAAATATGGCCTGGGTTGATCCTGCAAATGAGACGGTTTATGTCTTTTTATCTAACAGAACATATCCAGAAGTAGGTGATGAAGGAAATAAACTTGCGAAGGAAAAAATTCGCGAGGACATTCAGAAAATAATTTATGAATCTATAACGAAATAAAACCAGTTACTCATTTAATGAAACTATACAAAAAGTATTAAACAAAGAAAAAGCAGCTTCGGAGAAGCAAAATATTTATAGAAATTGTATTTATTGTCGATTTTAAAGAGCTCCAGTGGAGCGAAATATAGTAGAAAATGTATCGCTCCGATGGAGCTCTTTAGATTCATTGAATTGAATTTCTATAAATTTTTTGCTCCGCTGGAGCCGACTAAAATAAATATTGTTAAAAACCAAAGAGACTACCCAATATTTCAGAGCAGTATCTTTATGCCATAGGAATTATATCAAAATTCTTTTGTCCAGAATATAATAGCTATAACTTTAGCAGCATTTTAAACGAATTTTCATGAACAAAAATATAAACGCGCTTTATCAAATTGCTCAAAAACAAAGTCGAAAAATTATTGGCTTGATGTCGGGAACTTCACTTGACGGATTGGATATTGCGCTTTGCGAAATTTCAGGATCTGGCGTCAATACAGAAGTGAAATTACTTCAATTTGAAACTATTGATTATTCCGAAGAAATTAAAACAGAAATTCGTAAAGTCTTTGCAAAAAAAACAATCGATTTTCAGCATTTGGTTTTGCTCAATGAATGGATTGGTTTACTGCACGCCGAAATGATTAACGAGAGCTTGAAAAAGTGGAATATTGATTCGAAAGAAGTTGATTTAATTGCCTCACACGGACAAACCGTTTTGCATGCGCCAAAGTTTTTGCATCAGCAGGAAAAGTTTCCTAATGCAACTTTGCAAATTGGCGATGGCGATCATATTGCGGTGAAAACGGGAATTATTACGTTATCTGATTTCAGACAAAAACATGTTGCTGCAGGAGGAGAAGGCGCGCCATTAGCTGTTTACGGCGATTATTTCTTGTTCGGGAAAGAAGGCGAAAACCGAATCATGTTAAACATCGGCGGCATTGCCAATTTTACATATCTGCCCAGTGCTATAAATGCTGAAGCCACTTTTGTAACCGATACAGGACCGGGAAATACTTTGATCGATCTTTTTGTCAAACACTATTTCCTTGATAAAAGTTATGACAAAGATGCTGAAATTGCCAAACAAGGAATTGTAAACCAATCGCTTTTAGAATATTTAAAAGACAATTCGTTTTTTAAACAAGGGTTTCCAAAAACAATTGGACAGGAACTTTTCGGCTTTGATTACGTGAATATTGCTTTGAATAAAAGTGGAAATACAACAATTACGCCTCAGGATTTATTAGCAACTTTAACACGTTTCAGCGCTGAAACAATTGCAGAAGCGATTCAATTTGCAGCTCAAAACAGCAATTATAAAATAGAAGATTTCAAGATTTATATTTCTGGCGGAGGAGCGAAAAATCCTTTATTAGTAGCATGGCTGAAAGAATTATTGCCATGCTCATTTTTCAAAAGCGACGATTTAGGAATTAATAGTGATGCCAAAGAAGCAATTTTGTTCGCGATTTTAGCAAATGAAACCGTTTCTGGTGGTGATTTTAATTTCGGAACCAATAAAATTCCATCAGTAACAATGGGAAAAATTTCGATGCCGGATTAAATAGATAAACAGTGAGTTTTTTTAAATACATAGAATCATAGATTTTGCAATGCAGAAAAGGAATTTCACTTGTTTAACAAACATAGACTTTATGTTATTCTTTTCGAAAAGCTTTAACAAAGTTTAATATTTTGACAAAGCTGTCAATGCTAAGTTATGTGTGGAGAAACGAGTTTCTCTTCCCTACTCTTTTAAAAAGAAATAAAACCTATGTTTCTATGTGTTTAAAAATCCCAAAACAATAAAAACAACAAACCACAAACAATAAACTACTAACAAACTAAAAAAACCATGACAAAAGAACGTTTAACCTCACTGGACGTATTTAGAGGATTTACTATTTTCCTAATGACGATAGTTAACAATCCCGGAAGCTGGTCTTCTATTTACCCGCCGTTAGAACATGCAGAATGGCACGGTTGTACGCCAACCGATTTAGTTTTTCCATTTTTCGTTTTTATAATGGGAACAGCAATACCTTTTGCCATGCCGGTTAAACATCTTGATGGTGCGGTTTTTAATAAAATTTTAGTTCGTTCGCTTCGAATTTTCTGTCTGGGATTATCTCTAGGATTCTTCGGCAGAATTCATTTGTTTGGTTTAGAAGGCTTGCCGCTTTTGGCTTTAAGACTCCTTATTTTCTTCGGAATCGCTTATGCTCTTTTGGGTGATTTTAGTTTAAAAGTTAAAACCTATCTTGTCTTTGGAATTTTAGCTGTTTTATTATTTTTGGCTTACAGCGGTTTAGAACATTTTGAAGATGTGAGAATTCCAGGTGTTTTACAGCGAATCGCAATTGTGTATTTTTTTACTTCACTTTTATATTTAAAAACGAATTTAAAAGCACAAATCATAACCGCAGTCTCAATTTTAATTGGATATTATTTGTTGATGGCTTTTGTTCCCGTTCCTGGAATTGGAGAAGCTAATTTTGAAAAAGGAACCAATCTGGCCGCTTGGTTCGATAATTTAGTTTTAAACGGACATCTTTGGAGCGTTTCTAAAACTTGGGATCCAGAAGGAATTTTAAGTACACTGCCAGCGATAGCAACAGGAATTACAGGAATGTTTATCGGACAAATTTTAAATTTATCTATTACCAAAATGGAAATCGTAAAGAAACTGGCAGTTGCAGGAATTGTTCTTCTAATTTCAGGATTACTTTGGAATATTATTTTCCCAATCAACAAATCACTTTGGACAAGTTCGTATGTGCTGTACACGGGCGGTATTGCGACTTTATGTTTAACGTTTTTGTATTACATTATTGATGTCGCGAATTATAAAAAATGGGCCAAATTATTTTTAATCTGGGGTGTAAATCCGATGATTGTTTTTTATTTTTCTGGAATAATTCCGAGGGTAATGAGTTCTGTAAAAATGCAAAATCCTGAAATTGGCGGTGAAGAAATTGGCTTTCAAGCTTACATTTACAAATTCGGACTTCTACCGAATTTTGAAAACCCATTAAATGCATCATTGGCCTATGCACTTTCTTATGCCCTATTTTGGTCAATTATTTTATGGATTTTATACAAAAAGAAACTAATATTCAAAGTTTAACGTTTCAGAAATAATGGTATTATTATTGCGAAATTTAAATTTCCTTTAATCATCTAAAAAAACTATTTTTGGTTTTTGTTAAAAACATTGAAATGCATAAAAATCAGTATCTAATATTCTCTACCCTATTCATATTATTCGTTTCGACGATCTCTTTTGCGCAGGAAAAAATAATGCATCCGAAAAATGAATTCAGAGGTGTTTGGATCGCAACTGTAGTAAATATCGACTGGCCAAAAACCGCTTCCGATAACGTGGAGAAAGAAAGAGCTGATTATCTTGAAATTTTAGAAACGTATAAAAAATTAAATTACAACGCTGTAATTGTTCAGGTACGTAGTGTGGGAGATGCTTTTTATCCATCTGAATTTGCGCCTTGGTCTCGTTTTTTAACTGGAAAAGAAGGTGTAGCACCGAATCCGTATTATGATGCTTTAGCTTGGATGATCGAGCAGGCACATGCGAGAGGTTTTGAGTTTCACGCTTGGCTGAATCCGTATCGTGCGACTTTCGATTTAAATAAAAATCTTTTAAATCCTGCACATGATGTATTTAAACATCCAGAATGGATGATTGAATATGGCGGAAAATATTATTACGATCCTGCTTTACCAGAAGTTCAAGCGCATTTAACAAAAGTAGTTAAAGAAGTCGTTGACAAATATGATATTGATGCCATTCATTTTGATGATTATTTTTATCCGTATGCCGTTCCCGGAAAAGTATTTAACGACACCGCTTCGTACAAAAAATACGGATCTGGTTTAAGCCTTGCCGATTGGCGTCGTGCAAATGTGAGCAACTTTGTACATTCTATTTCAGTAACCATCAAAGAAAGTAAACCTTGGGTTCAGTTCGGAATCAGTCCATTCGGGGTTTGGCGAAACAAATCTCAAGACCCGAGAGGTTCAGAGACACAATCGACATCCAATTACGACGATTTATACGCCGATCCAATGTTGTGGATGGAGCAAAAATGGATCGATTATATCATGCCTCAATTGTATTGGAGTATGAATAATCCGAGAGCTTCTTATTCTAAATTAGTAAAATGGTGGTCTGAAAATGCCAATAATACTGCAATTTATATAGGTCATGCTCCATACAAAATAAGAGGCGACGGCGACAAAAGCTGGAATTTTGCTACCGAAATTCCAACGCAGGTAGATTTTGCCAGAAGTTTTAAAAATGTATCGGGAAGTGCTTATTTCAGTGCTAAATGGTTTATGGGTAAAAATTTTGATGTTGTTCGTTTGTTAGAAGAAAATCAATATAAATATCCTGCGCTTCCTTTGGCTGTTCCGAATTTAAGACACGTTATTATCGACAAACCGCAAGTTCTTGAATACAACAAAGACAGCATTAAATACAATTTTACATTCAAAAGTCCGCTGAATACCAGAGTTCGCTACATGGTAGTTTACGGAGGTGAACATATTTCTAAAATAGACATTAACGATGCTTCAAAAATCATTGAAAAAGTTACTGTAAAAGAAGAAGACGGCAAGATTACCTTTGCAATCGCTGGTGGAAAACTAAATTTGTACAAAGCCTGCGCGGTTACTTTTATTGATTATTACGCCAACGAAAGTTCACCAACCGCAATAGATTTAAAAAAACCTGTTAAAAACTATATCCCAAATCAGCCTAATGAAAATAGACAATAAACCTTGGTTCTGGATTCCGCTTCTTAATTTCGCTTCAGGATTACCTTATGCCGTAATTATTTCGGTTTCGGTAATTATGTACAAAAATCTTGGCATTACAAATGAAGATATTGGAGTTTACACCAGTTTATTATATCTACCTTGGGTTATAAAACCGCTTTGGAGCCCTTTTATAGAACTAAAAGGAACTAAAAGAAAATGGTTTCTATCGATGCAATTGCTTATTTCAATTGCCTTTTTACTAGTCGGTTTTGCCATTCCAGCAAATGGATTTTTCATAATGACTTTGGCCATTTTTTGGGTTGCTGCTTTTGCTTCAGCTTCAAATGATATTGCGAGTGACGGTTTTTATTTATTGGTTTTACCTAAAGAACAACAGTCTTTTTTCCTCGGAATCAGAAGTACTTTTTACAGACTTTCAATGCTTGCCGGAAACGGATTAATTGTACTTTTTGCCGGTTATTTAGAACATAAATATGGTGATAATACAAAAGCGTGGTCATATACAATGATTTGTGTTGGTTTATTAATGACTTTCATAACCGTTTACAATTTCATATTTACACCTAAAAACGAGATCAATAAAGCTGAAAGTAAAGATATTCCACATCAAAACTTTGGAACAATATTCGCCAGTTTCTTTAAGAAAAAACAAATCGGATTAATTCTGACTTTTATTCTGGTTTTCAGGTTAGGAGAATCGCAATTACTAAAAATGTTAAGTCCGTTTTTACTAGACTCTAAAGAATTAGGAGGAATGGGGTTAGACACCGAATCTGTCGGAATTATTTATGGTACTTTAGGAATTTTAGCCTTAACAATCGGCGGCATTTTAGGCGGAATCGCAATTTCTAAACACGGTCTTACCAAATGGATGCTCCCAATGTTTTTGGCGATGCATTTACCAATTTTGGGTTTTATAGGTTTAGCGCATTTTCAACCGCAAGAACTCTTTCATCTTCATGCAAATATGTATTTTTTCGAAATAAATTCCCCACTTAATTTGTACACTTGTCTAACTGTAGTTTTAGAACAATTTGGTTACGGATTCGGTTTTACAGGATTTATGATGTATCTGATTCATGTTGCCGAAGGAGAATCTAAAACGGCACATTATGCTCTTGCAACTGGTTTTATGGCGTTAGGAATGATGCTTCCGGGAATGTTAAGTGGATTTATACAAAAATTTTTAGGCTATCAAAACTTCTTTATTTGGGTTTTCATCGCCACAATTCCAGGTCTTATTTTATCACGTTTTTTAATTTTCCCGAAAGATTTTGGGAAAAAACAAGAAGAAGTTTAACCCCAAATCAAACTTTTACCTATGGAAATCAATGAAAATTTGCAGGCCGAACGCAATCTAAAAGGATCTGAGTTCGAGAAAACAGGAAATCTTGAAAAAGCAATTGAGTTGTATGAAGAAAATGCTGCAGAAGGCTTTAAAGGAAATCACCCGTACGATAGATTGGCAACAATCTACAAAAACCAAAATGATCTCGACAATGAGATTAGAGTTTTAGAAAAAGCAATTTTGGTTTACGAAGAAATCACAGTCGAAGATCGTTTGGAAGGACTTCCTAAACTTTTCCGTTTCAAAAACCGATTAGAAAAAGCCCTTGAAACCAAAAAGCAATTGGCCAAACAGAAAAAAGCAAAGTTGAAATAAAATAATCTTTTTAAACACATAGAAACATAGATTTTATTTTCGTGTGAAAAGAGTATAAAAGAGAAACTCGTTTCTCAACACATAGCTATGATTGTTTAAATAAAGTGAAACGCCTTTGAGCGTTCCAAAAACTATGCATCTATGTGTTAGAAAAATTAACTCAAGGAAATAATCATGACTACCATAAAACGAACCAATTCAGACAATATTGATTTTATAAATCTGGTTGCTTTATTAGATCAGGATTTAGCTATTAGAGACGGTGAAGATCATGCGTTTTATAATCAGTTTAATAAAACCGATAAAATAAAACATACGATTGTTTATTACGAAAATGATATTCCTGTAGGCTGTGGTGCTTTCCGCGAAAAAGAAACGGATAAAACCGAAATCAAACGAATGTACGTTCATCCCGATCACCGCAAAAAAGGAATCGCTTCTGCGATTTTAAAAGAACTCGAAATCTGGGCAAAAGAAGTCGGTTATGCTTACACTATTCTGGAAACTGGCAAAAACCAGCCGGAAGCCATCAACTTATATCAAAAATTAAATTATACCATCATACCTAATTATCCGCCTTACGAGGAAATGGATAATAGTGTCTGCATGAAAAAGACTTTATAATAATGAAAATTACTGCCGAAGCATTACGCCAAAAAATAGGACAATTTTTCTTCCCTGCTGTATTCATCAACGATACCGAAGAAAATATTCAGGAAACCGAACGTTTAATCAAAGAACACAATATTGGCGGATTGACTTTCTTTCACAGTCGTGCAAGCGCTGCGACGAATTATGAAAGCAAGAAAAAAGTGGTTTTCAATGATGACAGCTACGAAAAAATCAAAGCTTTAATTGTTCGTTATCAAAAAGCAGCTTCCACTCCACTTTTAATCAGTATTGACGCTGAATGGGGATTAGCAATGCGTATCGAAAAAACACCGCAATATCCGTATGCGATTACGCTTGGCGCTTTGCCAGACAACAAATCAAGTTTAGTTTACGAAGTTGGAAAACAAATTGGTTTAGATTTAAAAGCTGCCGGAATTCAGTACAATTTATCGCCTTTGGCAGACATCAATAACAATCCGAACAATCCGGTTATTGGTTATCGTTCTTTTGGTGAAAACAAACAAAAAGTAGCCGATTTTTCGATTGAATATCTAAAAGGAATGTCTGAAGTTGGCGTTTTAGGCTGTCTGAAACACTTTCCCGGACACGGAAATACCAATGTCGATTCCCATTTAGGATTACCAGTTTTGAAGGAAACTCTGGAAGAATTGATGGAAAACGAATTATATCCGTTCATCAAAGGAATTGAAAATAATGTCGATTCGATTATGATTGGGCATTTGGCTGTTCCAAGTTTAAATGACGGAAAAGATACGTCGGCAACTTTATCAAAAGCCGTAATTCAGGATCTTTTGCGAGATAAATTAGGCTATGACGGCTTAGTAATCTCTGACGCTTTAAACATGCACAGCGTTTCGAAATTATATGATATAAAAGGACAATTAGAATGGGAAGCTTTTAACGCTGGAAATGACGTTTTATGCTTTGCCGAAAATGTTCCAGAAGGAATCGAAGCGATTTACAAAAATGCTTCGCCAGACCGTATTTTTGAAAGTTATGAAAGAATCAGAAAAGCCAAAGAAAAAGCGGGACTATTCTCAAATGAAAATTTTACTTCAGGTGAATTAAACTTCGAAAAAACATCCAAATTAAATCTCGAAATTGCTGAAAATGCGATTACTAAAATTATTGACAATTCAAACTCTGATTCAATTTTTGAAGCACAAAAGAACAACAAATTAGCAAAACTTAGTTTATACAAAAATACTGAAAATCCGTTTTTCAAAACTTTAAATTCAAAATTAGCATCACCAGAATTTGCCTTCGAAAATCTTGAAAATTCAAACATTCAGGAAATCGAAAAAAATCTAGAAAATTTCGAAACGATTTTAATTGCATTATTTCCGCCAAAAGCAAAACCACTAAATAATTTTGAAATTGACAATGAAGTTTTTGAACTGCTTTCACGATTACTTGTGACAAAAAAATGCTTCGTTTACGTTTTCGGGAATCCGTATGTTCTGCCTTTAATTCCGAATCTTAAAAAAGCCACAGGACTTGTAGAAGCATATCAGGATTTTGAAGAATTCCAAATAACAACAGCAATGCAAATTTTAGAGAATATTTCTTCAAACGGCTCACTCCCCGTAAACATTGAAATTCAATAAGTTAAAACAAATAATAGTCAAAATTTATCAACTTATAAATTTTTATAATCACATCTTATTGTAAGAACGTGCACTTCTGTCCTACTTTTGCACCAGAAATAAATCTTTAACTTTAAAACGAAAAATATGTCTTTAGTAGGAAAAAAATTCCCAAGTATTGCAGTTGACGCTATCTCTGAAATGGGTGATAATTTAAAAATCAACATCTTCGAAGAAGCAGTAAACAACAACAAAAAAGTACTATTGTTCTGGTATCCAAAAGATTTCACTTTTGTATGTCCAACAGAATTACACGCCTTTCAAGCTGCATTACCAGAATTCGAACAAAGAAATACTATCGTAATTGGTGCTTCTTGCGATACAAACGAAGTTCACTTCGCTTGGTTGAACACTCCAAAAAACAATGGTGGTATCGAAGGTGTAACTTACCCAATTTTAGCAGATACAAACCGTAACTTAGCTAACATTTTAGGTATTTTAGATATCGAATCTACAAGCTACAGCGAAGACACAGATTCAGTTATCATCGAAGGTTCAAACGTAACTTACAGAGCTACTTACCTAATCGACGAGACTGGAAAAATCTTCCACGAAAGTGTAAACGATATGCCATTAGGACGTAACGTAAACGAATATTTAAGAATGGTTGACGCTTACACACACATCCAAACTAAAGGTGAAGTTTGTCCTGCAAACTGGGAAGCTGGTAAAGAAGCAATGTCTGCTGACAGAGTTAGTACTGCTGAATACTTAAGCGCTAATTAAGCTTCTAAGATACTAAGGTTCAAAGATGCTAAGTTTTTTAACTTAACTTTTGAATCTTAGATACAATTCTACAATAAAAGTCAAGAGATTCTAAGATTAACTTAGATCTTAGAATCTCAACGACTTAAAATCCATCAAATAAATCCACACAAAGTTATTCGGTTCGAGAGCAAACTTAGCATCTTAGAACCTTAGCAACTTAGTGTCTTAAAAAGAAAAATTATGTTAATCGACTTAAACGAAGATACGTTAGCAGATTTAGTTGCTAAAAACGAAAAAGTAGTAGTACAATATTCAGCTTCATGGTGTGGAAATTGCCGTATTATGAAACCAAAATTCAAAAAATTAGCAACAGAAAATGAAGCTATCACTTTTGTTTTGGTTGATGCAGAAAATTCTCCTGAGTCTAGAAAATTAGCCAATGTGAGCAACCTGCCAACATTCGCAACTTTCGTAAACGGACAATTAGTTGGCGAAACGCAGACTAATAAACAAGAAGTTTTAATCGACTTAGTAAACGCAATTGCTTAATTCATAAACTCCACAACATGAAATTACCAGTAATTAAGCATTTAACGCAATTCATCGAAGAAAACGATCAAGATTATATCATCGAAACGATCGAAGTTCTAGAAGCAATGACAGAAATTCCGTCTCTAAAAGACGAAGAATTAGATGTAATCGGCGAATTGATTTCCAATATGTACGGCGCCCTTGAAGTTCAAAAATTGGTAGCACAAGGAACCGACAAAAAAGAAGCTTTAAATACGTTTATGAAACGTGTTTTAGGTTCTATCGATAAATAATCGACCTCCACTTTCAAGAAAAAACAAAAAACATGGCAAGGAAAGCGTTTCTAATTTAGGGACGCTTTTTTTTTAGTTTACAGTGATCAGTTTTTTAGTATTCAGTCTTAGGTTTTAGTGCCAGTTTACATTTTTCTACACAATCTTGTCATCCCGAGGAACGAGGGATCTCCACAAGTAACTCCACAATCAAAATGGACCTTTGTCAAAGCTTAACTTTGACAAACAATAATGCGCAATTATAGCAAATCTAAAATCTACCCTCTAAAATCTAAAATAAAAATCTGGGCGAGCCACCATTAGAAAAAGGGGCAAATCTTGCAGGTCTATATTCGCCCCTTTCCCTAATGCTGTCGGGCTATCCGCGCTACTTCGGTAGCATGCTCCTATCCCTCTCGCGGATAAACGTTTTCAAAAGATGTTTTTTATTTTAACGATCCAACAATAAAACAATCAATTGCCTCCAGCTTTAGCTGGAGGTGTACCAACAAGTATCTAAAGGCTTTAGCCGAATGCGCAATTTTGGCTAAAGCCTTTTCTACATCTATAAAACCTCCAGCTAAAGCTGGAGGCAATTGAAAAACCTAACTTTGTCAAAGTTTTAAAGTTGAGCGTACAGAAATGCAAATAAACAGAGCAATATTCTTACAGAATAATAGTTATAATGAGAAACAAAACAGTTCAAAAAGAATATAAATTAGTGAATTAGTGCACACTCCAAAACCAATCTTAATCTCTCCTTAAACCCATAATAAATACTTTTAGATTCGAATATTAATCCTTACTTTTGAGCCTCATTAATTTTAAACAAAAAACATGGCATCTATCACATTAGGAGGAAATCCAGTTCATACATCAGGCGAATTACCAGCAGTTGGATCACAATTAGCTGACTTCAAATTAGTTCAAAACGATTTATCTGTTGCTTCATTAAGTAACTTTGCGGGTAAAAAATTAGTTTTAAACATTTTCCCAAGTGTAGATACTGGAACTTGCGCAACTTCTGTTAGAACATTTAACGCAAGTGCTAGCGGTTTAGAAAACACTACCGTTTTATGTATTTCTAGAGATTTACCATTCGCTCAAAAACGTTTTTGTGGTGCTGAAGGTTTAGAAAATGTAGTAAACTTATCAGATTTTCAAACTGGTGCTTTTGGTAAAGCAAACGGATTAGAAATCGTTGACGGGCCTTTAGCAGGTTTACATTCAAGAGTAATCATTGTTGTTGATGAAAACGGAAAAGTTCTTCATACAGAACAAGTTGCTGAAATCGCAAACGAACCAAATTACGAAGCTGCTTTAGCCGTACTATAATATTTTCCCTTAAATGGAGTTTCAAAAAGACAATACATTTGTTACAGGTCGTTTAAAAAGCATGAAATATGCTTTTAATGGAGCTGTAAAATTAATAAAAACCGAACACAGCATTATGGTGCAATTCTCTTTGGGAATCATCATGACTATTTTTGGGTTTTATTTTCATATTTCACAAACCGAATGGCTATGTCAAACACTGGCCATCGGTTTTGTTTTAAGCATTGAAGGATTAAATACGGCTGTAGAAAAAATAGCCGATTTCATCCACCCCGATTACAGCAAACGAATCGGTTTTATAAAAGATATCGCTGCAGGGGCAGTATTTTTTGCTGCAATGACGGCAATCGCAATAGGCTTGATTATTTATATTCCAAAATTTATTTAGGCAACAGTAAACGCAAGAATGGCAAAAACTAGCAAAAAAGAAACTTTAGACAAAAAAAACGATAAACAACAAGAGGGTAAAAAATCTTGGAAAATGACCAAACAGCAAAAAATTGTTTTAGGCTGTCTTTTGGTTCTTTTTTCTATTGCACTTTTAGTGGCTTTTATTTCCTTTTATGTTAACGGACAATGGCAAACAGATCAAAGTGCTGTCAGTCAGCTTGGCGATCGCGAAGAAGTGGTACAAAACTGGCTCGGAAAATTCGGGGCTTATCTTGCCGATCTTATTGTCTATAGAGGTTTCGGAATTGCGTCTTTTGTATTTGTACGTTTATTTTTCCTTACGGGAATGTTTTTGGCATTAGAACTTTCTACTCAAAAACTTAAAAACACTTGGTTTTGGGATATTTTTGCCATTATTATTGTTTCCGTTTTATTTGGCTTTTTTGCCACTTCAGCTCCAGAATTGGGAGGAACGATTGGATATGAATTAAATTTATTTTTACAGGATTATATCGGAAAAACAGGAACTTTACTAACACTGCTTTTCGGATTAATTGTGTATTTAATTTTTAAAATCAAAGTTTCACCAGAAAAAATCCAATCGTATTTTGATTCGACTAAAAAAGAATTCAAATCTGAATTAGATGCCTTAAAACCAGTTGTTGCAGAGCCGGAAAGCGCTTATAATTTAGAAGAATTTGCGGTGGAAGAACCAGAAAGCGATCCAGATTTGGATAATATCCACATTAAAACTGTCGATTCTCAGTTCGAAATCAACAAAGAAGCGTTGAAACCAACAATTTCACATCCTTCTGAAATTGAACTGAATCCTATTTTAAAACCAATTACTCCAAAACAAGAATTACCATTAGTTTCTCCAGATGAAGCTTTTGTAATTGAAAAAGCGGAAGAAGAAGATATTATCGAAGAAAACTTAGCTTCTCGCCTAGTTGCTGATTTCGGATTATTTGATCCAACTTTAGATTTATCAAATTACAAATTCCCAACGATTGATTTATTAAAAGAATATTCAACTGGCGGCATTACAATAAATCAAGAGGAATTAGAAGAAAATAAAAATAAAATTGTAGATACACTTCGTAACTACAAAATCGAAATTGCGCAGATTAAAGCAACTGTTGGACCTTCTGTAACCTTATATGAAATTGTTCCAGAAGCCGGAATCAGAATTTCGAAGATTAAGAGTTTAGAAGATGATATTGCTTTATCACTTTCAGCATTAGGAATTCGTATTATTGCGCCAATTCCAGGAAAAGGAACAATCGGTATCGAGGTTCCGAACAAGAACCCAACTATGGTTTCGATGAAAAGTGTTATCGGAGCAGCAAAATTCCAAGAAGCTGAAATGGAACTTCCAATTGCTTTAGGAAAAACGATCTCAAACGAAACTTTTGTTGTCGATTTAGCCAAAATGCCTCACTTATTGATGGCGGGTGCTACAGGACAAGGAAAATCGGTTGGATTAAATGCAGTTTTGACTTCGCTTTTGTATAAGAAACATCCAGCGGAAGTAAAATTTGTCTTGGTCGATCCTAAAAAAGTAGAGCTTACGCTTTTCAACAAAATAGAAAGACATTATTTAGCCAAACTTCCAGATACCGAAGACGCTATTATTACTGACAATGCTAAAGTTGTAAATACTTTAAATTCACTTTGTACCGAAATGGACAATCGTTATTCTTTATTAAAAGATGCGATGGTTCGTAACATTAAAGAGTACAACGAAAAATTCAAGTCTAGAAAATTAAATCCAGAAGCGGGCCACCGATTTTTACCATACATTGTTTTGGTTGTCGATGAGTTTGCCGATTTAATTATGACTGCCGGAAAAGAAGTCGAAATTCCGATTGCGCGTCTGGCACAGCTTGCCCGTGCGATTGGCATTCACTTAATTATTGCGACTCAAAGACCTTCTGTAAACGTTATTACTGGTTTGATCAAAGCCAACTTCCCTGCGAGAATTGCTTTTAGAGTAACTTCTAAAATCGATTCGAGAACTATTTTGGACACTCAAGGTGCTGATCAGCTTATCGGACGCGGAGATTTATTGTACACAAACGGAAACGATGTTGTACGTGTTCAATGTGCCTTTATTGACACTCCAGAGGTTGAAAAAATTACAGATTTCATTGGCGGACAAAAAGCGTATGCCACGGCTTATTTGCTTCCAGAGTTTGTTGGGGAAGAAAGTGGCATTAATCTTGATATAGATATTTCCGAAAGAGATACTTTATTTAGAGAAGCCGCGGAGATAATTGTCAACGCTCAGCAAGGTTCTGCTTCTTTATTGCAGCGAAAACTTAAATTAGGATACAACAGAGCCGGTCGTTTGATCGATCAGCTGGAAGCAGCAGGAATTGTTGGTCCGTTTGAAGGCAGTAAAGCGCGTAGTGTTAATATTTTAGATTTAAGTGCTCTTGATCAATTTTTTAATAATGAACAAAATTAATCTTATCATGAAAGCAAATTTTCAAGAAATCAACAACAATTCTATCACAAACATGACTAAAAAGTGTTTTCAAATGGCATTTATATTGCTTTTGAGCTTCACTTCTATTCAAGCACAGGATAAAAAAGCCAAAGATTTATTGAACGAAGTGACTTCTAAAATAAAAAGCTACGATAATATCGTTATCGATTTTAAATATTCATTAAATAACGCTAAAGAAAACATCAATCAAGACAGTAAAGGAAATGTTACCATGAAAGGAAATCAATATGTATTGAATTTTATGGGCGTTACCAAAATTTTTGACGGACAAAAAACCTACACCATTGTTCCTGAAGACGAAGAAGTTACTATTTCTAAAGTAAACGAAAAGGATGATAATGCGATCACCCCTTCAAAAATGCTTACTTTCTTTAATTCTGGCTACAAATACACAATGGACATTGTTCAAAATGTAAAAGGAAGAAAAATTCAATACATCAAATTAGTGCCTACAAGCGGAAAAGACCAAAGAAAAGAAATTTTGTTAGGTGTTGACGTTCAGACAAAACACATTTATAATTTGATTGAGACTGGAAAAAACGGAACAAAAACAACTTTAACCGTTAATTCTTTTAAAACCAATCAGCCATTGTCAAAAAATCAATTTACATTTGTAGCGAGTAAATACCCGAAATACTACATTAATAAATTAGATTAATCAGAAGGTTGAAAATTCTAGACAAATACTTATTAAAAACATTCTTACTTACATTTACTACTGTATTTGTAATTCTATTTTTCATATTCATACTACAAACAGTATGGCTATTTATATCAGAACTAGCAGGAAAAGATCTTGACTTATTATTAGTCGTGAAGTTCCTGCTTTTTTCTATGCCTAGAATTATCCCATTGGTTTTACCGCTTTCAGTACTTTTGGCATCCATCATGACTTTCGGAAATTTGGCTGAGAATTACGAATTCGCAGCCATGAAATCATCCGGTATTTCACTTCAAAGAGCCATGAGGGTTTTAATCATCTTTATTTGCGTTTTGAGTATTGTAGCCTTTTGGTTTGCCAACAATGTGATTCCGTATGCCGAATATAAATTCGTAAACTTTAGAAAAAATATTGCGCAAGCCAAACCCGCAATGGCTATTGCCGAGGGGCAATTTAACGATGTTGGATTTTATAATATTAAAGTTGTAAAAAAATCGGGAGAAAACGGTAACCATTTAACTGGCGTTACGATTCACGAAAAGCCTAATAATATGGGCGAAAATAAAACGGTTATTAAAGCCAAAGACGGAGAATTGATCAGTAACGAAAAATCGAGCATTCTGAAACTCGTTTTAAATGACGGTTATTATTATCAAGATGTTACTCCAAAAAAATACGAAGAACGTGCTAAACTGCCTTTCATAAAAGGAGCGTTTAAAAAGCATATCATCAACATTGACTTATCCGAATTAAACAAAGTTGATGACAGCAAAGAAAGCATCAACAGCACTAACGGAATGTTGAATGTAAATGAGCTTCGTTATACACTTGATTCTTTAAACAAAAATCTAGATAACGAGATTCTTTCGTTTTCAGAAAATATTAATCAGCGTGTCGGAATCAGAAAACCATCTCCTACCCCAGCGATTAAAAAAGATTTCAAGAAAAAACAATTACCTAATAACCTACTTTCTTTGTACATCAACAAAGAAAAAGCAGACATTATTAGAATGGCAAATAGTAATATTACCAGTAATATTTACACTATTGAGACTACACAAAAAGACCTAAAAGACAAGCAGAGAGAAATCAACAAACACATGAATGCATTGTACGAGAAATTCGTAATTGCCTTTGCCTGTTTTTTGATGTTTTTTATTGGTGCTCCGCTGGGTGCCATTATTAGAAAAGGAGGACTTGGACTTCCGATTGTATTTGCCGTATTAATCTTTATTACTTTTCACTTTATCAATACTTTTGGAAAAAGATTATCACAAGAAGGCGGAATGAGTCCGTTTATGGGTTCTTGGATGTCGTCGTTTATCTTGTCACCTTTGGCGGTTTTACTCACATATCGTGCAACAAATGACAACGGATTGATTAATTTTGATGCGATTACAACTCCTATTTCACTATTTTTTCAAAAAATTTCTGAGCGATTTTTCCCAGCTCAAAACAAAGAATAACTATGTCAACAACTAAAATACAACTAAATACCATTGAGGAAGCTATAGAAGATATCCGTCAAGGTAAAGTAATCATTGTAGTGGACGATGAAGATCGCGAAAATGAAGGTGATTTTTTGGCCGCTGCCGAAAAAGTAACTCCAGAAATGATTAACTTCATGGCTACACACGGACGCGGATTAATCTGTACACCACTTACTGAGAGCCGATGCAAGGAACTTGATTTACGTGCCATGGTTACCAATAATACCGATCACATGGAAACTGCATTTACGGTTTCTATTGATTTAAAAGGAAATGGCGTTACAACAGGAATTTCTGCAGCTGACCGTTCTAAAACTGTTGAAGCTTTAGTTGACCCTAACACAAAACCACATGATTTAGCTCGTCCTGGTCATATTTTTCCGCTTATTGCTAAACAAGGCGGTGTTTTAAGAAGAACCGGACATACTGAAGCAGCAATTGATTTTGCTCGTCTGGCAGGATTTAAACCAGCTGGAGTTATCTGCGAAATCTTAAATGAAGATGGAACTATGTCTCGCTTGCCTGAATTGATTAAAGTAGCTAAAAAATTTGATTTAAAATTAGTTTCGATTGAAGATTTAGTAGCTTACAGAATGCAGCACGACAGTTTGATCGTTAAAAAAGAAGATTTTGATATTGAAACCCGTTTTGGAATTTTCAGATTAAGAGCTTACGAACAAACTACTAACAAACAAATTCATATTGCATTAACCAAAGGAACATGGAATCTTGGAGAGCCTATCTTGACGAGAATCCACTCTTCTCAGGTAAATAACGATTTATTAGGCACATTGACTAATAATGCAGAACAGCAGTTAGATGATATGTTTAAAGTAATTAACGAAAACGGAAAAGGTGCTGTGATTTTCATCAATCAAGATATGACGGCAGTTAATCTGTTAAACCGAATTTCTGAGCTTAAATCGCTTCAATCTCAAGGAACTTTAAAAGCTCCGAAAGTAATCATCGACAGTAAAGATTACGGAATTGGCGCCCAAATCCTCCATGATATTGATATTTCTAAAATTAGACTGGTTTCGAATACAGAACAAACAAAACGCGTTGGTATGATTGGATACGGGCTTGAAATTACTGAATACGTAAATTATTAATATGGGTACAATAGAAGAAAGAATTCTAAAGTCTGAAACACGTATTTTTAAAGCTGTTTTCCCGAGTACAACCAATCATTACGACACTTTGTTTGGAGGAACTGCACTTCATTTAATGGACGAAGTAGCTTTTATCTGTGCTACTCGTTTCAGCCGAAAAAAAGTAGTGACGATTTCGACAGGACAGATTGACTTTAAAAAAGCGATTCCAGCAGGAACTTTGATCGAATTAGTAGCAAAAGTAGACAGCGTTGGAAGAACCAGCTGTAAAATTCACGTCGATATTTTTATGGAGCAAATGTATTCTGAACTTCGCGAAACAGTAGTTTCTGGAACTTTTTCGTTTGTTGCGGTCGACGAAAACAAGAAACCAACACCAATTTTAGACGATTTGGACTAAATTTTTAAAAAAACTCATTTTCGGAAATACTGATAATTAGACACTTGAAAATTATTTTAAAAAAGTCTCTAAAAAAGTTTTGATAACCGAAAAAGCGTCTTATATTTGCACTCGCAATCACAAAATGATAGCAACATACTGGAGAAATGGCAGAGCGGTCGAATGCGGCAGTCTTGAAAACTGTTGACTGTAACAGGTCCGGGGGTTCGAATCCCTCTTTCTCCGCTGAGAGCTTAAAAAGAGACTTTTCAAAGTTTACAAAAAAGGCTAAAATTCACGGAAAACCCTGCAAATCAAAGATTTGCAGGGTTTCTTCTTTTATACACATTTTCAATTTTTTCAAAACTGCACAAAAGTTTTGTGGCGTAATCGTGGCGCAATGAAAAAAAATGCCAATGCGCCACAGAAAAAGTCATTAACCCCAGTAATCAAAGGGGTTAAGCACGTTTACATCTTGTTTAAACCGCGTTATAATTCTACATTTACTAATCTAATAAGTTGAGTTATGCTAGAGAACAGCTTTGGGTTAATTTTCTATCTGAAAGTGCCCCGCAATGAGAGTAAAATTAGAAGTGTCTATTTCCGGATTACTGTTGACGGTATCCCGAAAGAAGCATCCACCAGACGCCAGTGGGATATGGAACGCTGGAACCAGAAAACTGAAAGGGCGGCCGGCACAAAGGAGGACGCAAAATCCCTTAATTTTTTTCTGGACTCGCTCACCACCAGAATCCATGACATCAAAACAGAGATCCTTTACAGTGGAAAACCATTAAGCTCGCAGAAAATAATGGATCACGTCATGGGAAGAATAGCTCCAAGAGCAAAAGTTCTTGAAGAATTTCAAAAACATAATGACGAGCTGGAGGCTCTGGTGGGAAATGGATATACGGGAGCTACACTGGAGAGATTCAATATAACCAAGAATCACGTATCCACTTTTATAAAATTCAAGTATAATTCGGATGATTTTGAATTTGCCGATCTAAGTCTAGAATTTGTAAAAGATTTTGAGTTTTACCTGCGGTCTGTCCGCAAGTGCAGCAATAATACCACCCTTAAATACATTGCTAACTTCAAAAAAATCGTAATACGCGCGATTGATAAGGAAATTATTGAAAAAGATCCATTCAAGAATTTTAAAGGAAAAAAAACGAAAGTTGTAAAGAAGCCTATTTCTGCAAAAGAACTGGCACAACTGGAAGCGCATCAATTTTCGACGGAACGGCTCAATATCGTACGAGATATTTTTGTTTTCCAATGCTACACTGGCCTGGCATACATTGATGCATACCAGCTTACAAGTGCCGATATTAAGGATGGCGTGGATGGCAATCTCTGGATTATATCTGAAAGGCAGAAAACAAATTCTACAGCAAAGATTCCACTGCTTCCCACCGCGCTGAAAATTCTTGAAAAATATAAAAACCATCCAGTGAATGTCAAGCGTGGAACCCTGCTGCCGGTATCTTCAAACCAAAAAATGAATGAGTACCTTAAGGAAATTGCCATACTATGCGGTTTTCCGTTCACCCTTAATACACATATGGCGCGACGCACCTTTGGAAGCACTGTCACATTAAATAATAATGTTCCCATTAATGTCGTAAAAGAACTCCTGGGACACGCTTCAGTTAAACAAACCGAAGCTTACGCAATTACAGAGCAGGCCACAATAGGCCGAGAAATGGCTGAACTTACGCTAAAACTCAGCCAGCCAAAAACTATCATCTCCGCGACCGACAAAGATGCACTTGTCAGATTGGAAAAAGAAATCCAGAATATTAAAGACAAGTATAATATTTGATTCTGCCAAAAAAGAAAAGAGGTTATCTTATATTTTAGATAACCTCTTTTTATTCAGTACAACTTCACTTCTGACTCCAGGATGATATGAAGGAATGTATCTGAAATATCCCAGATCCTGCAGTTCCTTGAAATATTTATGATAAGTCGGAAAAGTGCTAATATGGGAGACCGCCATTATATTTTTACGGCTGACCCTTATCTTCCTGCGCTTACCCTGCTGGCAGCCTAAATAAAGTATAGCTGTTAGAATCGCCAGATGCCACACATTAAGAGTACTTTCCTCTGTAATTGGCGATAAATACTGCATAATTCTATATTTATCCCCTTTTTTACTATTTCTCATCCTTAAAAAGATTTAGAAGATCCTCCCTATTGTAATAATATGACCCCAAGACCTTCTTAAATCTGACCTTCTTCGAGGTCCGAAGATTTTGTACAGAACCTGCAGAGATATCCAGCAGCCTGCGCACAGCCTTGCTTCTGAGCCACAGAGTATCTGTTTCATTATCCTTAGACTTAAGTGCTTCTGCAACAACAGACCGCATTGTATCTGACAACATAAGCCCAAATTGTCTTAAATCATCTTTAGTTATAAATTTTTCCATAAACTTTAATTAATCGCATTCAGTTTTCAAACCGTAGTATGTATGTTGTAGTCGTGGAATATTTCAGCAATTGAATATTTCTTCATGAATTATTCGACATGAAAGTATATACTGCTCCTTTTATTCTTATTTTTAGTAGGAACATAGAGTATGTAGCCATAAGAATCAAGTTCCTTTATACATTTATGATAAGTCTTTGGTGACACAATCTTTGCAATATGCTGAATTTCTATGCTGTATGCCTGTATAGGATTTATGAAATCTTTACCAGCTCGAAACTCAAGCAATGCCGCAAAAATGGCAATGTGGGTGGTGCCGATCCGAAAATCGTTTTCAATTGCCTGAAAAAAACCCGTTAAAAGCTTAAGATTTTCCATAAAATATTTTCAGATTTAATCCTTATAAATGATGTGATTTTCTCTTTGTAACAGTATCCACAGCCTGCTGCGTCATTAAAGGAGTAACTTTACAGCCATTTTTTATCTCATTCAGACTAGTCTTCTGCATTCTGTCGTTGTAATAGGTCAGAGTCTTAAACCGTGGGTTTGCTTCCAGATAGACTTTCATTTCATTCCCTTGGATCAGCAGCACCGCCTCCTCCCTTCCTCCTTTTTTCAAAGAGTCTGCAAGTTTCTCAAATGACTCGTAATCCTCTTTTTTGAGCGGCAGAGTATTCAGGACACTGCTCACATTATAACCGTACGCTTCTGGATATTCATGCAGACGGTAGTTGTCCATTTTATCTTTGTCATAAAAATTAAACTGTTTCCTGTCATTATATTTTATCATGTGGGGCAGTGCCTTATTTATACTGTCAAGTCCTGCACGATAATTTCTTTTTTGCAGCTGATTTGCCCCCTCATTTAGTATAAAAAGGTATTTTAAACGTGTATTTTTTGTAATTGACGATTCTCTAAATCCAAGTTTATTGTAAAGTGTAGATGAATCAGTTTTTTTTAATGACTTATAGCAATCTGCAATGCCAAAAATTATATCCTGAAAGTCATTTGCATATTGTTCTGTTCTGTAATCTTTTGTTTTATAATAGGTGTAACATTCCTTGTATATTTCTACGGCTTCATTGTATTCGCCCAGATCTTCAGATTTTGTAATACCTATATATTCTCGTACTACGTAATAATAGTCAACATTAGTCTGAAGCGCTATTTTTTCGGCTAATTTGTAATTATCCATAGCTTCTTTAAACTTAAACTGGTTTTTAAGAAAATCTGCCTTTTCACAATATGCCGCCGCAGGAAAGTATTTATCTTTAGAATCTTTGGAATATTTTATGACACTGTCCAGATAATCGATTGCTTTGTTTTGATCTGACTTGTAATACAGTAAGGCTTTTTGATAATTAGCCCGCGCTTTTTCAATGGGGTTATTTTCTTTTATCGCTTTAGCCATGTAGGCATTATTGTATAGTATTTGCCTTTTGGGATTCTTCGCATTATCGAAATAAAGATTTCCTAATTCTATATAAGACAATTCAGTGAGGTTGCTTTTTGAAGTTTGGCTCCATAACAGGAAAGGAAATAGGGATAAAAACAGAAACTTAAATAATTTAGACAAAATCATATGTATTGGTTTCTTACAAAAATAGAAGATATAGTGAGAATTTGCATTACCTAGCAGGTATTTTTAAAAAGTAAACAAAACACTGAATTCCAAATAATTACACAAAAAACAACACAAGATTCAGGAATTTAGTATCGAGATTCAGGAATTTCGACATGAAACATTTGCGGGCAATTTGAGCTTTGTCTAGTTTTGGATCCAGGAAAGTGAGACATTTTTTACAGTTCGACGTCACTATAATAAATTGAACCTTTTTCTAAAATGTAACTGGCCGTTACGATAGAATTATTAAAGAATAATGAATCAAAAAGCAAAAATGCGGAAGAATAAACCGTATTAATTTTTAACACTTAAAAATAGAAAAATTATGAATTTGGAAAATTTGAATTTGGTTGAGCTTAATGCTCAGGAAGTACAGGAAATAGATGGCGGGATTTGGGGGGAAATAATCGCAGCCGGAATTGCTGTCGGCGGTGGTCTTGCATGGGCTTTTGATAAAGGAGAAGCTTTCGGAAGACATTTAGCTCAAGCTTATTAATTTTTAAAAACTTAAAATGATGAAAAATCTAAAATTGATTGAATTAGACGAAAAAGAATTAGTAGAAATTGAGGCAGGCTTTGGTCCTCTTTATTATTTGTTTGCCGGAGCATGGGCCGCAGGAGTTGCATATGGATATATAACAGAAAGTGCATAATATGAGATTCTTCAAAAGCAACTCGTTTTATATTTTGGTTTTAATTTTTGCTGTCATGCTGTTGTTAGCTTGTATATTTAATAAAGGAGAGATTCTAGGGAGAGCATTAGCTAAATGATTTCAATGATAAAATGCAATGAAACATGAATGGTGCTTTGAAGGTTTATCACTGTACTTATAGAAATCCCTATGCATTTAGCAGAGACTAGTCCTTAAGTTATTTATTACGGATTGTTTTTAACAATCCGTAATTTTTTTTGAGGATAATCTTTAATGTTTTGCAAATCATGATCAAAAAATAATTGTAATTAAATTAACATCCTTAATTATTACTTTATGAACTTCAGTTCAGACCCAATAAATACAATGGAAAATCTTGTTTCCAAAAACAAAACAAAAAGCATTTCAATTTATCTTATCATTCTTTTGTTTATAATCGTTTTTTTAGGGCTTTTACCTATTATAAAATTTGATATCAGCAGTCAAAGCCGGGGTATCATTCGAAGCGTTACAGATAATGTTCCAGTTTCAACGATGGTAAGTGGCAGGGTTAAATGGCTGCATTTAAAAAACAATGCTTTTGTAAAAAAAGGAGATACACTTTTAAAAATTGGTACGGAAAACCTGGAAAGCGACAAAAAAATTCAAGATACATTATCCAAATCCGTTTCTAATCTATTACATGATATTTCAGCTATCCTTCAAAATAAAACATCTCATTTATTGACAGCTGCGGCACGGGAAGATGTATTGAAGTTTCAATTGGGAAAAAATGAATTGAAAAGTAAAATCTCACAAGCACAAATCAGTCATGAACGAAATAAAATTCTCTATGAGAAAGAAATTATTGCCAAGGCTGATTTTGAGAAACCTGAATATGAACTGCGTTTAGCCAAACAAGCCTTAGAAAGTTTTGTAAGCCAGCAAAAATTAACCTGGGAAAATCAAAAAAGAGATTTGGAAGATCGTTTGAAAAACTTGAACGGAACAGCTGCTAAAATAAATGCAGAATCAAATAATTACCTCATTTTGGCTCCTGTTTCCGGCACTATAGAAAACTATTCAGGCATTCAAGAAGGTTCTTTCATAAATGCTTCACAGCCTATTGCCACAATTTCTTCAGCAGATCAGCTAATTGTTGAATGCAATGTGTCTCCAAATGATATTGGCCTTATTAAGAAAAATCAAAAAGTAAAATTTCAGTTAGATTCCTTCAATTATAATCAATGGGGATTGCTGGACGGAAAGGTAATTGATATTGACCGCAATATAACACTGCAGCAGGATCAGGCTTTTTTTAAAGTGCGTTGTTCCTTAAATTCAAAGACCTTACAACTAAAATCAGGTTATCAGGCTGATGCCTCAAAAGGAATGACCTTAACAACAAGATATATAATAACGAGAAGAAGCTTATTCGATTTGTTATTTGACAAAATAGACGATTGGTTAAACCCGAAACAAATATCAAATAATAACTAATGGCTTCAATAAAAATAAAACAACATGATATTAAAGATTGTGGCGCTACTTGTCTGGCTTCTATCGGAAACCATTTTAAAGTTAATCTGCCTATAGCCAGAATACGTCAGTTTGCTAATACTGATAAACGCGGTACAAATGTTTTGGGTATTATTGAAGGGGCGGAAAGGATGGGTTTTACCGCCAAGGGAGTAAAAGGCAGTTTAGATGCATTAGATAAAATTCCCCTTCCAGCAATTGCTCATATTCTGAATAAGGAACAACTGCATCATTATGTTGTAATTTATAAAGCAGAGAAATCTAAAATCACAGTCATGGATCCAGGTCCTGGAAAAATTGAGCTTTATACTTTCGAGGAATTTCAAAAAATATGGTCAGGCGTATTGATTCTCTTTGCACCAAATGATGCTTTTAAGGTGAAAAACGAAAAAACATCACCTTTAAAAAGATTCTGGAGCCTTATCCAGCCCCACAAAACTATTTTGCTTCAGGCATTGACCGGCTCAATATTATTTACTATTTTAGGATTAGCAATGTCTGTTTACATTCAAAAAATAACAGATTATGTTTTGATAGATGGTAATAGAAATTTACTGAATTTATTGAGTTTTTCTATGATAGCCATTATTTTGCTGCAAGCTTATATTGGCTCAAAAAAAAGCATTTTTGTGATGAAAACCGGGCAATTAATTGATGCCAAATTAATTCTGGGCTACTACAAACATCTACTGCATTTACCACAACGCTTTTTTGATACGATGCAGATAGGAGAAATTACTTCACGAATAAACGATGCTGTAAAAATACGCTCGTTTATAAACGAAGTGGCAATTGAAATGATTGTCAATATATTCATTGTTGTTTTTTCATTTGCTTTAATGTTCACCTATTACTGGAAACTGGCTCTGGTTATTCTTCTTGTCATTCCTTTTTACGCAGCAATATATTTTGTTTTAAATAAATTCAATAAAAAAGTCGAACGAAATATCATGGAGAATGCAGCCGAACTGCAGACACAATTGGTTGAAAGCATTACCAATGTCAGAACGGTAAAAGAATTTGGAATAGAAGAATTCTCAAATCTAAAAACAGAAAACAAATTTGTAAAACTCTTATTTAGCACTTACAAATCAGGTTTAAACGGAATCTTTGCCAGTACATCCACACAGTTTTTGGCATCTGGTTTTACTGTAGTTTTAATGTGGATTGGATCCGAATATGTAATCGACAGGGCGATTACTCCCGGCGAATTGTTTTCATTTTACGCTTTGATTGGTTATTTCACTTCTCCCGTTGCTGCTTTAATAAGCATGAATAAAACTGCACAAAATGCATTAATTGCGGCAGACCGGCTTTTTGAAATTATGGATTTAGAAAGAGAAGAAACGGAAAACAAGTTCGAATTGCAGAAAGAAAATTTAGGCGATATAAAGTTCGAAAATGTCTCTTTTAGATATGGAACTCGTCTGGAAGTTTTTAAAAATTTTAATGCCGTCTTTAAAAAAAACCAAACGACAGCAATCGTAGGAGAAAGCGGGAGCGGAAAAACAACTTTAATTTCATTGTTACAAAATTTATATCCAATTAAAGATGGTAATATATATATCGGAGAATATGCTACAAAGTTTATACATTACCAAAGTCTAAGAGGTATTATTGGAGTTATTCCGCAACAGCTTAATCTGTTTTGTGGAAATATTATTGAAAATATTGCATTAGGCGATTCATTTCCTAATATTCAAAGAATTTTAGACTTATCAAAACAACTAGGTATTGTAGAATTTGTAGAAAAACTGCCAAATGGTTATGAAACGCAGATTGGTGAAAATGGAGCAATATTATCGGGCGGGCAAAAACAAAGAATTGCAATCGCCAGAGCACTTTACAAAAATCCTGAAATTTTATTGATGGATGAAGCAACATCTTCATTAGATACAAGTTCCGAAATGATCGTTAAACAAACAATAGATAACTTCAAAAAAGAAGGAAAAACGATTATAATCATAGCCCATAGACTAAGTACAATTGCAAGTGCAGATAAAATTTTGGTCATGCACAATGGAGAAATCATAGAATCTGGCAGCCATCATGATTTATTAGAAAAAAAAGAAAAATACTTTGATCTCTGGAAAAAACAAAGTTTAATTTAAAACCTAGTAAAATCTGAGATTATATCTAATAGTACTTGATAAGGTTCTGTCCCACCTGTCAGAATGGAATATAAGAATTTAAGTAATTTAAAATTTAGGAAGCTAATTTACTGAATGATTTAAACATATTTATCCCTGGTCTGACCATCTTTTTTTTTCTAAACATATGAATAACCTCTATAAACATCAGGCGGTTAAGACCTACATCGAGCATAAAAGCGTGCGGATTGCGGCCAATAAGCTACGGATCAACAAAACCGCCTGCAGCATTGGAAAAATCTCTTCCAGGAAGGAAAGCTCACCTTGTGCGAAAGAAATGGTCCAGATCCAGATAGAAGGGAACAGCCAGACTGCAGAAAGCACTCAGAAACATCCAGTTGGAGCGAGATATTTTACAGGAAAGCGCTGGAATCCTTCACTGGGACAGACATGTAGTATACCGGTTCATACGCGAAAACACAGGCAGATTTTCCGTCGGGAAGATGTGTCTGGTTTTTCAGGCTACTCCCTAGCAAAGACAGCGCAAAAAAAGCTTAGGTTCGAAACTACTAAAGAAAGAATTGGATAGCTAGAAAAACTTAAATAACATTAGTACAAATATGGGTGCAGAACAGTGGATCACTTTTATGAAAAAATTTAAAACATTGTTCTACATTCACTTGAAGATATAAGTTCGAAACATTCCTACATCCTATGTCTTAAATATTACTTGTTGTTCAACCGATGCCTGTAATTGATTTATTTCAATCTCCGTTGATTTCCAAATGTAAAATATATAAAAATTCTATTTTTAAAATGTTACGGATTCCCGTAAGCTTTTTATTCAGGAATGTTTTTTATTTGTTTATCTAAAAATGATCTGCCAAATGGAAAAATCGCTTGTTGAACAGTATTTTGATGTTAGAAATGAATTAAAAATTCAGATTGATGAATTTGAACGTGAATCTAAGATTGAAATTACAATTATTAAAGTCCTGATCGTCCTTCTTGTTGCTGGCTCCATTACATTTTGTATTAATATTTGAAGTTAAGCGATGAATCAATCACCTTAATAATGTTTCCTTGCCAGAAGAACTTGAAATCACTCTAATTTTACAAAACAGATTACATATTCATAAGACTTTTACCAACACTCCTATAATTGATTTGTATGGACTTACAGCATGGATTCATACAATTTGTGGTACAAAGGGATAAGGCAGATTTTTCGATTTTTCATTGAGATAGGTTTTGCGGCGAAATCCTTGCACATGCGTTTTTACAGAATAAGAACTCCAAATCAGCACATACCATTTTTAGGTCAGGGTATATGAATTAAGGTACATCTTGACCAAGCTGGTATTGATACAATCTGTTTGTTTCAGATCTTTCTCCTGAAATAGATCCAGGTACTGCCTTATATGAAATCGAATCTGCTTATTTTAAATATATTCTATCAAACTCTTCAATGGTCTTGCAACCTAAAAAAGAATGCCTTCGCTTTTTATTATACCAGTTTTCAATATATTCGTTAACCTCGATCCTCATCTGCTCCCTTGATATGAGTTTACTGCCGTGAATCAATTCTCTCTTAAAACTGGAGAAGAAGCTTTCGGAAACAGCATTATCGGTGTGGTTCTGCTTACGGCTCATACTGCGTCTGACAAACTTATGCGAGTCCAATGTTTTGGTGAAAATTTTATTGGCATATTGCGTGCCCCTGTCGGAATGGAAAATCAAATCCTTAGTGATATTTCTATTTTTAACCGCCATTTCCCAAGCCGGCACAGTGGTTTCCCTAGTGCTCATTCGGTCGCTCAGACTCCATCCTATGATTTTCCGGTCAAATAAATCCAAAACAATTGTAAGATATAAGAAACCTTTTAGCGTTGCTATATATGTAATGTCTGAAACCCACGCTTTGGCAGGCTCACTCACTGTAAATTCCCTATTTAGGATATTTGGTGCAATATAATGGTTGTGATGTGAATCGGTTGTTGCTATGAATCTTAATTTAGCTTTTTTACGCAAACCCAGCATTTTCATATAAACTTTTATCTGTCCCTCTCCAACCTTAAATCCTCTAAGTCGAAGTTCTTTTGTAACTTTAACATAGCCGTACGTTTTCTTAAACTGATAATAAATAGATTTAACTTCTTCTTTCAGCAGCATTATTCGATTTTGTTTATCTGATACTTCTTGTCTTTTCCTTTGATAGTAAGCGCTTGGAGACATCTGCAGTACTTCACACATTTTTCTAACAGAATATTTCGTTGCATTGTTTTCAATGAATCGTTTAGTCATTATTTTTCCTTGTGAAACGTGTTCACGCGCAGTTTGTAAAATTTCAAGTGTAATTTGAGAATCTTTAACTTTTTTGTTGAGCTCTACAATTACAGCATCCTTTGGTGCCAGTTTCAGTTCTTCATGTTCTTTCCTCCATCTACCCAGACAACTTCGAGCGATTCCAAGCTCTCTTTCCACACTTCTGATTTCTCCCCGCTCGTAACTTAACCTTACTGCGTTTTCTTTAAAACTATGCTCATATTTTCTTTTCATAGCTTGTGGGATATTAATTATTACATTGTGATTTTTTTAAAGTAGGTTTTCAATATAGTCAGATATCTTTTCTTTCATTTTTACTCTGGTTGGAAGCATATCTAAATCGATTATTTCAGATTTTAGGGCTGCAAAAAAGGTTCTGGGCACTTGATTATCTAAACGGTTGCCTGCCCGGCTCATGCTTTGTTTGACATGTTTATATTTGCTCAACTTACGGATGAATAGTTTATTGGCAAATTGAGATGATCTTTCTGAATGAAATATCAGCCCAATCTTTGTTTTGCGATTTCCAACAGCCATTTCCCAAGCGGGCAGGGAAGTTTCTTTTATAGTGAGTCCTTCGCTTAGATTCCATCCAATAACTTTTCTGTCATATAAATCCATGATTATTGTTAAAAACAGCAGGCTTTCAGATGTTTCTAGACTTGTTATTCCTGATACCCAGACCTGCGAAGGTGCTTCGGCTGTAAACTCTCGATTTAGAACGTTTGGGAAAATACACGGATTATGTATTATGGATCTTGAAGGAGATTTAACTTTATGTCTTGTACTATGCTTGCTGACAAGGCCTAGACTTTTCATATAACAGGTTACTGCGCTGTTTTTTAATTGAATTCCGCGGCTCTGTAATTCAGCTGCTATTCTTACATTACCGTACATCTCCTTATATTCATAAAATATCGAGGTTATCTCTTTTTCGATTGAAGCCCTGTGGCATTCTCTGGGAGAAAGTATTTTATTTTTCCATTTATGATATGTTTCTGGTCTTATATGCAAAACTTCACACATACTCCAAAGTGAATATTTATCTAAATTGTTTTCAATAAATCGAAAAATGCTTGGTTTTCCTTCAGAAATACATTTGCCGGCACTTTTAAAAATTTCAATATGAAGTTCTGTCTTTTTCAGCTTTCTTTTGAGTGCGATTTTGAGTTCTGCGATCCTCTTTTGTTCGGGTGTTCTGCCAGAAAAACTTTTTGTTTCATCTTTTTGAAGTTCATTACGCCATCTATAAATAGTAGTAGTTGGAATGCCAAGTTCTTTCGAAACTTTAAAAAAATTTGTTTCCCGCCCTAATTTGACCGCATTTACCCTGAAATCACGGTCATAAATTTTACCTTTCTCCATTTCTTTAAGTTAACATGCTGGTCTCATGTGAATTTAAGAAATATAAATGACATAGGTATATCAACACTACATTGGAATTGATAACATTATGTTATTAATTACTTCAGTGGTTTGATTGTTTCTTCCCTTGTTTTAAATGGCATAGTCTCGGCGCATGACATTTGGACTTGATGGCATTTCTGCCACAAAAAGCTAAGGCGGATTTACTAGATTTCTTTCCCTTCTTAGTTTACGGCAGAATCATGGCACGATCCAGCTTAAAAAAGTTAAATATCAACAAAATCATGACTTATCTATTCAAGGTTCGATTATATTAAACATACTAATGTATTAAATATTACTTTGTTCAACCGATGCCAAAAGTTGGTTTATTGCACGTTTTCAATATTTATAGTACTACATAAAAGAATAATAGAACATCCGATTCATTAAATATTCTATTGACCTGTGTGCAATTTTATTTTTTCTTTTAAATAATCAAAAGTCAATGGTTCAGTGTAATTGATTTCTATTAAAACGATCTCAAGTTTTATACAAAGATATCTTTTCCGTTCGTCACGCTTTTTTAAGTTTTCCAATGCTTTATCACCTCCCCAAGCCTTAATCGGATGAAAATGTTGTTGCCCTTGATACTCAAAAGCTATATTCTTTTCGGGCAAATAAATGTCTAATTCCAAATTTTCAAGCCAATCTGGTCGAATATTACGTTCTATAGTACAAAAAGGAAAAGCACTAGAAACTAATTTAAATAGAATTGTTTCACTAACCCATCCTTCTCCAATTTTTCGAAAACCAAACTCAGTCCTTGTTGTGTTTTCAGGTAATTTAGATAATTCTTTAGAGTATTTAATAGCTAATAATTTTTCTTCTGTACTTTCAAAAGCCTGATTATCCATCATCAACTTATTTGAGAGCTTTAGCTTTTCAATAATTTCTGATGGACAAATACCGGGAAGACACTGAAAGTCAAGAAAACCAAGCTTCAATGAGGCTAATTTAATATACCAACCATAATACTGTTTAAAATTGCCTCCATACATTTCATGGCACCATCTTAATGTTGGAGTTGCCATATTACAACGATGACAAAGTTTTGGGCGAAATTTAAAAATTGCATCAATTCGAGTTTTTGGTTTTATTTTATTATTATATGAGTTTGGAAATGGCGCTTTCCAAGGCATTCTAGTAATTTCTTTTTTATTTTCTGAAATACATTCCGACAATTCAAAATAATTTATCACTGCTTGTTCAGTACACAAACATAGGAATTGTTCACTGTTATGCTCTTCAGAAAAAGAAATAAATGTTCCATAATGTTCTGGATAATGTACATATGGAAATGGTAAACTCTCAAATTGTACCGGTGATCATAAGGCTACTTCTGGTAGTTGAGGACTACTATAGGAAATATTTCTTGTTGTTTTTTTGTCATCTCTTTGAGCCATCTTTTAGGAAAAGTCTATATAACTATGTGAATTAGATTATATACTAAATTAATACTATCCTGCAATTATTATTTACTTATTTCTATTTTTTAGTTTGCCAGCTAAAATTAATATATGTTGTACTAATTTTTAAATCCTCCAGGAAGTTAAGAGAACAATCTTACAACTAGAATTAGTACATACTAAATTTTACGCTATAGTCGGAGCTATAGATTTTTTATGTGAATAAATTTCAGCAAAAAATAATTAAAATTGCTTTTTATATCATTTAAAATTTATTGACATTTTTTGGTATTATAAGTACACCAATAGTGATAGGGAATGCATACCAATTCTGCCACAAATAATTAAGGTGCTTTTGTCGAATTAAATGTTGTGGCAGATTCGTGGCGCACAACTCTTCACAGCGAACTTAACTCATCAAAATCAAACTCTTCCTTAACGAGGTTCGAATGGCGGAGCGATCAGAACTTCTTACTTTTTTCGCATAAATTACTAACGCTAATTTTAATTATGCTGTAGCATTTTTTCCTTTCATGTCATGTCAGAATAGTGACAATTGAATTTTGAAAAGTAAAAACCAAATATTTATAATGTCTGCCAGCATTATTTTCCAATAGATGAAAAAACCAAGGATGTTATTCAGTTTTTTCTCTTAAATTCATCAGATTCTATAAATTCTTCAGCATAAAAATTGTTTTTGAGAGCCATTATGCTAAAAAAAATACACACACTTAAAAATCAGGTGTTTATACGCGTAAAAAATTGATATAAAAGTTGTTTTTTTGTCTAAACATACACTTAAAAAGTTAAATGATGATAGGAAGTAATGCATTACCATCTACATCTAATTTTATAAAATAAATAAAGAATCTTATTCGTATTTAAAAACACTCTTTTTCATCTGAAATTTAAACGATACAGTTTTCATCACAAATTATGTACACATATGGAAAAAAAATATTATTATTTTTTAAAACTTCTCGTTACACTGTTGATTTTTTATAGTTCATCCACTTTATCTCAAATTTCTTCTCCACCAACTGAAATTTCAGATGAAATCAAAAAAAAATTTCCATTCATGGGCGAAAATATCTATAATATAGAATATGCTAATGATAATGGTGGAGAAGGAATGACGGTTTTCACAATTGATAAAAAGCTATATCAAGAATACATGTTACAAAAAATTCGTGACACACTTGACACATTGTCAAATCGGTACAAATTTTATGACACAGCATGTACATCAGGATTCAATGATTGTGGAGAAAAATATTCACAAATTTATGAGCACCTTTTAAAAAATACTTCTTCAGATTTTCAAGTTAATAACAATACATCCATAATAGGGTTATCAAAATTCCAATTAACCGCTAAATACAAAAAGGTATATAGAGCTAGGGTAAATTTCTCTTGCAGAAAAACAACTAATTACTATGATATTTCGTTGCTAAATACCGAATTTTTCGTTCAATCGAAGTTTACTTATGACGAACGAAAATCTTCAATAATTATTTTAAATAATATAAACGTTATACTAAATATTTTATTTGATAAGTGCGGAGGTTTATCTAATTTTTCAAGCCCATATAGGCAAATTAACACGTTCAATAGCAATGCAAAAAATGAGTTAAAAATTGACTTTTCCAGTTTAGCTCCAATTTCCTTTGAATGGATAAAAATTTTAACCTTAAATACTAAACGAATTAATGTACATGAAGATGAAAAATATTACTATGTCTACTGCATTAGGGAAAAATAAAAAAGTTTTCCTGGCTCTTTTCTTTTTTTTGATATGCATACTTTTATTCGCTTTTACAAGATTAAATAAAAGTAAAGTTTTTTCCGTACATCTTTCCGATAATCAGTCAGGTCAAGCTTTAGTTTTTGTACCAAATAGTTTTCTTGAAAAACTTATAATAAAAAAGATACTTCAAAATGATTCTCCTGTTTGTGACTTTAAAATTTATGATTTTTTATCACTTGAGCATAAATCTACGATAGGTAAAAAAAAGACTTTTAGATTGGCACTACTTAAAAAAAGCAATTTTGACAGCTCAGATTTGACTTTATCTGAAAAAGATTTAATTAATTCTGTTAGAAAAAATTATGCTCCAGAGAATATTATTTATAAAGATATTGTTCTCGAAAATAACGATATGGACTTAAAATTAAGTACTACAAATGATACGAATCAATTATTTGTTATTTATCAAATAAATCTCAAACCTGTATGTATGTCTTTAAAAGATGAAAATATAAATATCACTCAAAAGGATCTTAAATCTATTTTATATTCAGATAAGGGTATAACTGCGAACTTCAGTACAATACAAGAACAAGTAATTAGAGAGCAAATTAAATATTTTGAATCAAAAGCTGAATATCAAAATTTAGGAATATCTGTTAGTTTCCCATTTTCATTTATCTCTTCAGTTACCCAAAGCTCAAAAATTTATTTTTATAGCGGCAATCCGTTACTAAAAAACACATATATAAAGAAAATGACAATTCAGAAAACAAGTGACCATAAAGTTATTAAAGGTACTTTTGAAATTGATAATGACAATCCATTCCTATTCCCAACAGCATTAAAAGGAAATTGCAATTTAACAACAAGCCAAAATAAAGTGATTTCATTCGATAATTTCACATTTGAACATCACAATTTATCTATTTCCGAAATTTCTAGAATGAATTCTCTGGTAAAGTTATGCCAAGACTCAATTGTGCCTAAGCTCACTAATAAAAGACTCGTTCCTACCTTAGATAATTCAAATCTTATAATAAACTTACCACATATAGAAATGACAAATTCAATAGAAAATTCGTCAATAAGTTATTTTAAAGAAAATATTATTTACAAAGTTAATCTTAATCCATGAATAGATATCTATTACTTATAATTGCGATTGGAATCCTTTTTTCATGCGACGCAGGTAGAAGAAACCCTCTTCCATCAGAATGCATTGGTATAGACCCCTGTGAATTCAAAGATGTATCCGTCATCGACATACAAAATGCCGATTTCGCTAACATTTATTTTAAATATGGGTATAGTAATACTGGAAAAAAAATATCATCTTTTAGTGGAAATGGTGTAATATCAAGTCATTCACAATATCCCAACGGGATAGCTCTTAATAATACAATGTTTAATCACATTTATTTTTACTCTACTCCTCAAATGAATCCGAAAGATTCAATTGGAAGCTTTATATATAGAAATAATCAGCCAACAAATGTCACAATATGCAAACTTAAAGTCCTAGTAAATGGAAATTTTTCAGCAGATGATAGCAGAATTAAAATAATACGATCTAGAGAATTTGGTTCAATTAAGTATGCACAGCATTACACATATAATTATTTAATTTTTAATGACGCGAATTCTCAAATTAATTTTAATGGAGTCTGTGGAGTTTCAACTGTTTTAACTTCACCAGCAAATTATTTTCATCACCTGTATTTTTATAGTAAAGAAGGAAATTTAGCAGACGAAAATAATGTTTTTTCAAAAATAATTTATAAAAACACTAGATCAGAGAAAATTAACATTAATAACATAGTAGTGAGATGAAGATAATTACCCTAATTTTGATGATATTGACTTTGAATATTTCGTCAGCTCAAATAATTTTTATTAACAAACCATCTGTTCAATATTTTGAAAAAATACAAGTATCAAAATTACCTGACCAACAAAGCAATTGTGGTGGTCATATTTTTTTCTTTTCAGATTCTTCATATTTCAATACTTATGTTAAGACAAAAGTAAAAAATTTAATACAAAAAACCTCATCAAACTACTACTTGTCCAAGTTTAAAAAAAACAAATATATTTACACAAACTACAATTACAGCGTAATAAATACAAATTATTTTGAGAATAAGGTCAAGGGAACATTTACAGATACGACGAACATACAAATTTCTGCAGATCGTCACAAAAAACAGTGGTCGTGGAAGCATTTTAAATTTAAATCCAAGTTTCTCTCAAATGATATAATTTACACAGGTAAGATATATTCGGTTAACAGATTAAAATCGGATTCTTTAAACTCTAAATTAGTTCTTCAATGCTCTAATTCTACAATTAAAATTTTCTACAATAACGCACCATATTTTAATTTTGATTCTGCAGACACTGCCTATAATATAGTATATAATTTTTCCGATGATAGTTTTGAAAAAATAAAAATTTCAAGTAAAATTAATTTTAATAATCCCGGAATAGAAATCACTAAAAACAGCAAAAATATTATATTTTATTTTCCTTTATTTTTATAAGTTAAAAATATTTTTTTAGGATTATTGATCTTTAAGGTTAAAGAATTGTGGAGGAACTACCCCGATAGAATTAAACTCTATTGATAGACAATTAAAAAAGTAAAATTACAAGATATGTTCCTGAATTATTGCATATTATTTTTGGACTTCATCCTTTTCCCCAGACGAAAAATTAAGGTGGCTATTACACGAATTTGATTGTAATTACTATTTTTTAAGAGAGCTACTTGAACCATATCAATTAACTTACTGAACATTTAGTTCAATTTTATGGCAGAAAGTATATAATAGCATCCTTAATGATTAAACTTCTACATTACAATCTAAATAATTCTATCCGTATTGGTTACAAAGCTACAAAGATCAATATGAGACTCACCTCCCAAAATTAAAATACAAATCTTCAAACCTTTACATTGTGTCCGCAATTTGGACATAATTGAACTAGTTAGCTAAAAAAATGCATAGAATCTAATAAAGATCGATATTTTTCACACGATCACTTACAAAACATAACCACGTAAACAACAATTAATTATAGAGATAAACTAAAATTTTAGACTTATGGATATTTTTTTCCTTCAGAAAACTATCAAATAAATTTCCAGAATTGAAAAAACATTTTATCTTTGCACCCGCAATGCGACAATGATTGCGTCTTAATGGAGGAATGGCAGAGCGGTCGAATGCGGCAGTCTTGAAAACTGTTGACTGTAACAGGTCCGGGGGTTCGAATCCCTCTTCCTCCGCTGAAATGTCTAAAAAAAAGGATATCACTATTTTATTAAAAGACTTAAAAACTAGTAAACCCTGAAAATCAATCGATTTTCAGGGTTTTTCTTTTATTGTTATTAAACATTATAATTTAAAAAATTGTGACATATTCTTGCCAATTAACTTTAAGAAAATGTTTATAAAAATTTCATTTTATCCCGTGCAAGTATTATAACCAAGAAATAAGATTGAAATGTAGTTCTTGAACGAGAGAAACAAAAGATGTATCACTAAGTTTCGGATGAAAACTTACCTTATTTTTTCCCCTATAACTTTAGGCAGGTTTTAGTGCTGGTTTAGTACTAGGCATGTTTTTATTTCGATCATGAGGTTTTTCAAGTTTACTTGTCGAATCGGCAATTTCTTTTGCTCTTAGTTTGAGTGCCGTAATTTTATTTTGTATAAATACTTTATCAGCTAATCAAAAATAACGACTCTAGAATCTGATAAGATTAATTTACGTGATGAAAGTAAAATCTTTGAAGAATAATTAATATAAAACAAGAAGCTTGTAATATCATTTGTATGTAATTAACACGACAATACCTTATTATAACAGACTGTTTCATTTTGCTATTTAAATCTCTTAAAAAGTCACAACTCTGTTTATTTTATCTTACAAAAATTATTGTATGTTTGAAGAAAAATAATAAAATGATTGATAAAATTACCTCTGTATTTGATAACTACCAAAATAAAATCAAGAACCCATTTATCGGCACAATAATAGGGGTTTGGATTATTCATAACTGGAAAATTTTATTTGCTTTATTCAACTTTGACAAAGGTTATACCTTAGAAAAAAAAATAAAATTCATTGACGATCACTTTGCTAAACAGATTTTTTGGCATGAAGTTTTAACTCTCGTAGGGGTTTCATTTCTTCTTTTATTGATTTCTTTTTTATTGATGGCTGTGTCACGTGCCCTAACCGACTTTTACTTCAAAATTGTTGAAACTTTTATCATCAATAAAATCGACAAAAATGCTGTATTGTCAAAAGAATTAAAAGACAAACTGGAAGTACGAATTGTTGAACTGGAAAAAATAATAAATAACCAGCGCTCAGAAATTACAAGCACTGAAAGCAATAATCAATTAATTGTTATGAAAAGAGATGCTGTCAGACAGGAATTTGATTTGTATATCGAAAAAACTAAAAAGGAACAGGAAAGCTTAAATGTCCAAATTGCTAATCTTGAAAAATTTAGAGAAATAAATAAAGATATGTACTCAAGATTTCAAACTATAATTAAAAACTTCGACGAAAGTGAAAAAAAATTAATAAAGTTATTTATGAATAAAAAAAGTATCATGAACAGTCCCCATCTAAAAGAGAAAAATCTGGTTCTTATTTTAGAAAGTCACGGATTTTTAACAAAAGGAACCGCGGAAAAAAATTCAATATCTTTTTCAGATCTTACTGATGTTGGATTAGTGTTTGTTCAATACTGTGAATTAATGATGCCTTGATATAAATTACACAAGATTTAACAAGAGGAAGCTTTATCAAAATAAATCTATAAGTGCATTTCACCAATACTTTTTGACGTTCTACAACAATCTCCTTACTCTATAAAAAATCGAAAAACAATTACAACAACAAACGTAATTAAATGGTGTATATCCTTACTGCAGCTCTAAATCGTATACTTGCAAGGCGTTACATTTTCGAACAATTTACAGTCTTAGATATATTAAAAATGCCAATTTTACCAGCAAACATGTTATTGCCTCTTAAAAAAGTCTTTATTGAGTTTCCCGAAATGCAACAAACAATTTTTATAATTATTCCGCTTTCTGTTAACTTCGGATTGATCGATCTACAAAAAGGCATTACAAGCCTTAAAGATTTCAACAACTTAAATTTTGTGGCACATTCGTGGCGCATTTGGAATGGAGCGTATTGTGCCACAAATATTGCACATTATAATTTTGTGGCAGAATCGTGGCACAGTTGAAAATCCCCTATTAAAGGTAACTAATATCAACTACACTTAAGTATGGTTCGAATCTGATTGAGACCGGAAATATTCACCCAAAATTTGGTTTATTTTATATATAAGTTGTGGACAATCTTGAAATGAGCTAGCAGTTAAGATTACAAAACTCCCGCCAAAATAGTTGTTTTCACGCCAAATTCATGCCACAACAATTATATTTGCGCCATAGTGACGCCATTAAAATAGTATATCTTGTTTTTTGCGTCATGTCATATCCAATAAACCTAAAGCTTACAAAGAACCTAATTACAAGTTCAGCGAACTGACGAAAAATATCACTAGAATAACTGATTATATACATTTTAACAAAAAAAACATCCATAAGGTTTCTGAATTAAATAAAACCCTTCATATTCACACTTTTACTTTTCATTGCTTTTTCGTATCATTGTAAATCATATATATGCAGATGTTTTATCTGCAAAATAAGGTTACTTACAATAATAGTTTTTAATTGCGTCCACACTGCGGACGCAATTGAGAAAAATATTTTTTTTCAATATAGCACAGTAGGATAAGCGATTATATGGCAGACAACAGCAATAGTTTAAAGATTTTAGAAAATGATTTATTCATTGACTTATCACAACTTATAGAACAAAACAGACAACAAATAGCGATTCAGGCAAATAGTACCGTTACGATTTTGTTTTGGCAAGTTGGTAATCGTATCAATCAGGATATCCTGCAGAACAAACGTGCTGATTATGCAAAACAAATTGTGTCGACAGTGTCGACACAATTGAAAGAACGATACGGTAATAATTTCGAATTAAGAAATTTACGACGTATGATGCAGTTTGCGGAGCAATTTACCGATTTGCAAATTGTGGTGCCATTGTCACGACAATTGTCTTGGTCGCATTTTGTGGAATTATTACCATTAAAAACTATTGAATCAAAACTATTTTATGCACAAAACGCATCAAATAATTTATACGGAATTAGAGAACTAAGGCGACAAATTTCTTTGAAAGCTTATGAAAGAACAAACATCGCTGATTCACAAATAATCGAATCAACTAAAATTCCGTTCAATACATTCAAAGATCCATATATTTTAGATTTATTAGGTTTGCAAAATACTTTTTTAGAAAAGGATCTAGAAGAGGCAATACTTCACGATTTAGAAACTTTCATATTAGAACTAGGTAAAGGGTTTACTTTTGTAGAACGACAAAAACGAATGATTATAGATGGCGAAGACTTCAACTTAGATTTGCTTTTCTATCATCGAAAACTAAAACGATTGGTTGCCATAGAATTAAAGTTAGGGAAATTCCAAGCCAAGCACAAAGGTCAAATGGAATTATACCTGAAATGGCTGGACAAATACGAAAAGCAAGAAGGAGAAAACACCCCAATAGGACTAATTCTTTGTGCCGAAAGCAGTCGGGAACAAATAGAACTTCTCGAAATGCACAAAGACGGAATAATGGTTGCTGAATATTGGACAGACCTGCCTCCTAAAAAACAGTTCGAAGAAAAAATCCATACCCTTTTAGCTGAGGCAAGAGAAAGAATAGAAAGAAAAAAGTTGATATAGTAAACGAATAAGTAAGAACATTAAACAAAATGAGCTGGGTCATTTTCATGACCCAACTCAAAGTAAAACATACTCAATAAAGTAATAAACTTTATTATACAAAAAAAACTTTATTGTCTTTTAAACAATTATAATTTTATCAGCTTGAAAGAATTCATGTTCTTGACGCTGAACATATCCAAGTTGATTAGTTACCAAATTAGTATTTCCAATTACAAAATCTGTATTATTATAATGACTGTGTCCGTAAATCCAATACGATGGACCTATTCTCTCAATGACTTCTGAAAGCTCAACAGCAAAAGCGTCATTCAAAGGACTATTTTCATAAATTTTTGGATATTTATTAAAAGTCGGCACATGATGGGTTGTTACAATAATTTTTTTAGAATCTGCAACCTCGAGACTATTAGTAATAAAATCTAGACTCTCAAAATAAAGCCTATTATAATCATCTGCTGAAAACCTTGCCCCATTAAATTTAATAACATGAAAATCACTAAGCCCTCTTTCAATATTCACTCGGAAAACCGGACTAATGTGGGACCATAGAGTCGAAAAAACCAGTTTTAAATTATCATATTCTACAACATAATTATTTAGAAGAATTACATTATTTCTAATCTTTTCATAAAAAGTTCCTGTTTTAAGAAGAGCATCAAAATAGTAGTATTCATGATTTCCAGGAATCCAATATGTCATTTGGAAATTATCGGATAAAAAATCAAAAAAATCCTGATGTTTGTCCATGAGCGCAAAAGGTACAATATCCCCAGCCAGAATTAAGATATCTCCGTTTGGAAACAAGGGATTATCTCTCATGAATTCTTTATTTTTAATAAACTCGAGATGCAGATCTGAAGCATATTGAATTCTGTTTACCTCCATATTATTATTTTTTTAGAGAACCAAGACTCCCAAAAAGAAAGAAAGTTGCTCTTTATATTGTTATTAAAAAAAAGATTCATTCAGATACTATTCTTACGAAGAGTTTCCTCAATCTTCACACTGTCGTATAAAAATATATCTCCTAGTTTAGTATATGGAAGAATCCCAGTCTGCCTGTATTTTATAATAGTATTATTAGACAGCCCAAATATCTTTTTTAAATCTTCATTTCTGTAATAGGCAGGTCTCAAGGTTTTCCCTTTGCTGATTTTTGAATCGATCACTTCCAGTTTTACCATTAAAGGATCTATAATATTTTTAATCTCCATTATAAAAGCCTGTCTCTTTTCTTTCTTTGTCATAATTGAATTGTTTGTTAATGTTATATTGTTTTCATCCCAAGCTTACCAGTTCTCAAGTTTTCTTTTTCGCTCCATCAATATCCCCATCAATTCATCTAAAAATTTCATCTGTTTCTCTTTATAAGTATAACCTTTACACTCAGAAAACTGTCTGCTTATTCTAGTTATTTTTTTCTGAACTCCTTCATTATCTTTATATGTGAAATTTTCACTTAGAAATTCCTGAATACTGATTCGATTTTTTTTCACATCAGATGGATCAAAAAATAAAAGACCTTCATCCATTAGGATATAAAAAAGAATTGCAAGCTCACTTTTACTGTAAGAGCTTTTGCATCTTTCAGACGATGAGTGATTATTCTGAAAATCATTTAAGAGCAATAAGTTTTCAATCTTTTTTACCCTCTTATCGAGTTTGAAGAAATTATCTAAAATTTTAGAGGTCTTGGCTTTCGTCATTTAAATAAATTATTATTTCTGATCTTTTCCCAACAGAAGTCTCTGTCGAACAATTAGCCATAATGCTTTTAGGCTATTAAGCTGTAAAACAAATCTGACTATAAAGAATGCTAAAGTAATTGTCGAAAATAGGATTATCTGTATCTTTTGTCACACTCGACCTTTTTATTTATTTAACTTTTAAGTTTTTACATTAAATTTAAAGTATATAAGCTCCAACAGATATGAAGTATTGGAATACAATTATATATTTTAATAAAATTATTATAAGGGTAAAAATCTTCAAATTTTGAAGTATCAATAATTTTACTGCTTTAGCAGTAAAAAATGTATTTTAAAAACTCAGAGGACCGAAAATGAACATAAAAAAGGCTCTTTTACCGCCAGAGCAGTAAATACCGTAGTTTTAAAATGACTTTTAGAAAAGTGTGTCTCTTAATGACAAATAAATACATTTAAATGCTTAAACATATGGGGCAATGTTCGTTATTTCAATCAAAAAAAGTATATGTATGAAATAACAAACATTAATAACATTAGCACGAGTAGCAAGATTGATAATATAATATTGAAAAGATGAACAGGAAGAAACATATCATTTGTCCAAAATATCAGAAGGTAATGGAACAAATGGCAGAAAATATTAAACTAATAAGAAATTATTATAGTTTTACCCTGTTTAAAAAAGCTAAACATTTATTGAAGTAAATTTCTAAAATATTCATTTGTTTCTCGATCAACACAATAAATATAACAGCCTTTCATACCTCTTGTCATTAGTGTTCGATAGGTATTTTTAATGATATTTTCAATTAATTCCTTCGTTTTCGCTGAATCGCCTTTTTGCAGCGCCTTATATCCTCTAATGGTACTGTCATTAGAATCTCGCATAGAAGGATCCACTATAACAATTCCATCTCTAACAATTAAATCTTTGCCGATTATAACTCCAATGTAATCCACTTCAAGACCTTGGCAAGTATGAATACAGCCTATTTCATTAACTGACTCAGGTTGTATTACCCACTTCATCCCGTCTTCAGTCAAGTTCCATTTCATGGCAAAATCATATTGCTCAAAGGAAATATCTACTGCATTGAAATCTTTTTTGCTTTTCCATGGCCAGCAGTAACCTGCCACTAATCTCGCTTTATTATTTATTTGATTTACCCTAAAAATCTCATCTCTCAATTCTGACGGATTGTCAAATACTCTGAAATCATATTGTTTTTCTTCCAATGATGTATTAGCTGTTTCTCTGATCTGCAAAACATGATCCAGCCATGCCAAATAGCCGTCAGATCCATTACATCTGAATTGAGAATTCAATTCTAATTCTGTAACCTCAGCATTCTGATCGTTAGCCAACCTTTTAATTTCTTCAATTTCACCAATATCATGAATAGCCACCTTCTGATTCTCGTCAATAAAAAAGATTGAAAATTTAGAAGCATGTATAATTTCTTTGATTTGATTTTCACCCAGATTTTTAAACATTCCGGATTTAGCATTTAAACGATGTGCCTCATCCACAATCAAAGCATCAAAAACATTTGGTAATGCGTTTGTAAATGATCCAGATCCAGTAAAGAAATTTGATATTTCAGATTTCTTAAAAGTCCCTTTTAATTTTGATTCGTACACAGCTCTCGGCGCTGCATTTTTAGTTACATACTGGCAGAGAAATTTCAAACTTGTAAGCTTTACCAGCAAGTTAACTGCCACAACAGATTTTCCAGTCCCGGGACCACCTTGAATTATAAGTACCTGCTTTTTATTCGATGAGGCCTTTTTTGCTAAATGAAGTGCGTTTTCATAAACGATCTTTTGATCGTCGATCATAACAAATTCATTATTTCCTTTCAACATTGAAGAGAGATTGTCTGCTAAATTCTTTGAAGGTCTTATTCGTCCCCCGTCAATTTTAAACATGACTTTATCCTTGTCTCCGAATTTTACAAACTGCTTTATAAAATCTCTTAATTTAAAGGGGTCTGTTTTCAAAAACAAGGGTGCCTTATCAATATGCTCTTTATAAAAAGCATTATCAATAATGTTATCCGAGCTGTAGTTATGCAAATAAGCACATGGCTTTAATTGAATATTAGAAGTGTAAACTGCTTCATTAAACCCTTCCAATAACGATGCATAAGACCACGCCTGATATGATGGATGGCTGACTTCGCGTTTTCTCTTCCCTACAAATGTTGAAATAACTGCATCCTTATCTGTTATCTCCGATTCTGACCATTGTTTCAACTCGATAAGGATCGCAAAATTCTTTCTGCGATCATCCTGTCCTGTTACAATAAAATCTATTCTTTTTGAAGTCTGAGGAATTTGGTATTCTATAATTACACCGGCATCATGAGGAATTCCATCATCACACAAAATATTATTCATGTATAGCATTGAATTTTTCCATGAATTTATTTCTGCCGTCGTTGTGGTTTGTCCGAGTTTTAATTTAAAGAAATCATGAATCACATTCTCTATATTATTAGAAATTACATCATGACAAAAAGATGTTTTAGAATTCTGATAAATTATCATAATTCATTATATTTTTTTGCATTACCTTTTGATTTGTCTACAGGATATTTCTGTGCATTCTTTTGAATCTTATCTAAAACAATCTCTTTGATGTTAAATTTATATTTATCCGCCAGCAAAAATGAAAAGGACAAAATATCTGCTAATTCATCTTTAATTTTTTCAATATCTGCTTCCTCAGATTTCTTCCATAAAAAAAGTTCCAATAGTTCAGAAGCTTCAATCGAAATTGCTAATGACAAATCCTTTGGATTATGAAATTGTTCCCAATCACGCTCGTTTCTAAATCTAATCAGAGCATCAAAAATTTGTTCGAAATCATTCATTTGTCTTTTTTTTTTAGAATAAATAATGCAGTAACTTCACAAATATAACGATAAAAAATATTCAAATCTACTTCTTTTCATACTGTAAGATATAGATTTTTTCCATATTTAAATTAAGATCAGACATGTCCAACTAGCTTCTATTGACATATAAAAATTTCTAAAATGTTGCTTATATAATTAAAAAAAGTCTACTTTTGCTTTCTAACCAATAATAGAACCATAACCAATTAAAAAGCAAGGTGTTACATACCGAATCAGCACGTTTTAAAGTTCGTGGCAGAATCGTGGCGCAGCAGGTAAAAAAATATTAAAAATGCAGTATAAAAGCGGGATGCGGAGCTTAGGTTCGAATCCCTCTTTCTCCGCTAGAAGCCAAAAAGAGACTTCAAAAAGTAAGACCTCAGCTTTTTTAATACCAAATGTTAAGCATTATCAAACATCAGTTGTGGCAATTATTTTAGTACACTGTTTACTTCTACGAGTTCAAAATCATCATTATTTTCTATTAGGTGTTTTAGTATAGGAATGTGTCCTTGCCCAAATATTAATATAACGTATTTGTCATTTGGACTTATTTGATTCATTATATTGGCATAAATCGCAATATTCCTCAAGTACCAATCAGAAACTGATTCAGCACCTATATAATTTTCTCCTGCTCCAACTTTTGCCAAATATTTTAAATACAGTGATAAATTTCTTTGCAAAAGTTCATCTCTGTTTATATATTTTATGACCTCTGTTATTGAATTTCCTTTTACTACACTATCTATTTCATGCAATAAATTATTTGCATTAGTACCTAATTCCTTTAATAAATATAACTGATTTTTATCTTTAGCAGTTACAGCTACTAAACTATCATGTTTCATCCCATAAAAAACATCTATACAATTTATGTGTTTTAAATTTAATTTTTTAGCTAATCTAAAACCTATTTGCTCTCGTTCAGAAACTGTTAATTTATAGCTGTTTTGTAAATATGCATTATACAAACTATCTATTTTTCTTTGCTGATTTAATGGTTTTTCTATCATCACTTTATCCGCATTTGTTCGTTTTAAAACCTCAGTCAATTCTTCTAATTCCTGCTGTCTTTTCGGAGCTAAAAAATCGTCTGTCTTTAATTCAAACTCATCTAAATGAGGCGTTTCGAAATGAATCGTTCCCAGTAATAAGATTTTAGTTTTATGTTTAGCTTGTTGTCCAAAAGTTGTTGTTACAATTAAAAGTGTAATTAAAAATGTATAAATTGTTTTAATAAAAGTCATCTTCTTTTAGTTTATTATTTATTATCGTTTCCTTAAATATGTGTCGTAGATATTACATTGCTCTGTTCTCCAACATTTTGTTATAATTATCGATAATTAGAGAAGCTCCATTTACAGATGATAATTCTTCCAGACTAGTTTCGCAAAGGGCATCTATTCGACACATCTGATCTATATCTGATTTTAAATTTCCTTGAGACTCGTGAAATATTGAAATGTTTTCAATAGCCATTTTTATTATTTTAATCAACTGTTTAAAGTCTTCTTTAGATAATTTATTGTCTGATATATAATTTTCCAACCTCGCTCCTTGTCTGTAGTCGGGATAGTTTTCAAGTCCCATGAATAGTAACATCCATGATTTATTGTATTTACCGATAGTCTTTACAATTCCTATGTAATCTGCGATTAACTCATCGTGCAGATTATTTGATGCTGTCCCAAATTTTTTAAGAGTGTACAAATGTGCAAATTCATGTTCTATTCTTATCGAAATGGAATAGGATAACCATAAACTTTCACTCAAACCCAATTGCTTTGCCAATACATTACTGTACGGTTTTGTACTTATAACAATTAACTGATCTTGATATAAACTATAATTTGGTAAAACATTTATATAAAACTCCTGGCTCCAATTTCCTGCAATATTGGCCGCCATCCAGTCATTTTTTAAACCAGTTATTTTTTGCCAGTTATTTATTCCATTAATCAATACCGCCCCCATTGAATTAGGAATATGCCTAGGATTATTTTTATACAATAGGCATTGTAGAATTGTTATAAAGTCTTCTTTATCTGGAACTATTATTATAGGTATTTTGCCTGCAATACTTTCCCCAATTCTTAGGGTTATATTTTTGCAATCGTTTAATTTTAATAAAAAAGAAAGATTTACATTTTCTGTCTTACCTCTCAAAACTAAATTTTTATATTCTTCTTTTTTTTCTATCTCTGGTTCAATTGGAAAGTTCAATTGAGGATAACACTTTTTTAATTCATCAAATATTAATTCATCCGCAGCGCTTTTTCCTGCAAAATCTTCCCAATATTTAATACTTGTTTCATTTTCGAGTGATATTGTTTTTTTTGATTTAAAATTATTTATCAAATAGTTTTTGAGTTCCTCAGATAGAGCAGGATTAATGAGACGTTCTTCTTTTTTTAAAGGAGTTGATTGATTTATCATTGCTAGGCGGTTTGACGTTTAGAAAGTTCTGTAAACAAACCTTCCATTTGTATTAACTCATCATAAGTTCCCGATTCTTTGATTTCTCCTTTATCTAAAACAAAAATACGGTCAGCATTTTTTATAGTACTCAGCCTATGTGCAATAACTATGCGGGTAGCCTGAAGTTTGTCTAAACTTTCTGCAACAATATTTTGGGTCTTATTATCAAGAGCGCTTGTTGCTTCATCCATAAATAATAATCTGGGTTTATGAACAATTGCTCTGGCAATCATTAATCTTTGTCTTTGCCCTCCGGAAAATGTTCCTGCACCTTCACTAATATAGGTATGCATTTCCATCGGCATGTTCTTTATATCATCTTCCATACCGGCCATGCGTGCTGCAGCCCATGCATCTTCTAGTGTTAATTCTGAATTACCAACAATATTTTGATAAATACTGCCTGACATAAGAGATCCATTTTGCAGTACTACGCCTATTTGTCGCCGTGTAAGTTCTTTATTCATCGCATCAAATGTATTCCCATCATAAAAGATAGAACCTAACTCAGGGGTTTCAAAACCTAAAAGAAGTCTCATAATTGTTGATTTTCCAGAGCCAGACGCTCCTACAAAAGCAATCATTTCACCTGGTTTTATTTTAAATGTGACATTTTTTAAAATCAGCGGCTGATCTGCATAGTATCTAAATGAAATAGAATTCAGTTCAATCTCTCCCATCAATTCACCCGGATCGATACTTTCATTTATCGACTCAGGCTCTTCTTCTAAAATTGGCTTTACTCTTTCGTACAACGGAATAACACTAAGTGAGGTAATAAATGCCATACTTAATCTTAAACTATCATTTAAAAATTTATTAAAGGAAATAATAAAAGCCATAAATGATCCTACAGATAACACTCTGGACTCTGGTGAGTTTAAAACCGTATAATATAAAAATGAAAAAAATAATATGCTTGTAAAAAGAGGATAAGAGCTATTAAAAACTTCTACAAAATTTTGATAACTCCCTGAACTAAATCCTAACTTTTTCAGTTTTGAAAACTTGTCTCCCCATAAAGAAAAAATTCTTTTTTCACCTCCAGTTATTCTTATTTTACTAATTCCTGATAAAAACTCGAAAAGTAAACCCTGAATTTCTCCTTCGCATTTAGATACCTCCCGATCATACTTCAATTTTAGCCAGCCCATTAAAATCATAAAAGCAATAGCAGCTAAAGCAAGCCCAACTCCTACCCATGCTAAACTCGAATCATAGTAAAACAGCAGTAATAAATTAACAAATGAGAATGCCCCGCTAAGTACTACTGTCATAAGTGTATTAGAAAGGATTTGCCTGACTGCGTTAATGCTTAAAACTCTATTTGTGAGATCCCCAGCGGTATATTTTTTATAAAAAGTTACAGGTAATCGAAGTATATAATCCATTACTCCAGCTTGTAGATTAATACTTGATTTTGACTCTACTCTCATTTGTAAAACTCCTTGGGTAAGCTGCAGTCCGGCAGACACCAAAGCTATTATTATCATGATCGTAAAGATTTCCAAGTGTATGGATTTATCTGCAGTTGGTATTACATCATCGTATATCATCCCTGACAATATGGGAATCAATAAACCTATTAGACTTCCGAGTAAAGAGGCTGTTAATAATAGTTTGGCATCTTTTTTTACACCATTCATCGCGAAACTTAATACTTTTTTTATGGAATTCATTTTTGTATCAAATCCCGAAAAAAACATATAACCTATAGGCTCTAAAGATTCGGCTATTTCATTATCAACAACAGTTTCAGTTCCTTTTGAAAGATTTTTAATTATATAAGTCGTAGAATTTTTTTGTATAAGCGCAACAGGCTCATTAGTCTCTTTTACAAATGCTAATAAATGACCATTTTCATCTTTCCACCATACATCTCTCAAAATAACTTTTCGTATTCTTACTTTAGAACTTTGAGCAATAGCATATAAAAGATTGTTTGTGTTATTTACATCTGATTCAAAATGTTTTGGTTCTTCAAATTTAAAGCCAGCATGTTTCCCAATTAATTGACATGTTAAATAAAGTACGCTTTGCTTTTTATTATTTGTGAGGTGATGTAATTTTTTTTTACTGCCTGTAACTATAGATTTAATTTTTTCTAAAGTGTTTTCTAACACTTCTTCCTGATAAATTAATTTTTCGTTAAGGGTATTGTTTTCCAGCAAGCTATTGATCTCAATATTTTTGCAAAGCTGTTTGTAAAAATGGGATTGTAATTTTTCTAAAGAAATTAAAAAATTAATTTCATCTTCTAAAACTTCTCTGGTACTCATTAATTTAAGCTCTGAGAATTCAGACAATGATTTAATCCATAATTTGTTGCAAACGGGAATTGAAAATGTAAGGGCATCGTCAGAGTTAACAGCTTCCTGCTCTGCGAAAACAGAAAGTTGCCCATAAATTAAATTTACCCAATTTATTCCTTGCGAAGGATATGCTATTGCATTTTGATTTAAAATAAAACTATTATAGCTGTCTAAAGTGTTATACGCTTTTGGAATATTACTTGAATTAATTTTAAATGAAGTTTTTAAGATCCATTTATCTATCATACTTGTTAGAAAGAAATGATCAATATTAATGAGTTCGTGTTTGTTTATAGCTAATAAATTGGCTTCGTTTGAAAAAACAACTAAACGGATATCATCCTTACAATCAGCAGATAGTAAGCTAAATAATAAATCTCCTTTTTTGGCAGAGTAAAGATATTTTAAAGCGCATAAGTATTCTCCCTTTTCATCAACTCTAACATAAAACACATTTACTTCTCCAGAAACTAACATCCAAAATTTGTCAGTACTGTTAAGTATAAATGGTTCTTCAACTCCTATATGTATTTTTTCTTTCGTTGACATATCTTAACTTTTATTTTGTTTCAATCAATTTTGCATAAACACCATTTAGTTTTAATAATTCTTTGTGAGAGCCTCTTTCTACGATTTTACCAAATTCCATTACAATTATCTCGTCACAGTCTATGATGGTGCTTAATCTGTGGGCAACAATTAAACAAGTACATCCTCTTTTCTTAATATTATCCATGACAATTTTTTCTGTAGCAGGATCTAATGCACTGGTAGCTTCATCCATAATTAAAATGGTAGGATTACAAACTAAAGCTCTGGCAATTTCAATGCGCTGGCGTTGTCCTCCACTGAAGTTCGAACCACCTTCTAATACTGAACTATCATATCCATCATTTCTTGCAGCAATAACATCATGAATAGCAGCATCTCTTGCTGAGTTTATAATGTTTTTTTCAGGAATTATGGAATCCCAAAAAGAAATATTTTCTTTAATAGTACCATTAAATACTAAAACCTCCTGATCTATCACGGCTAATGATTCTGTTATGATATGTCTGGGTATATATTTTCTGTTTTTATTATCAAGCAAGATATCTCCCTGCCATGGATCATAAAGCCCTGAAGCTATTTTTGCAACGGTTGACTTTCCGCTCCCAGAACCGCCAACCAATGCCACTCTGCTTCCAGGTTTTAATTTTAAATCAAAGTTTTCTATTAATGGAGGCATGGTCTGACTATATCCAAAAGTCACATTCTTCATTTCGAAGTATCCAATCAATTTGTTATTAACAATTTGAATATCTGCATTTTGAATATTTTCATCTGCAGTTTTTGTAAATTGTTTGTCCATTTCGTAGTTCAATACATCATCAATGCGTGCCATATCACTTTCTGTTTCGTGCAGCATGGCTCCTGCTGTTACAAGCTGGTTTACTGGTGTAATAAAATTATTCATTAAATAAGTAAAAGCAACTAAAGCTCCTAAGGTCATTTCTCCTTCTATTATCCTTAATGCGCCTATCCCTAATATTAGAGCATTTGTTAAGGATAAAATTAGATTTGGAAGTATGTTAAGCCTTACTGTTAACCATCCAAATTCTTGTTGAGAATTCACTACTTTAGCTAAATATCCTATCCAATTAGTAAAAAAATCATTTTCTCTGCCAGAGGCTTTTAATGTTTCAATCATACTAATTCCAGACGTAGTAGTGCCTAAAAGTTTTCCCATTTCATTACCTAATCTTCGACTTACATCTTTTCTGGCTGTTGAAACATATTTTAAAGCAGCAACATTTAATGCAGCCATAAAAACACCAATTAAAGTCAGGGTAACATCATAGGAGAACATTAAAATGGCATAAAAAATAACAACAATGACATTTAATGCTGCGTTTGCTAAATCCCCGCTTAACAGTTTTGCTACTTTATCATTTAATGAAACTCTATTACCTATTTCGCCACTGTATCTTTGAGTAAAAAAAGCAATTGGTAAATGAAAAACATGCCAAAGAAATTTACTGGAAGTTACCAATGCCAGTTTTGTTTCTAACTTAAGTAAATAGTATTGCTGGAGATAAACTAATGAAGCATTAACTATTAGAAGCACACTCATAATTAGCAAAAGGGGCATTACAAAACCTGAAAAGTTATTAATTAAAAATTTATCGATGAATATTTTAAGAAATGAAGGAATTACTAAACCAGGAATTACTAAAAACAAACTTGCTATAATAATGTAGGTAATACTTGATTTAGAATTTGCAATCCTTGAAATTAAGGAGGGTACTAATCCTTTCTTTTCATTTCCTTTTTCAAACTCTTTTGAAGGTGTAAAGGTTAAAACGACACCTGTATAACAATCGTCAAATTCTTTATGACTCACATAATACCTTCCTTGTGCAGGGTCACTGAGATAGACTCTGTTTTTTGTAAACCCTTCCAAGACTAGAAAATGATTAAAGTTCCAGAAAATAATCGCTGGAGTTTCCATTTGCATCAGTTTTTCAACAGATTTAGCAAATCCTTTTGCTTCTAATCCAAACTCTTTAGCTGCTTTTATGATATTAGTAGCTTTCAATCCATCTCTTGATACCCCGCAAGCTATTCTCAATTTTTCTAATGGAACAAACTTGCCAAAATACCCTAAAATAATACTTAAAGCAGCAGCACCGCATTCAACGCTTTCCATCTGCAAGACAGTAGGCACTTTAACCGGTTTTGCTTGTTTTTGTATAAGTAAGTTTATGTTATTTTTCATTTTAATAGATCAATAAAGGTCAAAAAACTTCTTAAATGCAGGAACAACTAATGTTACAGGAGGCTCACGTTTGACAGTAATTTTACCCAAGCATGATGTGCCTTCTTTAAGAGAAATATCCGGCCCTTTAGCAGAAGTCCATTTATAACCGCTATACGATACAGAATCTTTTTCAAAATCCACATAAACTTCAAACAAAGGACCGCCGACCAAAAGCTGTTTCGCAAGCTGATCATTTTTAACGGAGGTTAACATTCCTCGCTCGGTTATCGGAAAATCAGATACATAAGTAACTTTTCCTTTTATAAAACCGTATTCTTCAGGTTGCACAGTCGATGGTACAACTAGAGCTTCCATTCCTTTTTTAATTTTTTTCCCATCTTTAGAAGGGATATAAAGAATTCCTTTTAGCTGCGATTGCGCCGTCTTGATTGTATTTTTAAGTTTAAATAATGGAGATCCTGCTGATACTACAATTCCAGCATCGGTTAAAACCTCAACTACTTCCCCGCTGTACGGACTTTTAATATTTCTTTGGATATCATATTTTTCACTTAAAAACTGAAGATTTCTTTGAGCTTCAGCAATTCTTTGGTTTTGTAATGTAACTTTCTGTTGAATATCAAATCCCAAATCATTTTGCTGTCTGGATGTTTCTACGATTTGTTCTTTTAATCTTTCGATTGTATTTTTAGCAGCCTCTATTTGTTCTTTTGTACCTGCAACCTGCGATTTCGTTATTAAACTTTTTTCAAGAAGTATGTTCTCTGATTCTAATTGATTATTCAGAAATAGGATCTTCTTTTTTTGTGTTTCAATTTCGCCTGCAATACTTACACGTGACTGGTTAATCATTTTATGTTGTAATTGAGCACCTTGATTTCCATAAGACATTAGCTTTTCCATTTCAAATTTTCTATCTGACAATACAACTTTTGCATCTTCGATTTGTTGAAATAATTCTGGCTGTTTTATTGTAGCGATGATATCTCCTTTTTTGACTTTATTGCCTATGGCTACTTTTAATTCTACCAATTGTCCTTGCGCTGTAGCAACTACTTCATGAACGTCTCCGCCTAATACAACCCCAACTACATCCAATTTTGTTTTGACTGTGCCAACAAACGACCATATTAATGCTGTGAAAATCGCAACTATAATGGTGGTTAGAGCTATCCAGGATTTTGTGCCAGTAACCTTGATTAATTGATCTAATTTTTCTGGGGTAGAAAGTTTCTCTAATGCTGATTTTCTAAAAAAAGGTGCTGACATAATCTGTATATTTTTAATTTTCTATTTTAGGAATAGTATAAAATGCATTTTGAGTAATTTTAAAACCAAGATCTTCTTTAGAAATGAGCGTTCCCGTTTCGTGTCTGAGAGCAAGGATTGCATTTGAAAATTGTTCCTGTGCATTTAAATTATCTAATTCTGAAGATGTTAGCCTTTCCTGAAATAAGATTAAATTTAAAAGAGTGGTCAATCCTGATTGAAACTTTATCTGTTCACTATTAAAAGCATCTTGATACGATTTAAAAGATTCTCTTGCCTTCTCCAGAACTATAATACTGTTTTTCAAATTATTAATTGCTATATCAATATTCAGTTCAATATTTCTATGAGTGTTTTCAATTATTACGGACTGATTTTGTAAAGCGATTTTATTTATTGAATAATTTCCTTTTGCCAGATTGTTATTCAATGGAAAAGAAAATGTGAGTCTAGCCCCAGCTCCAGCATCCCGGCCTTCATTATTAACGAGAGAAGTGAAGGATTCATCAATACCGTTTCCAACGCTTGCACTTCCATAAAAAGCAAATGCAGCTAAATTTAATTGCGGTTTTAGATTGTTTGCCGCCTGCATATATCGAAGTTCTATTGCTTTATATTCTTCTTCAATTGCCTTTGCGTCACTTCTTTTATCCTTGGCAATCTTAATAAGTGCATTTGTATCAATACCATCATTAAATCCAGATTCCATGACTGTTGGAAAGTCATTTATAGGAATATCTAATCTTTGGCTTTCTTCATCCGTTAGACCGATAACCCGTCCTAAATTTAATCTTGAATTATATAAATCTTGTTTTGCGACAGCAGTTAACCTTTCCTGATTACTTAAATCGGCATTGACCTGATATAAATCACTTGCTGGCTTTTTATCCGCTTTTACAAGTTCAATAGTCATATTCAGTACTTCTCTTACCCTATTTTCATTTTCAATATAAATTGAGAAACTCTTATATGAAGTATAGTAATTCCAATAAGCAATGCCTATTTGCTGAATTTGATACGAATTAGAAAATTCGTACTCATATTTACTTTTATTAATATAAAAAACAGATGCTTCTTCTAAAGCTGTAGCCACCTTCTTTCCTCTTCCTCTTAAAAGAGGCTGGGTTAGTGTAAGATTAACAGTACTGTTGTGATTACCATAGTAAGCACCAACATATTGAGCAAAGGAGTTGTAAGGATAATTATTATTATTGTAATTATATTTTAAACTAACATCTACTATTTGTCCGGTACGTAATGTTTTTTCTAAACCAGCTGAAACATAAAATGAATTATTTTTTAAAACTTTATCGAGGTATTTATTTCTTGAATCAGCATCAAAAAGGTTATATCTTTCATTTTGATACCCGACTTCAGAGTTTAATTTAAAATCAAATACACTTTTTTGCACTTGAAAATTACCTTCGGCATTTTGGATCGAGAAATTAGCGCTTTTTATACTTGGATTTTTATTAAATGCAATACTTGAGACCTCAATTAAGTCACACTTAATTTTAGACTGACTATATAAAATATTACCTACAGCCAATAAAATATAAAGCAAAAGGGAATTCCTCATATCTGAACCTTAACAATTAGCACTTAACTTAACCTCGGAAAACCTATTTAAGATCTGTCCGAAACGTGCGCCTGCCTGAGAAACTACATCCAATACTTTGGCATCAATTAAATCCTCTTCTTCAACAATCCCATATCCTAATTGATCTGTTGTTTTTCTCAGCCTATTAGAAAGGAATAATGCTAATGAATAATAAAAATTGGCTTTAAAATCTGGATTTGAAGAGAGTCTTGTTTCTATTGCATTTCGAGATATTTTATAAACGACAGAAGTATCTTTGGAAATAACCGAAACTGAAGGAGGTCTGGATTCTAAGAAAGACATTTCACCTATAACTTCTCCTGCTCCTAAAAGTGCAATTTCTTTACCTTCAATTGAATCGGAACAAATTGACAATTGACCTGATAATAAAATGTATAAATTATCTACATGATTTCCTTTTTGGATCAGTGTATCTCCAATTTTTAATTCTAATTTTTGGCCATTAAGGACCATCCATTCTAAATCTCTGTCATTTAATTGGCCTAGGAAAAAAAGCACTCGTTTCATAATATATATTTTTAGGGTTATGGTTATTAATTTGCTTTGTTTTAAATGTTGTTAAGTCATTCCAAAAAATCTTCCAACTTTTTTCTGAGTTCTGATCAGTATTCTTTTAGAGTAATGAGTTTATTAATTCTTTGGGTGATATATCATATTGATTACTAAACAATTTTGAAAAATAATGGGAATCATTGTATCCTACAGAATAAGAAACCTGAGAAATAGAATCCTGATCATAATTGTCGATCAGCTGCTTTGCTTTATGCAGCCTTAATATGCGTATGTACTTATTAGGGGTTAAGTAAACTAAACTTGCAATTTTTCTATGAAGCTGTCTTTCGCTGACAGCCATCTTATATGATAAATCAACTAGATCCAAGTCGTTCTTAGAAATGGAATTGTAGATTTCTTTTTCTAAGTTTATTAACCAATTCTGATCTTTTTTTGTAACTTTTTCTGGATTTATCTTTTTCGAGCATAGGTCCTGAACATTCTTATTTGATTCGTAAATATCAAAAATATCCGGCCTGCTTTGTATTGTCAAGCTTACTGATTTAGATTTAATCTCATTCAGTATTTCTTCAATAATATCATTAATTTCTTTACTGCTGGAAAGAATGATTTCATTTTTAATCTCACTTCCGGCTGCGCTTGGAGCACTAGCCGTAATTATAGAATCTAATGGAGTCTTAATATGTAAGAATAAGTGATTTAAAATATCCGGTGAAGACCAATCTATTGCATTTCTTTTTACTGTTGTATTCATGATTTGTAATGGTAATTAATTCTGTTGATTACTAATTTTCAAGAATCGAGTATTTATAAGTCGTTAGGAAATTCAAGACGTTTGATTTTTATTTTTCAAACAAGACAGCTTTTTGCATGCAACCACCTCAAATACAGCTTCATAAAAAAGCTTGTATGATTTTATTACTTTATAATCACGCTGTCTTCTTGGCTTTTCTAAACCCCAAAAATTTAATTACTAATACTATCTGGAGCAGCTTGATATTTCAAATTTAGGATAAGGGTTTTGCGTGGTTTTACACTTTAAGTGTAAAAAAAGTTAAAAGGCGGTAAGTAATCTCTGCCTATAAATAAGTGAGGTAATGGAAATAAAATCGAATATCCCGCAATAAATTAAATCGCATATTAACTCCAATTTGTAGTGATTGTTGAAGTTATTTGGATAATTTTTTTAAATGTTTGAGAGGATGGTATGGGAGAAACGAATGATTGTCGGAAAATGATTTAGCATCATAATCTGATTACGTTTATAAATATATCTGAAATTGAACGTAAAAACAGCTGAACCCGGCCTCTAAGCCATTTATTTTTTATGCTGCATATAATTGGAATAAGAATTTCCGTAATAGGAGTGATTATTTTTATCAGGTTCTGAAAACAAGTGCCTTTAATTATTACTAAATCATTTGTAATAATCTACACTCACGCAAAATATCTTCATCGTTGCCTTTATCAATGCCTAAAATATCCTTTATTTTACTTTTGCGTTTTTTAACGGTATCTTCTGAAACTTTTATAGTGTTTGCGATGGTCTTGATTTGACACCCTTTAGAAATAAGTGTTATGATCTGGCGGTCAAGAGAATCAAAATGTCCCTCTGCTAACAAACGTTCTGTTTTTGCCTTTTTAGCCGTTTTACTAAAATAGTTTTCATCGCTCATGATTTTTTCATAAGCTAATAACAACTCTTCATCGTCAAAATCAGTTTTGACCATAATTCCGTTGACCTGAGTTTTTTGATAGATATTGTACAAAATAACACTTTCAAAATGCGAAGTAATAATTAATGTTTTTGCACCAGGAATGTATTTGTGAACTAAAATTGCTAAATCACCACCATTAAAAATTTCCTTTTCAGGAAAAGCCGGCAAGCTATAATCAAGCATTACCAAATCAAAAGAAATGGGTTGGGTTTCATTTGAAATACAATCGTAAGCATCTTTACAATTGTTTGCAGAATAAAACTCCAACACATCCCCTAACTTGTTATGAGAGAGTATAGTTTGGTATCCAGTAATCATTGAAGGGTGATCTTCAACTATTAGTATTTTTCTTATCATTAGTCTTTAAAACTCAAAACTATTGAATTCAATCGGAATTGACAAATTTATTTTTGTGCCTATATTTGGCTTCGATTCTACAGAGAATTGCCCCTTAAGTTCCGTTGCTCGATGATCCATATTTTTTAATCCAATTCCTTTTTTCGTCTGCGTTACATCAAAACCTTTACCGTTGTCGGCAATTTGAATGCTAATACCTGTTTCGCTTTTAGCAATTGCGATTGTTATTACACAAGCATCCGCATATTTATTGATGTTTTGTAAGGCTTCCTGAAAAACTCTGTAAAGATTCATTTTTACATTTATATCGACTAAAGACCAGTCTATTCTCTGATCAATTTCTATACTTATTTCAGCAATTGGATTATTGTTTAATTCTGAGAATAATGCTTTTATCGTTGTTTCAAAATCATCAGATCCAGAGAAAACATTCGTATTTAATTCGTGTGTCAGATTACGGATTTCTTCTTCGATGTTTTTCATCTCAGCAATATATGCCAAATGTTTTTTTAAAGTTTCTGGTGATTGATTATATTTTATTTCATATAAATTCATTCGTATTGCCGACAATTTTCCAATTATACCGTCGTGTAGTTCTCTCGAAATTCGTTGTTTTTCGATAATTTTGCCTTCTTCCATTTTCTGCTGATTTGAAAGCATCAAATTATAAATCTGCGAATCGTTTAAAGCCTGTTCTTGTTTACGGAACAATTTTTCAAGTTTGATATTTTTGTTTTTATGATATAAAATAATCAACAATAATATCAATACCAGTAAACTCATAACAGCATATAATATGAATTGTTTTGAGATTTCATTCTTTTTATTCTCGACCATTTTCTTCTCCTCGATTATTTGGTCGGTTTCAAATTCTATACGGGCATATTTATTACGAGAAGTACGTTCCACATCCTGAAGGCTGTCGTTAAGATGAATGTATTTATTACTATAAAAGTATTTTTCCTGAGGGTATGCAAGAGCTAATAAATTAAGAATAGTGCGTTCGTCTTCGAAAAAATTATTTTCATGTGCCTGCAGTTGTGCGTCATTTAAAAAATATCTGGCTCTTAAAGTATCTTTTTCACTTAAATAATATTCTCCTAAATAGATTTTTGAAGTAATCTGTACAGGAATATTATTTATTTTGTCGCCAATTTTTAAAGTTTCTTCAAATTGTTTTACTGACGATTTGTTGCCGAGTTTAAATTTAGAATAAGCAAGTTTATTGGTGAGATAACAATAAATTGGAGGATCTGCTTTTTTGAAATCTGCTATAGCTAAACCTTGTTTTGCAAATGAAATAGCTTTTTCATAATTTTTGTTTTTTACATAGATATTAGCAATATGATTGTAGGGCTGGCACTTGTACGACAAATAATTTGGATTTGATTTTAATTTTTCAGAAATCTGAATAGCTTTGTCGTAATAATCTATAGCTTTCTCATAATTATTCATACCAACAAGTGCACTTCCTAACGTGAGATAACAATTGTAAATCAATAAATTATTCTTTGTTTCAAGACCAAATTTTAAGGCTTCAATTGCTAATTTTTCTGCTCCTACATAATCATTTTTAAAAGATAATATTTCTGCTTTCCAAATCTTTACATTACCCAATAAGTTATCATTATTTTTTTTCAAAAGGGCTTTTTCTGATTTTGTAAAGTAATAATAGGCTGAATCATATTGTGTTTCTTTATTATAAACAACTGCAATACTATAGCTTGCATTTTGAATGCCTTCGCTATCTTTTATCAAAATTGACTTTTTATATAAGTTTTGCAATAAATGAAGACATTTTTCACTTTCTCCTAGCTGCAAAAATGAATCCGCCAATAGAAAATAATAATCAGAGGACATCACTAAAGTGTCATTTTTTTGAATAATTTCAGAGGCTAATAAAGCCTTATCGAGCCTTTCTTCTTTAGTTTTATTTTTGTCTGTCGAAATTGAAATCAACGAATCTAACTTACTAGTGTTTGAAGCGTAAAAACTTTCATTTTTACGCTTGCACCCAATAAAAAAAATACTGAAAATCAATATTGTTGTAAATAGTTTCAATGGCGCTTAATTAGAATAAGTGTAAAAATACATTTTTTAACTTTTTAATATAATGCTAAAAAAGTAAAACGGTTAATTTTTTTTTGGCGGGATTATGCTGCCAGGATTATTTGGATCAACGTCAGCTTGATTTTGAGTTTTTTTAGGTGCTTCAGTTTCAATTTCGTCAGCAGTACAAGAATTTAAAGTAGCTAATAGGAATATGACAGCGATAAGGTATAAGAAATTTTTCATGGTGTTTTTGGTTTAGTTTAGATAATATTTGTTTGAACAACAGCTATAAAAGTTGTTGTGTCATTAAAAAATGCTTTTCAGGAATTCCTTGTTGTTGTAATATTACATTAACAAATCTAGTTCGATTCTAAAGGCCAGCTTTAGACTAAAAGTGTAAAAAATGTTAAAATTCTTACTTTTTAACGTAGTGTATCTTTTTGAAAGAAGTTTAGCTATTTCTGTAACAAACAATATTCTTTAAGAAGAGAATCCTGCTTAGATTTCATAAACAAATCACCAATAAAAATGAGGTCATATTTCCAATAGATTAAATAACACAAAAAAAACCAGCATTCATTTATTCAGCTAGTTGTAAGTTTTTGTTTTGCGTTATATTATAATGAAGTATTATTAAAATAATAAAAAAATAAAGTGGTTAATTAAGTAACGAGACGTCAATAAAAGCTGCCTAAAAGGTTAGTACACAATTTCATTCCTTTTACGTTTTTTAAATTCTTGAAAATCTTATGTGAGACTTTCTAAAATTATTTTCTTTTGAAATTCTAAATCTTCTATTGAGAGCTTTTTTAGTTTTCTTTCTATATTTTCTACTGCACTAAGTTCAAAGTAATCTTTAATTACTCCAAACTCTGTATGTAAATCTCTGGAAGATGAATTTACCTCAAAATAAGGAATGTCTCCTCTTAGCATTTGTGCTGTTTCATGTTTATAGATAAAACGTAAATTAGAGTCAATAGGGACGTTTTTAAAAGCATTTGAAAAATAGTTCTCTATTTTTTGTTCATGCAGTTCTTTATTTTTTAAATTTTCCGGCAAGCTCATTAATCTTAAAATCCTGCCGTATGAATTGGTAGGTCTCCAGATATGTCTTATGGGAACATTATGGAATTTTTGTATCGGAGAATCTTTGGATAATAAAAACGACTTTTGTTTCAATAAATGAGTATAACATTCCTCAAACCCTATAAGAAATTCCTTCAAATAGTGATCAACAAAAACCTTCTCTCCATTTAAAGCGGGAATGTTTTTTTTAATATACTCCTCTTTCATTTCCTTGTTTACCATCTTCCAATCTTTGGAGAATTGATTAATTCCTGTTTTTTTAAAATAGTAGCCATAGGTCTTTTTTGAATATCCCAGTCCACACATTACACAAGAAGAAGAATTTTCGTCTTTGCTTGGCAGCAAACCTGACATAAGTATAGAATCCCCTAATTGACTGGAATCATTATATTTTTCTAGACCAGAATTACCAAAAGATTCTCTTACTTTATCATTAATCTTTGGCTGTATTATAGTTTCATGATCGATAAACACAACTGAATCACCGTTAGCGATAAGATTTTCCGCATGAAAATCGGTAGCGTTTAATAAATATAAGACACATGATAAATACCCAGCTCTCTGATAATATTTTTTAATTTCTTCTTCGTTGCTGCAAGGTTGCTCTGTTACAAATTCCTGCCAATGGTATTGGTTTTTATTCAGTATGTTATACTTATAATTACCCAATGAAAAAGAATTATTGCACCAATCTAACAGATGAAAAAAAGGGAAGGAAATAGTTCCGTTTGTAGGTTTGTAAACTAAGTTACTATCTTCAGAATCAATTATAGCTGTTGATGAACCATTATGAAAATCTCCCTCACCTATTTTAATGTCTTGAATTTCCTCATCCATGTATTTAATCAAACCATTATTAAACAAATCAACAGAATCATTTTTAAAGGAATGTAAAATTTTATCATACAATTTCTGAATGTTATTTTTTTGCAGTGGCAAAATCTCGCCTAAAACAGGAAATGACTGACCAAGATTCTTCCAATCATTATTTTTTAAATCTTCAAAAAAATCTTCAAAAATTAAATCTTTATTATTTGCAATGCTGACAGCTAATAACTCTATTATGCTTTTTTCGTATAAGGAACAAATAGCAGTATTAGTTTTTTCTTCAACTTGGAAGGGCATGTCTATGATATTTCCATTTTTCATCTTGTAGTCCATCAAAATATTTAATTATTATAGTTTGTTCCTAAAATACCTTACATGCAGGGCTAAAAAATAAAAGAGGCTGATTTGAGTTTTCAAACAGCCTCTTTTATTAACTCAAAAAAGTTTTTATCTTAGCAAGATAAAAAGTAACAGCTTTCAACAGCCAGCTCTTGGTCTTGTGCCCCACCAGCTACTAAATTTAAATCTTCTTGAGTTAATTCAATTGCATCTGAATCTCCATCAAGCAAAACATATTGTGTTGCAGATACATTCACATAAATGGTATTTTTATCTGTTTGATCAAAAACAACTATGTTTCTTGTTTCTCTTTCGATAAGATCTGGGTAAAGTTCTGCAATTGCTGCTTTAGGATTTTTTACCAATCTTTCTTTGAAAGAAGCATCATTAAGAGATTTAAGAATTACTTCTCTAACTTTTACTTTTGACTCGTCTGTTAATTCAATTTTTTTGCTCATGATTTTAATGTTTTAATGTTTATATTTAATTTTTAATGTACCTGCTTGTACATTTGTTTTTTGGTTTATCCATTTTAAAAAACTATGTCCAGCACAATCTCTTAAAAAAAATAATTATCCTGATGTTTCAGCACAGAAAACAAAGATCCTGTTAACCTGTTTTTATTAACTGAAACAAGTTTTCATTCTAATCTTTATCTTAGCAAGATAAAAAGTAACAGCTTTCAACAGCAAGCTCTTGGTCTT
>NZ_JBHUDZ010000009.1:0-19174 GCF_042678225.1 Flavobacterium artemisiae | reverse complement strand
TTTAGGATTTTTTACCAATCTTTCTTTGAAAGAAGCATCATTAAGAGATTTAAGAATTACTTCTCTAACTTTTACTTTTGACTCGTCTGTTAATTCAATTTTTTTGCTCATGATTTTAATGTTTTAGTGTTTATATTTAATTTTTTAATGTACCTGCTTGTACATTGTTTTTGGGTTTATCCATTTTAAAAAGTTGTGTCCAGCACAATCTCTTTAAAAAAATAATTATTTTATTACCTGATGTTTCAGCACAGAAAACAAAGATCCGGTCGACCTGTTTTATTGACTGAAACAAGTTTTCATTCTACAGCTTTATCTTAGCAAGATAAAAAGTAACAGCTTTCAACAGCCGCCTCTTGCTCCAGTGCCCCACCAGCTACTAAATTTAAATCTTCCTGAGTTAATTCGATTGCATCTGAATCTCCATCAAGCAAAACATATTGTGTTGCAGATACGTTCACATAAATGGTATTTTTATCTGTTTGATCAAAAACAACTATGTTTCTTGTTTCTCTTTCGATAAGATCTGGGTAAAGCTCTGCAATTGCTGCTTTAGGATTTTTTACCAATCTTTCTTTGAAAGAAGCATCATTAAGAGATTTAAGAATTACTTCTCTAACTTTTACTTTTGACTCGTCTGTTAATTCAATTTTTTTACTCATGATTTAAAGTTTTAATGTTTATATTTAATTTTTCTATTTGATATACATCTTTTTGGGTTTATCAATTGTAAAAAATCACATTCAGCATGATCTCTTAAATAATTGATTATCTACAATTTGATACAATTTTTGAGTGTAGAAAACAAGGAATCTGTTAAATTCTTCCACATCATTTGCTCGCCTCCAGCAATTGCTTCCAGCTGGTCTTCTGTAAGTTCCAGATTATCTATTTCAGGCTCTGCAGGCAGATTTACATATACTTTAGATTTATCTGTTTGGTCAATAACAACCAGCTCTTTTCCCTCCGGCAGAACAACCTTAACACCTGTTAGTTTTTCTATTGCTTCTACAGGGTTCTCTAATAATTCTTTTCTAAATTTGATATCTTCCCAAGCTTTAGAAATGACCTTTTGTATAACTTGCTGCTTTTTGTCTTCCATAGCATTTTGTTTTTCTGTATTGTAAAAATAAAACTACTTTTTATTACATATTTGCCAGATAATACTTCAAAAATGACGAAGTTGTTTTTTTATTAAATATTTTAGAAAAAACTTTTCTCTAGTGAAAATCTAGTTTGATTGTAGAGAGACTGTTTCATAATCCAAGTAGTATGTAAGCTTTTGTTTGAGCTTATTTTATGATTAAAAAACTCGTTTATTTTTTCGGTAATCAATTCCTTATTTTCAATATTCAGCTTAATTACAAGTTTAGTTAAGTCAATCAGCAGAGCTATTTTAAGAATATCATAATGTTTATTATACGACTGCTGAAAAAAGGAAGTTAGTGAATCAAAGTATTCCTCGTAATTGCCATTTTTTAAATGTTTATTTACAGAAATCCAATTATATATTATGTGCCTGTCAGGATTGTCGACTCCAAAATTCAAATCTATATTCCATTCATTCGGTAAAAAATCCAAATGATTATTCAAATTAGACTTAACGTTACTTTCTACAATACTTATAAAGGCTTCATGAGCAAAATACTCTCTTACATCGGGATTTTTACTCCAATAGAAATTGTTTTTAAAAATATTTCCAAACAAGCCTTTGTTGTATTCTCCGTTAAACAAGTAATGCATTAAACTATTGGCTGTTTTGTTGCCTAATTCAATTTGATTACTTGCAAAATATATTCTCGATATATTTTTATTCTGTTCAAAGCATCTTGTGCATAAAGTATAGATACCCTGTTTTATTAAATACTCGATCAGAGCAGTAGCTTCTATTGTAAAAAGAAGTGCTTTGTCAAAATTTTGAGTTTTATGATAATACAGTGCCTTAACAGTCAATGTTCGCTGTTTTACATATATATATTGATTTCCTAAAAAGGAATTTTCAACTTCCTGCTCTATTGCTAAATATTTTTTGAAGGAATCATCTAAATCATTTTTAGTCAGCAATTCCTTTACAATCTCAGTTAATTCTTTACGAATATTATCAATCCTTACACTATCCTCTTTAGTCGTCCCACATATTTCTTGTAGTTCCTTTTTGTGGAAAGACTCAAACAATTTCATTGTTTCTTCTTCATAGAAAGATCTCTCTAAAGATTTTGGGAAAGAAGGAATTAAGGATAAAAACTGTTCTATTTTTTCATTCTCTAAAGTCGTCGTTCTCATGTTTGAAAGTTTTTTGTTAAACTAAAAAGTGTTTTTAAACTAAGTTTTCTTAATCTTAAAGATAAAGCGACGCTCTTGGATAAATCAGCCAAATAAACTGACAAAAAGAAAATTAATGATTGATATATTTTTCTACAAAATACATTTTGAGTTCTCCCTTTCCCTTTGCCTCAATGCTCCCTCGATATTCAAATCGGAAGCATTCTTCATTTTTTATGAGATTATAAAGCGATTCACTGATGTTAACTTTACCTACAACTCCGTTGCTTTCAATTCTGCTTGCGGTATTTACAGTATCACCCCAAACATCATATTGAAATTTCTTTATCCCTACAATACCCGCTACAATCGGCCCTGCATGAATACCTAATCGCATCTCAAAAGAAGCAGTGTTATCGGCATCGTTGTTCATTTTTCTTTTAGCCATAAAATCCTGCATTTCTAATCCCGCTAATACAATATTTGTTAAAGATTCTTTATCTTGTTTTGGAATACCGCCGGCGGCCATATAAGAATCTCCAATTGTTTTGATTTTCTCTATATGGTATTTTTCAGTGATTAGATCAAAAGCTTTAAAACAAGTGTTTATTTCTTCTACTAAATTTTGAGGAGACATTTTCTCAGCAGTTTGAGTAAAGGCTTTAAAATCTGAAAAAAGGATAGAAACAAGAGCAAAATCTCTAGCATTAACAAACCCTTTTTGTTTTAGCTCCTGTGCTATTTCTTCTGGCAGAATATTTAGTAATAGTTCATCGGAGAGGTCTTTTTCTATTTTTAAAGCTTTTTTAGATTTTCTTGTGTAGATTAATCTATTCCATAATCCTAAAGCTATGAGAACAATAAAACACAAAGAAATAATAATGATGTTTCGTTGTTTTTCCCTTTTTTGAACTTCTTCTTTATGTTTGGTTTCAACAGCATGTTCTTTTCTTACGTGAGATATACTGTCCAGCAATTGCTGCTGACGAAACTCCATATTCATCATTTTATTGGAAGTTTCTCCGGATTTTAAGCTGTCTTTGAAATTAATTGATTTTTCATAAAAATAAAGCGCCAATTTTTCGTTTTTAGTAACCTTGTAAGCGTTATAAAGACAATCACAAGCATCTTTTTTAACTGACACAGCTCCTATTTTTTCAGCATTATTATATCCTTTTAAACATTTTGTAATTGCTTCACTATTTTTATCTAATTCATTTAAGATTTTTCCAAGAGCAACTTCTGCGATACTTATATATTGCAGACTATTAATTTCAGCAGCATATTTAAGTGAAAGATCGTAGTAATAAAATGCTTTTTCAAAATTGGATTGTTTAAAAAACAATTCTCCTAAACTGGATAATACTTCGATCTTTAATTGTTTATCATTTATTTTATCTGCATTAACTAATGCCTGGTCAAGATTTTTATGAGCTTTTGAGTAATTGCCTAATTTTATATAGACTATTCCGGAGGCATTTAAGTTTTGAGAAATTGCTTTTACATCGGTGCTGTTTTTATAAATCAAATACGATTTATTGTAGTATTTTAGTGCACTTGAGTAATCTTCTACCTGCGCATATATTCCGCCAATATTTTGCGATGTTGCGGCAATCATTTTGGTATCATTTAATTCTTCCTGAATAACAATAGCCTGTTTGTAATAATTTAAAGCATTTAGATAATTTCCCAAATAGTAATAAACGCCTCCTATATTATTTAATATCGAAGAGATTCCTTTTTTATATTTTGTTTTTTTGTATTCTTGAGTACTTTTCTTAAAAAAAATCAAAGCATTTGAATAATCTCCCTGATAATAATAAGTTACCGCTTTATAGCTATAACAATCACCGACTTTTCGGCTTTTACCTAAAGCGTTATACAAGATTAAACTTTTATCAAAATACATTAATGATTGTGCATAATCTCCTGCATCCTGACTTTTCATGCCTAAATTAAGAATGGAATCTGCCTCCTTACTATTTTTACTTATTACAATCTCTTTTCTCCCGTTTTTTGGCTGCCCAAAAGACGAAAGTCCATTAAGTAATAAAAATATAGCGAAAACAATATTGATGCTCCTTCTCATGAATATGTGCGTTTTAATAAATATCAAAACGTACATATTCAAGTATTGAACAGGTACGTTTTTTTAGTCTTTACAATTTCCAGCAGCTTAATTTCGTTAAAAGATAGTGCTAGAAGAATTAGTAGGCTTAATAATTATTGGCGGGGTTGTATCTCCATCACCGCCAGCTACTAAATCAAGCTGTTCTTCATTCAATTCTGCATCCTCCATATTGATTTCTGCTGGAATATTGATAAAAATTGTCGAAGAATCTGTCTGATCAACAAAGGCAATACTTTGGCCTTCGGGCAGATGAAGTGGTCGTCCTAAAAAACTTTCTATTGTTGCGACGGGTCTAGTTATCAAATCGTTCTTAAAGGCTGGATCTTTCCATGCTTTTTTCACGATTGCATCTAGAATTTTTTGGTCATTAGTCAATTCCATTTTTTTGTATATTTAGTTAATTCCATTTTCCATTGGGGAAATTAGCCTCTTTTTTAGGTATAGAATTGCCAAATATGCTGACAAAAAATTATGGAAGGGATCTTATTTTGCTGCAATTATCAACAGTTTATGAATTTGGAGTACACTGGTACTGCATCTTACTTTGCCACAGAAGCTAAGACCGTTTTTGAAGATATTTTATATATAATCCCGATACTAGAAAAAATGCAAAAGCCTGAAAAGTGTAATTTTTCAGGCCTTTTTGTACTCAATAAATTTTATTTCAATTTGATAAAATACAGTACTTACAAGACGAAGTAGTTTGCTTAACTGCCTATAAGGAATAAAACTTTTATCTCTTAAAGATCTAATAACTAATAATTCATTATGAATATTGAATCAAAAAACTTCACTTCAATAAATCTAAAGTCATACTATTTAAAGATTTCTTTATACTTAGTAAGTTTTTGATAAGCATAACCCTTATTTGGTAGTATCTCATCGATATTGGATTTAATTATGTTTCTTTTAGCTTCTAAATTATAAACTATAAAAGGATGCGATAGAAGAATAATTGAAAATTTAATGAACTTCTGAGTGTCCCTATTTTTTAGAAAAATCATAAAATCAACCAATTCTTTGGGGTGATTAGAGAATTTGTATATATAAGAATCTATAATATACTCACTTCTAAATTTAGTTTTAGAGTTTCTTTTTGCTGAATTTATCACAGTAAATTCGTCATCTGATTGATAATAAAGTGAAGCTGACTTATTATCAATTTTATTATTTATTAGTGTGAAATAATCTATTGATTTCAATAAAGTATTATAGAGGTTATCATTATTAGTAAAAACATTTTCAAGTCTTAAATAATCTTCCGGTAACTTGCTGGGCTGCGATTCAAAAACTGTATTTATTAGTTCTTTTAAAAATTGATACAGCAATTCTATATCATCTTTGGCTATTCTGCTGTAAGCTTTTTTTTCTTTTTTTAATTTTAAGATATTTTCAAAAATATCATCGAAAAATTCAGAGAAATCAATCTGTTTTTTAGCATTAAGATATTTACCATTTCTTAGCTGATTATTATTTATAAACTCCTCAGGTGAAGGGTTAAAAAACAATATATTCTTAAAACTTAAGGCATTCTTTTCTGAACTATCATTATTTAAATTGTTTAATAAAATATTTACATAACAGAAATTTTTCAATCTATCGTTTATGTAAGATGATTTATTAAATTTAAAAAGTCTTAATAGTATTTCCAGAATGGAAAAAATATCTTCAAAGACGTCCTCGGTAAAATTCTCTGATTCTAAAGTACTGAATAATATTTCCTCTTTAAGCAAATATAACATTTCCTCAAAATCCAGTTTTTTAGAAAGCACTCCTAAAGAATAAACACCTTTTACTTGTTTATGATTAGACAATTTTAATTGCTTATTTTCTAAACGTTTCTTTTTTTCCTGAAAATCTCAAAACATTAAATTCTAATGCCTTATATATATGCATACATTATTTACATTTAATTGTTTTTACTTTTCCAGGTTGAAACAACTTAATCATTGTAAGAATTAATTGCATTTTTTTGGAGATCTAAGCGATTAATTAGCTGAAGCTTTTTTACTATTCTAATTATCTGAACAGAATAAAATTGTATCCCTCTTAAATTTTATTTATGTCAAATATTGAAATCGAATTTAAGGTATCTTCTACAAATGTTGTATAAATACCGTTAGTAATACTTAAAGCGGTTTCATTAGAAATAGTATATTTATTCTTAATTTTTAATATTTTGTTCGAAACAATAATTCTCAAATTCATGAACTTTTAGTTTTTCAAATTTTTCAAAATCAGTAATGAAAAATGGATTTTTACTTTGATGATTAGTAAAAAAAATCCCTCATGGTTTATGAAAAAACCGATAAGCACTAATTGGTCATCTTGAAATTTTAATTCAAGATTATTAAAACTGACGTAGTCATGTACTTCTAACTTTTTTACAGAATTAAAAAATTGGTATATTTTTTTTCTTGAATCTCCCAAGGAAATTTGACCAAAAAAAACCGCTCTCGATAAATTTAGATATGCTTAAATCCATATATTTACAGCGTTTTTTTATACTTTTTCAATTTTGTTAACTTCTCTGACCCTATCGAGAGAATGCCGTCAATCACAAATTTGAATTATTAAATTCTTCTAAAAAAAAGTGTATATTATTTGTTAACAAAAATTGTTTACAAAAATCAATTTCATTATTCTTTTGATTTTCATCAATCATTATTTCCTCATTAGGTTCTGACGTATTTTGTATAATACTTAAAGCCCAGTGGTAAGGCATATCATGCATTAAAAAATAAACATCTCCAGCATCTTCTAATGTTTCTAAAAAGTTTATGAATCTTAAATGAGTTTCATTATATTCTAATTTAGCATCAAAAAAATCTGTTATAAGATTTATTATATAAGAATAAAATATACTTCTGTAGAAAATTCTTTGCTTTCCATCTGTTTCATCATCAATAAAAATAAAATCCTTTTCCATAATTATATGTTGTGATGCTAATTTAGCAGCTCTATCACTACATGAACCTTATTTAAGTACTCCACTCTCAATATCAGTCTAATAGTTAGATTATAGAATTATAGCAAAAGTTTCTTTTAGATTATATCATCATCTATATATGCACTACTATTTAATTTATCCCTTAGAGCTAATTTTTTTAGTGTTTTTAAATTTTCATGTACTGATTTACTAACATCTGACATAACATTTAGTTGCTCTAAACTTAATTCAAAAGATATGTCATCATTGCTTATAACCAAATTTTTTAAATCTTCTCTCCTTAACAATATTGTACATTTATCTTGATTTTTTTCTAATGAAAACGAACCATCTATTATTCCAAATTGTTTTTTATTATCTGAGTAATTTAATAAATATGCTCCTGTATATAATTTTCTACTCATATTATTATTTTTTACATTTTATTATTGGAATTTCTCCTAGATCTAGAGGCATTCCTCCATCTAACAATTTATTTAATTTATTTATATTATCAACAAAATTAGGGTGAATATTAGTTAATCCTGCTTGTTGAGCAACATACAATGTTCTATTATTAAGTGTAACAATATTTTGCCCTCCATTCAACTCCATTACATTTAATGTCAATCCTTCAGGAAGCCTTCCTATCTTTTTTGTAGCTTCAATTGCATCTTCTAAAGATAAGCCTTTCCAAGGTCCTTCATTAAAAACATCACTAATTGAGTTCTGAGAAAATTGAATATCCCAAATATTCATTAACCCAAATGGATCTACCAACCTATTAGAATTAAATACATATCCATAAAAATTAGGATTATTTCCTTTTAACCCAATTGGATCCTGTGATAAATAAAGTCCAGCCTCAGGATTGTAATATCTAAACCTATTATAGTAAAGTCCGTTCTCAATATCTTCATACTGTCCTAATTGTCTAAAAGGAATAAAATTCCTATCACCTATTAGATTTCTTAAGTCACCATAAATATCATAATCGGTTTCCCAGACTAATTTGCCGTTTTGCGAATAAGCTTGAACAGGGCGACCAATATAATCGTTAATTATTGAGAAATTTTCATCTCCAATAATTTTGGCACAAGGAACATAAGCTCCCTCCTCATAAACCCAAGTAATTAAATTTTCAATTGGTTCAACTGTATCATAAACCAAATCATCTTCAACAACGATTAATTTAGGTCTTTCTTTTAGATCATATTTCCATTCATGAATAAGAACATTGCCATCCCAAACATAGCGATTAATTCTTTATAACAAGATAAAAATATAGTAAAAAAGCTACATTAAATACCAAATCTTTAATTAATAATTTAAATCGTATGGACAATTGCAGAACAGACTAAATCTTCTAATAGCTAGACAAAGGAGCAACATGCAAAAATATGCAACAGTTTGTTTTTCCTTATTCAAAATACAGCACAGGTACGAATGCAAGAATGAGATTTCTATTAGCTTTTGATTTCAAAACATAAAAAGACCTCATCTATGCTAAACGAGGTCTTTTTATGTTTTATCAATGCTCTTTGAGACACACAAATAATTTTCGAGCGATTTTTACATTTATCTGTGCAATGGGATAATTTTATTTCCAATATTTTTCTAATTCTTTATAATCTCCAAACCAATATTTAAAAGCTTTTTTATTGATCCCATCTTTCCCTAACCAAAAATCTACAGGATAATTCCAATCTGAACTATGAGTTTTTTTTGGAGCAACAGCTAAATTAGTATATTCCTCTAACAATCCTTTGTACTTATCTGTTTCTAAGATGCTACAATATCCTAAAGTCTCTAATAATACTTGTCTCTGTTCTGATGTTGTTTTCAAACCTTTTATTTTTCCAATACTTTTGAGAGTATTTCTTTTTAAAGTATCATCTTCCTCAGTACTTACAATAATATCAAGTATTTCTGAAAAAATTCGAATATCGTCATTATTTACTTTTACATTTTTCACATCTTCATTGTTATTAAAAGCATATAAATAATTGTAATAATTTGATAATCGATGACCTAATAGTCCTCCTTCATTTATGCACATGTATAATATTTCTAAAGCTTTTTCATCTAAAGTTTTTGGATAACCATAAGCAGTAGAACAAACTTTACATGGAGATTCTCTTTTTAACTCTTGATTTTCCCTTAAAACAAATTTATGATTAGGAATTGTTTGCATTATTGCAAATACTGGTAAACCTGAACGTAATTCACGCTTATTCGAACTAAAACTTGCCAAAAAAGATGCCACAATAGTACTTTTATCACATTTTTTATACTCTTCAAATAATTTTGAATTCCAAATATCATGGACGTTTTCTAATTCTTTTTGCATAGTAACTTATTTACAACCTCTAAATTTTTTATTAAATTCTAATTCTTGAAGCGAAGGTAATTCGCTTACTTTTTTGCCTCCTAATAAATCATCTGCAAGAGCTAACCTTTCTATACCTTTAGGCTTTTTTTGTTTTGCTTCAGAAATACCATTTATTTTATTTCCTCTCGCTTTATCACTATTATATCCTAACAAATCATTTTCTTCAACACCTCTTTGCTCAATACCACGAACTAAATCTCTGTCAGAACCTACGTCTGTGACTCTTGTCATTTTATCACCTTCTCCAAAACGTACACCATCAGTTCCGTCTGTTTTTGCATGTCTTTTTGCAACATCTTCCATACTAGCTTTATCATCCGCTCTCCCATGATAATATGTATTACCATCTGAATCAGTTAAAAAATAATTCCAATCTAATCCAAAAATGTCTACAATACTATTAGTATCTCTTACATGTCGATAAAAATTATATTCTCTACTATCCAATCCTACGGGATCTCTTGAAATATAACAACCAGTCTCTGAATTATAGTATCTAAACCTATTATAAAAAAGCCCTGCTTCTACGTCTTCATATTGTCCAAGTTGTCTAAAAGGAATAAAATTCCTATCTCCTTTTAAATCTTTTAAACCTCCGTAAATATCATGATCAGTTTCCCAAATTAAATTACCTTTATCATCATAGCTTTGTATTGGACGACCGATATAATCGTTAATGATACTGTATTTTTTATCTCCAATAATTTTGGCACTTGGCACAAAACTTCTGCCTTGGTAAACCCAAGTAATTAAATTCTCTGTTGGCTCAGATTTATCATAAACCAAATCATCTTCAACAACAATTAATTTAGGTCTTTCTTTTAGATCATATTTCCATTCATGAATAAGAACATTTCCATCCCAAACATAACGATTTATTTCGTTGCCTGCAATTTTTGCAGTACGTCTTCCTAATGCGTCATACTCAAAACTTACAATTTTCCCGTCTGGATTTGTTATGCTTTCCAGTATGCCACTTGCAAGCCAGTTGTATGTGGTGTCGCCAGGCTGCCACTTTTCATATTCTTCCTGCAGTCGTGTTTCTTCTTCCTTATTACCAATAAGCTTGTCAAATATGTTTGTTAGTTTCTCAAAAATGAGCGGTGAGTTAATATCTCTTTCACTTTTGTGTACTAGATTACCCCATTGGTCATATTTGTAAAAATACTTTTCGTCTTTTAACAGTTTTCCTCCTTTGCCATATTTACGATCGCTTCTATCAGCAGTTTTATAAAGATTACCAACGGCATCGGGTGTTTTGTAGAGTTCCTCCGTGCTGGTGTAGCTTTTTGCAAGGTTTCCAAACTCGTCATAATCAAAATAGGTCATATTCGAAGTCAGCTGGTTGACCACACTGCGTAATTGCTGGTTGGTATCCCAGTTGTAATATCTTGCTCCAGTGCGTTTTCCGTTTGCAAATACTTCCTGTTCTTTTTGTTTACCGCTGCTGTTATAACTGGTTTTTATATGCAGTCCGCCTGTAGCAAAACGCTCAATTTCTCGACCGAGTTCGTCTCTTTTCAGCGTAGTTTCCCACGATTTATGCTGTTCTTTAAGTTCGGTACTTTGTGCTTCTATGCGCTCGAGTTGTCCTTTTTGGTTGTAATGCGTTTTTATGTCTGCACCGAGACTGGTTTTTATACCTGTTCGCTGCCCCAGTTCGTTATACTCAGAAAGAAGGGTTATGCCGTTTTGGTCTGTATCAAGTTGTTGCGTTTGGGTTTCTTTTACAACACGTCCCGCTGCATCGCGCTCAAACTGTATACTGACATTTTGGTTCGCCGCTTCAACTAAAAGTCCATTTTTATTGTAAGTGTAAGTTTCCCAAGTGCCGTCGTGGTAATCGGCTCTTGTAATGCGTCCTAAAGCATCTTGCTCGTATTCTGTAACTTTGCCTCCACCGTGGTCTATTCTAGTTACTTCGCCTGCATTGTTACGGTTGTATTTTTTTACAAGACCATCAAACGCTGTTTCTCTAACAATATAACCGGCTTTGTTGCGGCCAAAATAATAGGTTTCGCCATCTTCATTTTTAATACTTGTAAGCTGTTCCATCTTGTCGTAGCTAAAACGTACTTTTACGCCGTTTTGCTCTCTTGTGGCAAGACTTCCCATTGGAGTGTAGCTGAATTTGATGTTGTTTTTACTGTCTCTTAAAGCCGTTACATCATCATAATTATCATAATCAAATTCGATAACGTTGCTGTCTTTTTCTATAATCTGCTGTACTCTGTCCAGCGCATCGTAGGTAAAATAATCCGCCATCTGCATTGGGGTATATACAGCCTTCACACGTCCGCGATAATCATATTCCCAAGATTTGAGTTTCTGTTCATTCTCTCGCCACTCAATCAGGTTATATTGTTTATCGTATACCAGTTCGAGCTCGTTGTTGTTTTTGGCAACGGTGTGCAGGAGCCCGTTATCCAAGTAATAGGCAAAATGAGTACTGGTCTTATCCGGCGCTATAATGGTTTTAAGCTGGTGACCTTTTTCTTTGTTATAAAGATAAACGGTTTTGTGTCCTTCTGGGTTTATGGCAATAGAAGGTCGATTTTGCTCGTCATACAGCATCATTTCTTCTGTGCCGTCGGGATAAACAGTACTTGTTTTATTCCCTCTTTCATCATAAACAAATCCTAAGATACGCCCTTCTTGGTCGATCTCACGGTAAAGTTCCATAAACTCGGTATAATCGTAAAATACAGAGTTGCCCATTGGATCTTCTATCTCGGTTACAAGCTGATTGGGCTCATAATAATAAGTAGTAACTGCACCATTGGCATCTGTTACCAGATTATAACCATCTTCAGGATGGTATTCTATCCAGCCTTCCTGCCAGCCTCCGTCACCCCATGTATGAATACATCGTTCCTTACTGTCGTATTCCCAGTAAAAAGCCTGACCATTACGATCCGTCTTTTTTACCATAAGATTGTTTTGAAATTCTATACGGGTTGGTTTTCCAAGAGCATCAATTATGGCGCTCATGTTGTACTGCTCATCATACTCGTATGCAACAAGCAGTTCGTCACCCTCTAGTCCTTCAAGTTCCAGTTTTTCTATAAATCCGTTTTTGGTACTTACTTTTATAGTTCTGCCTGTACTATCTATTATTTTGGTCAAGCGGTGTGCAGTAAATTCAAAAACAATATTTAGACCGTCATGATTAGCGATTTTGGTAAGCTGGTATTTTTTGCCGTTAAAAAGGGTAAAATCATAAAACAATCTTGAGTTATGATCGTAGGCCTGATAGCCATCTGCAGTTCTTTTAAGAGTCGTTTTTTCCTGACGCAGGTAAAATTCTTCCTCTGGCAGAAGATCAGGAAAGGCAACAATTCTTCCGTCTTCTAGTCTAAGTCCTACAGCCTCATCTTCTGGGAATAATTCTACGGCACGATCATAAACACAGTGTACACCATGTCCCATCCAGCCGATATATTTTGAGTCAGAGTACCAGCGACGCTCCCAATTCAGTGCGATAGGTCCTGCCAAATCAAAGTCGCTTCCTTCGTAAATAACAGCACCGTTTACCAGGTTTACAGGTTCGAATCCTGCTTTACAAAGCAGTTTGCTGAGCCAATTAGGACCTATACCTCCTTTGAGTAATTTATTAAAGGCTTTTTTACCGATTTTCATAAGTGTTGAAAAACCAATACTAGCTAAAAGTCCTGTAAGCATACCAGCCCAGTCCGGCGGATACGGCCCTGCAACCATAACAGGTTTTCCTGTCGGAATAGGAAGCGAGAAAGAGGTTGGAGCAAAAAGTGTAGGTGCAAACGGAAGCATTTTCTTACCTATCTTAGTTTTTCCAATAGACATTGATAAAGGAAGTCCGATATCGTTGCACGTCATAAGCATATGCCCTTTTGGACTCACACGAGTGCCGTCTGCAAAAACAGTTTGTGAAGCAAAAAAGTTCATGCTCTCATGACCAATGATAGGAGCCATAACCCAAGGCGAAAACAAAGGAATATGCACGAGAGGTATAATTATCCCGCCGGTATCAGAGTTTCCGCGTTTAAAACCATTTACATGCACATTTGTTCCTAAAAACGGAATATAATCTGCTGGATCCATAACAATTCCTATATAAGGATGAAAAGGATTAAATGGCGGCAATGTAGTAAAGTGGATATCTATACCCACTACAATGGTTAAATGGTTATCGGTTAACAGCATAATTAATACGTATTGCTTAATTGATATTGCTCTTGTATTTGTTTGGCAATTTGTCTTGGACTGTCTTTCCAGTTTTTTCCAAAAATGACTTCCATTCTATTACTAATTACCTCTTTTTGCGCATAATTTATTTTGGGATCGCTTTCTAAATAGCTGTTGGCTATAAAAGTAAAATTGACTATTTTGAGTGCATCGTCTGATAGTTGAAATCCGTAATCAAATGCCTCTTTTAAGATTTCAGCATATTTTTCATTTTTCTTTTTAGAAGCCAGCATCAGTGCATAATTATATCCATTAACTGCCTGCATTTCCTCGCCTGTTTCTTTTGCGGTTGCCGCTTGTTTTAAAAAGTAATCGATTGCTGTATCTGTTTTGCCAATAATGCTGTTATAAGATCCTTTATAAGCAAATAACTGAATCAGAATTCCGGCAAGTTCTTTTTGTTCTTTATAAAAAGGAGTTGTAATCTTGATTCCTTTATCCAGTAATTCATGTATAAGTTCTTCTTCGTCTTTAAACTGAAATAAAAAACTTGCAAAAATAAGATAGGAAGAGGCCCAAAAAGAAGTTTCTCCTGTTCGTTTACTGATCGTAATAAGTTCATTTCCTAATCTTTTTACTTTTTCTTGTTTTTTTTCTTTGGCTGCTTCACCAATTTCAAATAAACATTTTCGGTATTGTACTTGTGGATCATTAGGATTGCCTCTTGATGCCAGTTCTTTGTAAGCTTTACTTATATTTTGATTAGGAATCTCAATAATTAATCCTGTTTCTTTTAAAGAAGTAATTGTACTGTTATACAACTGTCTTTCTTGGTAATCCAGTAACAACAAACCAATATTGCTGGGTAATAAAACGGCAAGTTCTTTTAAACTTTCGTTTAATAACTTTGGATCACTTACTTTTTTTATTAAAAGACTAACCACTAAAAGATTGCCTGTTTTTGCTTCAAATTCTTTAAAGCTCACCAACATTTTAATATAAAAATCTTTTAGGTTTTCTATACTCCATTTATCGATTTCAGGCAGTGCTTCTTTAAAGGATGCGAAATCTGTCCAATTCCAGCTGGGATTTTTCTTAAGATCTTCGTCAAATGTTATAATCCACTGCTCTATAAGAGTCGTAAAAAAATCTTTTTTATTGTAAAAATCAATATCAAAAAAAACAAAAGAATCTTTTGATATACCATATGCCGATGATTCGAGTCTGATAAAGCCATCAACTAAAGGAAAATCTTCTATAAAAGTGATTAAACTAAATATTCTGGCTTTTGGCTGTTTTTCTCTAGTTTTTTCCCATATTTTTTGAATATTTTCAACTCTAATCGCTATTGGATTATGTGCATTATTCATTTTGGTATTAGTTTAAATTGACGATTCCTCCCTTAACATTGGTCATTGTTTTACCATCTATATCTACTACTTTTCCTTCTGCCAAAAGGGTATTTTTGCCTTTTATATTAATACTTGGAGCTTCACTGCTAATTTGGGTGTCACTTAAAATTTTCATATCATCTGTACCTGTTATGCTTGATTTTTTACTTTGAATAATGACTTCGCTTTCACCTCCTATTGTAATTTTTTCATCTGCAGTAAGTGTAATTTCTTTTGACTGCAATTCAATCTTATTAGGGGCAAAAAGTGTCATAGTCCCATCTCCGTTGAGCTGTACGATATTACCACTTGGGTCTGTTGCTGTAAATGTATTTTTCTCTTCATCAAGAATAAGTGAAGTCCCTCCTCTTGTTGCAAAACTTCTTTTATTATTGTTTTCCCCGCCGCCGCCGCCGCTTTTACCGTGAAACACGCTTCCTAGAATAAAAGGTCTGTTTGGGTCTCCATATCTAAAGTTTAACATTACATGATCTCCTACATCAGGTATAAATACCATACCACGGTTAGTTCCTACTTTATCGCTGCTCCCTGCATCGGGTGTCATGACACGCAGCCATGATGTTTTCATGGTTGTACCTTGCTGCCATAACATTTGCACTCTAACCCTCCCCTTATTTTCAGGATCAGTGTTGCTCTCTACAACTGCCTGTTGAGTTTGCGCTATTGGATAAGCAACATCTGGTTCTGGAAGTGTAAGCACTTTGGACGGGATTGCCCTAAAGTTGTTTTGGTATTCTCCCAAATGAGTGGCATGATGTGTAATTTCTGTAATTAAATATGACCCTACTTCTTGTTTTATAAAAGCTTTATTTTCTAAAATACTAGATTGAATATTTACAATACTTCCTACTCTTAATTTAGGATTTTTTGTGCTTGCTGTCACATAATTGGTGTTTGCAGCTGCACTTTCCTGTTTCTTTTTCAAGAAGGATTCTAAAACTAAATCATCTCCTGTACTTATCAATCCGTGTGTAAAGGCTGGTGTAGCAAAAACTTCTTTAGACGCAGCAAAAGCTTCATTTCCTAATTTTGGTAAACCTGCAACCGTATCTTTCGATTTGGCTGTAAATCTTTTGTCATTAGTTTCATTATAAGTAAAAGCGCTGAATTTACTTGGAACCGTTTGTACTGAAATTTTTAATTTAGAAATATCGCTGTTATAATTCAATGATACAGGATCATCAAAGCTTTTGGGTTTACCAAAATTCAATTTTTCTCCATCATAATACAGCCATTCGTTGTATTGTTTTGCCAAGCGCTGAATGAACTGAAAGTCTGTTTCGAGATACTGATTTTGATAATCCATTTTACTGGTATATTCAGGATTAACATCATTTTGCAACTGTTCTCCTGCCCCGTTTTGAATAACTTCTCCTACTATATCTTTTAAGCTGGACGATTCCCATGAATGCAGTTTTTTTCCAGATTCCAATAATACTGTTTTAGAAAAACCTGTCAGGATGATTTGGTTACCCATATGTCCCATTTCCTGTTCAAATTCTATATTTGTCACGATTCCTAAAAAATTGTTATCTTCATCTAACTTTAGATGCAATACCTTCCCAAGCCAGGCCTGGGCATTTTCTAGTGTATACGCTAAAGGACTTTCTACTACTGAATGCGGCACATAAATTTGAAATTTATGATGATTATTAATAGATTGATGCAATTCTATGTTAGTAAAATGGCTTATTTGCTTAGAATCAATTCCGAAAATTATTGCAGGTGGTTTCATATTTTTACTTTTTTATGTAATCTGTAAAATTAATTTCATACTGAATATCAATATTTTAAAAAATAATTTCTAAAATCATCGACACTTTTCAATTTTTAGTAATTGCATTTTTTCATTCTCTAAATTATCCGTGTAATACCACTTATCGTCTTTTTTTTCAAGATAATCCGGAATATTCGAAAATGTAGTTTGTGCGTCTTCTACAATATCAAAAGCACTTTCATTTATATTAAACTGTTTTAATTCTAGCCACTTACCTTTACAAATAGAATAAATTTTGCAACTATTCAAATTACTAAAATCCAGATTATCTACTACTAAAGCAATTTCATCTCTGCCATCAAGATTATTGTCGCCTATATTTATTAAACAATAAAGCCCTTGTGCAGTTCCTAAATGAAGTGTATCTAATTTCTTTTTATTAAAAGCAAGATAAACATCTGAATCCTGATCCATGAACCATTTTATAACATTCTCCCATTCATTTTTTGCCGGATCTGGAGCATTTATAATTTCTTCTTTTTTTAATTTCGAAAAATTATATTGAAAAATTGTATCTCTTTTGCCATCTCCATCAAAATCTCCTACGCAGAATAATTTTCTGAGCTTGTGGAATGTTTCAATTTCTGTGTTTTTTAAAACACTGGCTGTATGCTTATTATTTGAATGTGTTTTTTTGTCATTTTTGGCACAACTAAAGAATAATAGCAGCAGTATTAAATTCAGTATTTTCATAAATGTATTTTTCCAAAAATTAATTAATTTCGTTTAGAATAGCAGTAAACACTTCATTTTGTTTAAAAAGAATCATCATTTCATTTTCTATGGGAGTGCTGCTAATGTTTCCATTATTTATAAAAGGATTTACAGGGGAAGTAGAATAGTTTACCTCACCTATAATTTTTTTATTTTGTTTAATTTGATATTCTAAACTAGGAATAAATCGTTTTTTGAAGTCTCCTATCTGCTTTAATAAATGTTCGCCATAGTGATTTTTACCGTCTTTACCCATATCAGAATTATAGGTGTATTTCCCAGCATGATTTTCTTTTTTGGTAGGGTAGTATTTTCCTGTATTAAAACCCTTATCTATATCATCTGCTGTAATAGTCTGCAAACTTATTACTGTAGAAAAATAAGGCCAATTTTTTTCTATTTTACTAAAATAATCACTTATAGCGGCTTTATAACCTCCTAAATTAGAATAATCTTTAACTGAACCATGTGTGGTTTTTCGTTTAGAAGGTGTTCCCATAACACCAAATAGATTATAATCTTTATATTTTAAAGCAGAAACGCCATAACCGCTTTCCAGACTTGACTGCGCAAGTACAAGAAGCGCTCCTGCCGGCGATGCGCCTTTTGATTTTGCAAACTGATATATCTCAATTGCTATTGTAGTTAAAAACAAATGATGAAGAGGCTGGTCTGCTTTACTTGTTAAAGGCTCTCCTGCAAAACTTGCATTTGTATTTTGATTTTTTTCACTCCTATTGTATACGATCAAATCTATAGGATTTGTATTAACCCATTCACCCTTTTCCCAATTATAGAATAAAGATTTTACTTCAAATGAGAAATCGTTTGTATTGTTTCCTAAAAATGATAAACCAGACATAATATTGCTATTTAATGGTTGCGGGTTATAATAGACTTCTGAAGAAAATATGAGATTTTTTCAGATCATTTTTTTATTTCAAGATACCTCCAATTTTACTGTATTAGCTGTATACTTATTTCAACTTAAATATTCATAAAAAACATTTTTAGTTAATAGGATTTAAATCACTATTATCAAAATACATTTACTTTCTACGGCTATATGAAGTGAATATGATCTAATATTTTTCTATTTTTAATTAGAAAAAATATTAGACGGACAAAAAATAAACAAGAAGCGACAGATCGCCGCTTCTTGATCATTGAGGCTAATTAGATTTTAGCCCAATTGTTATCTAACGTAGCGTTACCCAACGTGATTTTCTCTGCAGAGAAAGTAATCTCTGTAGTCATTGGAGTTTCTGCCATAGCGTCTAACTGCTCGCTGAAGAATACAATAAAAGCGTTCTCAAAAGAAAGTTCTTTCATTACCTGCTCAGAGTCAGCTTTGAAGAATTTTACTTTTCCGCTTACTGGTTTGTGCTGGCTG
>NZ_JBHUDZ010000008.1:0-69695 GCF_042678225.1 Flavobacterium artemisiae | reverse complement strand
TAGCTCCTGTTGACCATAAATAAGTATATCCAGGAGTTCCTCCACTTGGAGTAACTGTAGCTGTTCCGTTAGCTCCTCCAAAACAAGAAACTGATGTTGTACTCACTATTCCGTCAAGGACAGCAGCAGGTGATCCTACTACGATACCTGTAATTGTTCTTGTACACGCATTTGCATCTGTAATAGTTACACTATAAGTTCCTGCTGCTAATCCGGTAGCAGTTGTGGCTGTACCTCCAGACGGTGACCAAGAATAAGTATATCCAGGTGTTCCTCCTGAAGCCACAACTGTAGCTGTTCCGTTAGCTCCTCCAAAACAAGAAACCGGAGTTGAAGACGTAATTCCGTTAAGGGCAGCAACTGGCTGTCCTATTACAATTCCAGTAAATGTTCTTGGACAACCGTTGGCATCTGTAACAGTTACACTATAAGTTCCTGCTGCTAATCCAGTAGCTGTAGAAGTTGTAGCTCCTGTAGACCATAAATAAGTATATCCTGGGGTTCCTCCACTTGGAGTAACTGTAGCTGTTCCGTTACCTCCCCCAAAACAAGAAACGGCAGTTGTAGAAATTGTTCCGTTAAGAGCAGTTGCTGGCTGGGTAATGATCACATTATGTGTTGTTGGACAACCCAGATTATCGGTCACAGTAACCGTGTAAGTTCCAGCCGATAATCCAGAAGCCGTAGCTCCAGTACCGCCAGAAGGTGACCAAGAATAAGTATAAGGCGTTATGCCTCCAGAAGCCGCTATAGTTGCAGTTCCATTACCTCCTCCATTACAGCTTACGTTGCTTTGTGAGGTAGTAGTTACTGTTGTAGTGACAACCGTTAAAGTTGCTGAATTTGAAGTTGCAGAACCCGCTCCTGTTACTACGCACTGGTAAGTATAACCATTCATTGCTGCAGTTGCTCCAGTAATCGTTAAGGTTGCCGTGGTCGCATTAGAATAAGGTGCTGTATTTGTTATATTATTAAAACCACTTCCTGTGTTCACCCGCCATTGGTAACCTGTAGCATTCGTTGCTGTAACGCCAAAAGTAGTATTACCATTATTACATATCGTTCTATTAGGCGGATTAACAGTGATTGCTGGAGGAACCCCTATAAAAGGAGCTGCTGACGGCATTGTTAATGTTGTTGGAGAAAGTGTCCAATTTGATTGATTCATTACTGCAGCTCTAATTTGAGCTGCTGTGGTAAAAGGCGCACTAGTACCATTATATTTTGAAGATTGTGCCAAAATACCACCAGTTATTGTTCCTGTGTAGAAAGCACTTATGCCACCTGTTAATCCTGGAGGAATAACAGAAGAGTTTGGCCCTATAGTACAATCCGAAGTACTATCCCAAGTTGCAGTAGTAGTATTTGCACCGCATTCATAATAGGTAATTCCTGATATAACTGTTGCCCCAACTCCAGTTATGGAGCCTGAACCGCCTTGAAAGGCGATGACCTGATCACCAACATTAGACAAGATCAGACCTTGCCCAGCAGTTCCTCCCTCTGTTAATGTAACAGTACCATTTGTAATTAAGCTACTGGTAGCAGTGTTATAAGTTGAAGCAGTAAGACCAACAATAAGAATTTCTGTCCCCATCGCAATTGCAGTTCCTGAAGTCCAGGTAACAGATCCTTCTGAGCCGCTTGTAGGTCGCCAGCCGCTGCCGGTGTATCCTCTATCAGTAAAACTGATTGTCGTACCTGCCGAAATATTTGTAAGTAATACAAATGAGAATTTATCATTACCTCCTACTGTAGGAGGAGTTGAATCATATCCCGTAAAGATAATGTCTCCTACTCCCAAAGTAGTTTGAGCATTAGCTATGTAACTTTGCAGAAATATCCCCAGAAAGAGGGCGATATTTAGAAAGTTTTTAATTTGTGAGTAAAAATTTTTCATATAATAAGTGATTAAATTATAAAGAGGCTAGTTGTTCGCCATTTTTTATACCAAAAATGAGCAACTTCTGCCCACTCATGAATCCTTCATCCGTATAAACAATATTTATACGAAGTTGTGTATTGTTGCAGCATTCTACAATAAGTCCTTTTTCTTCGTCGATATTTAAAATAGTTCCAGGTTTTTGAAGTTGTTGAGATTTAAAACTAATTTGAGAAGCTTCAAGAATACGTATATTCCATCCATTCCATTGCGTATAAGCTCCCTTGTTCCAAGGATTACAGGCTCTTATTAATGCTTCTATAGTTTTGGCATCCTGATTTTTCCAATTGATGCATACATCTGAAGCATTGGGTCTTTTGTAATAATGAGAATTCATTTCTTCTTGCGCTATACCTTTAAAATTGGCTCCGAGCAGGACTAATAATTCGGGAATACACTGTGAGCCTAAATAAGCCAGATTTGTACATAACATTCCATGAGTTACAGGTATATTCAGGGGCAATTTCTTTTTTAAGATAATGGCACCTTTATCAATTTCTTTTTCGATAAGATGAACTGTAATTCCGGTTTCGCTTTTTTGCTGTCGAAGAGATTCAAATACAGGATCTGATCCTCTCATTTCTGGCAAAAGTCCATAGTGGAAATTATAAAACATCCCTGGATGCTGTTTTATAATCTGCTCGGATATTTTCCACGGAAATGTCATTGTAAAAATGTATTTTAGTTCAGCACTCTTTAGTAATTCCTTTATTTGTACTTCTCGTTTTTCTTTTTCAAGAAGAACCAAATTAATTCCTGCTTGAGAAGCAAAAGCAGTGTAAAAATCTTTTATTTCATCATTGTATTCCGGTATTGCAATACAATGTAACCTTCCAATACTATACAGCGTCTGTATAGCTGCAAAAGCCATACGGTGGTTGCATAAAACAACAATATCAGATTTCATAATCATGAATCTAAACAAGCATAAGCATTAAGCCACGAGTTAGCAACTGTATCTTTGATAGCTTCTATGCTTTGTTGTAAACTTTCTCTTTCGCTGTCTAGATTAACAACCTCTGTTACATGATCCAAACGACAGTTGCCTGTTTCCTCATTTTTGGTAACAGTAGCATAATAAACCGGAGCTTCTGAGAAACCTGTATTAGGGTTCATAAAAACTATTCCTCTTGGAGAATTAATGGTCAATCCATCAATTGAGTTTTTATTCATTATCGAGATAAATAAAGCAGCTTCCCAGCCGAGTAATGAAAAGATGTTAGCTTTGTGCGGTCTTAAATCTTCCATTACAGTTATAAACTCTTTATTTTCCTTCGATTCTATTTTTGATGACCAAGGAACAGAGCAGCTCCAATCATATTCAGGATATGGAATTTTACTCAACCACCATTCTTCTGCTGTAAAACCGCTGCCATAGGTTTTACGAGAAGAAATGCTATTATTTTTTTGAGCTTCTCTAAAAAAATCCTCAATCATATCGCCGCAAAAAGAGGTCAATATTGCTGCATCTTTATTGCTCTCAAGGTATTGTGCTAAGGCTTCAAGGCTAAAATCAGCTTTCTTTAATGGTGTAATATGATTATAACCAATCATACCGCCTTTTTCCTCAGTCGCAAATGCATAAGAATAAGGTGCACGATATCCGGCATCATAAAATGAACAAGTAAAAGCAAAGTTTTTTTGTTCTTCTTCTAAAGCTTTACGAACAATTGCGCGTGAACAAAGATTTCCTTGTAATGAAATAAAATAAGCATTGGATAATTTTCCATCAAAAGAATGAAAATGATAACCACTGTCAAGGACTATAAGCACTTTGCCTGAACTTTCAAAAAGAGGATGAATATATTCCGCCGAAAAAGGATTCATATATCCTACTATTATATCGGTACCGTTTAATAATAGCTGCTCACAGCTGGTGTATATTTCTTCATTTTTTCCGGCAACTCCTATACTGGTGGTTGTTATTTGGTGTGCTCCTTCTAAACCTAAATTTTTAAAACAAGCTTTTAAACCATCCATTATATCAAAAGAGATGGAAGGATAAAGAACAGAGCGTGGTAATAGTAAAGCTATATTCATATAGTTTGGTATAGTATGGGTGTCTTAAATAATAATTTAGCTAAGACACCCAATGTGGCAAATAATATTTAGTTTCTTGATGGAAAAATTCCGAATAGGCAAATTATATAGTTTATTCCTAAGTAAGGCTGCTGCACAGAGATTGGCTGATTGCCTCCTGTCGGATTTATTGTTATTATTGGAGAAAATGGTCGTAAAGCCGTATCTGGTGTTTTTTTAGAATACAAACCTCCCAACGAAGCAATATTATTTCCTGTTGGTGATCCTTTATTCCCTTCATCAGAATAAGCCCCCATAGTATAGGTATTTGCTCCGGTATGAGTGTGAGAAGGTAAATTTGTACTGATCAGAGTTGTTGAATTATTCCCCTGTTTTTGTCCAAGCATATAAGTTGGCACACTAGAAGATGTTCCTGTCCCCATTGGAGCACGCCCTCTAAAATCTGGTAATGCAAATGTATTAACGCCATTTCCGCCATAGGTAGTGCCTAAGAGACTAAAAAGAGCCTGATTAGTATTGATTGATAATATCTGTCCAGCACAATATGTCCAATTTTTAGGAGCAAAGTTTGGTGCAAACATTCGAATTTCCGCTATATATCCATCCATGATTTGATTGTATAAAATTAGTTTCTGCTAGGAAAAATACCTAGTTTACAAATTATGTAGTTAAGTGCCTGATAAGGTTGTATGATATCAATAGGCGCGCCTTGTCCTGTTGATCCGAGATTTACTGTTACAGTTTCTGATTTTAGGTTAGTGTCAGCCGCTAGATCTGAATAAGTCAGTGCTGCACCCGCAAAAACGGCACCAGTTGGAGATCCTTGAGTGTCTGTTCCCGCAAAAGCAGCAAGAGAAATGTTTGCAGTAGCCAAATGATTATGTCCAGGCATTTGATTTACTGACATTGTTACTGTTTCAGTACCACCCATTTGTCCAAGTACGACATTAGGTAAACCAGGTCCTTGTCCAGTTCCTATCGGAATACGGCTTTGAAGGTTAGGAAGAGCGAATGTATTTACGCCATCTCCTCCGTATGTAGTGCCAATTAGTACAAACAAAGCCTCATATTGTGCTATGCTAAGTATTTCTCCATTGCAAAAAGCCCAGTTTGCTGGCGCAAAACTACCTGCGAATATGCGAATTTCTCCTAGAGTTCCTTCCATAATAGTGTTTTAAAAGTTAAAATAAATTGATAAAAACGTTATGAACGAGGAGGGAAAATCCCGAACATACAAATAATATAGTTCATGCCTAGTGTGGGTTGATTAAGCGCAAAAGGAATGTTACTTCCGGTATTAGAAACTGTTACAGTATAAGCTGTGCTTTTCATTGCTGTATCTACCGCAAGATTACTAAACATTCCAGCTCTAGAAGCTAAGACATTTCCAGCTGGAGTAGTAACATTTCCTTCATCGGAATAAGCCGGAAGAGATGCAACTGCAGTACCAACATGAATGTGAGGAGGGATCTGTGAGGCGTTTAATGTGACGCTGGCTGTTCCGGCTTTTTCACCTAAACTGTAAGCAGATAGGCCAAGTCCCTGGCCAGCCCCCAATGCTGTTCGACCTGCAAGATCTGGCAAACCAAATGTAACAGTACCATTACCACCATAAACTGTTCCCAGAATTGAGAATAGCGCAGTATTACTCCTTATTTGTAGTAATGCTCCGTTACAATACGACCAATTTGCAGGCGCAAATGATCCGGCAAAGAGGCGAATTTCCCCTATTGTTCCTTCCATAATTTATTAATTTAAATAGTTAGTATTTATAGTTAATGCAAGTAAAATTCCTTTTCTATCCTTTATAATGTGTATGGCATTATTTCGGCTGAAACGAAAGTACAAAACATAAAAATCTCACTAACAGGTATTTCTACGTGTTTTTGTCCGAATTTTAAGTTAAAAATAATCGTCTTATGCACATAAGCGGAAAAATATGTCACAGAACGGGTTTTTATTGTCATGAAATAGTTTTTTAGAGGTAAATTGACCTTTATTTTATGTAAGAATCAAAGAAGTCATCTTTTTATAGTTAAACACAATCCAGCAATACGAAGTTTTGACTTAATCTACGACAATCATAAATTTTATCTAGTAAGGAGCGAAAGAATCATTTCTTATAAACAAACCGAAAAACAGAAGAGTTTCTCTTGTTTTGGTCAATTAGAATAACATTTTTTAAATAATTTAAAAGCATGAAAAAAGAAATTAGTTTTTCTTTCTTCATGCTTTTTTTATTGAAACATTTTAACTGAATTCCAAATAATTCAAATAGCAAAACAAAAATTTCAATATTAAATCTTAGCCATTTTTACAAAATTTTAAGAATCCTTGCTTTTCAAATTATTATATTTGGCTCCTTGACAATAATTATAAGCCAATTTTCAAATAACAAATTATAAACACTTCTCTGCTGTAAATGAAACCTATTAAGTTCATATACATAGTTTTACTTTCGCTGCTTTCTTTTTTCAGAAGCGCCGAAACCTATAAACTTCCTGCCGAAAATAATCGTTGTATTGTTCTTGACAGTGTAGAAGCAGACGACACTTATCATTTTTCTTCAGATTTTTCCTCTTCCAAAAATATTGACCTTCACTGCATCGTCAAAAAGAAAATAAAAGGAAGAGCTACGACTTTAGAACAAAGCACAATCAAAGCTCCTTATTTCAGTAATTTAGTAAACTTCAAACTTTACAAAGAGAGCTTATTTTATGGTATTGTTTCTATATTTCAAGTAGAAAGACATACACATCTTCACTTATATCAATTGTTCTAGATTTCAGGAATAGTTCGTTTTTATATTTTTAGATTTAATTCGAAGGCATTTCTATATTCCTATTCGAGACCAAAAACATACTATTTATATAAAAACTTTCTTAAGAAACGGTGCCTTAACTACTAAAAGCATTCCGTTTACTTTTTCTATTCCTATCAAATATGCTAAAAACTCCCTCAAAAGATAAGGGAGAATACCTATTTACATCAAAATCTAAATACAATGAACACCTATAAAAATCAATTTCTGTTATTCAGCTTATCCTTATTAGTTTTAGTCTCGTGCGGTGACAAATCAAAAAAGAATTCAAACGACATCAAAACCGTTCCTGTTTATAAAGTCACATTAAAAGACACCGTAGTTTCCAGCAAATTTGTAGCCGACGTTCATGCCAAAAACAATGTCGAAATTCATGTTAGAATCCCAGGTTTACTAGATAAGGTTTATGTAAGCGAAGGACAAAAAGTAAAAAAAGGACAAATCCTTTTTAAAATAAGCGACGTAGAACTTCAGATTCAATTACTAAAAGCCGAAGCCGTTTACAAAACTACATTAGCCGATTTAAGAATCGCTACAGTCGAACTAGAACAAGCACAAACTCTTTTCAATAAAAAAGTAATCGCAGACAAAGAATTAGAATTGTCTAAAGCAAAATATGATGCCGCTTCCGCGAAAGTAGCCCACGCCGTTGCCGAAAAAAAGGCAATCAACCAACAAATCAACTTCACTACTATCCGCGCTCCATTTGACGGAACCATTGACAGAATTCCGTTCAAAGAAGGAAGTTTGGTCGAAAATGGTTCACTGCTGACAACCGTTTCACAGCTTGACGATATTTACGCTTATTTCTCTATTCCAGAAAACACTTATTTTCAAATGATGGAAGATAAAACCCTGAACAATCAAGGCGATATCAAACTCGTGCTGCCAAATGGTATGGTTTACGATCAAAAGGGAGAATTAAGAACAGCCGACGGAGAAATCGACAGAGAAACAGGATCTATTCAATACAAAGCAAAATTTCATAACCCACAAGGATTTATCAAGCACGGAACTTCTGGAAAACTAATTATTTCAGAACCTAAAAACAACGTGATGTTAATTCCGCAAAAAGCAGTTTTTTCTATTCAGGATAAACAATATGTATTTCTGGTAAACAAAAAAGATGGAAAAGTAAAAATGACCAATGTTACCATTGGAAGTACTCTTGATGATGTTTACATTCTAAATGAAGGTTTAAAAAGCGACGACCTTATTGTCGAAGAAGGCACACAATCGTTAAGAGACGGCGATAAAATCAACATTAAACAAATGTAGTTTTTAAGACCAAAAAAGAAATCCAATTATTTACCTAAAAAAAATAAAATGATAGAGTTATTTATCAAAAGAAAAATATTGTCATTAATCATCTCGGTTATGATCGTTCTTTTGGGAATCTTGGCATTATTTCAGCTTCCCATAACACAATTTCCCGACATTGTACCGCCCTCTGTAACAGTAACGGCAAAATATACGGGAGCAAACGCTGAGGTTTCTGCTAATGCAGTCGCGCTTCCGTTAGAAAGAGCCATAAATGGAGTTCCCGGAATGACGTATATGTCAACCGTAACCTCTAACGACGGTTTAACCTTAATTCAGGTTTTCTTTGAAGTAGGAACCGACCCCGACTTGGCCGCTGTAAACGTACAGAACAGAGTAACCACTATTCTCGACGAACTTCCAGAAGAGGTAATTCGTGCGGGAGTTACCACCGAAAAAGAGGTAAACAGTATGTTGATGTATTTGAATATTACAAGTACAGACAAAACGCAGGACGAGCAGTTTATCTTCAACTTTACTGATATTAATATCCTGCAGGAATTAAAACGTATTGACGGTGTCGGTCGTGCCGAAATCATGGGACAGAAAGAATATTCGATGCGTGTCTGGCTGGATCCGCAAAAGATGCTTTCGTATAATATTTCGGCAAACGAAGTCATTAATTCACTTCAAAAACAAAATATTTCTGCCGCGCCGGGTAAAGTTGGTGAAGGTTCTGGACAAATGAACAATCAGCTGCAATACGTTATCAAATACGGCGGAAAATTCTTTGAACCAAAACAATACGAAGAAATCGCTTTAAGAGCCAATCCAGACGGAACCATCTTAAGATTAAAAGATATTTCGAATATAGAATTTGGTGCGATGAGTTACGGAATGGTTTCTAAAACCGACGGAAAACCTTCGGCATCGATCATGTTGAAACAGCGTCCTGGATCTAACGCTTCTGAAGTTATTGAAAGCGTAAAAGAAAAAATGGCCGAATTAAAAGGCAGTTCTTTTCCTCCTGGAATGGATTTTAATATTGCTTATGATGTTTCGCGCTTCTTAGATGCCTCAATAGATGAGGTTTTAAGAACTTTAATTGAAGCTTTTATTTTAGTAGCTTTTGTAGTTTTTATATTCCTGCAAGACTGGCGATCAACTTTGATTCCGGTTTTAGCGGTTCCAGTTGCCCTTATTGGTTCGTTTACTTTTATGTCGATGATGGGATTCTCGATTAACTTATTAACGCTTTTTGCTTTGGTACTTTCTATCGGAATTGTAGTCGATAACGCTATTGTCGTCGTTGAAGCCGTTCACGTCAAAATCTCCGAAGAACACATGAAACCGTTAGAAGCAACAATCAGTGCCATGAAAGAAATTACTGGAGCCGTAATCGCAATTACAATTGTCATGGCAGCGGTATTTATTCCTGTAGCTTTTTTGAGCGGTCCCGTTGGAGTTTTCTACAGGCAGTTTTCGCTTACAATGGCAATTAGTATTGTCATTTCTGGAATCAATGCACTTACCCTTACTCCTGCCCTTTGCGCTATTATGCTGAAAGCACATGATCCTAACAAAGAAAAAAAATCTTTATTAGATCGTTTCTTTCACGGTTTTAATAATTGGTTTGATAATGTAACTTCAAAATACATTAGAGTCTTAATGAAGTTTGCAGACCGAACTTCAATTACAATTGGTTTATTAGTTTTGTTTTGTCTTTTAACTTGGGGAACAAGCCGATTTTTACCATCAGGCTTTATTCCGTCAGAAGATCAAGGAATGGTTTATGTAAGCGTAACTACTCCTCAGGGTGCCACGGTTGAGCGTACCGAAAAAGCATTAGATGAAGTAACCACAATTGCAAAAGGAATTAAGGGCGTAGACAACGTAACTACACTTGCTGGATACAGCATTGTAACCGAAATTGCCGGAGCTTCCTACGGAATGGGAATGATTAACCTTAAAGACTGGAGCGAACGTGATATTTCGGTAAACGAATTTATCGCAGCACTTACCGAAAAAACAAAAGGAATTACCGATGCCCAAATTGAGATTTTTGCCCCACCAACTGTTCCTGGTTTTGGTAACACCAGCGGTTTTGAGCTTCGACTTTTAGATAAATCTGGAGGAAGTATTGCCAATACAGATGTCGTGACAAAAAACTTCATTAAAGAATTAAACGCTTCGCCAGAAATTCAAAATTCATTTTCTAGTTTCGATGCCACTTTCCCGCAGTATTTGATTCATATTGATTATGATTTGGCTGCTAAAAAAGGAATTTCTGTAGACAACGCCATGGCAACTTTACAAACCATGTTAGGTTCTTTTTATGCAACCAATTTTATCCGTTTTTCGCAAATGTATAAAGTTATGGTTCAAGCAAGTCCGCAGTTTCGTAAAAATCCAGAAAGTATTTTGGATATGTATTTGAAAAATGAAGCTGGGGAAATGGTTCCGTTTTCAACATTCATTAAATTAGAAAGAGTGTACGGTCCAGAAGTTCTTACGCGTTATAATATGTACATGTCGGCAATGATTAACGGAGAACCTGCCGAAGGTTACAGTTCTGGAGAAGCTATTGCTGCCGTAGAAAAAATTGCTGCAGAAAAACTTCCAAGCCGTTTTGAATTGGAATGGTCTGGAATGACGCGTGAAGAAATTTTATCAGGAAACCAAACCATATACATTTTTGCCCTTTGTATACTATTTGTATACTTACTACTAGCCGCGCAATACGAAAGTTTATTGCTTCCATTCCCCGTATTATTGAGTCTTCCTGTCGGCGTTTTTGGCTCTTATCTAGCGCTTTTAGCCGTTGGATTAGACAATAATATTTACGCCCAAGTTGCACTCGTCATGCTGATTGGTCTGCTCGCTAAAAATGCCATTCTGATTGTAGAATTTGCAATGGCACAAAACAAACTCGGTCGAGACATTACAGAAGCCGCTATCGAAGGCGCGAGACTTCGTTTTAGGCCAATTTTAATGACATCATTTGCTTTTATTTCAGGTTTGATTCCGTTGTGTATTGCCTCTGGTGCAGGTGCAATCGGTAACCGTTCAATTGGTACCGCTGCTGCGGGCGGAATGTTGATCGGAACTGTATTTGGTCTTGTTATTATTCCAGGACTTTATATACTGTTTGCAAAATTGGAAAAACGAATGAGTAAATCTTAATATTTATTTTTTTTTAAACACATAGAATCATAATTTTTCTTTGTCTTTAGAGGCGTTTCACTAGTTTAAACAAACATAGCCTTCACGGGCAATCTTTGTGAACCCAAAGTTGAAACTTGGGCCTATATTCAAAACTATGTGTGGAAACTAGTTTCTTTCCATTCCTTTTTATAGAAACAAAAAATCTATGTCTCTATGTGTTAAAATAAAATTTTAGACAAAGAATTGAACAAAATAAATTAAACAATGAAAGAAATATTAAATCAATATAAAAATGCTGATGTGCAGTTTCTAAGGACAACCAAAAGTGCTGTCATGGTTACTGGAATCTTACTTTTGACTGCTTGTTCAGCACCAAAAGTCAGTACTAAACTAGATGCTGCAAAACTTCCAGAGAATTTTGCTGCAGAAAGGAAAGAAGCTCCAAGCGAGTCTTTTATTCCATTAAAAACAGAAACATTTTTTAAAGATCCGAAATTGGATCAGTTATTAAAAAAAGCTGTCGCGCAAAATCCTGATTATTTAATTATGCAGGAAAGAATTTTGATTGCCAACTCGCATTTAAAAGTGGCAAAATTGGCATTATTACCTTCATTAGATCTTGCAGTGGATGTTTCTGGAACACATTACGGAAAATATACAATGGATGGTGTTGGAAATTATGATACTAATTTTTCTCAGAATATTACAGAAAAACAAAGAATCAACGAAGACGTGACGCCAAACTTATTTTTAGGCGGAAAAGTTTCGTGGGAAGCTGATATTTGGGGAAAACTAAGCAATCGCAAAAAAGCGGCACAACAACGTTTTTTTGCTTCACAGCAAGGAATGCGATTATTACAGACAAGACTTCTTGGCGATGTTGCCGATTTGTATTTTAAACTAATTGCGCTCGACAAACAAGCTTTAATTTACAATGACAACTTAAAAACGCAGGAAAGAGCATTGGATATCGTTTCGGCACAAAGATCGGTTGGTAAAGCTACAGAATTAGCGGTACAACAATTTAATGCACAAAATAATAATATTCATGCCGAAGCTTCGGAACTTAACTTAAGCATCGATCAAACCGAAAAAGCTTTATTAACACTTTTAGGGGAATACGGAGGAAAAATCGACAGAAGCAACGATTTCTTGTCTGGACATTTAGAAGTCTTAAATCAAAAGATAAGTGTCGATTCGATCATTCATAAAAGACCAGACGTATCTGAAGCTTATTTTGAATTACTAGCAAGCAATGCGGACGCTAAATCGGCTCGTGCAGCCTTTTTTCCGACTTTGAATTTGGGAGGTTATGCAGGTTTTAACTCTTTTTCGTTCAGCACTATTTTTGACGCAGGTTCTTTCGCCTGGCAATTATTAGGCGGATTAACGGCTCCTGTTTTCAATAAAGGACAAATAAAACAAGAGTTTTATGTTTCGAACAGAAAACAGGAAATCTCTTTTCTTCAATATCAAAATTCGGTTACAACGGCTTTTAACGAATTAAGCGCTTTATTGCATAGAAATGAAGCTTTTGAAGATGTTTTAAAATTTAAAATGAAAGAAATTGATCATCTCGAAATTGCGGTAAATGTCTCAAATGATTTGTATTTAAGCGGTTATGCTAATTATTTAGAAATTATTAATGCACAAAAAAACAAACTGCAGGCAGAACTTGACTTTGTTGATATTCAATTACGAAATGCCAACTCTCAAGTATTATTGTATAAAGCTTTAGGCGGCGGAATTAATTAGCGTTTATATATTGGTCAAAAATTGCTTTTACATTTTGAATTAGTTTCTTGTGCGGGCGATTTTATATCCCATTTCAATTCTGAAATGGGATTTTTTTATAGAAACAACGTGCATTTCCCGTTTACTTTTTACCTTTATTCAAAATAATAAAACTCCATTGATGGATATTTCCAAAACCCTTGACCTCATATACCAGCTTCCAGATCAGTCAAAATTGGCACTACAAAATAATGTTACCGAAGTTTCTTTCCCGAAAGGGCATATTTTACTAAAAGCCAATAAAATAGAATCGAATATTTACTTTATAAAAAAAGGATTGGTAAGAGCTTTTGTAGAAAGAGATAATGAAGTTACGTTTTGGTTTGGAAAAGAAGGCGAAACCGTTATTTCAATGAAAAGTTATGTAGAAGATCAGCCTGGTTACGAAAATATAGAACTTTTGGAAGACTGCGAATTGTACGAACTTAAAACCGAAAATCTCAGAAAATTGTTCAGCGAAGATGTTCACATTGCCAACTGGGGAAGAAAATTTGCCGAAAAAGAACTAATCAAAACCGAAGAAAGATTAATTTCCAGACAATTCAAAAATGCTTCTGAGCGTTATTTGGAATTAATGAAAGATCATTCGGAAATTATTAAAAGAGTGCAATTAGGACATATTGCATCTTATTTAGGAATTACGCAAGTTAGTCTAAGCAGAATTCGAGCGGAATTAAAATAAATCAGTAATCGAAATTATATATTCAATTCAGATTAATTTAAATCCATACAAATCTGCTTTAATCTGTGTAAATCTGCGTGAAAAAAATCTATACGCAAAAAATATTTCATCCATATTAAATTAGATTTTTCCTGTTGATCGAAACAGATTAAAATAACTTCATTTTTTATCATTTGTTAAATTTTAAATCAATTTCATAAAAGAACTTTGCATCATAAATTTTTAACGTTATGAACTGGATTATTTTAATCATCGGCGGGCTATTTGAGGTAGCTTTCGCTTCTTGTCTTGGAAAAGCAAAAGAAACAACAGGCACCGAAATGTACTATTGGTATATCGGATTTTTCGTTTCTCTAACTATAAGTATGTTATTGCTAATGAAAGCTACAGAAACACTTCCATTAGGAACAGCTTACGCGGTTTGGACAGGAATTGGGGCTGTAGGAACTGTATTGGTTGGTATTTTTATTTTTAAAGAACCAGCTGCTTTCTGGAGATTATTTTTTCTAACTACTTTGGTTGGTTCTATTGTTGGTCTAAAGGCCGTTTCTCATTAATTTTTTTAGTTTTTTTAATAATTCTATAAAGGCGAAATACATAACGTGTTTCGTCTTTTTTTATATAAAATTTCAATTTCATTTATTCGCTTCCTGCAGCTTTCATTTAACAGTTCTCCGAAAAAAAATTCCGTAATTTTGCATCAAACCCAAATTACATGAAACGCTCCGGTACGGCAGATCTTCCTTTACATTATGGCCATGTTCCTTTATGGCTTGCCGACCGTATGTCAAAATTGGGTTTTGCGATTGTAGAAACTATTGCATTAGAATTTTCTACTTCCGAGGTAATTTCAAAACTAAGCAATCCGTTTTGGTTTCAAAGTTTTGGCGCCGTTATGGGCATGGATTGGCATTCGTCTGGAATTACAACTTCTGTTTTAGGAGCATTGAAAAAAGCTGTAAATCCGCATTCGCAGGAACTTGGAATTTATATCTGTGGCGGAAAAGGAAAACACTCCATGAAAACGCCGCAGGAACTTTTGTTTGTGGGTAATAAAACTGGACTCGACGGAAATGATCTCGCCAATTGCAGCCGACTTACTGCAAAGGTGGACAACACCGCAATTCAGGACGGATTTCAATTGTATCAGCATAATTTTATTGTAGATAATAAAGGACAATGGGCTGTGATTCAGCAGGGAATGAATCCAGACTCCAAAACTGCCAGAAGATACCATTGGCATTCTAAAGATTTACAATCATTTATAAACGAACCGCATACTTTTATTTACGGTGAAAATCAAGGCTCAATTCTAAATCTTACCGCTGGAACCGCTGAAAAATCAAGAAACGGAATCTTGGAATTAACCAAAGAATCTCCCACAAAAATCATCAAAGAAATGCAGCATCTTTCTATGCCTTCGCATCATGATGTAAGACTCGAAGATGTTAATATGAAACGTCTAGGAGCAATGTTGTGGACAACGCACGAAAACAAACCGGAAGATTTTGAAGAACTTTTGCTCTTAAAAGGAATGGGACCAAGGGCGTTACAATCTTTAGCTTTGGTAAGCGAAGTTATTTACGGAACTCCTACCCGCTTTGAAGATCCTGCACGTTTTTCTTTTGCACACGGCGGAAAAGACGGACATCCGTTTCCTGTTCCGATTACTATTTATGATGAGACAATTTCTACTTTGCAAAAAGCAATCAATAGAGCAAAAATTGGAAACTCAGACAAAATCGAAGCCATCAGAAAACTATCTGAAATTTCTATAGAAGCCGAAAAGGGTTTTACACCCAATAATAATCTAGATGAATTAATTCAAAAAGAAAGAGCTGAATCCTATAAATACGGCGGTAAAACGGTATTCGGAGACGCAAAACCTCCAAAAAACAAACCCATTAATCCAAACAATCAATTGGAATTGTTTTAATTCTATGAACAATTCACAATATATACACCCAAAATTAAACATAGCCCGCGGTTTCAACCGCGGGGAACGTATTGTAAAATACTGTGGAATAATTGTATGAAATTATATTGTGTCATTATATTGCGTCCCCGTGGTTGAAAACACGGGTTATATTGAGATACAGAATCTAAAAACATATATTTTACCAATCATCCATTATCTAATTACCCCAATTATCTAATTTTCTAATTATCTAATTAAAACAATAATGCATTTCCAGCATCACATGATAAAAAAATAGCATTTTTAAACATTATTCTCTGTTTTATCTTTGACAAAAAAAGAATAAAAATAAAACATGACATTCAGCTATTCCATTAAATCATTTGATGAATTAACCAATCACGAAATGTACGATATGCTTCGATTACGAAGTGAAGTTTTTGTTGTAGAACAAAATTGTCCCTATTTGGATTTGGACAACAAAGACCAAAAAAGTTTTCATTTATTATATTATGTTGATAATCAATTTGCGGGTTGTACGCGTTTGCTTCCAAAAGGAGTATCATATCAGGAAATTTCCATCGGAAGAGTCGTAATTACACCCTCACATCGCGGATTGGGTTTAGGCGTAAAATTGATGGAAGCTTCTATTTCGGGTTGTGAAGAAAAATTTGGAAAAGGTTCCATTCGTATTGGAGCACAATATCATTTATCCAAATTCTATCAATCTTTAGGCTTTGTAGAACAAGGTGAAGTTTACGACGAAGACGGAATTCCGCATATTGAAATGTTACGTTCTTAGTTTACGGAATAATTAATTTGAGAACATTGGCCAAAATCGGATTATGATCTTCAGTTCTCCAATTGATATACAAATCGGTTTCTAAAGGCAGTTTTATAAATCGGATTCCTGGAATTTCATGAAAAAGATACGAATCGGGCAAAATCGCAATTCCGAGTCCTTTTCGAACCAAAGCAATAATCGCAGAGCCAAATTCAGAATGGAGATAAACTTCGGGAGCATTTTCAAAAGAATTGAATAAACGGCGAATTAAATCGCTGTAACTGCTTCCTTCGTCATTTGTAGGTAAAATGAATTTCTGCGAAGCAAGTGTTTCTTTGGTAAGATCTTCGGGTTTTTGATACGGATGATTCTCGGGAACAACAATCGCTAAATTATCCGTATGAAATTTCTCCGACTGAATTTCACGAGAAGTATTAATATCTCTCGTAATCGCAAGATCAATTTTATAATTGAGCAGAAATTCCTGCTGATGTTCATATAAAACCTGAATGAGTTTGATTTTAAGTTTTGGATATGCAGCAGAAATACGAGATAAAATATCGGGCATGATCGAAGCCGAAATAGAATCAGGATGTGCAATGGTAATTGTTCCGCTTTCGCCAAGCTGAATCTGGCGGGCCGATTGATGGATAAATTCGAGTTTACTCAATTCCACTTCCCATTTTTCTTTTAGAAATTGGCCGGCAGCAGTAAGTTTGACATTTCTTTTATTACGCTCAAAAAGCTGAACACCAAGCTGATTTTCAAGAGACTGAATCTGACGGCTGAGTGCTGATTGTGTAATATTCATTTTTCCGGCCGTATTCCAGAAATGAAGTTCGCGGGAAAGCGCTAGAAAATATTTAATTTGCTGTAAATCCATTGATGCAATTTACGCATTTATAAAGAACAAAAAACAAGTTTTAATGCATTAAAATGATTTTTAAAACACATAGAATCATAGATTATAGATCTGGATAAAAAGGCGTTTCACTTATTTAAACAAACATAGGTGTTGGCAAACCTAAGGTTTTAAAACCTGTTAGGTTTCGGAACTAATAATGTGACATTTAAAAACGAGTTTCTTTTAATAACTCCTAAAAAACAAATAAAAAACTATGAACGATCTAAAAATAAAAAAAGCCTCAATTGACGATTTAGAAAAACTACAGTCAATTGGACGACAGACTTTCTCAGAAACATTTGCCGAAGTAAATTCAGAAGAAAATATGATTCAATATTTGGAACAAAGTTTTGCTACTGAAAAGCTTATCAAAGAATTGAATAATCCGTCTTCTTATTTCTATTTGGCAGTTTTGGATGAAAAAGTGATTGGTTACCTAAAACTAAATACGGGAGAAGCACAAACCGAAAAACAAGATTTGGATGCGCTCGAAATTGAGCGTATTTATGTAGCAAAAGAATTTCACGGCAAAAAAGTCGCGCAGGCACTTTACGCACAGGCAGAACAAATGGCGAAAGAATTAAAAGCTTCCTATATGTGGCTTGGCGTTTGGGAAGAAAATTATCGCGCTGCTAGTTTTTACACCAAAAACGGTTTTGTACAATTTGACACACACATTTTTAGATTGGGCGACGACGAACAAACCGATTTATTGATGAAAAAAGTCTTAATTCACTAAAAATAAATAAGCTGTAAAAGCTTCAAAGATGAAAAAACAACAACTTTTACTGTTATTATTAATCCTAGGAACTGCTTTTTGGGGAATCTCCTATTCTATTACCAAACTGGCGATCGGCGATTATTCTCCCAATACCTTTTTATTTTATCGTTTTTTATTGGCCGTAATTGTTTTGAGTATCATTTTTTGGAAATACGTTAAAAACATAAATAAAGAAGCTGTAAAAACAGGTTTTATTCTTGCTGTTCCGATGTTTTTGGGCATACAGCTTCAAACGGTCGGACTAAAACATACCGATGCTTCGCAATGTTCTTTTATTGCCGGAATGACCGTTATTATTATTCCTTTATTAAAATTGGCTATTTACAAAACCAACGCTTCTTTAAAAATCTGGATTGCCGCTTTGACCGCTTTAACGGGTTTATTTATTATTGCCATAACCGATAAATTCCAAATAAACATAGGTGATTTATATACTATTGCTGGTGCATTTGGTTTTGCTGTTTATTTGATTTCGGTCGAAAAACATTCGGCAAAAATGAATCTTTTGTATGCTATAGTTCCCATGTTTTCTTTCTGCGCTTTGTTTACCTTTTGCCTTGCAATTACAGATTCGCAGGCAGATTGGTTTCCAGAAAAAAATACATTCTGGATCGGTGTTGTTTATTGCGCTTTGTTCTCAACGGCTTTTATGTACACCGTTTCAAACATTTCACAGCGCTATTTATCTGCCGAAAGAGTGGCGGTAATTTATTTATTCGAGCCTGTTTTTGGAGCCATCGGTGCTTTCTTTATTTTAGGAGAAAATCTTTCCTGGCGCTTACTCTTCGGCGGAAGCTTAATTTTTGCAGCCACAATTATTTCTGAAGTGGATTTTAATCGTAGAAAAGTTAGGGGTTAGAAGTTAAAAGTTAGGGGTTATAAGTGAAAACTTGAAACTTTGAATAAAATTTAAACACATAGAATCATAGATTTTTAGGAGTGGTAAAAGGCGTTTCACTTATTTAAACAAACATAGCAAGACTTGCTTTTCTTTGCACAAAGCTTTGTCAAAGTTTAAAACTTTGACAAAGTTGCATACGCCCCAGCTATGTGTGAGAAACGAGTTTCTTTTTAATACTCCTTTTTTATAATTCTAAAAATCTATGTTTCTATGTGTTGCAAAATCAATTACAATATCAAAAATCAAATTCAATTACAATTTTCAATACCAATAGCTATCACGCTAAAATCTAAAATCTATATTCTAAAATCTAAAATCCACATTCTAAAATCTATATTCTATATTCTATATTCTATATTCTAAAATCTACAGTCTAAAAATCTAAAATCAACAACTGTCCACTTAAACCCCAACTTTGTCCGCTTCACTATTTTTCTGATATGATGGCGAGTTGTTTCGACGCACCTTTGTCTCGTTAAATAACTTAAAATCAAAAATCATGAACTCAAAAACAACAAAAACAATTTATTGGACAGGTGCAATTTTAACTTCTCTTTGGTTTGGTGCCAGCGGTTTTTTTGAACTAACAGGAAATCCATTAGTGTGGGGAATCACACAGCAATTGGGTTATCCGTCGCACTTTATTTACATTTTAGGCGTATTCAAATTATCGGGCGTAATTACTTTATTGATTCCAAACAAATTACTTCGATTAAAAGAATGGGTATTTGCAGGCGTATTCTTCGACATTATTTTCGCTTTCTTTTCAAAAATTGCCGTATTAGGTTTTTCTGCTGCAATAGATGCGATTATCGCTTTTGTAATGGTAAGCGTAACTTACGCCATGTACAGAAAATTATATACTGCGACGTACAGCCCGACATCTGTAAACTAACTTTACGTAAACAAAAATTGCCTAAGACAAATCTTAGGCAATTTTGTTTTTTTTATCTTAAACTTTAATTCAAATGAAAAAAATAGTCTTTATAATATGCTGCATTTTAGCAGTCGTACTTTCTTTAAAATGTTTTATTCCCGACTAAATCTTATCGGTTTTCCAGCCAATTCAAAAAAGCTGTTGATTTTTCTTTTCCTACCAATAATTTTTCTTCTGTTGGAACGGTTAGTTTAATCAGCAGCTTTCGCGAAAAATAATGTTCGGCTTCGCGAATGGCTGAAAAATTCACCAAATATTGTCTGTTCATTCTAAAGAACTGAATCGGTGCCAGTAACTTTGAAATATCATCCAAAGACTGCGTCAATTGATATTCATTTTTATCAAAAGTCATAATCGTCGGCGTTTCATTTTTAATGAAAAAATAAGCGATATTTTCTGTTAGAACGGTTTGGTATTTATTGTTTTTGAAAACCAAAAAACTGCTTTTTCCTTTGTTCTCGCCGCTTTTGGTTAACAGATAATCAAAGTCAGGCATCTGCTTGTTATTTCGCTGAAAAAAATTCTTCAGCTCTCCAGCTTTCTTCATTGCCTGTGCAATACTTTCGCGCGAAAAAGGTTTCAGCACATAATCAATTCCGTTTGACTTAAAAGCTTCTATTGCATAATCGTCAAAAGCGGTGCAGAAAATAACAGGCGAAACCACTTCGACATTTTTAAAAATCTCAAAAGACAAACCATCTGCCAGCTGAATATCCATAAAAATAAGATCGGGCTGATCGTTTTCAGAAAGATAACTAATTGCTCCGTCAATACTTTGGATATAAGATAAAATCTGAACATCGGGACGAATGCTCAAAATCAACTGCCCCAATGCTTTGGCGGTTTTTACTTCATCTTCAATTATTATGATTGTCATAAACTGCTGGTATTTTTACTTTAAAAAGGATTTCGTTTTTTTCTATTTCTATTTCTTTGTGAATGAGATGCGCAAATCGCTGTGTAATATTGTCTAAACCAACTCCAGTTGACAAAACGCCTCTTTTCGGCTGAATCTTATTTTCAACCACAATAAAATCATTTTCAGAATAGAGCTTTATAATCAAAGGTTTTTCTAAAGAAACTATATTGTGTTTGATGCAGTTTTCGATTAACAATTGCAGTGTAAAAGGCGGAATCTGGACATTTAAATGTTTTTGATCGACCTCATTCAACAATTCAAAACCTTCTTCAAAACGCGCTTTCAGGAGATACACATACGAATCCAGGATCTCGATTTCTTCTTTCAATAAAATCAAATCCAGTTTACGGCTTTCGAGTGTAAAACGATAAAAATCAGATAATTTTAAAATAAAATCAGAGCTGTTCGGATCGTTGATGTCGACCATCGATTTTAAAGTATTCAAACTATTAAATAAAAAATGCGGATTAACCTGCTGTTTCAAAAGATCGTACTGCGCACCAAGATTAAGCATTTTTGTACGCTCCAACTCTACTCCCATTTGTCGGGTTTGGTAATTTTGAAAAAGCAGATGCACAAACATATAAACGATCAGGTTGATCAAAACCCCGCGAAGTTCAAACATAATCGGCGCGTCCATTTGTGCAAACTGAAAAAGTTCCTGATGCGCCACAACCAGAAAAACCATGAAACCGATACCAAAAATCACACTGACGAACAATCGGCCGTTTACAAAATTTTTGGAAGTGCGTTTGGTGGTAAATTTTGGCAGACTGTAAATATTGTAATACCAGATAAACAGCGAAAATAAAAACGTAATCGAAGAGTTGATTACAATATCTGACGGCTTGGAAAAAGTATCAAATAATTTGGGAATTGAGGCTAAAACAGCAAGCAAAACAGAACTTCCCCAAACCAAACGCTGGGAAACCTGAAAGCGTTTTATTTTTTCCATATATAATTTGTTTTTTTAGAATCCTCTTGGTCAAAGATAGGATTTTTTGTTTTGAAGTATTCACTTTTGCAAACACGAAAAAGCTTCATGTAGAAGCTTGTTTTACGAAATATTTTTTAACACATAGCCCCGATAGCTATCGGGGATAGATATGTGAGGTCCAGAAAAGGCGTTTCACTTGTTTAAACAAACATAGACGTTGTGTAAATCTTTGCGAAAAGCTTTGTCAAAGTTTTAAACTTTGACAAAGCTGCCAACCTTAAGCTATCTGTGGAGAAACTAGTTTCTCGACCCTACTCTTTTAAAGAAAATAAAAACCTATGTTTCTATGTGTTTGATTTTTTTTCAGCCCATTATAAATTTTCTCGATTTATTGCCAAAACGGCTCCATTAGCAACATTCTGAACAAATCCGATAAGTTCAAAATCTTTAGCATTAAAATCTTTTGGAAGATTTAAGGTCATATTTCCTTTTACATTTGAAGCCAGATTTATACTTTGCAATTCGCGTACAATTTGATAATGAGACAAAACTCGATTGGCATTTTCGCCTCTTTTTACATTACTTTTTGCCGATTTCTGAACCACAGCCACAAACAGTCTATTGTTTTTAGAAACTTTATCAAGCGTATAATTAACCTTTAATTTTGAGTTCAAAATACTGGAATCGAGCGTTAAATCTAGATTTTGAGGTTTCGAAATTGTGTTTTTGATCGCAGACCGAACTTCTTTTTCGTTAGAACCAATTCCGTCGATTTTTCCGTTTACAATAAATTGCGGTGTGTAAATTGGTTCTTTCCCAAGCCATTTCGCATAATCGTATTGACGATCGGTAAATTTTGGCTGACTGAAAATATCTTTCCAACCCTGTCTGTCCCAATAATCAACATGATACGCTAAAATATAGATTTGATTATTGTTTTCATTTTCGATTTTTCCGAGCAATTCATCTGCCGGCGGACAGCTCGAACAACCTTCTGAAGTGAATAATTCTAAAAGAGTAAAACCTTTAGTATTGGCGTTTTGACTAAAAATTCGATTTCCCTGAAAGAGAAAAAGAACAACCAAAATGAGTATTATTTTTATATTTTTCATTTGATAAAGTTTCTTTATAATTTCCTGCAAGGTTTTCAAAACCTTGTAGGTATATTTTTTTAGGTAATACGGCAAACCTGCAAGGTTCCAAAACCTTATAGGAATATTTTTCTCAGGTAATACGACAAACCTGCAAGGTTTTGAAAACCTTGCAGGATTAACAGTTTTAAAGAATATTGAATTCTACATCAATATTTCCTCTTGTCGCCTTAGAATACGGACAAGTTTGATGCGCGCCTGCTACAATTTGTCTGGCAGTTTCGTAATCAATTCCTGGAAGACTGATGTCTAATTTTGCCTGAAGCGAATATTCACTTCCTGTCAGACACAAATCCACCGAAGCATCGACAGCCGTTTCTGCCGGAAGTTTTACATTTAATTTCGCAGCTGCAAATCCCATTGCGCCGATAAAACAAGCCGACCATCCCGCCGCAAACAATTGCTCTGGATTGGTTCCAGAACCCGCACTTCCCGGAGGAGTTAGTTTGATATCCAAATTTAAGTCTGAACTTTGAGAAGCTCCATTTCTACCGCCTGTAGTGTGTGTTTTTCCTGTGTATAAGATTTTTGTTTCCATGAGTTTTTTAAATTTTAGAATTTAGATTGTTGATTTTAGATTGTTTAAAAAATTATGATTGATTTTAATTTTTGATATTGAGATTGTGATTAATATTGCATTGATTTTTTAAACACATAGAAACATAGGTTTTTTATTTTTCATTAAAAGAGAATAAAAAAGAAACTCGTTTCTCACACTTAGCTGGGTCTTTTAGGCAGCTTTGTCAAAGTTTAAAACTTTGACAAAGCTTTTCGCAAAGAATTCCACATCGGCTATGTTTGTTTAAATAAGTGAAACGCCTTTTTAACCGCTTCGATAAACTATGATTCTATGTGTTTAAATTTTAGAGATTGATTTACATTTTGACCTCCTGAGCAAAGTCGAAGGATTTTTAGAATTTGAGATTTACTAATTATCTAATTGACAAATTATCTAATTATCTCAATTCCCCCACTACATCAATAATCGCCTGAGCAAAAGCTTTCGGATCTTCTTGCGGTACATTATGCCCGATGTCTTTTAAAATTCGGTGATTGTATTTACCTGTAAATTTGTTGGCATATGCTTTTCCGTCTGCGTTGGCACCGTCAAAATTGCTGGCAATGGTGATTGTTGGTATTGAAATTGAAGGTCTTGCAGCCAATTTTTTTTCTAAAGCATCGTATTTAGATTCACCTTTTGCAAGCGACAAACGCCATCTGTAATTATGAATTACGATTGCTACGTGATCTGGATTGTCAAAAGACTGTGCCGTTTGATTGTATGTTTTGTCATCGAAATTCCATTTTGGAGAAGCCAGTTTCCAGATTAATTTATTGAATTCGTTAGTGTTTTGGGTGTAACCCGCCTGCCCTCTTTCTGTAGCAAAATAATATTGGTACCACCAGCCGTATTCAGCAGTCGGAAGAAGCGGTTTTTGGTTGGCTTCCAGATTTACTACAATATAACCGCTTACCGAAACCAAACCTTGTACACGTTCTGGCCAAAGCGCTGCAACGGCAACCGCAGTTCTCGCACCCCAGTCGAAACCGCCGATAACGGCTTTTTTGATTTTTAAAGCATCCATTAAATCAATTACATCTTGTGCTAGAGCGGCTTGTTGTCCGTTTCTGAAAGTTTGGTCAGAAAGAAAACGAGTCGTTCCGAAGCCGCGTAAGTATGGCGTGATAACGTGATATCCTTTTGAAACCAATTGCGGCACCACTTCATTATAACTGTGAATATCGTAAGGCCAGCCGTGAAGCAAGACTACTGTTGTTCCGTTTTGTGGCCCTGCTTCGGCGTAACCTACATTTAATAATCCGGCATTGATTTGTTTGAAAGTCCCAAGCGGATTTTCTGATTGTGCGTTGCTAAAGTTTACGCTTAATAATAGGATTGCCATTAGAATAAATTGGCGTAAAATCTTGTTTGTTGTGTTTTGTATCGTTTTCATAATTTATTGTTTTATAGATTATTTGATTAGTTAATTTCTTTGTCAAAGGTATTTTGAGAAGCCTCGTTTTGAAAGGAGAAAAAAGGTCAAGCGGACAAATTAAAGGTTGAACTGGACAGAAGTTTGGGTTGTTTTTTTTAACGCAAAGCACGCAAAGGTTTTTTACTTTGAAGGCTTACTAAAAGCGCTAAGAACGCAAAGCTTTGTGTGCTCATTAAAATAAACTTTGCGAACTTTGCGGTTAAATATACCACAGATTCCAATGATTAAAAGGATTTCTTTTTCTCGCAGATTTTTTAGATTCAATCAGCATGATCTGCCAAAATCTTTTTAAATCTGCGTGAAACAAAAACTTTTCGGTTAAATATGCCACAGATTCCACTGATTGAAAGGATTTATTTTTTCTGGCAGATTATTTTATATTCAATCAGCATAATCTGCCAAAATCTTTTTAAATCTGCGTGAAACAAAAACTTTGCGGTTAAATATTCCAAGATTCCAATGATTAAAAGGATTTATTTTTTTCTCGCAGATTTTGCAGATCAGCAGATTTTTTACTTTATCTGCTAAATCTCCCAAATCTGCGGGAGAATAAACTTTGCGAACATTGCGTAAACCTTTGCGAACATTGCGGTTAATTACACACAGCATTTCAACTTGAAACCTGAAACCTAAAACTTGAAACCTAAAATTTATTTCATCTTCAAAATAGGTTTTCCTTTTTCTACTATATAAGTTGCGAGTTCTGCCGCATTTAGATTCGTATTATTTTTTGCCGAATGAAATTTTCCTGCTGGAATAAAAAGTACTTCGCCAGCTTTTAGCGTTACTGGTTTTTCGCCTTCGATTTGATATTCTAATGTTCCTTCGATTACATAAATAATTTCTTCGCCGGGATGAGAATGATAGCCGAAAGCGCTGTGTTTTTCAAAGTCAATTCGCGCCTGAACCATTTCGCGTCCTGAAACACTAAGATCGTGTTGTTGAAGATTGGTTCTCTTTACTCCTGTCTGCGCCGCAATTTGATTCGGAACCAAAAAGGCGATGATTCCTAAAATGATTATTGCGATTACTACCCATGTTTTTTGTTTTTTAGTTTCCATAACTTTTGATTTAAATTATTTGTTATCAGTTAATTTCTGAGTCAAAAGTATATCTGTAATGATTCTTGCGGAATCAGAAAATAGGTGAAACGGACAAAGTTCGGGATGAAATGGACAATGCTTGGAGTGTGGATTTTTAACTACTTTGTTTTTTTAGCCGCAAAGAGCGCAAAGGTTTTTTTAATCTAAATGCGCGAAGTTCGCAAAGCTTTGTAAATAATAACTTTGCGACCTTTGCGTTCCCGATAGTTATCGTGATTGCAGTCTTTGGGATTAAATAGCAGTTAAATTTTTAATAACTTTGTTTCCAAGTACTCAGAATACTTCTTTAAAAATTATAAGAAAAATACTATATTAAATGCTTTTTTTGATATCTTTGGAGTCCTAAACACAAAGTACAATGAAATCAAAAAAATTTTTGCCCGTGCGGTATGGTGGCGGTATTGGAAACAACCGTAACGCTCTTTGTGGCGTAGGACACCTTAGCTGTGCGGGTTCTTTTTTCCTAAACACAAAGCTTATGAGTACCAACACCCTTTCAAAAGAAGCTGAAATCAGGCTTTTGGATTTTTTCAATGACAGAATTGATCCTATGTCTATGGCGAAAGCATTACGAATGGTAAATTTTAACCTCGCTCTAAATGCCATGAACGACCAAAACTTCACAACCGAAAAGGCACTAAGAGACTGTTTCATTTGGTTGAATGAATTAGCCGAAACTTTAAATCCGTATCTGGATTTGGAATAAGGTTTATCTTTTGAAAAATTTAAACCCTTGATCTTTAAGAAGATTGAGGGTTTTGTTTTTTATTATGATATATAAATTTACAGATTTACACAATAAAACTTTAAAAAATTATTTTATACTTAAATTAAATCCAATAAAACTACACATATGTTTTTTTTATTGTTAAATAAAAATTTATAATTTTATCAAAACACAAATAAAATATAAAATGAATATTGAGAAAATATATGAACTTAGAAAAAGCTTTACAATATTAGCTTTAACTGGACGAAAAGGATCTGGATGTAGTGAGGTAGCAGAAAGGTTAATACAAGGATGGACTGATGATAACGCAATTTTTAGGCATCCTGATACATCAAATATTTCTCATAATTCATATAGGAAGTATAGAATTGTTTACGAATATTCTAGGGAAAATTTTAAACCTCATATATTGATTTCATATAAAAAGATACTCTTTCTCTATATTTTGCTCAAAGATCACGATTCGTTAATAGATTTTTTAAAAGGAAGTAGATTAAAAGAAGATTTTGCTAAAAGCAATCTCGAACATCTTTGCAATTTTGAAGATGAAATTAAACATTTACAGAAGTGCAAAGATGAATTCCAATCACTTCACAATAAAATAAATACAATTTGGAAGAATCGCAGGAAAAATGAAAAAGCGGATCATTTAAAAGAACTTTACATTTCACAGGAATTTCAAAATTTATCAGACAATTTCTTTAATATTCTTGAAATACACTCGACTGTAAAGCGTAATAAGTTATTACAAATTATAGGTAATAATCTTAGAAAATCAAGTCACTACAATGATTCAACCAACTTTAATTTAGATAATGTTTTCGCTGTTGTAATATTAATAAATGATATTATTAAATCTTTTACAAGAAAAAGCAAAAAAGATAAAACTGTTACTGAAATTGTTATAGATTCATTAAGAAATCCACTAGAAATTATGTTTTTTAGACAACGATTTTCAGCATTCTATACAATTGCAGTAAATCGAACGGAAGAGATAAGAGAAGAAGTAATTAAAAAAAGATACGAAAAAGATGAACAGATAGACGTGCATAAACTAATTTCAGAAGAGTACAATGGAGCAAAAGCAAAAGACTTTTATAAGCAAAATGTTTCCCAATGCATTCAAAATGCTGATATTCATTTAGCTTTTAAAGACTACAAAGAGATCGATGAATTAAATGAACAAGTTAACTTAAAAAATGAAAATGTATCTCCATACTTTTCTTGGCAAATGCAACTTCTGAAATTTTTATCTTTAATTGATCAACCTGGAATTGTAACACCCTCTCCAGAAGAAAGATGTATGCAACTTGCTTTCACAGCTAAATATAATTCAGGTTGTATATCGAGACAAGTTGGAGCTGCAATTACAGATGAAAATTATGCAATAAAGGCGATTGGATGGAATAATACACCTGAAGGTCAAGTGCCTTGCGCATTGAGAAACGCAGATGATTTATTGTCAGGTAAAGATGATTATGATGCTTTTACAACCTATGAAAAATCGAACCCTGAGTTTCAAAAAACTTTTAAGGATAACTATAATAATACAAGAGTTGAAGAGAAACGAAAAGATTTAAAAGGAAGAAATCTTTGTTTCTGTTTCAAGGGCTTAATAAACTCATACTCTGATGGAAAAAACCAAGTACATACTAGGTCTTTACATGCAGAAGAAAGTGCTTTTTTACAGATTTCAAAATATGGAGGACAAGGAATTTTGAATGGTAAACTATTTACAACAGCCAGTCCATGTGAATTATGCTCAAAGAAAGCATATCAATTAGGTATTAAAGTAATTTATTATATAGATCCATATCCAGGAATATCCCTTGAACACATATTAACTGCAGGTTCAAACGATCGAAATCCAAAATTACGATTATTTCATGGTGCTATAGGAAATGCATATCATTGGCTTTACGAACCATTTATGGCATATAAAGATGAACTTAACTTAATATTAGAACACACTACTAAAGATTTAGCTTCAATGAAAGAGGAATTATTACTCATTAAGACTAATGAACTTCTTTCTGCAAAAAATGATTTACAAGCGATGATAGAAGAAAATGAAAAATTAAAAGAAATAATTGCATCAAAAAAGTAATACTAAATCGTTACTGATAGTTTAGATTCGTGATCATGAAGAAGTTTATAGACATAAAAGAAACTAAATAATATAAATATTTTAAAAAATAAAAAAGCGCATCTCTTTGGAGTTTGCGCTTTTTTATTTCATTAGACAACAATATTTTCATTTCATAAAATCAATAATTATAAAAAAATTTTATAACAACAAAAAATTATTAATTTGATTAATAAACACCTTCCCTATACCTTTGTCTCATCAAAATCAAAGAAATGATTTGATCATCTAAAAATTAATCATAAAAAATAGAAATCATGAAATTTACAAGAAGAGCAAACGCAAACTGGAAAGGTACAGGAATGGAAGGAAAAGGAACCATTAGTACACAAAGCACAACTTTGGATAATGCACAATTGTCTTTTAAAACTCGTTTCGAGCAAGGTGTTGGAACCAATCCTGAAGAATTAATCGCAGCAGCACATTCTGGCTGTTTTACCATGCAGTTAAGCTTTTTATTATCAGAAGCTGGTTTTGTTCCAGAAGATTTAGACACAACCGCTAAAGTAACTTTTGAAGACGGAACAATCACTTTAATTCAGTTAGAACTTACCGGAAAAGTTCCTGGAATCTCTGAAGAAGTTTTTCAGCAAACAGCACAAAAAGCAAAAGAGATTTGTCCTATTTCTAAGTTATTAAACACTGAGATTACTTTATCAATCACTTTACTTTAAATAAATTCCAAATTTTTAAAATCCCAAATTCCAAACTCTGAATGGAAAATTGGAATTTGGAATTTTTGTATTGGAATTTCTAATTAATCTAAAATCTAAAATATTTAAAATCATGAAAACACTATATAAAAGCTATTTAGCATTCGCAGCAATAATCTTTAGTTTATTATTAACATCAGTAAATGTAAACGCGCAAAAAACAGCGCCACAAATTAAAAACGTAGTATTAGTACATGGCGCTTTTGCAGACGGTTCGGGATGGAAAGGTTTGTACCAGATTCTAACTAAGAAAGGCTATAATGTAACCATCGTTCAGAATCCGTTGAGTTCTTTGGAAGATGATGTGAGAGCAACAAACTTGGCTTTGGACAAACAAGACGGACCAACAATTTTGGTAGGACATTCTTGGGGCGGAACGGTAATTACTGAGGCTGGTAATCATCCAAAAGTTGCGGAATTGGTTTATGTTGCGGCTTTACAGCCTGATAATGGCGAAAATTCTGTTCAATGGCTTCAAACTGCGCCTCCAGCTCCAGAAAATGGTGTATTGAATCCAGACGATAAAGGAATCGCGTATTATGATAAAGCGAAATTCCACGCTGGTTTTGCAGGGGATTTAAGCAAAGAAGATGCCGATTTTATGTATGCTTCGCAAGGTGCTTTTTATGCTAAAGGTTTTTTAACACCGATCACAAAAGCGGCTTGGAGAACTAAACCTTCTTACGGAATCGTAGCGACTGAGGATAAAAGTATAGTTCCGAGTATTCAGTACGCTATGTACAAACGTTCAAACACTAAAATCACTGAAATTAAAGGAAGCCATGTGGTGTTTATTTCACAGCCTGAGAAAGTGGCGAATGTGATTATTGAGGCTTCGAGAAAATAAATTCCAATTATTTTTAAATTCCAAATTCCAAGTTTTTCTTGTCATTTCGACCGAAGGGAGAAATCACACTCGTAACCACAAAGATTGCTGATTTTCTTTGCGGAAATTCTAGTGCGATTTCTCCCTTCGGTCGAAATGACAAGATTGCGTGTAATTGGAATTTTTAATTTTAATTTTTACTCAAGTTTTGTCATTCCGAGGAACGAGGAATCTTCGCCAGTAGCTCCGCAATTAGAATCGACAATCTTTGTAGAGCTACTGGCGAAGATCCTTCCTTCGTCAGGATGACAAGATTATGTGTAATTGGAATTTTTTCAAATATTGAATTTTAAGAAACCTTACTTACCGCCTTAATAAAATAAGGCGAATCATTCCAGCGGATTTTTCTGTAATTAAAATCTTTTTTAAGTGATTCGGGAAGGCAGTTCCAGATGGCTTCGTTCATTTTTTCGAGCAATAATTTCTTGGAGAAAGAATCGGAAACTACAAGGCTGATTTCTCTTACGGGAACCGGCTCTTTGAAAGGTTTAAAAAGTCCGCCTGTTTCGTTTAAGGTCGAAAGTTTCGGAATAATCGCAAATCCTAAATGCGCGCGAACCAGATTTTTTAAGGTTTCTATAGAATTGATATCGTATGTAAACTGCTCTTTTATTTTGTCTGACGTTTTTAGTCCGCAAATGTCAAGCAATTGTGCGTTGTAGCAATATTCGTGATGCAGGAGTAATAATTCGGTTTTGTCGCCGGGCTGCATTTCGTAAAATTCATCATTCGCCATTGGGTGCGATTGATTTAAATACGCTACAAAAGGTTCTTTAAAAATAACATGCTCAATTAAATTCGGATTTCCGGTTGGCGTCGCCATAATCGCAACGTCAATAGCGCCGTTTTCTAAATCCCTCATTAAGTGTCCGGTGTAACCCTCTTTAATTATAAAATGCACTTTTGGCGCCGCTTCTTTCATGGCCTGAATAAACAGCGGAATTAAATAAGGCGATAGCGTAGAAATAATACCAAGCTTCAACTCTCCTTCCAGCAGATTTTTTTCGTTGATCACAAAATCACGAATTTCATCGACTTCTCGAAGAATTTTTTTGGCTTTATTGATAATTTCAATTCCTAAAACGGTTGGAGTAAGTGGCACTTTATTTCGATCAAAAATCTTGATTCCAATTTCTTCTTCCAGATTTTTTAACTGAATCGTAAGTCCAGGCTGCGTTACCATACAAACTTCAGCCGCTCTTGCAAAATGGCGTTCTTCGTCTAAGGCAACAATATATTTTAACTGCTGGATGGTCATTTTTTTTTTAAGATTCTAAGATGCTGAGTTACTGAGATGCTAAGTTACTTAGATTATTAGAAACTTAGTTACTGAAATGCTAAGATACTAAGTTACCGAGTTTTTATTTTAAGTTTCTAATGAAACTTTGAGAAAGTTACCCCAAAACGTAAATTATTTAGAAATCAAAATATTATGATTTTTTTCACAAAAAAACAAAATCCAAAACATCCAACTTATCGTACATATACAAAACGGCTTTAGGAATGGAGTAAATGCAGATGGAGTAGTTTTTGGAGCATGTTGCATTTATCATTTCTAAATCTTGTTTTTTAAATTAAACTTATATGCCTTAAAAAAAGCGATCTTAAACGGATCGCTTTTATTTTTTGTATTTGATATTAAAAAACTTTAAAGCTCAGCAAATTAGTAGCTTAGAATCTCAGCACCTTAGACTAAAACCATTCCTCCGTCCATAATAAAATCGGAACCTGTTATAAAAACAGCCGCATCACTGCTTAAATACGAAACCATTTTAGCAACATCTTCTGATTTTCCCATTTGTTTTAGCGGGACTTTTTCTATTACAACATCCATAATGTTTTTAACGGTTTCGGAGTCAAGTCCTACTTTGTTCATTACTTCGGTTTCTGTCGGTCCGGGACTAACCGAATTTACTCTGATTTTTCTAGGTGCTAATTCTACTGCAGCCGATTTCATTACAGAATTTAAAGCTGTTTTACTAGCCGAATAAACCGATGATCCCGGCCCTGGCATACTTGCAGTGTTTGAAGAAAGAAATACTACCGAAGCACCATCTTTGAGCATTGGTACAAAGTTACTTAACGTAAAAAATGCACCTTTTAGATTCACATTCATTATATTGTCAAACAACTCTTCTGAGGTTTGTTCGATGGTGCCTAAACCTGCAATTCCAGCATTGATAAATAAGGTATCAATCGAACCATAATCGGTTTTTATCTGGCCGGCTAGTTTTTCGATATCCGAAACTTTAGATTGATCGGCTACAAACGGAATCGCGTCTAATTCTAAAGCAGCTTTTTCGATTGCGTCTTTTCTTCTTCCGGTAATTATTACAGTTGCGCCTTCGGCTTTAAATTGTTTAGCTGTCGCGTAGCCAATACCGCTGTTTCCTCCTGTTATTACTACTATTTTGTTTTTTGAAGTATTCATTTTGAATTTATTTTAAAATTATTTGACAAATTTAAATCCAAAATGGTATAACTTTGTAACCAGTATCACGGAGTATACCAAAGTAATTTTTTAATCATGGAAAGAAATCAAAAAGAAGAAGTACAAGCGCTTCAGGACACGCTGCATGTTTTGGGCGGTAAATGGAAACTGCCGATCATAAATTCGATCTGTAACGGAAATCATCGTTTTAGAGAAATCGAACGTTCGATTCCGGGCATTACTACACGCATGCTTTCGCGCGAACTTAAAGATATGGAACTCAATATGATGATTGAACGTATTGAAGACCGTGATGCCGAAATTCAGGTAAAATATGTATCTACGCCCTACTGCAAAACTTTTGCGCCTGTTATTGAGGCGATGATTGCTTGGGGAAAACAGCATCGGTCTGAGATTGTTCGTCAGTATTAATTTTTTACTATCAATTTTGAACGCGGATTGGGCGGATTCGCTATCGCGAAGACGCGGATTTATACGGATTTTTTAATTATAAATTTGTTTGTTGATTCTATAAAAGCATCTTTTTCAATCGGTTAAAATCTATAGCTACGTTTTATATAATTATCATTTCACTAAAATTGTAATTATATAAAAACGGAAGAAAATTGTATAACTAAAAGCAAGCACTGTCCGTCTACTTTTGGGTAAAGAAATTCATAATTGCTTTCTCAAAATTACGAACCATTTAATACCATAATCAAAAGATGATTTACGCAAAAAATGATTTGACACGCTTTTTAGATGCACAAAACAAACTCTATCTAACTGCTTTTTCTGAAATAAAAAAGGGTAAAAAACAAACCAACTGGATGTGGTTTATATTTCCTCAAATAAAAGGATTGGGCAAAAGCACACTCTCTGATTATTATGCAGTAGCAGATTTAGAAGAAGCCACTGCTTTTTTAAATCATCCTATTTTATCAAAACATTTGATCGAAATTTCGAAACTGCTTTTGACTTTAAGTAAAAAATCAGCAGAGAATATTCTTGGAGAATTAGATTCAAGAAAACTTCGTTCTTCTATGAGTCTTTTTGTTCAGGTAGAAAATGCAGATCCTGTTTTTCAACAAGTTCTGGATACATTTTTCTATGGGGATTTAGATTTGCTTACTTTAAATTTTACTCAAAAATCAACTCAAATTGCTGCGGAGCCAGTTCTCTCGTAACCTAAAAATACACAATTAAAATCGACAATTAATTGGAAATAAAAACGTCCGTAAACCTAAAAATTTACAGACGTTTTTTGTTTTTAATCTATTTTATTTTACCAGCCTTTTACAGCACCGCCTTTAAATTGTTCTTCGGCAGCTTTTTCTACTTCTGGAGATTGAAAAGCCTGTAAAAACTGTTTTACTTTTTCATCGTTTTTATTGTCTTCACGGCTTACCACTAAATTTACATAAGGTGAATCTTTATCTTCAACAAACAAAGCATCGTGAGAAGGAACCAATCCTGCAGCAGAAGCAAATGTATTATTGATAATCGCGATTGAAACATTTTCATCATCTAAAGCACGAGGCAATTGAGGTGCTTCTAATTCTAAAATTTTCAAGTTTTTAGGATTGCTTACGATATCAGTAACTTTTGGCAGTAAACCAACTCCGTCTTTTAGTTTCAGCAAACCGTTTTTCTGTAAAAGCAACAACGAACGTCCACCATTTGTCGGGTCGTTTGGAATAATGATCGTGCTTTCATTTTTAAGTTCCGAAAGGTTTTTGATTTTCTTTGAATAAGCTGCAATCGGGTAAATGAATGTTTTACCGATAATGGCTAATTTATAACCTCTCTGTTTCGATTGTTCGTCCATATACGGTTTATGCTGAAAAGCATTGGCATCGATATCTCCTTGGCTTAAAGCTTCGTTTGGAATAACATAATCGTTAAAAGAAACTAATTCTACTTCTAATCCGTATTTTTCTTTGGCTACTTTTTTTGCCGCTTCGGCCACTTTTAATTCTGGCCCCGTTGCCACACCCACTTTAATAAAATGCGGATCATTTTTTTTATCGCTTCCGCAATTTGATAAAACCAATGCTAAAGCTAAAAGTCCAGCTGTTTTTAAAATTTTAAATTTCATAAGATATATTTATTTACAATTCTCTATTCTCTATTTTCTATTTTCTATTATCTATTTTCTATTATCTAATTGACTAATTATCTAATTATCTAATTACCTATGATCAAATCGCTTCGATAAAAAATCCCCAACAAACTGAATCAAGAATACCAAAATGACCAATAAAATCAATACCGAATTCATCGTAACGGCATCATAACCAATATAACCGTATTGATATCCAACTTGTCCTAAACCTCCCGCTCCAACGGCACCGCCCATTGCAGAATATCCTACCAATGTGATTAAAGTAATTGATGCGGCATTTATTAAAGATGGCAAAGCTTCTGGTAATAATACTTTGTAAACAATTTGAAACGGCGTTGCTCCCAAAGCTCTTGCAGCCTCAATTAATCCAGAAGGAAGACTTAATAAACTATTTTCTACCAAACGAGCGATAAAAGGCGCTGCACCAATGCTCAGCGGAACCAAAGCGGCGCTGACACCTATTGAAGTTCCAACAATGGCACGCGTAAACGGAATCATCCAAACAATCAAAATAATAAATGGGATTGAACGAAAAACATTTACTAAAAATGATACTGTTCTGTTTAAAACAGGCTGTTCTAATATTTGATTTTTACGGGTCAGGAAAAGTAAAATTCCTGTTGGAAGACCAATAAAAAAACCAAAAAAGCCCGATACAAAGGTCATAACAATGGTTTCCCATGTTCCTTTTAACAATAAATCTATAATCGAATCAGACATAACCTATAATTTCTGTTTTAATATGTTTTGAATTAAAATATTGAATCGCCGCATCATAATTCTCGCGTTTTCCTGAAAGTTCGATCAGCATTACACCAAAATTAACGTCTCCCGCCTGATCCATTTGTGCGCTTACGATTTTGAAATCGGTATCAAAAAGCCTTGAAACTTCTGAAATAACTGGTTCGTTTACTGATTTTCCTGTCATTTCTAATTTCAATAACGGATTCAGATTTCCGTTATCTTCTTTTTGTAATTTTTCCTGATAAACCGCAGGAACATCAATATGAAGCGAAGAAGAAATAAATTCTCTAGTCAATTCGTGTTTTGGGTCGGCAAAGATTTCGCCTACACTTCCCTGCTCTATTAATTTTCCATGGCTGATTACGGCAACCTCATCACAGATAGATTTTACAACTTCCATTTGGTGTGTAATCAATAAAACGGTGATATTTAAACGTTTATTGATGTCCTTCAATAAATTTAAAATAGAACGTGTCGTTGCAGGATCTAAAGCGCTTGTTGCCTCATCACACAACAATACTTTCGGATTATTGGCTAAAGTTCTCGCAATGGCAACTCTTTGTTTCTGCCCTCCCGAAAGACTTGCAGGATAATCGTTTGCTTTTTCTGCCAAACCTACCAATTGCAGTAATTCTGAAACGCGTGTTTTAATTTCACTTTTTGAAGTTCCGACCAATTCCAGCGGAAAAGCTACATTCTCGAAAACGGTTCTTGAAGAAAGTAAATTGAAATGCTGAAAAATCATTCCGATTTGTCTTCGTTCAATCGCCAATTGTGCGTTTGACAATTGCATTAATGCTTTTCCATCTACGATAATTTCGCCCGATGTTGGTCTTTCTAATAAATTGACACAACGAATCAAAGTACTTTTTCCGGCACCCGAAGTACCAATAACGCCAAAGATTTTCCCCGGCGGCACCGTAAGCGAAACATCAGACAAAGCCGAAACTATTCTGTCTTTTTGATGAAACGTTTTGGTTACATTTTTTAATTCAATCATTTGTTATTCAGATTTACAAAACAAAAAAGCCTTTCAGATTTTATGAAAGGCTTTTTGAAATACATAATATCATTTATATCGAAGCCAAATCAGAAAATTTCATAACTGCATCACAGCACATCATTGTACAGCTGTTATAATAATTCTTCATATTCAGGCTATTATTTCTCATTGTGGCTGCAAATTTAAATAGTTAATTTTAATTTTAAAGCATAAATCATTAAAACTTTTATTATCCTATCAAAATTATAGACTACTATAACGATTGCTGTCGATTTTAGCTTCTTTTTTCTTCAATTTTAGTCTTGTTTTGCATCTAATAATATGGCTAATTGGATACACGGAAATTCGGAACGATTGCTCCAAGCATGATTTGTACCACGCTGAATTACAATATCTCCAGCTTTCAATAAGGTTTCTTCTTCATCGACTATTAAATAAATTTCGCCCGAAATAATTATGATATAATCTAAAGTATCGGTCTGATGCATCAAAGGATGCGGTTGTCCTTCAGTAGCCACAATTCCTAAATCTTTATCGGGCGGAATTTGTACGTAGCGAAAATAACTTCCGTTTTTGGGCGTATTTGGAAAAGCGGTATTTTCTATACTTTTTTCTTCGAATTTTGCAGGTGTACTGTCAGTTGACCAAATATCAGAAATAATTAATCCCGGAAAATGTTCTGACACATTGGTTACGATTGCATCTTGTTCTATTATTGATTTTCCATTTCGTAAACCTGTTACTATTCTTCTTGGAATTGTTTTCATTTATTTTTTTTATTTATAGCCACAGATTTAAGTGATTAGTAAGATATTTTTAAACACATAGATTCATAGTTTTTCTTTGTGTTTAAAAAGGCGTTTCACTTGGTTTAAACAAACATAGCTGCAACTCGAAACCAGACAGGTTTTAAAAGCCTGTCTGGTTTAAAGCTGCAATTTTTATCATAAAATTTAGGAAAAGAAATTACCCAAGTTTAAACCATTCTTGAACTTCTTCTTTAATATTTTCTTCTGTATGAATGTTTTCAAATTCATTTGCAGCTTTATTATAGCGATAATCTTTCTCCCATTTTTTGTAGTTTAAGGCCACTTGTTCAATTGCATTACAAACAAACAAAAGTTCCGCGTCGGTCATAATGGGATGCAATGACAAACGAACCCAGCCTGGTTTGTTGGTTTGATTTTTCTCTAATAATTCACTTGTAATTGCTTTAGAACGTTTTTCATCAATATTGAATAAATAATGCGCATAAGTACTCGCGCAAGACCAGCCTCCGCGTGTCTGAATTCCGAAACGATCATTTAAAAGTCTTACGATTAAATTGTAATGAATATCTTCAATCACAAACGAAACACAGCCGATTCTATCACTTTTAAGATCACCCAAAATTGACAAACCTTGTATTTTTTGAAGTTTAGAAAAACAGAGACTCAAAAGTTCTTTTTCTCTTTTTGCAATCTGCTCCACTCCCATTTGATCTTTTAATTGTAAAGCCAAAGCTGTTCTCATTACTTGCAGAAAACCTGGAGTGCCGCCATCTTCCCTAACTTCTATAACATCGCTGTAACAATAATTCCCAAGTGGATTTGTCCATTTTACATTACCGCCGCCAGGATTATCTGGAAAATCAGATTGGTATAATTTTTCGTTGAAAACCAAAACACCGCAAGTTCCGGGTCCGCCGAGGAATTTATGAGGCGAAAAGAAAATCGCGTCCAATTGCTGTTCAGGATCTTTTGGATGCATATCGATTTTAACATAAGGTGCCGAAGCTGCAAAATCTACAAAACACAATCCGCCGTTCTGGTGCATGATTTTGGCTAATTGGTGGTAAAGCGTAATAATTCCTGTTACGTTCGAACAGGCCGTAAACGAACCTATTTTTAAACTTCTGTCTACATATTTTTTTATTTCTAATGAAAGAATTTCAGGATCAACCAAATTGTTTTCATCAGAAGGCAGAATAACTACATCGGCATTGATTTCATACCACGGAACTTGATTAGAATGGTGTTCCATATGCGTGATAAAAACTACTGGTCTGTCTTTTTCTTCTGCATTTTTTCGCAAACCTATAATACGCTGCAGTTTAGATAAAGCAGCCGTCATTCCGGTTCCTGTTGTTACTAAAACGTCTTGATCATTGGCATTAACATGTTTCTTAATAATCTCTCTCGCATGTTGATAAGCGTACGTAGAAGCTTTTCCTGTTTGACTTGAAAATGAATGTGTATTGGCAATCATCGGACCGATTTTGTTGAGCATGACATCCTCAATCGGAATGTATAATCTTCCGCTGGCAACCCAGTCTGCATAAAGCAGTTTCTGTTTACCATAAACCGATTCAAAATTGTGGTTTACACCTATTGTATTTTTTCTGAACTCTGAAAAGTAACACTCCAATTCAATTGATTCTGTTGGTGTCTCAATAGCATTCATATCCTTATCATTTTTAATTATTATTTATTATCAGTTTTATAGAACAAACATCCTTGCGAGCAAAGTTCTCTATGAATCTTTGTCAAAGTTTTAAACTTTGACAAAGATCTAATCGTTTGACTATGTTTGAGAAACTAGTTTCTTTTAATTCTCCTGTTATAAGATCAAAAAATCTATGTTTCTATGTGTTTAAATCTTAACTCTTATTTCCTAAAAGCGATTTAAGTGTAGTTTGTAATTCTTCTCCATGAAGGTTTCTCGCAACGATAATTCCGTTTGGATCTACCAAATAATTGGCTGGGATGGCTCTTACTCCATATAACTTAGCTACAGCACTGTTCCAAAAAAGTAAATCTGAAACATGTGTCCAGTCCAAATGATCATCTTGGATTCCTTTTACCCAGTTTTCTTTCTTTTTGTCTAAAGAGATTCCAATTATATTAAAACCTTTATCATGAAATTCTTTGTAAGCCGCAACGATATTTGGGTTCTCTCTTCGGCATGGACCACACCATGAAGCCCAAAAATCTACTAAAGTGTAGCCTTTTAAGTTTTCTGAAAAACGAACTGGCTTTCCGTCTGGGTTATTGGCGGTAAAATCAGGGGCTTTTTTACCAATTGCCAATCCATCCAAAACAATTGCCAGTTCTTTTAGTTCTTTCACGTAAGTAGAACTTTGAAGGTTTTTATCTAACAAAGCAATATTTTGTGTGATTTGTTCTGGCGTTAATCGGTACGACCAGTTTCTGTATAAAACATATGCCGACACTATAGAAGCGGGATGTTCTGTTATAAATTTGCTGATTTCTATATCATTGGATTTTTTATATGCCTCAAACAAATCTTGCGATGCAGAACCTTCAACAACAGAATTGCTGTAATATTTCTTCGGATTTAATTTTACCGAAATTGGTCCTTTTTCTAGGAAAATATACAACGGACTTTGTGCTGTATTAACGCTTAAACCATACAATTCTGGAGTTTTGACTTTCGTTTTAAAACTAAAATTTCCGTCTTTCACTTTAACCGAATCAATCGTAGTGAACATTTTATTATGAAACTTTTGCAGATAAACATATTGTGCAACAGTATCTACTACAGTTCCTTTTAACTGTATATTATTTTCTTGTGCCTGAGTTTGTGTCAGACTAAAAATCAATGCAAAACTTAAGAGTATTTTTTTCATATAAATAAAAGTTTAAAATTGGATATAAAAATTCATGGACCGATAGCAAAATGGCCTTTGTTAGATTGCAAAAAATGGGAAATAAAAATTAACGACCGCGCATTCGGAAAACTACATTCGGGCTTTGAATGGCAGAAAAAACAGATTTTGCTGGTTGGCCTTTTAAAAAGAATAGCTTCGTTTTCATTTTAATAATTTATACGTTTTTCAAAATTTAAAGCTTATTCAGAATTTCCAACGAAATCTCTTATCTGTCCGCTTCTGCGGAAGGATTTAGCACCTTATTTGGCAACAGGTTGCTAAGACATCACTGGGCCGATTCCCTCAGTCTTTCTGGATAAGTCATGCAAATATATATTAATTATATCAAATTAGTAGAATATAAACTTATTTTTTTTGAAAACTTTTTATTTAGAGAAATAAAATGACACATTTTAGGCAATAAAAACCACAGTAAAACTCTTTTAATCAAAATATTATCATTCTAATTTTAATATAAGCACCTTCAAAGTTTATCAAAAAGAAAAGAGCCATTAAAAAAATGGCTCTTTAAATATTACTCTACTCGTTTTACCGATAATTTATCTAGACAAAAATAAGCAGCTGTATTCATTCCGTAAATAGGATCCGAATCTGTTGAAGCCATTTGGAAAACAAGATATTTTACATCTCCTAAACTCGCTAATTCAGTTGTCGAAACATTTATCCAGCCTGTAGGCATTACTAAAGACGATCCTGTATAATCTGCCAAAGAATGCTCAATCGGATTTGTGATTGTTCCGTTTTCATCCACACCATAAATCAAAAGTTCAAAATGATCTCCAGAAGCAAATGGCTGTGCAAAACCGTCTCCGTTTAAACAACCATAATAAGGCCAAGGATGAATATTAATTTTTAATCCTTCAACTGAATACAAACCAGTGTTTCCGATTTTAATCCAATTTGAAAAACTTGACTCACTAAAAGTAGTTCCTTGTGGTGAAGCAGGATCCATATAACTAGACCAATAAGCAACAATATACGGATCTCCCGTAGTTCCTGGCGTTCCAGCTGCAATAGTTGAAGAAGTTCCAAAACCGCTTCCTGCCATAGTCCCCCACTGATGAGCCACCCAGCCGTCTGAGCCGCCTGGACCCGCACCAGAACCGTAATCTGTAATATCATTTACGTTTGAAACAATAAATCCGTCCCAGTAATTATAGCCAACAGAAGTTGCTGTGTGAGAAAAAGTAAAAATATCAACACTCAAATTGGTATTAGACACATAGGTGTTTTCCCAGTACTTCCCTCCTGTTGTTGTCGTTCCGTTGGTCAATAAAGAACTCGTCAGGTTAAGCGTCGTAGTAGTTCCTATAGAAGGATCTGTAACTGCTGTTCTGGCTGTTTTTGCTGAAGCACTTTTTAGCGCCGAGGCATTTTCACTACTTAAAACGTCATCGTCGCTGCTGCAGGATGCAAATCCAAGCATTAAACCAAGCGTCAAAAAATAAACTGCTTTTTTCATAATTTATAAAATTTAGGGTTAATATTTATTTGGTAGTAATTATTGTTTCGGAAAATTCAAATCTGAAATTTCCTGAAAAGTACTTGTCAATAAATCATTCGATCCTAATGCTTCAAATGTTGAAACATACACTTTTACGAAATCTACTCCCGGTAAATGCACTTTTTTACCGTCTTTGTCCACTGCCCAGCTAATATCAATTGAAGGATCTTTGATACCGCCGTAACCCCATTCAAAAGTTCCAACATTGTAACTTGTGCCAGCACCATCACTGACATCTTTTACTGGTATTGCCAATTTTGTTCCTTTTAAAGTATAAGTATCAGCTTGCCATGCAGGGTAATAGTTGTTTCTTCTTCTGGTATTTGTTCTCGTAATCGAACCAGATCCGCCTTTATTATCTGTCCACGGAATATAAGCTGTGTCGTACTGCCAGCTGAGAGTTCCTGTTACAGGAGTTGCGGTGGGATTCGGTTTTTTATAGGTAATCTCATAATTCTTAACCGTTGTTGATTTATAGTATTCGCTTCCTGCGATTTCGTACCATTCGTTTTCATCTGCAATTCCGTTTTTGTTTGCGTCATATGCTACTGCAATACTTACAGGCGAATATTTTGCAGTACTAGAAGTTTCTGCCATTTTAACCACAAAATCGCGTTTACCGTAAGTATTAATTACGGTGTGGTCAAACGCAGTTACGATGTATCCTCCAAAAGTTCCTAAATAAACTGCGCTTCCGCTTTTTACACTTTCCTGTGTTTTCTGCAAAGACTCTTCTTTTGTTGCATAGGCAATCGTATTAAAACTTGGCGCTGGTAAAAAATCGACAAGTGTCAGCGCTTTGGCTGTATATGTTTTTCCACTTTCAGAAACTGTAACTTTAGTTGACGCTTGTTTTACAATTTTATCTACCGTTACAGTAAGATCAACATTATAATCGGCTGCTTTTGGCGTTATAAACAATAACGTTTTGCTGTCGCCAATAATCGAATCTTTTGCGACACCATCTTTGCCTGTAACTTTAGTAGACCATTTGTATAGTGCTGTTTTGCCTTCACCATTTTCAATTGTTACTTCTGGTGCAATTTCTGTCACATCGTAACGCTGAACAGCAAATGCTGCTGCTAATTTTATAGAGATAACCGGATCTTTTACAGGCTCTTCTATCACTTCATCTGTTTTCGAATCGTCGTTACTGCACGCATTAAAAGAAATACAAGCCATTAGAAATAAACTATACTTTAAATACTTTTTCATGTTGTTAGTTTTTTGCTTGTTTTAAATTGTATTTTTTTAAGATGTGAAGATCTCCTGCTCCCGAAAATACTGTTGCCATTGAAGATTGCTGCTGGCAAAGTCCCATAGGCTCGCTCACACAATTCACCACTTTGATGAAATCGATTCCTGGAAGATTGGCTTTGTTACCGTTTTTATCAACTGCCCAATCAATATCAATATCTGGATTTACGGCATTTACATATCCCCATTCTGGAGACTTAGAATTCCACAAAGTAGTCTGACCTGGACGTGCCGTTTCAAAATCTACATCCAGCTTTGTTCCTTCATAACTTACTTCTGTCTGTGTTTTCCATAAAGGATAAAATTCTTTCTTCGCTTTTGGTCTGGCCAGATAATACTTTTCTTCTTGATTATTTTCGCAGTATACATGTTCGTAATCGAGGAAAAGCGCACTTGATGTTACCAAAGGTTCGTTTGCCCCTTTTTTACGATATGTAATTTTAAAATTCTTTACTGTATTTGATTTAGTATGCTGACTTCCGATTATTTCGTACCATTCGTCCTCGTCTGGTTTTCCGTTTTTATTTTTATCATAAGCAACAAATATTATCCCTGGTGCCGGCGGATTGGCTTTAGGAACCGTTGGATTCGAAATATCTCCTCCGTACACTCTAAAATCACTTGCTCCTGCAACATTCACAATCGTATGATCGAATCCAACCACAATAGAACCTCCAAAACCTCCTAAATCTACAGCATAGCCCACACTTGTTTTGTCAATTCTTCCTAAAACGGTTTTCATTACATCTTCTTTAGAATTTCCGTCTTTGAATAAATCGTTGGCAAACATTCCTGGTGCTGGATCAAAATCAAAAATTCGAGTAACATACGCATTGTAATTTGCTGTTTCGTTTACAACATTTACAATCGTACTTTTCGTTCCTTTTTTATCACCAGAAGTAACATTCAAGATAAATTCATAAGAACCCGCGTAAATTGCTATAAATCGTAAGTCTTTTGTGTTTCCAACAATAGAATCTGTAACCTGATCTACAGGATTTTTAGTCATGATCCATTCGTATTTTGCAGTTGCACCAGCATCAGAAGCATTAATATCTAAAACTGTAAAAGTCGGCGTCTCATACTTTTCCTGAAGTGTAATTTCAATTTTATTGGCATTTTCGTCTGGCTTGTCGTCACTGCTGCAACCAACAAAAGCAAACAAAAAGGCAGCCAACAAAAAATGGGTAACATTTTTTTTCATAACTTGGATATAATAATTTGGTTTGATACTAGTTAAAAATTATCGGGTTGGAATATTTTCTCCCAAAAGATGTAAATCGGTCGCACCTGAAATCTCTGTTGAAGTTTCTCCCAGCCATCCTGCCTGCTGATTCAATCCGTTATAAACTTTTACAAAATCTATTGCTGGAAGCTGGACTTTATTACCATTGTTGTCTATTGCCCAATCAATATCAATAGCAGAATCATCGTCGTTGTTTGGCGCATTATCTGCATATCCGTATAGAAAAGCATATTGAACATAATAGCTTCCGTTGCCGCTTTCGTCAACCGCATTATCTGGCAATCTTGTTCCTTTAAAAGTAATCGTTGCCTGATCTTTAAGCCATTTTGGCCAATAATCTAAAGAATGATTATAGGCGTTATTTTGCGCCAGATACCCCTCTTTTCCTTGATTGTCTTTCCAATAGATATATTCCATGTCAGTAAAAAGAACCGATCCTGTTCCGCCTCCTGGAACCGGCGTTTTGTTTGGATCAGGTCTGTGATAAGTTATTTCGTAATTGCGAATTGTTTTTGCCATTTTATGACCTCCGCCTTCAATTTCAAACCATTCATCATCTGGAAGTCCGTTTTTGTTTTTATCATACGAAACCATGATTACTCCTGCTTCACTGCTTCCGCCTCGAAATTCCGCATTTGGATTTGGATTGGCTTCTGCCCAAAAAGCATTTCCTAAAACCCTGAAATCACGTTTCCCTTTTACGTTTACAATACTATGGTCAAAACCAAAAACAACATAGCCGCCAAAAGCTCCAAGCGAAATAAGATCTCCGTTTTTCTTTGCCAGATATGAATTTGCTCTTCCCAAAACCCTATCCGCAGTATCTCCATCATTGGCAACTGGGAGGTCATTTACAAACTGCCCCGGTGCTGGTTTAAATTCAAATACTTTAGAAATAAAGCCTTTTAGTTCTTTGGCTTCAGCAGTTACGGTAACGGTTACTTTTTGCGTTTGAGTCGTTCCTTTGTCTGTAATAACCACATTAAACTGATAGGTTCCTTCCGTAGCAGCGGCAAACAAAGCTTCTTTTGAAGTAAGATTGGTCAATGAATAATTTTCTGATGAAACATTTGCAGCCGACCAACTATAAGTCGCATCTGAGCTTGCAGTTGTTTTTGGACTTAAAGTCAAAATCGTAAAACGTTGTGTTTTAACCTCATTAGTCTGCGATTCGCCACCCGTTTCAGGATTGTCATCACCGCCGCCTGAACAGTTTGCGAGCATGATGGCCAAAATGGTCAATACTGTTATTCGAAAATGTTTACGTATTCTTGAATTCATATTTTTTTATTTTTTGGTTATAAAGGCAATATGTGCAGGAATATTTCCCGCTGTAGTTTTCCATTTTAATTTTCCCTCTGGTGTAAAACAGTAGATATAGCCCGTTACGACATAGTTTTGCGCATCGGTAATGTAGATTTCTTTGGTTTCTGGATTAACTTGAAGTCCATACGGAATCATGATGTTTTTGTCGGTTCCGTCGGTAATAATTTTGTCGCTTATAACTTTTTTGGTTCTGGTGTCGAGAATTCCGTAAGCAATTTTATTGCTGTTGGTAAGATAACTCCAGGAAACACTGTAATAGTAAAGCAGATCGTCGACTAAACACATTCCCAAAGCAGGAATATCGAGTTGCATTTTTTTCTCATCGGTTTTAGTATCAATTACAAAAAGATTTGATGGCGTGTTGTAGTAATCACCGCGTGAACTCACATAAATATCACCGCGGCTGTCGATCTGCATTCCGTAGAGATTTATGCCGACATCTATTTTTTTGATTTCTGTGAAAGTTTCCAAATCAATAACCGAAACCGTTCGATCATAATTCGGAACGCGATAACCGCCTGAATTTGCTACATACAATTTTCCGTTATGAACCACCATTTGTTCCGGCTGATAACCAACGGTTACTTTTCTTTTTATTTCTAAAGAAGTCGTATCAATTTCGGCTACAAAACCAATCTCTGCATTTGGGCTAATGGCAACCGGACCCGCATACGAACTCACATACGCTTTGTCTTTGTAAAAAGTCACATAACGGCAATTTGGAATATCAATTTTTTTGATGCGTTTTGCTGTCCATTTTTCGAGAACTTCTACTTTGTTCGAAACATTAATAACTGCATATACTTTATCGCCGTAGATTTGAATATCGTTTCCAACATCGCCCAGTTCTTTAACCACATTCGGGTTTCGTTCCGAATAAACATCGGTCGTGTAATTTCCCGTTCGATAATTAAAAACGTCAATACTGGCTCTGTTCATTCCCATATTACCTTCGTTAAGAAGATAAAATCCTTCTATATTTCCGTCACTTCTCGGCGCCGCAACACTTACGTCTGACGAAAGAAATATTGTTTCATCTTCACGGCAGGAAACCAGCGAAATGGCAACGGTTAAACCAAATAGTATTTTTATAATGCTCTTTTTCATATTTCAAAACTGATTATAAATTTGAATGTTCGCCCCGGCATCGGATAATTGTAAATCACTTCATAATGCTGATTAAAGGCATTGTTGACTTCTACCGTTGCATTCAATTTGTATTTATTGAAAATAAAGGCCTTTTGAACTGCCAAATCGTGCGTATACCACGGCTGCACTTCGTTTACTTTAATATTATTGACGTTTCCGTTGTATCGTTTTCCAACGTAGATAAAACTGTAATTGAAGTTCCATGATTCGTAACCTGCATTCAAAATTCCAGAACCACTGTGCCAAGGAGTGTACGGAATCTGATCGCCGTAAGAAGACAATTCTAAACCTGAAAATTTGGTAAAATCCTGACTTTGAGAATACGTATAAGTCAGATTGACAGCGAGATTTACTTTATCAATATGAGTTCCCAGATTGAGAATTGTTTCAATTCCTTTTCCTTTTACCTGACCAATATTCGTCATCATCCAACGGAATAAATTTCCTGTCGGAGCCGCCACAATCTTGTCTTTGGTATTGGTATAATATGCATCTGCCTGAATGGAGAATTTGTCTATAAGGCTTTCTTTTAGTGAAAAGTTATAAGTAAAACCAACATCATATTGGTTCATATATTCGGGTCTTAACGTACTTGAACCCACCATTGTATAATACAAATCGTTGAAAGTCGGCATTCTGAAAATGCGTTTGGCAAACGCTCTTAAATTGAAATCGTACTTTTTAAAAGGTGTATAACCAAGGAATAAAGCGGGTGTAAATTCGGTTTTGTTTGGCGCTTTTGCATTAAATTTTACTTCTTCGATTACGCGGGTTGCCAAAACGTTTCCTAAAACTTTAAAACCTTCATATCGGTAAGAAGTCGCGAGCGCAACAAGCGCTGTAAAACGCTGAGGGAAAGAAAACTGAGTCTGGATTCCTCTTCTGGTAGCGTTTAATTTATTATATTGAAAATCAGTTGAAAGCGAAACATCCCAAGTGGGTAAAATGCTGTAAAGATTAACCGCCGAAAAATACGCTTCCTGCTGAAAGTAACTGTCATCTGATTGTGCGCCTTCCGTTACGATTTCGCCTAAAACACTAGTGGTATCTCGGGCAATATAATGTGTATAATCGTAAGCAAATTTCCCTTTTGCCTGAAATTTATATTTTTCTGAAACATCTTTGGTGAAAAAACCCTGCGCAAAAAAGTTTTTATCAAACTGTCTGAAACCGTCTCTGAATTTATTCTCTACAATCGCTCCCGGCGCGCCTCTTTCAGAATCGTAATAATAAACTTTTGCGTCCCACGAACCGTTGTTTATTTTGCCGTAAACACCAGATTCAAATCGAAAAGCTTCGATATCGCTGTTGTATCTTGTTGCTGTGGTATCGTAGGCAATACTTCCGTCCTGATTTTTTCTTTTGTATCTAAATTTATATTCTCCGTTTGATTTGATGTATTCGAAACTCATACTTAAACTAACTTTATCGCTCAGTTTTTGCTCCCATCTAAAAGAAGGATCGTGATAATCAATCGACATGGTTTTATAACGAACGAGGAGATTTGTTTTTTTACCTCCAATAAAAACAGGACGTTTTGTTCTTAAATAAATGGCTGAAGCTGAAGCAAAATCTTTAGCCGACTGAAAAATTTCACTTTTCTGACCATTGTACATTGTCAAAGATTCCATATCGTCAAGCGAATATTTTCCGAGATCGGTTACACCGTTTTGGGCATTGCCGAGCTGGATTCCGTCATAAAAAACACCAACATGATGCGTACCCATGTTGCGGACATCGACTGTTTTTAGTCCGCCTACACCGCCATAATCCTTGATTTGAGTTCCTGCAAAATACCGAAGTGCGTCTGCCACATTATGACTGGCTAGTTTTTCGAGCAGAACACCCGAAAGACTTTGTACCGGAATAACTTCCTGATAAGGTTTTCCTTTTAAAATAACTTCTTTTAAAACACGCGAACTATCTGTGACTGCCTGCGAATGAAGCCAAAAAGGAAATAATAAAATAAAAGCTAAAAGTGTTTTTCTAAAATTGTACATCACGATTTATTTAAAAAAACTCTCGGTGATGTAATTACAAAAACATAGATATAGGCCTGCTGTCCTATAGCAGGTTACCATCTTGTGTCGTCAACTTCATACCACGAAAGTTTTAAACTATGTGATCGTGGCAGGTCTCCTGACTTGTTCCATCTTTAAACGGCCTTCTCATCCCGCAGGGCGGGGCAATGGCATAAGTAATGTTTAAAGACTTATATAGAACTTACAGTAGCGGGTCTGTTCAGGATTTACACCTGATTCCCTTTTAACTATTTTTTCCTAAGAAAAAACAGACCAAAATCAGGCGCAAAGATATAATTAAAACATACAAAACCCTGCACAAAAATGTAAAAAAACATTTCGTGCAGGGTTTTATCCAATAACTAATTCTAAAAAAATAAGTAAAATTAAAACGTTACAAACTTAGCTCCCAAAGTAAACCATCTTGAAGGCAGCGGAATTGCTCCGACTTCATAATAAGTGGTATTAAAAATATTTTGAGCATCTAAGAATATCGTGAATTTCTTAATTGACTGACTAACTCTAAAATCGTTAATCCAATAAGAAGGTCCTGTAATTCTTTCGTTAAAACGAGTAGCAAATAATACCGATAAATTTCTATACTGATAATCTATTGTATTGGTTACTTGGTGCTTTAAAGACGAAATTAAATACTTAGAATATATTTCTGTTCTTGAACTCTTAAATTCTGAATCTAAATAAGTGTATCCTAAAACGATATTCAATCTTGAATCTTTAGAGAAATCAAATCTGTAATTACCGCGAAGATTTACTCCGTTTGTGCTTAAATCTCCCGTATTTTGACTCTGCCAAGGCTGCGTAGTCAAATTACGCATCCAATCGATATAATTGTCAATTTTTCTGTAGAAATAATTCGCATTTAAGCTCAAAGCTTTTCTGTTGAATTTAAATCCGATTTCGCTTTGAAAAGCATTTTCTGAATCTAAATCAGTATTTCCAATATTTCCTGTTTGTTTCAAATACAAATCGGTAAACGATGGAATTCTCTGGCTTGTGCCGACATTTGCAATTACTTTAAACTCTTTTGTAATATCGTAACTCGCATCGATTCCTGGATAAATCTGCCATTTGTAATCCGAATTATAGTTTAAATAAGTTCCGATATTTACATTTAATCGTTCTGTAAAATTCGTTCGGTATTCTGCGTAGATTCCAACATTTTCGCGATCGTGATCACCAATATTAGACGAATGGATATCTTCGTTTCTAAATTCAGCTCCAAAACCCAATTCGCCTTTGCCTAATTTTACTGTTGAGTTTAATTCTCCTGCAATCGAATTGGTATAGTGCTGGCTTCTTCCAACGTTTAAATTTGCCATTCCTAAATAACGATAATCGTCATAATTGTATCTGTAAGTTACTCTAGGCATAATTTTCCAACTGTCAGTAATCGAATGTTTTGACTGAATATTAGCAAAAGTTGTCTGTACAGCTTCGCTTGAATTTTTGTCGCCCGGTGCCGCGTAGAAAGCATTTGCGCCAAATCCGTTATTGATGTAACCTGCAGAAGCTTGGATTTCGTTTGCATCATTAAACTGTACATTTCCTTGGTAGAAAATTTTATTGTTTTCGAATGCCGTGTTGTAACGGTAACCGTTGCTTTTATCATGCGAAGCAAAAATCATGTGCTGTTGTTTTTCTTTTCCTAAAACAGCACCAACCTGAACACCGTTTCCGTAAAAAGTATCACCGCTTCCTTCAGTATCTTTTTCAAAATTAGAACCAGCATAAGTGCTTACTAAAATTCCAGAATCACTCGGTTTTTTAGTAATAATATTAATGGCTCCCGTTAAACTGTTGATTCCGTAAGTTCTTGCCGCTGGTCCGCGCACTACTTCAATTCTTTCGATTGCTTCAACCGGAAGAGGCAGGTTTAACATATTGTGAGCTGTTTGTGAGTCAATTACTTTTGCTCCGTTTAATAACACAACAGTCTGCTCAAAACTGCCGCCATCAACGCTGATGTCAGCCTGAGTTCCAAAAGGTCCTCTTTGTCTGATATCAACTCCGTTAGCATATTGTAATACTTCTTGAAGTGTTCTTCCAGGAAGTTTTTTAATTGTTTCACTTGTAATTACGTAAACGTTTCTATTTTCTTTAGAAATCGGCGTACTAAAACGGTTCTGATTAATAATTACCTCGTCAAATTCGAAAATCGAATCTTTTTTAGTTTGAGCGTAAAAATTAGTACAGATTGATGTTAGTACCAATAGATAGATTTTTTTCATTTTGGTTAAAAATTTTGGCAAAAGTAGTACCTTGCCGTACTAATAAAGTATGCCAGTTTTATAATTATGAATAGTCCGGTTGAAATTCCTTTTAAAAGTTTTATCGAGCTTAAGCCAGAAGAAAACACAGCAATATATTTACAGATTGTTTTTGAATTTATAAAAGCCATTCAAACCGGATTTCTTCCCGAAGGAACAAAACTTCCCGGCACCAGAATTTTATGCAAAGTATTGTCTGTAAACAGAAATACAATAATAAAGGCTTTTCAGGATCTGGAATCGCAAGGCTGGATAGAAACGCTCCCGAACAAAGGAACGTTTATTTTATCGCAGCAAAAACAAAAAAGCAAAGCCGATTTTACGATTTCAAAAGAACAAATTCCTGCTGATGCGACGATTGGTTTTACTTTTAAAAAATCTACTATTCTAGAAAATCCGACAGAAATAAGTAATCTTCCGTACCAATTTAATGACGGACTTCCTGATTTACGTTTGGTTCAAACCGATGTTTTGGCAAGATTGTATGTTTCTAAATTAAAGAGGCAAAAAACATCTAAAACCTACGAACAGATTCTGCTTCGCTCCCACTCTAATTTTAAAACTCATTTTTCTAATTATCTAAATTTAACCCGCGGTCTGCGTATTTCGACTTCTAATCTTCTGACTACAAGCAGTCATGAAATTAGTTTGTATCTGGTTACAAAAGCATTGATTGCACAAGGAGATAAAGTAGTTGTGGCTTCTCCAGGCTATTATAATTCGAATATGACACTGACCAATACTGGCGCACAGATTGTTTCAATTCCTGTAAATGCTGACGGAATCGATACTAAACGACTGAAAGAGATTTGCGAAACTTCTAAAATCAGAATTTTATATCTGACTTCCAATTATCACTATCCAACTACGATACCGCTTAGTGCGAAAAAAAGAATGGAGGTTTTGGAATTGGCCAATCAATACGGATTTATTATTTTGGAAGACGATTATGATTTTGATTTTCATTACGACAATAATCCCGTTCTTCCGTTAGCTGCTTTTGATTCTAATCAGCGTGTTATTTATATCGGATCATTTGGAAAATCGCTGCCGTCTGGCTTTAGTTACGGCTTTGTAACTGCTCCTGCCGAATTTATAAAGGAATTAGAAAAACATCAAAATATCCTAGAACCTGGAATTGATGTGATCAAAGAACAGGTTTTAACAGAATGGATTTCTGAAGGTGAAGCGCATCGCCTTTCAAAAAAAAATAAAAAAATCTACAAAGAAAGACGCGACGATTTTGTTTCAATTCTGAATGAAAAATTAGGCGATAAAATAAAATTTAAAATGCCGCCGAGAGGTTTAGCAATCTGGGTAGAATGGCTGGATCGTTTTAATTTGATTCAGTTTCAAAAAGAATGTGCTGCAAATGGTTTATTTCTTCCTAAAACTATTTTGTATCAAACTAAAGATTTAACAGCAACGAGATTGGGATTTGGGCATTTGGAAAAAGAAGAAATGGAAAATGCTGTTTCTATTTTGAGCCATTGTTTGGAGAATATTATACAAAAACTTTAATACTCTCTCGCAGATTTTGCAGATTGAGGGAATTATAAAAATAAAAATCTGCAAAATCTGCGAGAGAAAAATTAAAACATAAAGTATGTCATCCTGACGCAAATCTGCGCCAACTATGCCTTCTGTTTTAAACGAATAATTTGCCGTCGTTGTGAATTATATAACAAATTATTTCAAAAAAGTAAAGTTCCAAAAAATCCCATCATCTAATTTTGACGCACTATTCAAAAAAAATCTTCGTTTTTTTAGAATACTATTTCCCCATAACATTTTTATACGCGCCGAATGATAGATAAACAAATTGATAATATACGCCAATTAATACTTAATTATATAGAATTAAGTGATGAAGAATGGAAACTTTGCTCAACCATGTTTAAAGTGGACCGCATTCACAAAAAAGACATTTTACTCGATCAGGGTTCTGTTTGCAAAAATATTTATTTTGTTTTGGATGGTCTTTTGAGGATTTATTTTGTAGATCAAAATGGTGTTGAGAAGACTTTTCATTTTTCTACAGAAAAAACTTTTGCTACAGATTATGAAAGTTTTCTAAAGTCGATTCCATCCAGTTTTTATATTCAGGCAATGGAAGATACAATCGTAATCACCATCACAAAAGATATCTTGCAGGATGTTTACAAAATAATCGGACAAGGACAAAAACTAGGAAGACTTATTGCTGAAGATTATTTTTTTATGATTAATGATAAAATAAAAGCTTTATATACACAATCACCAATAGAGCGCTACAATACAATGAATGCCAAATTTCCGAAAATATTGCAGCGCGTATCACAACATCATATAGCTTCTTATCTCAATATTAGTTCTGTTCATTTGAGTCGTTTGAAATACAGTGAGAAAGATGGTTCAGAAAACCATTAACAAATGTTATCATTTAGAATAAAATTTTCACTTTTCTTTGTGTTCCTTCAACACAATGAATTATACTCCAAGAAAATGATAACACACTCCGTCAAAAAAAACATCAGAAGCATTCGAGAACTAAAAAATTATACGCAGGAATACATGGCCGACGAATTAGGGATTTCACAAGCTGGCTACAGCAAAATTGAAAAGGGAAAAACCGATTTGAGCTTTAAGAAATTAACCCAAATTGCTTCTATTTTTGAAATAAGTCCAGAAGTTTTATTTCATTTTGATACTCAAAACTATCTTGACAATCTCGGGCATCACGAACCAGAATTAATAAAAACAGCTGATGAACCTTTGATTACTGTACAAAAATTATACGAAGATAAAATCAGGCTTTTAGAATTACTGCTTTCAAAAACCGATTTAGAATTAAAACGTTACACCGAAAAATACGGCAGAATCTAGTGGATTAAAAATCAAAAATATGCTGTAACGTAATAACCGTTTTTCCTTGTGGAAGAATTTTTGGTGCTTTTGCCAGTTTTTGAGCCAAAAGTAAAGTTGAAAGCGGTTTGAATTTTCGCAATATCCCAAACCTATTTAAAAAGGAGATTAAATTTACTGAGATTTTCTCTCCCATACGCGTTGTGCCTTCTCGTATCAAAGATCCGGGTTGAAAAACAATATATTGGCTAAAAAGAAATGATTCAACTTTTTCTTCCAACTCGCCTTTCATTTTAGAATAAAAAACACTGCTTTTTGAAGAGGCTCCATAAGAAGAAAGCAAAACAAAAGAATTTACGCCATTTTCCTTGGCAATCTGAGCAAATAATGCGGGAATATCAAAATCGATTTTCCACTGCTTTTCTTTTGAACCGGCATCAGCCAATGTGGTTCCTAAACACGAAAATGCAACATCTCCTTTAATGGAATCTCGCAATGCATCGAGATCAGAAAAATCGGTTATGATTTCTACTAATTTAGGATGATTTCTACCGGTTGCTTTTCGCACCAAAATAACCACATTTTTATAATCGTTATCTTCTAGAAGTATGTCTACAAGATGTTTTCCTGTAGAACCTGTTGCTCCAATTACAATTGCTTTCATAGAAATGAAATTTAAAATTCAGATTCAACTGAAATTATTAAACTTCTAAGGTACAAAAAAAATATCCGGCAGAACTTTCGCTCAAATGCCGGATATTTTTTTTGTGTTATTTTACCTGATAACTTATTTTATCGGCTTCACAAAGCCTAAAATAACCCAGTGCAAAATTGTTTTGTTCGTTAACATTTACAATATTCCCTCTAATATTTGCCGGCGGCGCCATAAACGGATTGGCACTTTGGGCTTCTAAAATCAAATTCATATAATTAAAAAAATTCTTAGAAATACCTCTATGCGTAATATTCACAACATTACCAGCTACCATATCTTCATTAGAAAAACGAGTATTGATTTCGTTTCCGTTGTACAAATCATCATCAGTTAGTTCGTATTCAGGAAACAATAAAAAACTACTTTGATAATCTGTCAAATAGTAATTGGTTTGATCTACTGGATCTGTGTAATAAAAAGTCAATTCGATAGCATCTTCTCCAGAAAAATCGGGAACCATTTTTTGTTCTATTTTGTTAATCGGTACAACAGAAGTTAGTTTTTCTACAGCAGTAAAACTTTTTCCTTCGGCCGTTACAAATAGTGTATAATCTGCATTAAGAACGGGAACAAAATTAGTGCATTTGTAAACCCCAGGTTCTGATTCTGCAAACGTAAAAACATCTCCGTTACTGTTTTCGATTCTTACAGCAGCACCCGAAACTTTTGGCGTGGAAGTACTATAATACGAAGCCATTTTACTAATTTTTATAATCTGTTCGTTTCCTGCAGTTCCTTTCTGCCACATAATTTCGGCATCAATTACAATTTTTGCTTCTCCAGTCTGCAAATCGACATCTACAACTTCTTCGCAAGACGAAAAAAGGATTATCATCATAAAACTAAATAAAGCCAATACTTTATTCTTCAAAATATCTTTTCTTAATCCCTGCATGTTATTAAAATTTAAAATTATAAGATATTCCCGGCACAAGTCCGAAAATAGATAAACTTCTAGCTTCGTTTACTCCTGTATCATCGTTTGTTGTAAATCGCATCGAAGCTGTATTTTTTCTGTTGTAAATATTGTAAATACTAAATACCCAATAGCTTTGCCAGCCTTTCTTTTTATCTGGTTTTGGCGTATACGTTGCAGCCAAATCTAGATGATGATATAATGGCAGTCTGTTTTCGTTTCGTAAAGAATAATTCGGAATATTAATACCTCCAAACTCATAATAGCCATCTGGATAAGTTGCTGGACGTCCTGACTGTAAGGTAAAATTGGCATTAAAAGACCATTTTGGATTCAGTAAATAATTTCCAACAATATTCAAGTTATGTAATTTATCATAAGACGATAAATACCATTTTCCATCTGCAATTCCTGGTTCATCAGGCGTTCTTCCCGGAGTTTGCTGTTCTGCTCTCGAAAGCGTGTAGGAAAGCCATCCTGTCAATTTTCCTGCATTCTTTTTAAACAAAATTTCCATTCCGTACGATCTCGCTCTTCCGTTCAAAATAACTTGCTCGATATTATTGTTTGCCAAAATATTAGCTCCATCAATATAATCGATTCGGTTTTGGATTTTTTTGTAAAAAAGTTCCCCTTCAAAAGAATAATCCCCGTCTTTAAAGTTTTGGAAATATCCTGCTGCATATTGGTCCAAAAGCTGGGGTTTTGTAAACGGTCCGCTTGGTGTCCAGATATTCATTGGCATTGGCGACTGTGTATTCGATAGCATATGAATATACTGCGCCATTCTGTTGTAACTTGCTTTGATAGACGTATTATCATTAAAAGCAAATGAAATTGCCGCTCTTGGCTCAAAATTGTTGAAATTGCTTATTGATTGTCCTTTTTTATAAGAAATAGTTCCTGTTGGAGTTCCTTCTTCATAAATATTATACAACGGATTATAAATTACTGCTTTTCCGTCTTCATAAGTACTAATATCTTCTCCTCCTAAACGGAAAAATGAACTGTAACGAAGACCATAACGAATGGTTAATTTATCAAAAAACTGATTTTCTAAATCCAAATAAGCGCTGTATTCTAAAGCTCGTTTTTTGTCTAACTGTTTGTAATTAAACTGAGAAGTAGAACTAGTTGGTCTTACAACACCCGGATTAAAATCATAGTATAATCCGTCAATTCCGTAATTAACTTTGAATTTTTCTGATTGCGTATAATTCCAATTGTATTTTAAACCGTAACTTTTAATGTTGCTGTCCCACTCAAAATCTTCTGCGGCCATTCCGAGATTAAATTTATAATCACTGTAAAAAACAGACATATTAGTAATCAATCGATCAGAAAAACTATGTTTCCAATTTAAATTTCCCATCGTATTTCCGTACGTACTGGCAAATCTTTCATTGATATCAAAAACGTCGCTTCCAAAATAACCTGAAAATGCAAGACTGTTTTTAGAATTAAAACGGTAATTAATTTTTGCATTCAAATCATAAAACATGGCAGAGTTTTTATTGTCTGCCAGTTTTAAGAATAAATGCGCGTATGAAGTTCTTCCTGCTAAAATGAAAGATCCTTTCTCTTTCTGAATTGGTCCTTGAACCAAAAGACGACTCGAAATTAATCCGATTCCCCCGTTTACTTTATATTCATCAAAATCTCCAGTCTGCTGACTTACATCAAGTACAGATGAAACGCGCCCGCCGTATTTAGATGGAATTCCTCCTTTGTATAAGTCCAATCCGCTGATTACATCGGCATTAAAAACAGAGAAAAATCCAAACATATGCGAGTCGCTGTACACAGGTGCGCCATCTAACATTACTAAGTTTTGATCGGCCGCGCCTCCGCGAACGTTAAAACCAGAAGAAAGATCACCTCCGTTAGTAACACCTGGAAGACTCAAAATCGATTTTAGAGGATCTGGCTCTCCCATTGCAACGGGAATACGTTTAATATCTTCCATCGTAAGACTGCTCACACTCATTTGAGTATTTCTGACATCAGTCTTTTTTGATGTTTTTACAATTACTTGATCTAATTCCTGACTGTTCGATTCTAGATTAAAATCTATTCTGAAATCTTTCTCTACTGTAATCTGTTTTTCTTTGTTTTGAAACCCTAGGTAACTTATTACAACAGTATAATTTCCTTTTTCTACATCTATCGAAAACATTCCGTTTAGATCTGTAGTTGCACCAACTTCTAATTCTTTAATAAAGATATTAGCCCCTATAATTGGTTGATTTGTTTCGTCCAAAACCTTTCCACTCAGCCGGCTTTTTTTTTTAGTCGTTTTAGCTGCTTTGTGCTTCACAAAAATATTGTTTCCCACTATAGAGAACTGAATCACAGCATTTTTGTTCAACTCATTTATAAGACTTTTGATGTCAACATTCGTATATGTTTTCTTTTCTGTAAAATACTTTTGACTTGTATCTATTTGATCTGTAAAGGCAAATTTAAAATCGGTCTGGCCTTCGATCTGTTTAAATAATTCTTTCAATGTCAATGATTTATCTACTGTTACCGTCACCTTTTGTGCGAACATTGATAAACTGAATAAAAAAAAGCACGCGGAAATTATATGCTTCATGAATTTTTGTATTTTTGATTTATATTAAATGGATAGTCTTGTGCTATCCTGACCTTGAGGAGGATGTGTAGTTTCGCGGCTAGTACATCCTTTTCTTTTCTACTGAAAAGTAATTTCTTTTAATTCTTCATTTATTTCAAAGTTTAGGTTATACATTTCAGCTAATAATTGGACTAAATCTTTTAAATCTTCTTTTTTGTTTATTCTAATCGTAATCGGTTTTTCAAGATACTCCGAAGGAATTGTTACTTTATAACCATAACTCGTTTGTATATAAGCCACTACCGCAGAAAGTTTTTCGTTATCAAAATCGGTAAATCGGTTAAAATCGGTAATCGATGCAATTTTTTGACCGTAAATAAATTTATCTCCCGGCTCCAGAATCCATTTTTTATCTTGATTTTTGATGTTGATTTGAACACTTCCCTCATAAAGTTCGACTACAGTTCCGTTTTCAGTATGTTCCTTCACAATAAAAGAAGTTCCTAAAACAGTTGTTGTAATATCATTACATAAAACCTGAAACGGATGTTTTTTATCTTTTTTTACCTTGAAAAAAGCTTCACCTTCAATTTCGATTTTTCTGTTAACAGCAAAATTAGAGGCATACGTAATTTTAGAATTTGCATTCAATTCTACTTTTGAGCTATCTGGAAGCATTACTGTTTTTACAATCGAAGTTGTATTTTCGACCACAGTTGAAGTTAACAAAAGATCATTCTGCAGCGGATTACTATTATAAAAGAAAACCGATCCCGCAATTCCAAACAGCAAAACTGCAGCCGCCGCAAACTGCCAAACCTTAAATTTCGATTTTTTAGGAGTAAATGCTTTCGATTGAAAAGATTCCCAAGAGGCTTCTTTTTCATTCTCAGAATGTGAAACCGGAGTTTCGTTCCAAATCTTTTTTAATTCTTCTTCTAATTTTTTCTCGTCCATTTCTTTCAGCCTTACATTATTTGACAATTAAATCCTTGTTTGGTAAAAACTCCATAAACCATCTCTTTGATTTCTCTGTTGGTTTGGATTTTTAGAACATGATCGGAATCTTCCAAATCAAAATTCATGACACAGTCGGATATAACAAATTGTAAAAGCTGTACCAAAATATCAGCATCTTCTAACTTTGTTACATCTGTTTTGTACGATTCAATATTCATTTTTGTCCTTCGTTTTTATATATAACAAACGAGATCAAAAAAGTTCCTAATGATTTTCGATTTTTTTTCTAATAAATTTACTGGCGAGATAAATATGATTAGCAATTGTCTTTTCAGAAAGATCAGTCATTGCTGCAATCTCCTTATAGCTAAGGTTTTCCAGTTTATGAAGTGTATATATTTTTTGTTGCTGTTCGGGAAGCAGATTTATGTAGGTATCTAATTTTTCTTTTCTTTCTTCAAAAATTCCGATTTCAGAAATTTCTTCGACAAGATCAATTCCTAAAGGTTCAAGAGAAATTATTTTGTTTTCGCGATTGACGTGATTAATGATGATATTCTTGCATATTGTAAACAGCTGCTTATCAAAAAGCACTTCTTCATTAAGCAGTTCTCTTTTCGCGTGAAGCCTTAAAAAAGTTTCCTGAACAAAATCTTCTGGAGTTAAAACTTTAAAATCAAATTTTTTAGCAATATGGATTAGTTTATCATAATAGTTTAGGTACACTTCTTTAAAAGAAGCTTCGTTTCCCTTTTTTAAACTTATTATTAATTTTCTATTTTCCATAAAACAGATTGGATATTGTTTTAACGCAAATTTTCCAAAATAGTGTAGAAACGCGCAGTTATTTGTTTTATTTCAAAGCACTCAAAATTGCTTTCAATAACTGTTTCTAATCCTGATTAAATATCGCTGCAAAGAACTGCAATTTAATTTAAATCTTAAGCAAGAATTTCTTTCAATTATAGACATAAAACAAAAAAACAACCCGAAGGCTGTTTTTAAAAATTTCATTTCAATTATTATCTGCTTTATAAATTCATCAAATCATTAATTCGAGAATCAGAAATCTCAGGATTTGCGCCAGGCGAAGCAGCAACCAAAGCCCCTATCGCGCAAGCCAGATTAATAGAATCCTGCGGTGATTTTCCTGTTAGAAGAGAAGTTATTAAAGTCGCCAAAAAAGAATCTCCAGCGCCAACTGTATCTACAACTTTAACTTGATAACCGCTGTTTTCATACAGTTTTCCTTCCCAGAATAAAATCGCTCCATCTCCACCTTTCGTAATACACATTGCTTTTACATTTGTCATCTGCGTAATAAAGTCAATGTTCTCTTCTAAAGTCTTAAATGGTGATTTTAAAGCCGAAGCAATTTCCAAAATTTCTTCATCATTAAACTTTATAAAATCTGCGGTTTTCATTAAATGCTCCAGCAAATCATAAGTATAATGCGGTTTTCTTAAATTGACATCAAATACTTTATAAACATCATTTTGCAATAATTCTTCTAAAGCATTTCTTGAAACTTCGTCACGACAAACCAAACTTCCAAAAATCAATACATCAGCTTCTTGAACCTTCTTTTTTGCCAGATCATTTAAGACGATTTTATCCCAAGCCGACGGGTAATTAATATCATAACTTGCAGCACCTTTTTCGTCTAAATTTACTGTGACCAAACCCGTCGGAAAAGCGTCTGAAGTTACAATCGAATCCGTTTCTAATCCGACGTTTTGTACATAGTTTTTAATTGCTTTTCCGTCTTCATCATTTCCTACACAACTTATCATCGCGACATCGGCTCCTAAACTTTTCATTCGTAAAGCAACATTTAAAGGTGCGCCGCCAATTTTTTTCTCGTTCGCAAAAACATCCCAAAGCACTTCTCCGTAAGCAACTGCTTTAAGTTTTTTTCCGTTGTTCATTCTAAATTTGTTTTTATAATTAATGCTATTCCTTAAAATTATAAAATTTCAATTAAAAAAGATACTAATCTTTACTCTAATTATTATTGAAATAAAGTAAATCGTTTATCAAATTCTCTAAATATAGTGAATCGAAAATCGGAAAAGACTTGATATTGCTGATTTTTAAAGCATTGTCTTTTTAGGTACAATTATGGTATTCCTTGCAGAAAATTTAAAATTATGGCAACGTTTCAATCAAATAAAAAAGCATTAATACTTATTGATCCTTTTAATGATTTTCTTTCAGAAGGAGGCAAATTATGGGATACAGTGAAAGAAACCGTAATTGGAAATAATATGATTTCTAATTTGAAAAAAATAATTTCGGAATGTAGAAAAAAACAAATCCAAATTATTTACGCGCCACACAGGAAAACGCAAAAGGGAGATTATTTAAATTGGAATTTCTTATCACCTTCGCATCTTGGAAGTTATAATTTAAATCTTTTTGAAATTAATAGCTGGGGAGGTGAATTTCATCCCGAACTACAACCACAGGAAGGAGATTTAATTGCTCAAAATCATTGGACTGCCAGCGGATTTGCAAACACAGATCTTGATTTTCTTTTAAAACAGCATGGCATTAATCAAATTGTTTTGGCAGGAATGAGGGCCAATACCTGTATTGATTCGACGGCCAGATATGGCGTTGAACTTGGGTATCATGTAACTTTAATTAAAGACGGAATTGGAGCTTTTAATTGGGAAGAAATCAAGGCAACTGTCGAAACTAATTTTCCAAATTATGGACATTCTTTACTTACAACCGAAGAATTTATTGCTTCATTATAATATAAAAAGCAGTAGCCTAAAAAACATATATCACTGAAAACAAATAATTTAACTAACTTTAATTCATTGAAATAATATTTTTAATCTGTTCTATAATTGTAATAATATGCTGCACCCAGAAAACACCGGCTTAATTATAATAGATGTACAAGGTAAATTGGCACGTATTGTTTATGAAAGCGAAAAATTAGTATCTAATCTCGAAAAGCTGATTAGAGGCTGTCAAATTTTGAAGCTGCCAATTGTCTGGGCCGAACAAAATCCTGCGGGTCTCGGACAAACTATTCCCGAACTTGAAAAACTGCTGGTAAACCAAAAGGCAATCGAAAAATTTTCTTTCAATGCTTTTGAAAATGATTTGTTTAAAGAAGCTGTTCTTCAATCTAATCGAAAAAAATGGATTGTATGCGGCATTGAAACGCATATTTGTGTGTATCAAACTAGTATTGGACTGCTGACTTCTAATTTTGAAGTAGAAATTGCTGCTGATTGTGTTTCTTCTCGTCTAAAAGAAAATAAAATTTTAGCATTGAATAAGTTACAAAAAAAAGGTGCTTCCCTTACGTCGGTAGAAATGTGTCTTTATGAATTACTCGCAAGTTCTAAAAACGAAAATTTCAAAGAAATCTTAACCCTAATTAAATAAAATAATCATGGCAAAATCAAAAACTATTGTACTTATACACGGAAATTTTGTGAACGAAAAAACTTGGGAGAATTGGAAACAATATTACGAACAAAAAGGTTACAATGTTTATACTCCTTCTAATCCGGGACACGACGGAAATCCGGCTGAACTGCGTTCAAAAGTACATCCAGCACTTATAGCAACGGGATTTATTGACGTTGTAAACAATATCAATACATTATTAAATACATTACCTGAAAAACCTTTGATTATTGGACATTCTATGGCTGGAATGGCGGTTTTAAAATTAATAGAAATGGATAAAGCTGTTGCTGGTGTCAGCATTGACGGCGCGCCGCCAAAAAATGTTTTTCCGCCTTTTCAAACTTTAAAAACTGTAATTCCTGCTTTTGGATTTTTCTCTTCAAAGAAATTCTTCATGGGAAGCCGTGATTGGTATGATTATGCTTTCTTTAATACAATTGCTGAAAATGAAAAAAAACTAGCATTTGAAAAATTTGCTGTTCCAGAAAGTTATAAAGTGAGTCGCGAACTTGTTTTAAATTCATTTTCGAATATAGATTTCAAAAAACCACACGCTCCTATTTTGTTTATTGGAGGCGGAAGCGATCACATCTTTCCTCCTGCACTTACCAGAACAATTGCCGGAAAATATAAAGATGCAGGCAGTCAGGTTTCACTTAAAGTTTTTGAGGGAAAAAGTCATTTTATCTGTGGAGAACCGGGATGGGAAACCGTTGCCGATTATATTCTAGATTGGTATGAATCACTATAAGGCTTTAATTTTAAGTTTAATAAAAACATGATTACTCATATTTCATCTTTTTACTATTATAAAAATTAGAATTAAAAAAATAAAGTTTCGCATATATTTATTTTGATTAAGGATGTTCATTTTAACAAGAAAGTTTTTAAATTTGAGCAAGAACTAAATGCTCATGAAAAACCTTTTTGCTACTGCCATCGTTTTTTTTATACTCTTAACTTTAGTTTCCTGCGAAACTAAAAAACAAAAAAATGATCTAAAAACCTATAAGCCAGGAGTAATTTTATCTTTTGACGATGCATATGTTGATGAATGGCATGAAGCAGATATGGCTTTAAGAAAGTATTCTTGGAAAGCAACCTTTAATGTCTGCCGAATCGATTCGATTGGAACGCCCGAAATCAAGGAATTGCTTGAAATGCAAAAATACGGACACGAAATAGCCGGACATGGCTATCATCATTTTAATGCCGTAAAATTTACTGCTAAATACGGAATCAAAGAGTACATCAATCAGGAAATAAACCCAATGATGGTCTCAATGAAGAAAAAAGGATTTCATGTAACAACATTTGCATACCCGTACGGCGAAAGATCTGATGAACTGGATAAAGCATTATCAAGCAGATTCAAAATTATTAGAGGAAGAGCTTTTGGCGGTGAAGTACCAGAAAAACAAGACAGTTATTTTAATAATTCTAAAATAGTTTTTGCCTTTGATATAGATAACAGTCATATCCATTTTAGTATTCCATACGTTTTAGAACTTTTAGATTACGCCAAAAAGCATAATAAGATTTTGATTCTATGCGGACATAAACCTGTTAAAGAAGTAACTGAAAATTATCAGACAAAAATAGAAACATTAGAATTTATCTGCCGTTATATGAAATCTCACGATCTCAAATTTTACACGTTGTCTGATTTGGATGAATTGCTTCCAAAGAAATCGAAATAACTCGACTTAAATAAAATTCTTAATAATTTTTTTAGATTTTATTTTTTAATAAAAGTTAAAAACAAAGAAATAAATTCTACTTTATAACTGTATCCAAATTGATTACTGAGGTTGGAGCTTGTAACAAAATAAAAAGTGAAACAATCTTAATTTAAAACAATTAAAAACTAATTTGTTTTCTTGCCCAAAACCTGCTTTTTAGACTTTATATCAATACTTTTATCAAAAACAATAAGGATTACCTAGAATTAATGAATAAAAATAATACCATTGGAATCATTGGTGTTGGGAGTTTTACTTTAGATTTCGCACAAAGAAGTGCCGATTTCGGATATAAAGTTTTAATCAGCGCCACAGATTGCAATCACAGAATTAAGAATACAGCCGAAAAAATCGGCGAAAACGTAAAAATTTCTACAATACAAGAAACTGCTGCTTTAAGTGACATTATCGTTCTTTTTTTACCGAAAGAAAGATTAAAGGAAATCATAACTGAAATGCCGGATCTTTCTAATAAAATAATAATTCATCACAATTACTTGATATCAAGTGGAATTCCGATTTCAAAAGATTTTTATAAAAATACTGCCGCTCAAACGTTAGCTTCACTACTTCCAAATTCTCACATTATAAAAGTTTATAGTCTTTTAGAGTCTTCTGGTAATAGTTCCAAAAATAAAAACGACGCAAAAACGCTTTATTATACAACTAACAATTTACAGGCAGGAGAACGTGTGAAAAATTTATTAATAATTTTAAATTTTACCGTTTTCAATCTTTTAGAACTTTCTGAACTAAATATGTAACTTTTAATTTCAAATCTCTGGACAGCTAAACTTATTTACCAAGAACAATCAAATCTTGTTGAAATACTAAAATTAGTTTAACTGTTCAGAAGTTTTAATTCTTAAACAATTTTCGGTTCCCAAATAAAGTGGATTTCCATGTTTTTCAGACCAAAACCCTTCTAAAACATCTTTAGTTATACATTTGTAAACTACAACACCTTTATAGGTTTTATGATCATCTCCTTTGTAACTAAAATTGATCACTAAGATATTATCTTTAAAGAAACCATGTCCTTTTTGTTTTTGACTGTTATTAATAAGCCAATGCGCAACGATTCGGTTATTGGTATCCAAAGTCAAACTTAAAACACCCTTATAAGTCATTTCACCGCTTTCATCCTGATTACTTCCCGTAATAGCATAATCGCCAGTTAAATCTTGTATAGTCATTTAAATAAATTTTATTTTCTTCCGCATTTGTAAATTGGAAATTCTTTTTTAGCCGACAAAATTAATAAATATTTAAATGATGTTATTTTCTGAAGCTTTTTTCCGTCTTTTTTAAATTAATACATTTAAATTCACTACATTACATTCTCAAAAAATACCGCAATAATTGTTTTACAAAATGAAACAACTACAAACAGGACAGTTTTTCGGGCAGACCAATAGACATATTCAATTGGACGGTCTCACTATTACTGATACTGAATATACGCACGAAAAGGTGGATTGGCATTATCATGAAAAACCGTATTTTACTTTTATACTTCAAGGTAAAGTTTTAGAAGGGAATAAAAATGAAATTCATGAATGTGCCGCGGGATCGCTTTTATTTCATAATTGGGACGATGCACATTACAATATAAAACCTCCAGGATTCACTCGCGGTTTTCATATCGAAATCGATCAAAATTGGCTGCATCGTTTCGATATTTCTCTTGATAATTTAAAAGGAAATATTGCTGTAGAAACTCCAGATGCAAAGATGTTATTCTACAAACTTTTTACAGAAAGTAAAATTGAAAATAATTTCACAAATACAGTAATTAACAGTCTTTTGATTAATTCACTTGAGAACATCAAGAATAGAAATGAACAAAATTATAGTTCAATTCCAAATTGGGCCAAAACTTTAAAAGAAATTCTTCACGAAAACATTGCCGATGATTTATCTCTTCTGCAATTATCCGGAATTTTAAATATTCATCCAGTTCATCTTTCTCGCTATTTTCCAAAATATTTTGGTTGTACTTTAGGTGAATACAATCGTAAACTTAAAGTCGAAAAATCTCTTGCATTATTGATCGATAAAGATAAATCAATGGCGGAAATCGCTTATGAAACAAATTTTTCAGATCAAAGTCATTATATAAGATGTTTTAAAGAACAAATGGGACAAACTCCTTTACAATATCGAAAATTATTGTTTTGAAATTGAAATGTTAATTTCATTCTATTTATAAAATACGGCATAACATATATTTGCTTATACCAATCTTGAAATATTTTTAGACATGAAAACAAAATTTTGGATTATCGTCAGCTCTTTTTTATTATGTTTTACAGCAAAATCACAAAACATAACAGAACCTGAAACCATAACAAACTCACTGCAGGCTGTAAACGTCGGAAAGATTGTATTTCTCAGAAATTCTATTCCGCTTGAGCAATTAAAAGAAAGCGATTTTTTAGAAACTGTTGAAATAAAAAAAGAAAACAATTTCTATATCCGAATATTTATGGGTAACTCTTTGACTAATTACCTGCACCAATTAAATAGCAATCTATCTGTAGATGAATTAAGTAAAAACGGAAATTTTCAATTTACCTTTTCTGTTGATGATAAAACTATTTATACCGAAAATTTAAATTTAGGAGCAGGAACACCACAAAGCAAAAATAAATCTACAACATTACAAATTCCATTTTTCAGCACTTTACAAGAAGATTCTTGGGGACGTTTTTTATGGAGTCGATTTTATTATGGAAATGGTGGCGAAGATGCATTGTTTACTGGTACACATGTGCTGAAAATTGAAGTTAGGCCTTATTTAAAATATGACGATAAAACGAAAGTTGGAAATGTAATTGCTCAAGGAATCGTAAAAACTGAAGCTAAAGAAGTTGAAATAAACGAAAATCAAATTTTAATTCAAAAAACAGCGCCTCAAAATGAATGGAAAACTTCTTCTGCAATTTACGATACCATTATTATTCGTGAACTAAATAAAAGAATAGAAGAAAAAAGATTTAAAAATATAACGAGTATTGCTGTTATAAAAAATGGCGAATTACTTCTTGAAGAATATTTTAATGGTGCAGACCGCGAAAAACTTCATGATACAAGATCTGTCGGAAAATCGTTTGCTTCCACCATAATGGGAATAGCAATAAAGGAAAACTACATCAAGAATGAAAATACGACTTTGAATCAATTTTATGATTTAAAGAAATACAAAAATTATTCGCAGGAAAAAGAAAAAGTTACTTTAAAAAGTCTTCTAACGATGAGCTCAGCTTTCGACGGCTCTGATCAAAATTCTGATTCTCCTGGAAACGAAGAAAATATGTATCCAACAGACAATTGGGTAAAATTTGGTCTTGATCTGCCAATGGATGCTACTAAACAAATTGAGAAAAACTGGGATTATTTTACCGCTGGTGTTGTAATGCTGGGTGACATATTGCAACAGCGTGTTCCGAATGGTCTAGAAACTTATGCCGAAAAAAAATTATTTGGCCCATTAGGCATTAAAAATTACAAATGGCAGTATACACCGCAAAAAGTTGCGAATACTGCAGGAGGATTAGGTTTAAGAACTTTGGATTTAGCGAAATATGGACAGCTTTATCAAAACAAAGGAACTTGGAAAGGAAAACAAATTTTACCTAAAAATTGGGTAGAAAAAAGCTTTACCAATTATTTTCCTGAAAATAAAAATCTTACTGGATACGGTTATCTATTTTGGAAAGAAATTTTTACAGTAAACGGAAAAAAATATGAAACTTTTGGTTGCAGCGGTAATGGAGGCAATAAAGTTTATATTTTTAAAGACCTCCCTCTCGTCGTTGTTATAACAGCAACAGCTTATAATAAACCTTATGCACATCCGCAGGTTTTTAGAATGATGCAGGAATTCATTTTACCCGCTATAATCAAACCCTAAATAAAATTAAATGAAAAAATCAATTATTATTATCTTAAGTTTTTTTACTCTTATTTCAAATGCGCAAAAGAAACTGCCAATCCTACAGGCAACTTCTTCTAAAGCGTTTATAAAAGAAGAAAATGAGGAAAAAAGAATTTGGTATCTCGATTCTAAAGCAAAACCCGATGTTTATACATTAAATAAAAGTGTGAAACCAAAATCAATTAATTTTTATACCGATATTGATTCTCTAAAAGTGAAATTAAAACCTGGAGAAAAGTTTAATTTTATCGTATTACTAAATAAAAAAGATAGTTGTTTTATTCAACTTCAAAGTCCGATTATAAAGGATTATTCAAAAAGTAAAATACAAATTCACGATACTATTCCTTTTGTACTTTCACCATATAATAATATTATTTTTAAAGTAGTACTAAATCAAAAAGACACATTAAATTTAAAATTCGATTCTGGAACTACCGATTTTCTACTAACAAATGATGCGATTAAAAAGTTAAAATTAGAAAATCTAAGCAACCATACATTTCAGCTCGGAAATCATCTGTTTGAAAATCAGCAAATCTATCCTGTAACATTGTCTGGACAAGGTACAGATGGACGTTTTGGCTGGAATTTATTTGATGGCAAAATTGTAGAGATAGACTATGATAAAAATATCTTTATCATTCATACCCATTTATCAAATATTAATAAAGATTTTCAAAAACTTCCCATTGAATATACACATACTTTATTCTGTATTCAAGGAGAATTACAGCTTAAAGAAAAGAAATACAAAAGTAGATTTCTTTTTGATAATGGTTACCAGCGAACCATCATGTTAGACGAAAATCTAATGAAAGAACAAAATTATCCAAAAGAAAAACTCTCAATCATCAAAAAAGTGATCATAAAAAACGGAGAAGGTAAAGAAATTCCCGTTTTGACCGTAAACAATGATCAATTAAATCTTGGAAATTATTCTCTAATGAATATTCCTGTACAATTACTTACTACTGCAAATCCAGCAAGATTTACCACGCATATTTTGGGCAATGAAGTTTTAAAAAGATTTAATACCATTCTTGACTTTCAGCACAATATTGTTTACTTAAAACCCAATAGTCTGTCGAATGAAAAATATACAGAAGGTATTTAATAAACTAGAAATTCGTTTCGTATAAAATTTAAATGTTTCCAAACCGATATAAAACAAAAAACCCCGTTTCGTTAGAAACAGGGTTTTTCAAAAGAAAGGCGACGACATACTCTCCCACAAAACTGCAGTACCATCTGCGCAGGCGGGCTTAACTTCTCTGTTCGGAATGGGAA
>NZ_JBHUDZ010000007.1:171533-798353 GCF_042678225.1 Flavobacterium artemisiae | reverse complement strand
TTCCCATTCCGAACAGAGAAGTTAAGCCCGCCTGCGCAGATGGTACTGCAGTTTTGTGGGAGAGTATGTCGTCGCCTTTCTTTTGAAAAACCCTGTTTCTAACGAAACGGGGTTTTTTGTTTTATAACTACAAAATCAAAATTATCTATTTTGAGGAAATTTTGAACCTGATACGTTAACTTAGGATTAAGGACATAAATTGAATTCTTGTGAATACTAAATTAAATGTTTTCTGATTTTTTTATTGTACTTATTCTGTTAAATTAAAGTCAATTGTAGCTTTTAATCTTTGTCTAGTTAGTCTGTTTGAATACGAATCTTTATTTTTGTAATTAAATATTATAATTTAAGTATGAAAAAAAGTATCGTCTTGCTGACATTATTTATTGTCTCAAGTTTAAGTGCGCAACAACGCCCTAAGTTAGTAGTTGGTATTGTAGTAGATCAAATGAAAATGGAGTATTTATATCGTTTCTCAGATGATTTTTCACCAAACGGATTTAAGAGATTAATGAATGATGGATATACTTTTCAGAATATGCATTATAATTATATGCCAACTTATACTGCGCCTGGTCATGCTTCTATTTATACAGGTACAACTCCGGCTACTCACGGAATTGTAGGTAACGAATGGTTTAGTAGGACTTTGGGTAAAGATATGTATTGTACAGATGATGCTTCTGTTTCTATTGTTGGAAATGGTACTGCAGAAGAGGGAGCAATGTCTCCGAAAAACCTATTAAGTACAACTATCACTGACGAAGTTAGAATGGCAACAAACTTTAACGGTAAAGTTATCGGAATGAGTTTAAAAGACCGAGGTGCTATTTTACCAGCAGGACATTTTGCAAATTGGGCGTTTTGGTATAGTAAAACTGGTGACTTTATTTCTAGTAGTTTCTACGGTGCTAAATTGCCTGAATGGGTTTCTCAATTTAACAATGAGAAGCATTATATGAATTACATTAATAAAGGTTGGGATCTTTATAAACCAGCTTCTACTTACAATGAAAGTCTTCCAGATAATAACCCGTATGAAGGTAAATTATATGGTAGTACAGCTCCTGTTTTTCCATATGATTTAAAAACAATGTATGAGAAGAATGATGCGGGTATAATTAGAGCTACTCCATTTGGAAATGATCTATTAGCAGAATTTGCTAAGCGAGCTATAGAAAAAGAAGAACTAGGAAAAGATAATATTACTGATTTCTTAACAGTGAGTTTTTCATCTACAGACTATGTTGGTCATTTACTGGGACCACGTTCTATGGAGTTGCAAGATACTTATCTAAGATTGGATCAAACTATTGCTGACTTTTTAGCTTATTTAGATAAAACAGTTGGAAAAGGGAATTATTTACTTTTCTTAACTGCGGATCATGCTGGTGCTGAAAACGTTATTTATTTGAAAGATCGTAAGTATAATGTAGATAATTATCCATCAAAAGATGTTAAAAAAGGAATGCAGGATTTCTCAGTGAAAACTTTTGGAGTTGACTTGATTCAAAACTATTCTAATTTTAATGTTTTCTTTAATAAATCACTAATGAAAGAAAAAGGATTGGATTTAGTTAAAGTAAAACAAGAATTTAAAGATTATTTGATAGCGCAGCCACACGTTAAAAAAGTATATACTGAGGAAGAGATTTTAGCTAATTCAGGAAATGACTACTATCTAAACTTTATAGCAAAAGGATATGATGTTACACAAAATGGAGATCTTGTAATTCTAGATAAACCTGGAGATATTCAATATTCAATAACGGGAACTTCGCATGGTACTCCTTATTCTTATGACACACATGTACCAGCAATTTTTTACGGCTGGCATATTAAAAAGGGAGAATCATATGATAAGAAAGCTATAACTGAAATTGCTCCGACAATTGCTCAAAAAATAAAAGTTACTTTCCCTAACGGAACAGAAGCGAAAGTAATGACTGAAATATTAGATGAAAAGAAATAATTTCATTTATAAATCTAATTAATAAAAACCTGTCCTTTTAAGGACAGGTTTTTTTATGCCATAAAAAAAGGCTTTTCAATTAAGAAAAGCCTTTATAATAGTGACTTAGTAAGCACTTATTTAAGTGTTAGCACTATGCGTTTGCTAACGCTATTTCTTCGTTAAAAGGAAGATTCCAAGCTTCAGCAACTCCTTTGTAAAGGATTTTACCATTAGCAACGTTTAATCCTTTTTTCAATTCTTCGTTTTCAGCACAAGCTTTTTCCCATCCTTTGTTTGCTAATTGTACAGCATATGGTAGAGTTGCGTTAGTTAAAGCTAATGTAGAAGTGTAAGGAACAGCTCCTGGCATATTAGCTACACAATAGTGAACGATATCATCAATGATGAAAGTTGGGTTTTCGTGTGTTGTTGGAGTACAAGTTTCTATACAACCACCTTGGTCAACAGCAACGTCAACAACTACAGTTCCTGGACGCATTAATTTAAGCATATCACGAGTAATTAAGTGTGGTGCTTTTGCTCCTGGAATTAAAACTGCTCCAACAATTAAATCAGCATCTTTAATTGCTCTTGTAATGTTGTAGTGATTAGACATTTCTGTATTTACGTTTGCTGGCATAATATCATCTAACTGACGTAAACGTGGCAAACTTAAATCCATAATTGTAACTTGAGCTCCTAAACCTGCCGCCATTTTAGCCGCTTGAGTTCCTACAATTCCTCCACCTAAAACTAATACTTTTGCTGGCGGAACACCTGGAACACCACCTAAAAGAATTCCTCTTCCTTTTAATGGTTTTTCAAGATATTTTGCTCCTTGTTGGATAGCCATACGACCTGCAACTTCTGACATTGGAACTAAAAGTGGTAAACTTCTGTCTGTCTTTTCTACAGTTTCGTAAGCTAAACAAACTGCACCTTTCTCAAGCATTGCGTGAGTTAATTCTTCAGATGAAGCAAAGTGGAAGTACGTGAATAATAATTGATCTTTTTTGATTAAAGGATATTCAGAAGCAATAGGCTCTTTTACTTTAATGATCATTTCTGCGATAGCATAAACTTCTTCGATTGTTGGAAGTACAACTGCACCAGCTGTAGTATACTCTTCATCAGCAAAACCACTTCCTAAACCTGCAGTTGCTTGAACATAAACTGTATGTCCATTTTTTAACATTTCAGAAACGCCAGCTGGAGTTAAAGCTACGCGGTTTTCGTTATTCTTAATTTCTTTAGGAACACCTATTATCATATTGTTATATTTTTTTGTTTTTTGATATTTGTTTTTACAAATCTACAGATAGCGTATTTATTATTGATAAACGGATATTAAATAAGAAAATATTATTTTATTTTATACTTTTACAGAAAAATTTTCTTTTTTGAAATTTATTTTACCTTTTAAAAAGAAAAAATGACTGATTTCTGATTTTTAATTAAAACGTTTTCGTAATGCTTTTAGATGAAATTGACAAAAAAATCCTACGACTTCTGCAAGAAGATGCACACTACACTTTAAAAGACATTGCTAATAAAATAAATTTGTCTTTAACGCCTGTTCATGATAGAGTTAAACGCCTTGAAAAAGAGGGAGTTATTGAAAAATATGTTTCGATTTTAAATAAGAAAAAGTTGGGCAATAATTTAACAGTTTATTGCCAAGTTACGTTAACAAAACAAACTTATGATACCTCTGAGGGATTTAATCAGGCGATTTTAGAAATGCCGGAAGTTGTAGAATGTAATTACGTTTCTGGAAATTTCGATTATATGTTGAAAATCATTATTCCAGATATGGAACGATACCATCATTTTCATCAAAAGAAATTATCTGTTTTACCTGAAGTTTCTCTGATAAATACCGTTTTTGTTATTTCTGAAGTTAAAAGCACAACTGTCCTACCTATATAAAAGAAAAACCACCAAGATAAACTTGATGGTTTAAAAAATAGTTAGTTTGGTTGAATTAATAATAGGTATAACGTCTTACCTTGGCAATATATTTTGCTAAACGAATAACTTGATGGCTGTAGCCATATTCATTGTCATACCAGATATATAAAACAATGTTTTTTCCATCTTTAGAAACGATCGTTGCGTTGCTGTCATAAATTGATGGAGCCGAAGTTCCTACTATGTCAGAAGAAACCAATTCATTATTTAAAGAATATTTTATCTGCTCAACAAGCTCTCCCTCAAGAGCATATTTTTTCATGATTTTATTGATTCCTGTAATGGAGGTTGCTTTTTTAACTTCTAAATTTAAAACCACTAATGAACCATTAGGAACAGGAACACGAATTGCATTTGAAGTCAATTTTCCTTCCAATGAAGGTATTGCTTTTGAAACGGCACTTCCCGCACCAGTTTCGGTAATTACCATATTTAAAGCTGCTGCTCTTCCACGACGGTATTTTTTGTGCATATTGTCAACGAGATTTTGATCGTTTGTGTATGCGTGAATAGTTTCTAAGTGGCCTTTTGAAACTCCCAAAGTATCTTCTATAGCTTTTAGTACAGGTGTAATTGCATTAGTTGTACAGGAAGCTGCAGAAAAAATATCAATGTCGTCTGGATTAAATTCGCTGTGATTTACACCGTGTACAATATTAGGAACTCCTTTTCCTGGTGCTGTCAACAAAACTTTATTTACACCTTGTGAAGCCAAATGTCTTTTGAGAGCTTCTTCTGTAGTAAAAACGCCTGTGTTGTCGATCACTAAAGCATCATTAATTCCGTATTCTGTATAATTAATTTCTTCTGGTGAATTTGCAGTGATAATATGAACTGTGGTTCCATTGATGATTAAGGCATTATTTTTTGAATCTGCAACAACTGAACCTTGAAAATCTCCGTGAATAGAATCGTATCGCAATAGAGAAGCTCGTTTCTCTAAACTTGATGCATCATTTTTATCACGGGTGACAATCGCTCTTAAGCGTAATTGATTTCCTTTTCCCGTTTTTGACATTAACTCGCGTGCCAATAAACGCCCGATTCTTCCAAAGCCATAAAGAACAACATCTTTTGGCTGAATTTCTTTTGAAGTTTTTGCTTTTTTCAATTTATCCATTACAAAATATCGTGCATCAGGATATTTCTCTTCTTCTAGGCCATATTCGTAAGTTAGTTTTCCGAGATCAATTTTTGCCGGCGGCAGATCCAGCGATAAAACAACTTTTGCGATTTCAACAGAATCGAAAATAGTAATTGGTTTTCCGACAAATTCACCTGCATATTGATGCAGATTAATTATGTCGCTGACATTTTTATCCAAAAGCTGATTTTTAAATAAAACCATTTCGATGGATTTGTCATACCATAAATCACTAATAACTTTAATTAATTCGACGCCAGCTCTTCTTCGGTCGACTTGTAAGGATACCTCTTTTTGGTATAATGATTTGTTACTCATAATTGAAAAAATAAAATGCTCACTATTTTAAAATTTTGGGCAAAAGTATCTATTTCAATCGATTTCGTAAACTATTTTGATGTTAATTTTTTTAAAATAAAAAAGACCTCTTCAAGTTAAAGAGGCCTTTTAATTGATTTTAAACTTGTCTACTTAAAGTAGAAAGTAGTATTTAAATTATAATTCTGAATATCTCACCGTTTTTGTTAATCATTTCGATACGCACACTTTGACCTTCATCTTTTTTACTTAGAAGTTTAGAAACCGTTTCAACATTTGTTGCTTTTACATTATCAATACTCAAAATAATGTTTCCTTGCAATTCATTTTGATATTGCATTAAATTTTCATTGGTAATGTTCTTGATTTTAACGCCATAATCAATTCTGAATTTCTTTTTATCTGCAGCATCAATATTTTCTAATTCGATTCCTTTAAACTCAGCGCTGTAAAATTCATTTTTGCTCAAAGTTACAGGAACAGTTTTTGTTTTTCCGTCTTTAATGTAAGTTACTTTTACAACATCATTTGGGCGTTTTGTATTGATGTAACCAGATAAATCGGCATAAGTTGAAATATTTTGATCGTCAAGTTTTACAATAATATCTCCTTTACCTAAACCAGCTTTTTCTGCACCAGAATTTTTAGTTACTCTATTAACATAGAATCCCTGTGTCTCAGTAATGCCCAATTCTTTAGAAGCCATGCTGTTCAATTCGCCACCTTCAACGCCTAAGATTCCTCTTTGAACATTTCCATATTCCATAATGTCTTCAATTATTTTTCTGGCAATGTTTGAAGGAACTGCAAAAGAATATCCAACATACGAACCCGTCATTGAAGAAATCATAGTATTAATTCCAATTAATTCTCCTCTTGCATTTACTAACGCTCCACCGCTATTACCTGGATTTACAGCTGCATCAGTCTGAATAAAAGATTGAATACCGCTTTGATCTAAATTTCTGGCTTTCGCCGAAACAATACCAGCTGTAACTGTTGATGTTAAGTTGTATGGATTTCCAACTGCCAATACCCATTCGCCGACTTTTACATTGTCAGAATTAGCAAAAGCAGTGTAAGGAAGTTTTTCGTCAGCATTGATTTTTAAAAGGGCAATATCCATTTTAGAATCGGTACCAATTAACTTCGCTTTGTACGATTTTTTGTTGTTTAGAGTAATTTCAATGTCGGTTGCATCTTTAATAACGTGATTGTTAGTCACAATATATCCGTCTTCAGAAATAATCACTCCAGAACCTGTTCCTATTTGTTCTTGTTGCTGCTGTCCGCCATATCCGTAGAAAAATTCCAACATTGGATTGGTGACTGTTCGTCTCGAGACATTTTTAACGTGAACAACAGTATGAATTGTTTTGTCTGCTGCTTCGGTAAAATCGAGTGTTTCAGCTCCCAAACCAACATTTTTTCCATAAGAGTTAGGAGCAAGAGTTACAACAGAATTTCCTTTTCCAAAAAAAGAATTGTTGCTTTCAAATAATAACTTGTAAGCACCAAGAGTAATAGCGCCGCTTAATAATGACACTAAAAATAAGGCTGAAAATCTTTTCATTTTTAAAATTTGTAATTTAAGTTATTAGAATTTATGTCATGTTATTTAACGTAAAATTACTTCAAAAAATTATTTGGAAAAATGGTTTAACGCTCTTTAACAATGATTAACATTTCATTAATTAATAGTTCGTACTTTTGTATTTCAAACAACTAAAAAATGCAACTAGAATTTTATAAATATCAAGGTACAGGAAACGATTTTGTAATGATTGATAATCGCTCAAATTTCTTTCCAAAAGACGATGTAAAACTTATTGAACGCTTGTGTGACAGACGTTTTGGAATTGGAGCAGACGGATTAATTTTGCTTGAAAATGATAAAGACACCGATTTTAGAATGGTCTATTACAATTCGGATGGAAACCAAAGTTCTATGTGTGGCAACGGCGGAAGATGTCTGGTTGCTTTCGCGAATCAATTGGGTGTCATTAAAGATAAAACCATATTTATTGCCACCGATGGTCTTCACCATGCATCTGTTGGAGAAGATGCAATTGTTTCTTTAGGAATGATAGATGTTGATGAAGTGCAAAAGAAAGATTCTTATACATTTTTAAATACTGGTTCGCCGCATCATGTCCAGATTGTAGACGATTTAGAACATTATAATGTAAAAGAAAACGGTTCGGCAATTCGTTATGGCGAATTGTATGGTGAAAAAGGAAGCAATGTTAACTTTGTAAAGAAAGTAGATAATGATACTTTCTCGTTAAGAACTTACGAAAGAGGTGTAGAAGACGAAACATTAGCTTGCGGAACTGGTGCTACAGCAGTTGCAATTGCAATGAATGCAATTGGAGAAACCGATAAAACATCAATTAATTTAAATGTTGAAGGCGGAAAATTAGTAGTTTCTTTTGATAAAAACGGAAATCAATTTACAAATGTATTCTTAACTGGTCCTGCAAAATTTGTTTTTAAAGGAACAATAGAAATTTAAGAAATCCCAATTTTTTTAAACTCCAAAATCCAAGAAGTCACAAATTCTAAGAAATCTAAAATTAAATGATCACACTCAAAGGCGAAAACATTTATCTGCGAGCACTTGAACCCCAAGATTTAGAATTCATTTACTCTATAGAAAATGATGAGAATATTTGGGAAGTCAGCAATACACAGACGCCTTATAGTCGTTTTCTAATAAAACAATATTTAGAAAATGCTCATCAGGATATTTATGAGGCCAAACAACTTCGTTTGGCGATTTGTCAGGATGAAGATTTTCCTGCAATTGGATTGATTGATTTGTTTGATTTTGATCCTAGAAATAATAGGGCAGGGATTGGCATTGTAGTTCAAAAAGAAGAAAATCAAGGAAAAAACATTGGTTCAGAGGCTTTACAGCTTCTAATAAAGTATTCTTTTTATAATTTAAACCTTCATCAATTGTATGCAAATATTGGTGTGCAAAATGTAGCCAGTGTCGCACTTTTTACTAAATTTGGTTTCAAGAAAATCGGAATAAAAAAAGATTGGATATTATTTCATAACCATTATCAGGATGAAGCAATTTTTCAGTTAATTAATAAACAAATTTAAAATTTAAGCTTTGAGTCTAAAGAAAATAATCACGATAAGTGCCGTAGCCATAATTTCAGTTTTATTGATTTATGGATTTATATTAATCAGTAAAATTTTTAGTTCTAATACTAGATTTGAAGAAAAAGAACTATATGTATATGTGCCAACTGATGCAAGCTATGCAGATGTTAAAAAGATATTAGAACCTTACGTAAAGAATTTTGACAATTTTGAGATGGTCGCTGAGAAGAGAGATTATCCAGAAAATGTAAAATCGGGACGTTTCCTTTTAAAGAAAGATATGAATAATATCGATTTGGTGCGTGCAATGCGTGCTAATATTCCAGTAAAATTGGTTTTTAATAATCAAGAGCGTTTAGAAAACTTTGCAGGAAGAATTGGTGCCGAAATTGAAGCTGATAGTACATCTTTAGTAAAAGCTTTTAAAGATTCTACTTTCTTAGCGACAAACGGATTTAATGAAGAGAATGTTTTTGCGATGTTTATTCCTAATACTTATGAAGTTTATTGGAATACTTCTGCAGAAAAATTCAGAGATAAAATGATCAAAGAATATCATAATTTCTGGACAGATGAAAGAATTGCAAAAGCAAAGGCACAAGGTTTGACTCCAGTTCAAGCGACAATTTTAGCTTCAATTGTACATAAAGAATCAGTTAAAAAAGACGAAAGACCTCGTATTGCTGGTGTTTATTTAAATCGTTTAAGATTAGAAATGCCTTTGCAAGCAGATCCAACTGTAATCTATGCTTTGAAATTAAGAGATAATAATTTCGACCAAGTTATTAAAAGAGTTTTTTATAACGACTTAGTAATGAGATCGCCTTACAATACTTATGTAAATAAAGGACTTCCTCCAGGGCCAATTGCAATGCCGGATATTACAGCATTAGAAGCCGTTTTAAACCCTGAGAAAAACGATTATATATATTTCTGTGCAAGTGTTGAACGTTTCGGATATCACGAATTTGCAGCAACATTGGCAGAACATAATGTAAATGCAAAAAAATACTCTGATTGGATTGCGAGCCAAGGTGTAACAAGATAAATTTGAATTTTAATACTAATAAGAACCGAAGTGAAAAGCTTCGGTTTTTTTTATAAGGTAAAAAGAAAATAAGTCGTTTCTGAATAAATTATTGATTCTATAATCTTGTTGTTTTTTTGAACAAAATCAAATTGAAATTTGCTCATTTTACGACTTACAATTATTAATTTCGAAAAAATAAACGAAAGCAAACTTTTAAAAAGAAAAAAATTTATTGTAAGTTTTTTCTTTAAAAATAAATAAAAAACCTTAAAATTGACTTAAAATTGCAATTTTATGACTTTTTATTTTTCCATTTTTGCATTAAAATTAACCTTCGCTTAATCTTCGGTATCATTTATGTTTATAGGTGTTAACAAAGATTCTTACAAATTCAGCTTCTGGTTAACTCGCTGAAATACAGTATTTTTTTAAATTGTTATCTTTGCACCGTAGAAATTTCAAGGGAGTGACAGGAACTTGAAGAAAAACAATTTATGATAAAGAAATGGTATTTTTACGCAGGACTAGTCGTTATTATTACATTTTTAAGTTTGGGATTTATTCCCTCAGAAACTGAAACCAAACCGTGGTTTCACATTGAAAAAACAGATGGATCAGAATATGTTTTTCCATCAACAGAAAAGGATGATTATCCAAATACCAACGTCCCATACACGGGAAATCATCTAATCGGTTTTAAAGAAGCAGTTGCCTTCAAAGAATCTCAAGGGAAATACAGATTAGTAAACTCTCTTGGTTACATGGGTAAATATCAATTTGGTTCTAAAGCTTTAAGAGCAATTGGAATTGATGATGATAAAGCCTTTTTAAAAGATCCTGCATTACAAGAAAAAGCTTTTATTGCTTTATTAGCAAAGAACAAATGGATTCTTCGTTATGAAATTCAAAAGTATAAAGGCAAAGTAATCAGCGGTATCGAAATTACAGAATCTGGAATTTTAGCTGCAGCCCATTTAGGCGGTGCAGGTTCGGTAAAAAACTTCTTTAAGAACAAAGGTAACAAGCATTTTAGAGATGCTTTCGGGACATCTTTAAAAAGCTATATGCGAGATTTTGCGGGCTACGATCTTTCTTTTATAGAAGCAGACAGCAACGCAACTGTTAACGACTAACGTAAAAAAAAAGAAAAATCCCTTACATGTAAGGGATTTTTCTTTTAATCTATTAAAGCTTCAAGTATTTTAATTGCCGCTTCACTAATTTTAGTTCCTGGACCAAAAATGGCAGCTGCGCCAGCATCAAACAAGAATTGATAGTCCTGCGACGGAATTACGCCACCTACAATTACCATTATATCATCGCGACCGTGTTTTTTAAGTTCGTCAATAACTTGTGGCACTAAAGTTTTATGTCCTGCAGCTAATGAAGAAACTCCAAGAATATGTACGTCATTTTCTACGGCTTGTTTTGCAGCTTCTGCGGGAGTTTGAAATAACGGACCTATATCCACATCAAAACCTACATCAGCATAACCCGTTGCAACTACTTTTGCACCGCGGTCATGACCGTCTTGTCCCATTTTGGCAATCATAATTCTAGGACGTCTTCCTTCTTGTTTCGCAAAAACATCAGCTAGCTGTTTTGCTTTTTCGAAATTCTCATCATTATTTATGGCTTTGCTGTACACACCGCTAAAAGATTTAATTTGCGCTTTAAATCGGCCGAAAATACTTTCTAAAGCATTGCTGATTTCGCCAAGAGTTGCTCTATTTCTAGCCGCTTCGATGGCAATTTCTAACAAGTTGCCTTCGCCAGTTTTTGCACAAAGGATTAATTTTTCTAGTGAATGATTTACTTTATCTGAATCTCTACTGTTTTTAATAGCCTCAAGACGCTCAATTTGTTGTTTGCGTACTAATTGATTGTCAACGTCTAATATACGAAGTGGATCTTCTTTTTCTAATCGATATTGATTTACTCCAACTATAATATCCTGATTACTGTCTATACGCGCCTGTTTTCTCGCAGCAGCCTCTTCAATTCTAAGTTTTGGAATTCCAGCTTCAATGGCTTTTGTCATACCGCCTAGTTCTTCAACTTCTTCAATTAATTTCCAGGTCTTTTCAGCAATCTCATTAGTTAAACTTTCAACATAATAACTTCCTGCCCAAGGATCAACTGTTTTTGTGATTTTAGTTTCTTCTTGTAAAAAAATCTGTGTATTGCGCGCAATTCGTGCCGAGAAATCGGTTGGAAGCGCAATAGCTTCGTCCAATGCATTGGTATGAAGTGATTGTGTTCCTCCAAAAGCCGCCGCCGCCGCTTCGATACAAGTTCTGGCTACATTATTAAAAGGATCTTGTTCCGTTAAGCTCCAGCCACTTGTCTGGCAATGTGTTCTTAAAGCCAGCGATTTGTCACTTTTTGGATTAAATTGCTGTAATAATTTTGCCCAAATCATTCGTCCAGCTCTCATTTTAGCAATTTCCATAAAATGATTCATACCAATTGCCCAGAAAAAAGATAATCGAGGTGCAAATTCATCAATCGTCATTCCCGTTGATAATCCGGTTCTAATATATTCTAAACCATCTGCTAAAGTGTAGGCCAATTCTATATCTGCAGTTGCGCCTGCTTCCTGCATATGATAACCAGAAATGGAAATCGAATTGAATTTTGGCATTTTTTTGCTCGTAAATTCAAAAATATCAGCTATAATTTTCATGGAAGGAGCTGGCGGATAGATATAGGTATTACGTACCATAAACTCTTTCAGAATATCATTTTGAATCGTTCCTGCTAATTTTTCTGGCGCAACGCCTTGTTCTTCTGCAGCGACAATATAAAAAGCCATAATCGGAAGTACGGCTCCGTTCATTGTCATAGAAACCGACATTTCATCAAGTGGAATCTGATCGAATAATATTTTCATATCTTCAACAGAATCAATCGCTACACCTGCTTTTCCAACATCGCCAACAACTCTTTCGTGATCAGAATCGTAACCGCGGTGTGTTGGTAAATCAAACGCGATCGAAAGTCCTTTTTGTCCTGCTGCAAGATTTCTTCTGTAAAAAGCGTTGCTTTCTTCTGCAGTTGAAAATCCGGCATATTGACGAATCGTCCACGGACGTCTTACGTACATTGTGGCGTAAGGACCTCGAAGATTTGGTGCAAAGCCTGCTCCGAAATCAAGAAAATCAAAATCTTCGATATCTTGTTCAGAATATCTTTTTTTGATTTCGATTCCTTCGGCTGTGGTGAAGTTATTAGTTGTTTGTGAGAAGTTATTCGATTGATCGTTTAATTTCTCATTTTTAACTTCTAACTTGATATGTTTAAGGTCTTTTCTTATCATAGAGACACTTTGTTTTGAATTTTTATTAATTACTTAAAAAAGATTATTCTTGCTCTAATCTTTCCTGTTCCATTTTTTCAGCTAATCTTTTCTCGATTATTGGTGTAATTAATGTTTTTCGTGGTTTAATTTTAACGAAAGGAAACAGTTCTAAATCATGTTTCATTCTGTCGTCTTTATTCGGGTATTTATTGGTTCCTAAGAGAACTTCTTTTTTAGAATCAAATAATTCTTGTTCCTTATTGGCGCTTTCTTGAATTTTCTTTTTTATAGTTCCATCATTAAGAAGTTTTAGAAAACCTCCATTAGCTTCAATATCTTTAAATAATGCCAGACTTTTTTCGGCCAATTGCATGGTTAAACTCTCTATATAATAACTTCCGTCTGCAGGATTATCTACTTTATCAAAATAACTTTCGTGTTTTAAAACTAAAAGTTGGTTTCTGGCAATTCGATCGCCAAATTCATTGTCTTTATGATACAATGCATCGTAAGGTAAATTTGCAATAGCATCTGCACCGCCTAGAATTGCCGACATACACTCCGTTGTTGTACGCAGCATGTTTACATTATAATCGTAAATGGTTTTATTTCGCTTGGTTGGTGTTGCTAAAATGTGGCAGTCTATATTTGAGTTATATTCTTTCGCAATCAAATTAAAAAGCATTCGCAGTGCACGAAGTTTAGCAATTTCGAAGAAATAATTAGTGCCGACAGAAACCTGAAAAACAATTTGTTTTGATAAATCTGGAAAGCGATTTAAGTATTCGTTCGCATGCGCCAGACTGTAAGCGATTTGTTGGGTAATATTGGCTCCCGAATTTTGATACAAACCTAAATCTACACTTAGTAAATTTAAATTCGAAGTATTTTTAAAAAGCAGGTTTAAAGTATCGAAGTTTGTTTTTTCTGAAGTTGAAAACCAATTTCCCTCACGCGCTAATTGTCCAATTGGATCAAAATTGCAGTAAAAATGTGCTTTTTTCTGAATAGAAATAACGTCTAATTTTTTTACGAAATCGATTGAAATAAAACTGAAATGAAAATAAACCGTCCTGTTTTCTAAAAGAAGATTTTCTAATAATTTCTGAATATCGATTTTTTCGTTTTGAATAGTAAAACGAAGACTTTCTGCACCTCTTTCTAAAGTGTTTAAAGCTCTTTCGATTGATTTTTCAACATCGAAAACAAAAATATTCTGGCAGATTTTGAAGTTTGAAGCTGTTGTATTTACATCGGCAGCTTTAGAAAATTCATCGCTGTGGTAAAATGGTTTTACTTGAATATCTTCTGGAGAATTCCAAATAACGGTTTGGTTATAATCGGCTCCATCTAATTCAAACTGAATTTTTTGTTTCCATTGTTTGGATGAAATCGGGTTAAAATCGTCGAATAGGGTAGTGGCCATTTTTTGTTTTTTGATTATTCTTTTTCTTGAATAGTATCTCCTTCAAATTGTATAATGTAAATATCTTCGCTGTCTTTTTTCATAAAATACTTTTCGCGTGCATATTTTTCAATTTGTTCTGGATTTTTGAGCAGTTTGATCTGCTCCTGATCCTTTCTTATTTCTTCCTGATAATACTTTTTATTATCATGAAGTTCATTGATTTGCCCATCTAAAAAGCGATGGTCAAAATAGGAATAATTGTCTAGAAACAACATCCAAACCACAAAAAACAGCAAAACCCAAACGTATTTGTTGCCCAGGTATTTAAACCATTTTTTGTCTTTGTATGGATTTTTTAGTTTCATTTCTTAAACGAATATTTCTTTTTAATTGATTTAGTGTTTCTATCCCCAACTAATGAAAATCCTTTTGTATCTCGTTTTTAACAAGATACAAAAGAATGAAATAGATTGTATAAATCAGCTCCTTTTTTATGGACTAAATTTACAATAAAAATTATAAAATTCTCTGATTAATTACGGCACGAACTACATCAATTGCAACCGTATTGTATTTGTCGTTCGGGATAATGATGTCTGCAAAAGCTTTGCTTGGTTCAATAAATTGCTCATGCATAGGCTTTAAAGTGCTTTGGTAACGGTTTAAAACTTCGTCGATATCGCGTCCGCGTTCTGAAATATCTCTTTTTAAACGGCGAATTAATCTTTCGTCAGAATCTGCATGAACGAATATTTTAATGTCAAACATATCACGTAATTCTGGATTCGTAAGAATTAAAATTCCTTCAACAATCATTACTTTTCTCGGATGTGTCGAAACCGTATCGTCTGTTCTATTGTGCTGTACAAAAGAGTAAACCGGCTGATCGATTGTTTCTCCAGCTTTTAAAGCTTTAAGATGATTTACTAATAGATCAAAATCAATTGCACGAGGATGATCAAAATTAATTAATGCTCTTTCGTCAAAAGATAAATTAGTGGTTTCTTTATAGTACGAATCCTGAGAAATAACGCCTACTTCTGTATGCGGTAATTCATTCATAATTTGGTGTACTACTGTTGTTTTTCCACTTCCTGTTCCTCCTGCAATTCCTATAATGAGCATAAAATTTTTGTTTGATGTTTGTTTCGGCAAAAATAATAATTTAAGTGATTTGCTAAACATATTATATTTTTTAAACCATATAAGTAATGTAACTTAATTTAAGCAGGAATATTTTTAAGTAAAACAATAGTTGACTGAACTAATATCACTTATATGGTTAAAATGTTCATTTTTATTTTATGAAAAATATAATATTTAAAATTTAGTACAAGCTTGCAATTATTTAAAAAAACATTTTAGCATTATATTTTTAAAATGTCTTATTGTATTGTTTTTACAACTTTATAAGGTAGGTTTTGACTTATCGAGCATTTAGTTTTGTTGTTCTGTTTCTTTCCATCGAAAGCAATAAATAAAATGATAATTAGATCATTTAATAATATAATAAGAAGAATATGAGGAACAAAAAGCAATTGATAAAAGAAATTTCAATTGAAAAAAAACTTAGAAAAAATTATTTTTTAATACCATTTGCAACGATTTTTTGTGCTTTGTTGTTACTCGCTTGTATTGGTTTTTGTATGCATTTTTTTAAGCAAGGCTATTATTGGACATTTATTCCGGCAAGTTTTTGCGCTCATTCTTTTTTAATAATTGTGGTACATGACGGCTCGCACAAAGCGATTACGAGAACGAAGTACGATCGTCTTATTATGAACGTATCCGCTGCTTTGTTGTTTTTACCTTTTTATGGCGAGCATTACAGAAAATATCATTTAATACATCACGGATATACAAATACAGATTTTGATCCGACCGCTTCTCCTTCGCTAAAAAAATTATACGAAAAGCACAGGTATTTATATATTTTTTTAGAATCAATTCCAGCGTTATACACCTCATATCTCATTTTTGATTTCAATAAGAAAGGAAATACTCAAAAAGTGGCCAATGTATTAAAAATAAATAAGTTGTATTTTGTGCTTTCTATCTGCCTTAGTATAATTTGGTTTATTATTATCAATCCCCCGTTTTATTTTGTTTTGTTCACTCTTTTGGCTTTAAATATTATCTCTGTGATAAGAAGCTGGTGTGAGCATATGGGGACTTCTCTGGAACAGCAGACAAACACATATTGGTTTCCTATGGGGTTTGGTATAGGTAATCACGATGTACATCATAATCACCCAAGCTTATCCTGGTTAACTCTAAAAATCGGTTTAATGAAAAGGAAAAAGAATTCAAATCCTATAAAAACCTTAAGAGGTATTTTATTTGATAAAACATTTACTTTTTACAAAGCCAAATAAAAACTCTTTCACTTAAATCTTTAAAGTTATATTTTATATAAAAAAAATCCCGATAGCAAAGCTATCGGGATTTCGTGCAATCAGTATAGATTTAAAAAATATATTCTGAATTTAGTAAGCACACTTGTAATTATTTATTCTTTTTTGCTTTTATCATCATTTCAAGCTGATCCCAAAGTTCTTCTGGAATTGCTTCTAATAAATTGAATTGTCCAGCGCCTTTTAACCATTCGCCACCGTCAATTGTGATTACATCTCCATTTACATAAGCAGAAAAATCAGAGACTAAATAAGCAGCTAAGTTGGCTAACTCCTGATGATCTCCAACTCTTTTTAAAGGTACTTTTTTTGCCATGTCGAATTTTTCTGAAAGATCACCTGGCAATAATCGGTCCCAAGCTCCTTTTGTAGGGAATGGTCCTGGCGCAATGGCATTCGAGCGAATTCCGTATTTTGCCCATTCGACAGCCAAACTTCTTGTCATGGCTAAAACCCCAGCTTTTGCCGTCGCACTAGGAACTACGTAAGCAGAACCAGTCCAAGCATAAGTTGTAACAATATTTAAAATCGTTGCCGATGTTTGTTTGGTGTCGATCCAGTGTTTTCCAAAAGCCAGTGTACAGTTTTTAGAACCTTTAAGTACAATATCTATAACAGTATCAAATGCATTTGCGGATAAACGTTCTGTTGGCGAAATAAAATTTCCCGCAGCATTATTTAAAAGAACATCCACTTTACCAAAAACTTTTAAAGTTTCCTGAAGCATGTTTTCAACTTCTTCGTAATGACGAACATCGCATTGAAGTGGTAAACATTTCCCACCAGTTTCGCTTTCAAGCTCTGCAGCAGTTGTTTTAAGCTTTTCTAAATCTCGAGAAGTGATCGCTACTTGAGCTCCTAATTCGAGAAAATATTTGGTCATAGCTTTTCCTAAACCGCTTCCGCCTCCTGTAACAACAATGACTTTGCCTTTTAGAGCATCATCACGTAACATTTTATCTGTATAGCTCATACTTTTCTTTTTTTACAATATTAGTTAAATAAAATAGGATGCATGCATAATAATGTTATAAAATTTACAAAAAATTATATTTGACATAATTTTTCTGATGCAGATTCTAATGTAAAGTCGTCTTTAGCGAAGCAAAAACGAATTAATTTTTGGTCTTTATGATCGGAATAAAAAGTCGAAATCGGAATCGCAGCAACGCCATGATCGATGATTAGATTTTTGCAGAAAGTCACATCATCTTCGTTTGAAATAGTAGCGTAAGAAGCGACTTGAAAATAAGTTCCTTCACATGGTTTCAATTCAAAACGGCTGTTTTGAAGCAGTTTCTGGAAATAATCTCGTTTTTCTTGATAGAATTTCCCAAGTAAATTTACATCAACAATATCTAAATATTCGTTGATCGCAAATTGTGAAATGCTATTAACACTGAAAACCAAAAACTGATGAACCTTTTTGATTTCTTTCATTAAATGCTCTGGAGCAATCGTATAGCCAATTTTCCAGCCTGTGATATGGAAAGATTTTCCGAAAGAAGAAACCATCACACAACGATCTAAAAGAAAGTCTTTGGTATGAGCAGAAATATGTTTTTCTTCAAAAGTGATGTATTCATAAACTTCATCAGACAAAATAGTGATGTCCGGATATTTTTCCAACAGATTTTTTAACTGAATAAAATCATTTTCAGTTAAAATTTTCCCCGTCGGATTATGCGGATTATTAATTATCATTAGCTTGGTTTTCGCAGAGCAAGCTTTTTCGATTCTGTCCCAATTTGGCGTATAATCATCATTTAGAGCTACACGAACTGGTTTTGCATTGCATAATAAAACAGGAGATTCATAAGAATCGTAACTCGGATCAAGGATGATAACTTCGTCTTTTTCTTTTACTAAAGCTAAGATCGTTGTAAAAATTCCCTGCGTCGCGCCGGCAGTAACTAAAAGTTCCAATTCTGGATTTATGATTCTTTTGTATGAATCAAAAGTCAGTCTCGCAATTTTATTCATTAATGGCGGATAGCCTGCCATTGGTGTATATTGATGTACGTTTTCTTTAGATAAACGTGCTAAAATATCCGTCAGTCTTTCATCAACAGGAAAATTTGGAAATCCCTGAGAAAGATTTATTGCATTATATTCAGCTGCCATTTTTGACATTACTGTAAATATACTTGTGGTTACGTTTGGGAGTTTACTCATAATGAAGTTTGATTAGGAAAACTTTTGAATAATTACTGTGCAAAGCAGATAAAAAATAGAATTAAAAGCTTTTTCATTACGGGGAATTACTAAAGCGTAATAATGATAAATTATGTTTTAAGTTTCTATATTGTTATTGGGATTGTGTATTGAACCCTAACTTCTTTGTCGCGGACTTTTCCAGGCTCCCATTTGGGAGATAATTTTAAAACACGTATCAGTTCATTTCCAGTTCCGTAGCCTAAATCTTTTAATATTTTCACATCATTTATTAAGCCATTCTTTTCAATGACAAAACTTGCATAGATTTTCCCTGTTGCAACGGTGGGTTTTTCTTTTGGAATAATATAATTTTGAGCAATAAATTTATAAAACTCATTGATTCCTCCAGGAAATTGAGGCATCACTTCTACTGCGGAAGTATTATGAACTTTATCTTCTTCAGAAATTGTTGTGTCTATTATACGTGGCCGATCAACGGGATCACTCTTAACAACTTCAATTTTTTTTGTTTTTGAATTTCTAGCTTGAGAAAATATATTTTGTGCCGAACAAATTAAAATTAGCAGTAAAAATTTTTTCATGGATGATGATTTCATAGCTAGTTTACATTTTATGAATAATAAAAATCGTAGGACGTTTATCAATATCAATTTTCAACTTTTTCCAATCCGAAACTTTCATCGTTTTAATGAATTCTGTTGGTAAAGTAATATCTGTTGCAATACATAAATGTGTTGACGGATTTAAAATCTGCAAAAGATCTTCAATCAATTTATTGTTTCTGTATGGCGTTTCTATAAATAACTGAGACTGGTTTTTGTCCTGAGATAATTTCTCAAAATGACGAATTGCCGATTTTTTCTCATCTTTATCAATTGGCAGATAACCGTTGAAAGTAAAACTCTGACCATTCATTCCAGAAGCCATCATTGCCAATAGGATAGAAGAAGGACCAACTAAAGGTACAACCTGAATTCCTTTTTCATGCGCCAATTTTACAATTACCGCACCAGGATCCGCAACGCCCGGACAGCCAGCTTCGCTCATTAGTCCCATATTTTTCCCTTCCAATAAAGGTTTTATAAAATCTAAATGTTCGCTGGTTTCTGTTCTTTTGTTTAAAGTAAAAAGTACTAATTCAGATTGTTTTTTCTCAGGATAAACTGCTTTTATAGATTTTCTAGCCGTTTTATCATTTTCAACAATATAATGGTCAATAACTTCTATCGTTCTTCTTACCGTTTGCGGTAAAACATCCATCGGATCGCTTTCGCCCATTGTGGTTGGAATAAGATATAATTTTCCGAGAAGTTTCATGTGTATTTGTTTTAAATTAAAAAATTCAATTATCTCTTTTTAGAAACAATTGAATTGTATTAGGAGTGTTTTTTAATAAGTTGATCTGCAATTAGATCGGTTACTTCGTCCAGCATCTGATAAACATTGTCAAAACCATTTACGGCACCGTAATAAGGATCTGGAACATCGACATTTTCATCTGGAAATAAGTCGTTCAAGATCATGCGAATTTTATTTTTATGCTCTGGAGTTTTGGCTAATTGAGCGACATCGCGAAAATTTGAACTATCCATTACATAGATATAATCAAATTCATCAAAATCAGAAGTTTTAATTTGTCTGCCTTTTTGAGCACTGATATTGATTCCGTTTTTTCTGGCCACTTCAATCGAGCGTTTATCAGGACAATGACCAACGTGCCAAGAACCTGTTCCAGCAGAATCTACAAAGAATTTGTCTTCGGGTAATTTTGAAGCTAAAATTCCTTCGGCTAGGGGAGATCTACAGATATTCCCTAAACAAACCATTAAAATTTTTATTGGCATGATTCGCGTTTACAGCGTTAGTTTTTTGTTGATATCTTCGACAAATTTTTTGAATTGTTTGTCTGTAGAAACTAAATTATCGACTGTTTTACAAGCGTGAAGAACAGTTGCGTGATCGCGGTCTCCAATTTGTGAACCAATGTTTGCTAAAGATGCTTTGGTGAATTTCTTAGCAAAAAACATGGCCAATTGTCTCGCCTGCACCACATGCCTCTTTCGAGTTTTAGATTGCAGGGTTTCAATATCCAATTGGAAATAATCAGAAACAATTTTCTGGATATAATCGATAGAGATTTCTCTCTTTACATTTTTAACAAATTTCTCTACAACGCTTTTTGCCAACTCAATTGTAACTTCTTTTTTGTTGAAAGAAGACTGAGCGATTAACGAAATAATAGCACCTTCAAGTTCTCTTACGTTAGATTTAATGTTTCTTGCAACATATTCTAAAATATCTTCAGGCATTTCTACACCATCACGATATAAAATGTTTTTTAAGATTGAGATACGTGTTTCGTAATCAGGCTGATGTAATTCTGCAGATAGTCCCCATTTAAAACGAGACAATAATCTTTGTTCGATATCCTGCATGTCAACAGGCGCTTTGTCCGAAGTAAGAATTACTTGTTTTCCGTTTTGGTGTAAATAGTTGAAAATATGGAAGAATACGTCCTGAGTTCCAGATTTTCCAGATAAAAACTGAACGTCATCAATAATTAAAACGTCGATTAACTGATAAAAGTGAATAAAATCATTGCGATTATTCTTTTTAACAGAATCGATATATTGTTGTGTGAAAATCTCAGCAGAAATATATAAAACGGTCTTTTCTGGATATTTGTCTTTTACTTCTACACCGATAGCATGCGCTAAGTGCGTTTTTCCTAAACCAACTCCACCAAAAATTAATAACGGATTAAAAGAAGTTCCTCCAGGTTTGTTGGCAACGGCCATACCCGCAGAACGAGCCAAACGGTTAGAATCTCCTTCAAGAAAATTATCAAAACTGTAGTTTGGATTTAACTGAGACTCAATTTTTAAATTTCTAATTCCAGGAATTACAAACGGATTTTTAAGTTCGGGATTTAAGTTTTTAAACGGAGCATCAACCTCTTGCGGTTTCATTGGCACTCTATTAGAACTTGGCAGCTGCTCGGTAAACGGCTGTTTGTTCCCATAAGTGTTTTCCATTTTAATTTTATACAGTAACTTTGCGTTTTTTCCCAGTTCTTTGGTAAGCGCAACTTTCAATAATTTTACGTAATGCTCTTCGAGCCATTCGTAGAAAAATTTACTTGGTACTTGAATATATAATGCGTTATCGGTTAGCTCAACTGATTTGATTGGTTCAAACCAAGTTTTGTACGCTTGATCTTGAATATTATCCTTTATAAAGGACAAACAGTTTTCCCATACCGATTGAGCAGTTTTAGTCATAGATTCAAATAAGTTTGTATATTATTGATAAAGATTCTCCTAATAAAAAGGGAGCAATTTTATTCCGTATTTCGGGATAACAAATATGTGAACAAATTTCTGTAAAAAAAAATATTTTGCTATCTAATTTTATAAAAAAAAAGTTGTAAAGAGGCTTTTTAAATTCGAATTTTTTTAATATTTTATCAATGAAAAATCACCAGACTCAAGTACGAGTTCGTTACTCAGAAACCGACCAAATGGGAGTTGTTTATCACGGAAATTATGTGCCTTATTTTGAGATTGGACGCGTGGAATGGCTTAGAAATAAAGGGGTTTCGTATAAAAGTATGGAAGAGAGCGGAATCGGGCTTCCGATTGTTAACATGAATATAAATTACAAAAAATCGGCGAGATATGATGAACTTTTAACAATTCATACCACTTTCAAAAGCCACTCTTCTGTCAAGATCGAATTTGACTGTGCAATCTTTAACGAATCAAATGAGTTATTAACAACTGCATCGTTTATTTTGGTATTTGTAGCGTTAAAAACAGGTCGTCCAACGGCTCCTCCAGAATACATTTTGGATATATTTAAAACGCTAGAATAATTGTTAAATCGAATGCATTTTTTGCAACGTTTTATATAATTTTAATATCGATTTCGAACATTAAATCAAAAATGCTGAATATAGATTCGGCATTTTTTTTACGTGTTTTTGTCACAATTTTGCCAATTGGCTGTCCTGTAATTTCATCCATTTCCATTTCTTGAGAAACAATTTCTAACTTCTTTTCTTTTATCACACGCATTACTTTGTTCATGTTTTTGTAATCAAAAGAGATTAAAAAAGTTTCGTCAATTGTCTTTTCTACGATTTCACAAACTTCCAAAGTCATTTGAGCAGTGGTTCTGTATGCGGCAATTAATCCGCCGACTCCTAATTTAACACCGCCAAAAATTCGAACAACTACAACAACAACGTTAGTTAATCCAAAAGATTGTATCTGGCCGTAAATTGGCGCGCCGGCCGTATTGCTTGGTTCACCGTCGTCATTGGCTCTGTACGACATTTTATTCCCGACGCCTAATTGATAGGCATAACAATAATGTACGGCATGTGGATGCTGTTTCTTAAGATCTTCAATTTTAGGTTTTACCTCGTCTTCATGATCTATCGGAAAAGCGTAGCCAAAGAATTTACTGCCTTTTTCTTTAAACAATATTTCTTCAGATGCACTTGCAATAGTTTGATAAGTATCGTTGATTTCCAAATGTTAAGCTTTTAATTTTTTTGCCACAGATTTAATGGATTTAAAAGATTTTTTTGCCACGAATTACACAAATTTCCGCGAATTTTAGTTTTTTTAAACCAGTTCAATTAGTGGAAATTTGTGTAATTCGTGGCGACATACTTTTTAATCCTTTTAATCAGTATAATCTGTGGCTAAAATATTTTTTACAATAATCCTTTGCTAAATAAATCTACAACATCTTCTTTCCCCACTTGAAGATTCCAAACCTTAATTCCTAAAGTGGCAGCGCTGTCTGTATTTTCTTTTTTATCATCAACAAACAAAGTGTTTTCAGGAACTAAATTGTGTTTATCAATTAGATATTGATAAATTTTAGGATCTGGTTTTCTCAATCCCATATCAAATGAAAAATATACTTTTTCAAAACAGTTATAAAAATCCTGATAAAAAGAAACCCCGCTTTTAGTTTCAAAAGTATTGATATGAATAGAATCAGTATTACTCAATAAAAACAGACGATATTTTTTTGATAGTTCTTGAAGAAACTCCAAACGATAAAAAGGAAAATCGGCCAAAACGGCATTCCAGGCTTTTAGAATTTCTTCTTTAGAAGCATTTGGAAGTTGTTTTTGAAAACCTCCAATAAAATCTTCCGGAGAAATGGCGCCAACTTCAAACGAAAGATTCAATTGATCAAAATCGGCATTCCATTCTTTCATGCCTAAATTTTGCAACCCAGAAATGGTCCCCTGTTTGTCTAGATTAATAAATATATCACCAAAGTCAAAAATTATACTATCAATCATAATTTCTAATTTGTATTAATTCGTCAGTTACTATATTGGTTTTTGTGCTGTTTTTTCTTGAAAGAATTGGAGCCTTTGTTCCAGATTCAAAACTTGTTTTTCCAACAAAAATCCGAGCTTCATCCCAAAGATTTTCATCGATAAAAGATTGTAAAGTTTGTCTTCCGCCTTCAATAATGACTGATTGAATTTGATTTTGATATAAAATTTCTAAAATCTGCGGGACTATATTTTGGCTAAAATCAATTGCTTCAAACTGCGTATTTTCTGTGGATGAATTTATTTTTTCATTAGAGAAAATAAAAGTTTTTACAGAGTCATCAAAAATAAAACTGTCTTTATTAATTCGATTATTTCGATCCAAAACAATTCTCGCAGGATTATTGCCGTACCAATCTCTTGCGTTTAATTTTGGGTTATCATCAATAACAGTATTCGTTCCAGCCAAAATTGCCTGTTCTTCAGTTCTCCATTTATGAACTAATTGTCGAGAATATGCATTGGTGATCCAAATTGGTTTTCTATCTTGATTTTCTATTTTTTCAGGAGCCAAAAATCCATCTTGGCTTTCTGCCCATTTTAAAATAATATAAGGACGTCTTTTTTGATGAAAAGTAAAAAAACGTTTATTCAATTCGTTGCATTCGTCTTCTAAAATTCCAACCGTAACATTTGTGCCGGCTTCAATTAATTTTTTGATGCCTCTTCCTGCCACTTTTTCATTAGGATCGACAGTTCCAACAATCACATTCGGAATTTTATTAGCAATAATTAAATCGCAGCAAGGAGGTGTTTTTCCAAAATGACTGCAAGGTTCTAAACTCACATAAATTGTTGCTTTTTTTAGCAATGATTTATCTTTCACAGAATTTACCGCATTTACTTCTGCATGTGGCTCCCCGGCTTTTTTATGCCAGCCTTCGCCAATAATTTGGTTGTCATAAACTATTACACTGCCAACCATCGGATTTGGATACGTTGTTCCCAGTCCGTTTTGAGCAAGCTGTATACAGCGTTTGATATATTTCTCATGTATATTCACAATGCAAAAGTAATTATTTTTGAAGTTTTTGTCTAATGTTGGCGGTTAAGTTGTGAAACAATCCTAATAGTTATAATTAGGATCAAAAACTATTTTTACTTTTGTATTGATAATGATTTAGAACAAAAAAAATGGTAAATTGGCTTATCAGAGCAATTAAAAAAGAAGATAATCAGGCGGTTGCAAGTTTGATAAGGTCGGTTTTTGATGAAATGGAAATTCCTAAAGTGGGAACTGCATACGCAGATCCGTACTTAGATTTGATGTATGAAGAATATAAAAAGCCAAAATCGAGATATTTTGTTGTAGAAAAAGAAGGGAAAGTTGTGGGTTGTGCCGGAATTGCGTCTTTGGAAAATGGAGATCCAAAGATTTGCGAATTACAGAAAATGTATTTTCTGCCAGAAACTCGCGGTTTAGGAATTGGTGCTCAAATGATGGAGAAATGTTTGAATCAGGCGAGGGAATTTGGTTTTGAAAAGTGTTATATCGAAACTATGCCGTTTATGCATGCCGCTCAAAAATTGTATCAACGATCTGGTTTTGAGTATTTAGATGCGCCATTAGGCAGCACGGGGCATAATTCTTGCCCAGTTTGGATGTTGAAAGTTTTGTAATTTGTTGTAACAAATAGTAAAGTACAAGACTTATTGTGAGAAAGATCAGTCTTGGCTGATGAATTTATATTCAAAAATAAAATGAAAATTAAACAATATCGTACTCAGTTTATTAAAGAATTAGCACCTTTTTACGATGCGTATGAAGCTGAAAGTTTTTTTTATTTAATACTTGAGGAAAAACATAAATTAAGGCAGATTGACTTAGCATTAAATCATGAATTGGTTTTTACCGATGACGATTTTGTAATGTGGGACGCTTTGTTGAAACAATTAAAAAAAGAAGTTCCCATTCAATATCTATTAGGGAAAACCCATTTTTATGGATTGGATTTTGAAGTGAATGATAATGTTTTAATTCCAAGGCCGGAAACAGAAGAATTGGTTGAATGGATTATTAATGAAAATTCCAGCGCTCCTAAATCTAAAAAAATAAAAATTCTGGATATCGGAACAGGAAGTGGCTGTATTGCTGTCTCTCTCGCAAAAAATCTGCCTAACGCCACCGTTTATGCTATTGATGTTTCTAAAAAAGCACTTGAAACAGCCAAAAAAAATGCAATCAACAATAATGTTGAAGTTGTTTTTATGCTTAAGAATGTCTTAGAATTAGAAATGCTTAAATCAGATTACGATATTATAGTTTCCAATCCGCCTTACATTCGTAATTTGGAAAAACAAGAAATCAGGAAAAATGTTTTGGATTACGAACCGCATTTGGCACTTTTCGTAGAAGATGATGATGCATTGATTTTCTATCGACAAATAGCTTCTTTAGCACGCAAAAATTTGAGTGATAATGGAAGAATTTATTTTGAAATTAATCAATATCTTGGAAAAGAAACGGTTGATTTGTTAGAAAAAATGGGCTTCAAAGAAATTGAACTTCGCAAAGATATTTACGATAATGATCGTATGATTTCTTGTAAAATTTAGCGCGAGTTTTTAATAATCAGCTCTCTTCAAACTGAATACTAAATACCTGATCACTTTTATTCGTAGCGCAAAGCTTCAATAGGATCTAATTTAGAAGCTTTAATTGCAGGATATAAACCTGAAACCAAAGCAACGCAGAAACTCGTTGCGAAAGCGGCGAAAATTGCCATCCACGGAATTACAAATGCAAAACTCATAGCGGTTGCGATTGCAAAGCCAAGAAGAATTCCTAAAACGATTCCGACCAAACCGCCAATCTGGCCAATCAATAAAGTTTCTATAAAAAACTGAAAAGCTACAGTTGATCTTTTTGCACCTAATGCTTTACGAACGCCAATTTCGCGCGTACGTTCTGTAACTGAAACAACCATAATATTCATTAAGGCAATAGAAGAGCCTAAAATCGTAATAACAGAAATAGTCCAGGCTGCCAAACTTAAATATTGCGTTATGCTGAGAATACGATTGATTAAGTCATCGCTTCGAACCACTCCAAAATTATTATCACGAACGGGACTTAATTTGCGAACTCTTCTCATAGTACTTGTCGCATTATCAATTGCTTCGTCTAAAACTTCTTTTTTAGAAACCATGACACTAATCGTATAATTAATGTTTGGCGCCGTAAATAATGATCGCGCAACCTGAATCGGAATCAGAACTCGTAAATCCTGACTGTTTCCAAATGTGGAACCTTTTTCTTTTAAAACTCCGATTACTTTAAATCTTGCGCCTCGAATAGAAATGATTTTATCGATCGGATTTACATCTTTCAAAAGTCCTTTTTCAAAATCAGAACCAACCACGCAGGAATACGTATTGTTTTCGATATCAAATTGGTTAAAACTTCTTCCTAAACTGGTTTCTAATCCAGAGTTGGTAATAAAATGTTCATCAACACCAACAACTTTAATTTCAGGGTCTGTTTTTTCTCCCAAATATTTCACTTCTGCTGTAGAAGTTGCAGTAAAAGAAAGAGACGTTTCTGTAAAAGGATATTTATATTTTGTTTTGAAAGCAACAGCTTCTGGATAAGAAATAATCGGATTGACCACTTCGCGCTCATTTCCACCACGGTTTCGAACTTTATTTTCGTATTGATTGATATTGAAAGTATTTGCTCCCATAGAAGCAAAATCATTAGAAATGGTATTGTCAAGAGCCGAAACTACGGTTAAGATTCCGACCAAAGCCGTAATCCCGATGGCAATAATTAAAACGGTAAGAATAGTACGCAGCAATTGGGTTTTAATAGAACCAAAAGCAATTCGGATATTTTCTTTAAATAATTTTAGCATCATGACCAATTTGTCACGAAAATACGTTTTTTGTTACAAGTTTGTTTTCGAAGAGTTAATATTTATTTTAAAAAGTAAGATATTTGCAGGCGATTTAGTATTCGCAAAAAATCAAATAAGTAATGTCAAAGCGTTTTTAGAATTTAAGATTCCAACAAAATCTGAAATCTAAAATCCAAAATCTAAAATAAAAAAGATGGCTTCAAAACCAAGTATACCAAAAGGGACAAGAGATTTTTCACCAGCAGAGGTGTCAAAACGTCAATATATTATTCAGACAATAAAAGCTAATTTTGAGAAATTTGGTTTTCAGCCAATCGAAACGCCTTCTTTTGAAAACTCAGATACTTTGATGGGGAAATATGGAGAAGAAGGGGATCGTTTGATTTTTAAAATTCTAAATTCAGGTAATTTTTTCTACAATAAAAGTAAAATCGAACTGCCAGAATCATTAGAAGAATTGCAGTTAAATTCTGCTGAAAAAATCACTCTGGAACAAAGAATCGAACTGAATAAATTCACAGGGAAAATTTCTGAAAAAGCATTACGTTACGATTTGACAGTTCCGTTTGCACGTTATGTGGTGCAACACCAAAGCGAAATTGAATTTCCGTTTAAAAGATATCAAATCCAGCCAGTTTGGAGAGCAGATAATCCGCAGAAAGGGCGTTTTAGAGAGTTTTTTCAGTGTGACGCCGATGTTGTCGGTTCAAAGTCATTATGGCAGGAAGTAGAGTTGGTGCAGCTATATGATACTGTTTTTACTTCTTTAGGTTTAGAAGGTGTAACGATTAAAATCAACAATCGTAAAATTTTATCTGGAATTGCAGAAGTTATCGGTGCGTCTGACAAATTAATCGATTTTACTGTTGCGTTAGACAAACTGGATAAAATCGGTGAAGATGGCGTTAAAAAAGAAATGATTGAAAAAGGGATTGCCGAAAGTGCTTTAATAAAAGTGCAGCCACTTTTTAGTTTCTCTGGAACTTTTGCAGATAAAATCGAACAGCTTTCAAACATGTTAGCTTCTTCTGAAGAAGGAATGAAAGGTGTTGAAGAACTTAAATTTATATGTGACAATGTGGCAACTTTAGGTTTGTCAACTGCAACATTAGATTTAGATGTTACTTTGGCGCGTGGATTAAATTACTACACTGGAGCTATTTTTGAAGTTGCAGCGCCAAAAACAGTTGCAATGGGTTCTATCGGCGGCGGCGGAAGATACGACGATTTGACTGGTATTTTTGGTTTAAAAAATATGAGCGGTGTTGGAATTTCGTTTGGTTTAGATAGAATTTATTTAGTTCTTGAAGAGTTACAATTGTTTCCAGAAACTGTTGCAGCAACTTCTAAAGCTTTGTTTTTAAATTACGGAGACAAAGAAGCTTTGTACGCGTCTCAGGCAATTCAGAAACTAAGAAAAGAAAATATAAAAGTGGAGTTGTATCCTGACAATGTTAAATTAGGAAAACAATTTCAATATGCAGATAAACGATTAATTCCGTTTGCGGTAATTGTTGGCGATCAGGAAATTGCATCGAATTCTTATGCATTAAAAAATCTAGTTTCAGGTGAACAAATAACTGTTGATTTTAAAGGGTTGAAAAATGCTTTGCTGGCTTAGGTTTTAACCGAAAGGTTTACAAAGTTTTATTTACAGATAATAAAAATATAACCCGCGGTTTCAACCGCGGGAACACAAAGATTTGTTTTTTGCCATTCTGGATAATTATCGAAATTCCAGAAATAAATAGTTTTTATGTCTGATAAAGATTTTCGTAGAATAAATTTGATTTTATAATCTAAAGATATAGAGTCACTTGAGTTAAATCGATTCAAATCCGCGTAAAATAACTTGGTGGAGAAGAAAAAAAGCTTTTAATTTGCGACCTCTTAAAGTTACGGGCGTAGTTCAAGGGTAGAATAGCGGTCTCCAAAACCGTTGATGGGGGTTCGAATCCCTCCGCCCGTGCAAATAAAAAATAGTTTTTATCAGAAGCTTTCTAGTAATTGTACGATAAAATAAAGCATAAAAAAAAGCTTCGTCTCTTTAGGCGAAGCTTTTTTTAATATAAGGTAAATTTGAATTAATAATTATTTTTATAGCCTGAGGCTAACCCTTAAATTCAATTTAGATGATAATAATTTAGTTGTTGTTTTGACTTCAAATTTACAGGAAACTAAAACGTAATAGTCTTAAAATTATACTAAATTTTTTATAGTCAAAAATAAATTTTAATTTGCTCATTTTTAAGAAAGTGACAATTTGACATTTTATAAGATTTGGCAGTACTTTTGCAATCCAACAGAAAGAATAAAAAATGAAGTTTAAAAATATTTTTAAAAATAAAAGTAATATGACTACGGAAAATACAGAATTCGATCAAGAATTAGACGATGTAACGTTAGAGAATAACGCCAATGGAGAGCAATTAATTGTTGAAGAATTAAGTGTTGAAGAGCAATTAGCTAAAGACTTGGCTCACGAAAAAGATAAGTTTTTAAGATTATTTGCAGAATTTGAAAATTACAAAAAAAGAACTTCAAAAGAGCGTCTTGAATTATTTAAAACAGCAAACCAAGAAGTTTTATTGGCAATGCTTCCAGTTTTAGATGATTTTGACAGAGCAGCTGTAGAAATCAACAAATCTGATGACGAAAACCTTAAAAAAGGAGTGGAGTTAATTCACGAAAAACTAAGAAATACATTAGTTTCTAAAGGTTTAGAGCAGGTTGAAGTAAAAGCGGGAGACGATTTTAATGCTGATTTTGCTGAAGCAATTACTCAAATCCCAGCACCTTCTGACAAATTAAAAGGTAAAATCGTTGACGTTATTGAAAAAGGATACAAATTAGGAGACAAAATTATTCGTTACCCTAAAGTTGTTACTGGAAACTAAAATGCAAATAAAAATTTCAAGTGCATTTTTGGAATTTTAGAATTTGGAATTTAACCTAAATTATGAAAAAAGATTTTTACGAAATACTTGGCATTTCAAAAAATGCTGATGCTGCCGAAATTAAAAAAGCGTACAGAAAAAGTGCTCTAAAATATCACCCTGATAAAAATCCAGGCGACAAAGAGGCAGAAGAAAACTTCAAATTAGCGGCAGAAGCTTATGAAGTTTTGAGCGATCCGCAAAAGAAAGCGAAATACGATCAATACGGACATCAGGCTTTTGATGGTTCTGGCGGATTTGGCGGTGGTCACGGCGGTATGAATATGGATGATATTTTCAGCCAGTTTGGTGACATTTTCGGAGGCGGATTTGGCGGTTTCGGAGGCGGAGGCGGTGGCCCACGTCGTGCAAAAGGAAGCAATCTTCGAATCAAAGTGAAACTGACTTTGGAAGAAATTGCAAATGGAGTTGAGAAAAAAGTAAAAGTAAAACGTAAAGTTCAGGCCAAAGGCGTAACCTACAAAACATGTACAACATGTAACGGTCAAGGGCAGGTAATGCGTGTAACCAATACTATTTTGGGAAGAATGCAGTCTGCATCAACTTGTCCAACTTGTGGCGGTTCTGGTCAGATTTTAGATAAAAGACCTTCTGAGGCAGATGCTCAAGGAATGGTTCAGGAAGACGAAACAGTTTCAATCAAAATTCCTGCGGGAGTTGTTGACGGAATGCAGTTGAAAGTCTCTAACAAAGGTAACGATGCACCAGGAAATAGTATTCCTGGAGATTTAATTGTTGCTATTGAAGAAATTGAACACGAATTCTTGAAACGTGAAGGAGAAAATGTTCATTTCGATTTATACATCAGTTTCCCAGAAGCAGTTTTAGGAGTTTCTAAAGATATTGAAGCAATTAACGGGAAAGTGAGAATTAAACTGGAAGAAGGAATTCAATCTGGAAAAATCTTAAGATTAAAAGGAAAAGGAATTCCAAGTTTAAATGGTTACGGAAACGGAGATTTATTAGTGCACGTAAACGTTTGGACTCCAAAAACATTAAATAAAGAACAAAAACAATTCTTTGAAAATGCTTTAAACGACGAACACTTTGTTCCAAGTCCAGAGAAATCAGAAAAATCATTTTTTGAGAAAGTAAAAGATATGTTTTCATAACTAAAACTTTTTTAAAAGTGTTTAAATAAATAAAAACCCATTCTAATGTAAATTTTAGAATGGGTTTTTTGCTTATTAGTACTTAGAATAGCGTCGAATTAATTATTTTTACATCCGCTTTAAAGCAAAGGTCAAATTTGACACAGAAAATCTAGAAAACAGCATGAGCAACTTACTCGAAGTACATAAAGTCGTAAAAAAATACGGTGACTATGTAGCGCTTAACGAAGTTTCATTAAATGTGCCGAAAGGAAGCATTTATGGACTTTTAGGTCCAAATGGAGCTGGAAAAACTTCCCTTATTAGAATTATCAACCAAATTACAATGCCCGATAGTGGCGAAGTGATTTTGGATGGAGAAAAACTACAGCCAAAACATGTGCAGACTATTGGATATCTGCCAGAAGAGCGTGGATTGTACAGTACAATGAAAGTAGGAGAGCAGTGTTTGTATTTGGCTCAAATGAAAGGACTTTCTAAAACCGAAGCCAAAAAACAACTGGATTATTGGTTTGATTGTTTAGGAATTCAAGGCTGGTGGAACAAAAAAATTCAGGAACTTTCTAAAGGAATGGCGCAGAAAATTCAGTTTGTGGTTTGTGTGCTTCATAAACCAAAATTGTTGATTCTTGACGAACCGTTTTCTGGTTTTGATCCCGTAAATGCGAATGTTATTAAAGATGAAATTTTAGCCTTAAAAGAACAAGGTTCTACAATTATTTTCTCTACGCACAGAATGGAAAGTGTTGAAGAACTTTGTGATCATATTTCTTTAATTCATAAATCGAATAAATTAATCGAAGGAAAAGTAAACGATGTTAAAAGACAATTTCGAACAAACAGTTTTGAAGTTGGGATTTTGACGAACAATGTAGAAGGTTTGATGTATGACATTACACAAAAGTTTACCGTTTCTCCGGCAAACTTTAAATCTTTAAATGACGATTTAAAATTGAATATCGAAATTGGAAATGCGGCTCCAAATGAATTGTTGAATATCCTGACACAGCGCGGACAGGTAACACATTTCGTAGAGAAAATCCCGAGTATTAATGATATTTTTATTCAAACTGTAACAGAAAATAAAGTGTAGATTTTAGATTTCAGATTTTAGAGTGAAAACCTAGAATCAATAAATCTAAAATCAACAATCTAAAATTTATATATGAGTATTATTTCACTAATTATAAAAAGAGAGTTTATCGCAAAGGTTCGTAACAAATCTTTTGTGGTTATGACTTTTTTAAGTCCGTTGCTGTTTGTGGCGGTGGCATTTTTTATTGGCTATTTAAGTTCAATGAAAGCCGAAACCAAGCGAATTGCAATTCATGATGAAACAGGTTTATTTGCCAGCGATTTTTTAAAAGAAAATAAAAAAGGCGGAGAATATAAATACCTGAATGTATCTGAAATAAGTGTTTCTGCATTAAAGGACAGTATTGCTAAAGAGGATTTCAGCGGTTTGCTGGTAATTCCAAAAACCAATTCAGAAAAAGAATTAGAATCTAAAATTGAATTTATTTCGAACAATAGTCCAAGTATTTCTTTTATCGAAAATACACAGGATGTTATTGCTTCAAAAATCACGAAAATCAATTTAGAAAAAGCAAAACTGGATACTTTGGCAATCCAAAAAGCACAGGCAGATGTTAATATTCATTTAGCGAAAGCTTCGGGAGAAGAAAGTTTAAAAGGTTTAAACGAAATTAAAATCGGAATCGGAGGCGCTTTTGGTTACTTGATTATGATGTTTATTATCATTTACGGAAATATGGTAATGCGAAGTGTCATCGAAGAAAAAACAAACCGTATTATCGAGATTATTATTTCGTCTGTAAAACCATTTCAATTAATGATTGGAAAAATTGTCGGAACCTCTCTGGCAGGAATTTTACAATTTATGATCTGGGCTATTATTGGTCTAGGATTAATGTTTGCGGCGTCGGCTTTCTTCGGAGTAAATGTCGGTCCAACGGCTAGAATTTCTCCAGAATTAATGCAGTCAGCGCAGCACGAGCTTTCTGGAACCGCACAAATGTATATTGCCGAATTATGGAATCTGCCAATTGCAAGTATCATTATTGGTTTTGTAATTTATTTTATTGGCGGTTACTTTTTATATAGTTCATTTTACGCAGCAATTGGAGCTGCAGTAGACAATCAAACCGATTCACAGCAATTTTTATTACCGATTATAATGCCGCTTATTTTAAGCGTTTACATCGGATTTTTTACAGTAGTTAATGATCCACACGGAACGGTTGCTGTTGTATTCTCGATGATTCCGTTAACATCGCCGATTGTGATGTTAATGCGTATTCCGTTTGGAGTGCCGTGGTGGCAAATTGCAATTTCGGTATCATTATTGTTTGCTACGTTTTTCCTTGTTGTCTGGTTCGCCGCAAAAATTTACCGAGTAGGTATCTTAATGTATGGCAAAAAACCAACATGGAAAGAATTGTATAAATGGCTTAAATATTAATTTAAAGCTACTAAGATTCTAAGATACTGAGATGCTAAGTTTTTTTTAGTTCTCGGAAAAACTTAGGAGCTTAGTAACTTAGAACCTCAGAACCTTAGAAAATGAGCAAAATCCTAATTATAGAAGACGAAGCGGCGATTAGAAGAGTTTTGGTAAAAATTTTATCAGAAGAAAATGATTCGTATCAGGTTGATGAAGCCGAAGATGGCGTTGCGGGACTTGAAAAAATAAAAAACAACGATTACGATCTGGTTTTGTGTGATATCAAAATGCCAAAAATGGATGGAGTTGAGGTTTTAGAAGAAGTAAAAAAAATCAAACCAGAGATTCCGATGGTTATGATTTCTGGTCACGGAGATATGGAAACCGCGATTCATACCATGCGTTTGGGAGCTTTTGATTATATCTCTAAACCGCCAGATTTAAATCGTTTATTGAATACGGTTCGAAATGCTTTAGACAAAAAACAATTAGTTGTTGAAAATAAAATTCTAAAGAAAAAAGTCAGTAAAAACTACGAAATGATCGGCGAGAGCGAATCAATTAATCATATCAAAGTGATGATTGATAAAGTAGCGCCGACCGAAGCCCGAGTTTTAATTACCGGGCCAAATGGAACTGGAAAAGAATTAGTGGCACATCAATTACATGAAAAAAGTGAACGTGCTAATTTTCCTTTAATTGAAGTAAACTGTGCGGCGATTCCGAGTGAATTGATCGAAAGTGAATTGTTCGGACACGTAAAAGGTGCCTTTACATCGGCAGTTAAAGATCGTGCAGGAAAGTTTGAAGCAGCAGATAAAGGAACTATTTTCTTAGATGAAATTGGTGACATGAGCCTTTCGGCGCAGGCCAAAGTATTGCGTGCCTTGCAGGAAAGCATGATCACAAGAGTTGGTGCAGATAAAGATATTAAAGTGGATGTTCGTGTCGTTGCAGCGACCAATAAAGATTTAAAAACAGAAATTGCAGAAGGACGTTTTCGTGAAGATTTATATCACAGATTAGCAGTAATTTTGATTAAAGTACCGCCTTTGAATGAAAGACGTGATGATATTCCGGCTTTGATTTCGCATTTTGCAGAAAAAATAGCTTCGGAGCAAGGAAATGCGGTTAAAGGTTTTTCAGCGCAAGCGATAAAATTATTGCAGGAATACGATTGGACAGGAAATATTCGTGAACTTCGAAATGTGGTAGAAAGATTGATCATTTTAGGCGGAAACGAAATCTCTGAAACCGACGTAAAAATGTTCGCAAGCAAATAATGATTTGATTTCAATCTGAAATCTAAAATCAGAACTCTAAAATTTAGAAATGAAATTAAAGAAAATAAACGAAAGATTACAAGACGGTTTAATTGAAAATGGTTTAACGGAAGCAAATGCTTTGCAGTTAGAAACTTTTTCTACCTTAAAAAGTGGTGCCGACTGTGTTATTATTTCGCCGAAAGGAAGTGGAAAAACAACAACGATTGTTTTAAATGTGATTCAGCAATTGGCTGGAAAAACCGAAGAATCACCTCGTGCTTTGATTATTGTAGAAGATAAAGCGAAGGTCTTAGAAATGGTGGAGCTTTTCAATACGTACGGAAAATATACGAATCTGGAAGTTTACGGTGTAAATGAGAAAGGTGATATGGATTATGATAAAAATTATGTTTCAACCGGAATTGATGTTTTAATCGGAACGCCGACAAAATTAAACGATATGTTCAGCACCGCAGGTTACAATGTCAATCGTCTAAAAATGTTTATTCTGGATGATGCAGATCCGATTTTGAAATTGCGTCATGAGCCTAAAATTATGCGTATTTCTAACAGTATTGCCAAAACGCAGAGAATTATTTTTGCTGAAACTTTGACAGAACGTGTCGAAATTTTGGCAGACAAAATGCTTGTCGAACCTTATTTGTTTGATATGGATGAAGACGGTGAGGAACTTGATGAGGATGAAGAAGATATTGAGGAGGAAGAATAACAAATAATCATTCTCGTTTTAAGTCTTAGTAGTCAGTTTTAATACTGAGTACTGAGACTTAAAATTTTATACTAACTTAATCTATGGAGATTTTTAAAACACTTAAATTTTTGGTAATAGTTCTTTTGTGTGCTTTTCTGGTAATTTATCTTTTGATTATTTCCTATGTTTATTTTAATCAAGTTGGAATGGTTTTTCAAAGTGCTTCACTTCCAAAAGACCATAAGTTTGATTATGTTCAGAAATTTGAAGAATTAAACATAAAATCGTTTGACGGAACGAATTTGAATGGTTTGCTTTTTAAAGCCGAAAACTCAAAAGGCCTTGTTTTTTATCTTCATGGTAACGCGGGAACGCTTGATACTTGGGGAAGCATATCAAAAGTATATACCAATCTAGGTTATGATATTTTTATTTTAGATTACCGCAGTTTTGGGAAAAGCGAGGGTGAAATTGAAGATGAAGAACAATTGAATAAAGATATTTCAATTGTTTACCAAAACTTAAAAAAGCGCTATTCTGAAAACAAAATAATAATCGCTGGATATTCGATTGGTTCTGGATTTGCAACAATTTTAGCATCAGAAAATAAACCAAAAGCTTTGATGCTGCAATCCCCTTATTATAGTTTTACAGAATTGTCAAGTTCAAGAGTGCCATTTTTTCCAAATTTCATGAAAAAATTTCAAATGGAAACTTATACTTATTTACCAAAAGTTAAAGCGCCAATTTATATTTTTCATGGAAAAAATGATCGTTTGATTCCGTATGATAATGCTGTTCGTTTAAATAAAATAGTTGATGAAAATGGACATCTTTATCTACTCGAAAATCAGGAACATATTGGAATAAATGAAAATAATGAGTTTCAAAATCGATTAAAAATAATTTTAGAAGAAATATAATTAATAATAAAAAATAGAATGTTATGGGATTAATGAAGGTATTTTCAGGAAGCGAAGTGTTGGCAATTGCTTTGCAGGAAAGATTGGAAGAAGCTGGAGTAGAAACAATTAAAAAAGATAATATTCAATCTGCTAGACTTGGTGGCTTTGGAGGAACCGATTTAGCGGTTGAATTGTTTATTCAGGAAACAGATTTTGCAAAAGCAAATCCTGTTGTTGAAGAATTTAGAATGAGTATTTAAAAGTGTTCAGTATTTAAGTAAACAGTTACTAAGCTGTCTGCTGAGACTGAACACTAAATACTGAACACTGAAAACTAAAAACATGCAATACAAAATGATTGTACTCGACATGGATGATACCTTGTTGACAGACGACCACAGAATTTCGGATTTAAATAAAAAAGTGCTTTTAGAGGCACAGGCAAAAGGCGTTTATGTTGTTTTGGCTTCGGGCAGACCGACTATTGCAATGACTTCTTATGCGAAAGATTTGCAATTGGATATAAACGATTCGTATATGCTTTCGTTTAACGGAGCAATAATAAGTCGTGTAAAAGACGATTTGGTTTTGTTTGAACAGAAATTAACTGTTGAGCAGATTCACGATTTGTACGATTACAGCGTTAAAATGAATACGCATATCATTACCTATTTAGATAACGAAATAATCAGCGAAACGGATTCTGAATACATTGAAATCGAAAAAGAAATTACCGGAATGGCACATCGTAAAGTTCCAAGTTTTAAAGAATATGTAGACAGACCGGCCGTAAAATGCATTTTACTTCAAAATCCAGACTATTTAAAAACGGTTGAAAAAGATCTGATTGATTTTATGCCGCATTTGAGTGTTTCAACATCAAAACCATTTTTCTTAGAAGTAGCACAATTAGGAATTGATAAAGCGGCAAGTTTAAAGCTTTTGGCAGAAAAGCTGGGAATTCATCAAAGTGAAATTATCGCTGTAGGAAACGCAGGAAACGATTTAACAATGATTGAATATGCTGGTTTGGGTGTTTGGGTTGATAATGTTACGCCGGAGTTGCGTGATAAAGCAGATTTAATCGTATCTTCAAATAATAATGATGGAGTTGCTGAGGTTGTACAGCGCTTTATTTTAAATTAAAAAATAATTTAACACATAGAAACATAGGTTTGTTTCATGAAAAAAAATTATAAAGGAAATACATTTCTACACATAGCTATGTGAATTTTAGTGAAATGAAATGCCTTTAAGTACATCGATAAACTATGATTCTATGTGTTTAAAATAAATAAAGATGAAAAAAACAATTGAAACAGAACGTTTGATTTTAAGAGAGTTAAAACTTTCTGATGCAGAAGGTATGTTTGAATTGGATTCGAATCCAAATGTGCATTTGTTTCTCGGAAACAGACCTGTAAAACATATTGAGGAAAGTATAGAACAAATTGAAAATATCCAGAAACAATACAAAGATTTTGGAATTGCACGCTGGGCTGTTGTTTTAAAAGAAACTAATGAATTTATTGGCTGGTCTGGAATTAAATATATTACAGACGAAATCAATGATCACAAAAAATTCTACGAATTAGGATATCGTTTTATAGAAAAACATTGGGGAAAAGGATATGCGTCTGAAGCAGGAAAAGCTTTTGTAGATTATGCATTTAATGAAATGAAAGTAGAAGTACTTTACGCTTATGCCGATGCAGGAAATGAAAACTCAAGAAAAATTCTCGAAAAACTAGGTTTCCATTTTGTGAATTCGTTTACTTATCAGGAAGAATTAGAAGTTTGGTACGAACTCAAAAATCCAAACTCAAACTAAGAAATGTATTCCAAATCTTTACATACTTAAAAGTCAGTAAAGATTTGGAAACAATTCAGAGTTAAATATTTTGAAATATTATTTTTTAGCTACAGAAACAAAATATTTATTTCCGTCACCCATAGTTAATTTTACGCGTTCGTCACAAAGATCGATTGCAAAACTAGCACTTTCGTAACAGCTGCAAGTAGTGTTTTTGTCTTTAGACATTTCTGTTTTACAGTTGTTGTTTTTAAAAGTTGCCAATTGCGGTGTGTACAAGCTAACTAAGTCTGTAGAAGCTGTTACAAGCGAAATAATACTAGCAGAGTTATTGTTTGTGATTCTGTAAACAATTCTATCCGTATAGTTTACTTCATTTACAGTTACTTTACGAATATAAGTGTAAGCTGTAGACCCTTCACCTGGTTCTTTAACTTCAAATTTGAACCCAACTGCACGAATAGCAACATCAAATTGCTGCTGCGAGTTAAAGCTCGCCCATGTCGTTAATGTACTAATAGTAGGAAATGGATTTGTGGCAGGGACATTAGTATTAGTTTGCGCTTGCGAACTAAAATAGGTTAAGAACATCAAGCAGATCGTGGGTAAAAATGCTTTCATAAAGCGTGGTATTTATATAATATTTTGCCTACTCTCTTTGGTTTTCGGCTTTCCCATTTCATTTTGTAATACAAAACAACAACATAACGAGTAAAATTCAAAATTGTTATGCGTGAATTATTATTTAATTAATCAAACCTTGTTAAAATTCTTAAAATTGAGTTTATTTAGCGGAGATTTATAACAAAAGTAAATGTAAGAAATTTTGATTTTAAATCCATAAAAAATGCATTTAATCGATTAAAAACGCTTTTAATCGATGTTTTTGTCGTTTTATTCTTATCGAACGTTAAAAAAACAATTCTTCACGACGCAATTTAATCAAAATTTGTGTTTTGGCTTTATTTTTTCTTAAAACGTGATTAAAATGTTCTTTTAGCAAATTATTGACTCGAAGTGTTTTATTAACTTTCTTTTAATGAATATTGTTTGTAAATTTGCAGCCTTAAATTTTTTGACAACGATTTCATTAATTTAAGATAAATTATGGAAAATAGAAAAAAGGTTGCCTTTTATACGCTGGGTTGTAAACTGAATTTTTCAGAAACTTCTACAATCGCCAGAAACTTTAACGACGAAGGTTTTGACCGTGTCGATTTTGAAGAAATTGCAGATATCTATGTAATCAATACTTGCTCGGTTACAGAAAACGCAGACAAACAGTTTAAACAAGTCGTAAGAAAAGCAATGAAGCTTAATGATAAAGCTTTTGTTGCCGCTGTTGGTTGTTATGCCCAATTAAAACCAGAAGAATTGGCAGCAGTTGATGGTGTTGATTTGGTTTTGGGTGCAACTGAAAAATTCAAAATCACAGACTATATTCATGATTTAAGCAAAAACGATATGGGTGAAGTTCACTCATGCGAGATCGAGGAAGCCGATTTTTATGTCGGAAGTTATTCTATCGGCGATCGTACGCGTGCCTTTTTGAAAGTTCAGGATGGCTGCGATTATAAATGTACTTATTGTACCATTCCGTTGGCAAGAGGAATTTCGAGAAGTGATGCTTTAGAAAATGTACTTAAAAATGCCAAAGAAATTTCTGCACAGAATATTCGTGAAATTGTTTTAACGGGAGTTAATATCGGAGATTACGGAAAAGGGGAGTTTGGAAATAAAAAACACGAACATACTTTCTTAGATTTAGTTCAGGCTTTGGATAAAGTAGAAGGAATCGAACGTTTGAGAATTTCGTCTATTGAACCGAATTTATTGAAAAACGAAACCATTGAATTCGTTTCTAAAAGCCGCACTTTTGTGCCGCATTTTCATATTCCGCTGCAATCAGGAAGCAATGATATTTTAAAATTAATGAAACGTCGTTATTTGCGTGAAGTTTATATTGACCGCGTAAATAAAATTCGTGAAGTAATGCCTCACGCTTGTATTGGTGTTGATGTAATTGTCGGTTTTCCTGGAGAAACAGATGAACATTTCTTAGAAACATATCATTTCTTAAATGATTTGGATATTTCATACTTACACGTATTTACGTATTCTGAACGAGATAATACAGAAGCTGCAGCAATGGCGGGAGTTGTTCCGTCAAATGTTAGAGCAAAAAGAAGTAAAATGCTTCGTGGTCTTTCGGTTAAAAAACGCCGTGCTTTTTACGAAAGTCAATTAGGAACCAACAGAACAGTTCTTTTTGAAGGAGAAAATAAAGAAGGATACATTCATGGATTTACAGAAAACTATGTAAAAGTAAAAACACCGTGGAATCCAGAATTGGTTAATACTTTACAAGAAATCAATTTAACCAAAATAGACGAAGACGGAAGTGTTCGTTTGGAGTTTTTAAATAAATTGGCTGAGGTTTAAGATTTAGATATTCAGAACTTTGTCAAAGTTTCAAACTTTGACAAAGTTGATACATACAGTTTGTCATTCTGAGGAACGAAGAATCACACTCGAAACTCTACAAAGATTGGCAATTACAGGATACAGAATTACTAGTGTTCTCGTTCCTCGAAATGACAAAAAAAGCTCTTTAAATAATTTAAAGAGCTTTTTGTTTTTAATTAAATTCTTCGTGAATCTCAGCGAAATCTTAGCGTATCTCTGAGGTAGCAAAATCAATTATCTTCAACCACCAATTTCAACGAATTAATATAATCGGTATCAAATTCTATAACTCGAATTTTTTCGGGATTAAAACTCAATTCTCCGCCGAATTCTCCGCGAATGTCTATGAAGTTAATCGTCAATTCTTCCTCATTCAATTCCATTAATTTTCCTAAATAAGCAGATTTTGAAGATTTCTTTGCAATTTGAAAAATACCGTATTTCTCAGAAATATAATTTATAATCGAAGCCAAATCCTTAATCGGAATAATATCTTCTGAGTTAATCTTTAAGCCTTTTAAGCGAATTACTTTTTCGGTAAAAGCCAAATCATGATCTCTATTTACCGCTTCTATATTTTTATTTCTTAAAATCACAAAACCGTCCAAAATAAAATCCACGGGATTATTTCGAAGCAAAATCCAATCATCAGAATAGTCAATAAGAAAACCGGTAAAGATTTCTTTTTTATCCTGAAATTCGATTTCAACCAATTGTCTTAAATATTGTTCCATCATGTTTTTTTTAAATTCCAATAATTAAATTCCAAATTCCAATCTCAAAGTAATTGGAATTTGGAATTTTAAAAATTTGTTATTTTCCTCTATGGGTTTGTAGACCAAATGCTGCTGTTTTTTACAAAAACTCTTCGGTTTAGTTTTAACTGCGAAATGATTAATTCTGCCATATCTTCAGACTGCATTACTTTTTCTGGGTTTCCGTCTGTCAGGTTTAAGTCTTTTGCCATATCAGTTGCTACCGTACTTGGCGTTAAGGCAGTAACACGAATATTGTGTTTTCTCATTTCCTGCATTAAAGAATCGGTTAAACCTAAAACAGCAAATTTTGATGCGCTGTAAGCACTTGTTAAGGCATTACCGTTTAAACCTGCAGTTGATGAAATATTGATAATGTCTCCAGTTTGTCTTTCGATCATATTCGGGATTACGGCGCGTGTTGTGTAGTAAGTCCCCATTAAATTCACCTGAATAATTCTTTCGAAAGCTTCTGGTTCTAATTCTAAGAATTTTCCAAAAGAAGCAATTCCCGCACTGTTGATCAAAATATCGATGCTTTTAAATTGAGATAAAGCTTTTTCTACAGCCGAATTAATAGAATGTATATCAGAAACATCAGCAGAAAGTGCCAAAGCTTTTACACCAAGATTTGAAGCTTCGTCAGCCAATTGATCAATGTCGCTTTGCGTTCTCGAAACCAAAATTAAATTAACGCCTTCTTTTGCCAAAGCAATAGCAACGGCTTTTCCGATTCCTTTTCCAGCGCCTGTAATCAGAGCGTTTTTATTTTTTAAGTCAGTCATGATTGTGTTTTTAGAAATGCAGAAAGCATTATTTTGAGTCTAACAAAAATAAGCTTTTGCAAACTAAAAATAATGCTTTCAGATGTATTCTTAATCTAAGTTTAACAACTTTTGTTATTCCTTCAAGACCATATCGATGCACATTACAGCACCAAGAATTAATTGTCTTAACGGACTTTCTGCTTCAACAGTTTCTTCGATTTGAAGAACGTAATTGTCTGCACTTGTAAAGAATTCTTTTCCTAATCCAGCCCATTTTTTATTTACTTGAGCAAGTTGTTTTCCTTGGTGCGAAAATTTAAAATCCCAGCCTGTCCATTTTCCTTGTAAGGTTGCAACTGGTTTTTCGTTTTTGTCTAGAATGTCAAACTTTCCTCCAATAGAAAAGAATTTTTGTTTGAAAGTTCCAACCAAACGATCTTTTTCGTCCAAAACTTCAACAGTAGAACGGAAAATAGCAACACCGCGTCTTACAGTAATTAATTTTTCTCCAGACGGAGTTGAGATTTCTACATTAAAAGGAGTTGCTCTTTTATAATCTGTAAAACGAAATATTTTAGTGAAAAAACCAAGATTGTTTTCTCGGCAGTTCATGATAATCTGATTGGTTTCTGGGTGATAAATATCGTAATTGTTTGCTGCTTTAAACATTCCGACATGTTCTTTAACTAAAAATAGATTTTGGCTTAAAATAGGATTCATAAGAGTGTAAAATAATGTTGTATTAAATGAGGTGCAAATGTAATATAATATTTATAAAATGAATTATAAGCCCTTATTTTGCCGCAAAGATTCGCAAAGGTTTTTTGGTTTTTATCACAGAGATGCGCAAAGGTTTTCCGTAGAGACGCACAGCAGTGCGTCTAACACAAAGTTTGAAACTAATTTTTGTCAACGTTTTAAACGAGAATATTTAATTATTTTTTAAGAGTAATAATAACAGCACCATTTGAGCCTTTGTCTCCATAAATTAATTTGGCTTCATTTCCTTTGAGTACTTTTATTTCTTCAATATCATTCGGGTTGATCTTAGAAAATTGTTTAGAATCCAATATTTTGTTATCCAAAATATACAAAGGTTCTTTTGCGGAAGATTTTACATCAGGAATTGTGTCTTTCGAAATAATTAATGACTCTAAGGCCGCTTGTTTTTGTTTCTCGGTGTAATCTTGATTTTTGTTTTTAGATTTTGTTTTTCGAGTTGATACCGTCTCTTTTAATTCCTGATGTGCTTCGACTAAGACAATGTTGATGCTGTTTTTTTTACGAACTTTTTTTGTTTTTGATTCATGTCCAATAAAGCTAAATGTTAAAAGATCTCCTTTTTGAGCTTTGATAGAATATTTCCCATCCATATCCGCGTAAATTCCTCTTTTTGATCTTGTATTGTAAACTCCAGCTCCTGGAAGTGGTCCATATATATCGTCCGACACAACTCCGGTAATCGTTTTTTCTTGTGCCGTGGTGATGAAACATATAAGCATAGCAATGGCTGATGAAATAAGTTTTACACTTTTCATGAAGATAAATTTTAAGTTAATGATGGATTTTGAACTTTGTCAAAGCTGTAAACTTTGACAAAGTTTTCTAAAATTGATTATTTCTTTGGTGTTGGTTTTCCTGTTTTCGTAGTAATAATTACGACTCCTTTTTTTCCTTTTTCACCATATTTAGAAGTGGCTTCTGAATCTTGTAAAATAGTTATAGTTTTAATATCCTGTTTGTCTAAAGGCGCATACGGACTTGTCGGATTGTTTCCGAATAAATCATTTTCCGAATAATAAATTCCGTCGATAATGTATAAAGGTTCATCAAGAATTACAAGAGAATCAACATTTTCCGGATTTAGATTCGGAAGTTCATTCTGCATCATTTTGTCTTTTTTGCTTTCGTTGCTATGTGCCATTGCATTGCCGTTAAGAATTACCAATGGAGCAGGTTTCTTAGTAGTTGCTGCTTTTCCCTCAGCAAATACCACTTTTGCAGATTCTCTTTCGGCGCCGTTTATATAACCATAGTTAGTAGCGGCTTTGTCTTTTGAAATTATCTTGTCATTATTTTCTTCAAAATGATCGGCTTGAGCGGGTGCGGCATCTATATTTTGACTAACTTCTGCAACAGCATTCGGCAAAGGAGATATTGTTAAAACAGGTTCATTTGGTACATTTTCTTTAACAGCAACACTTTCTTTATTTTTATGTTCTAAAATTGTAATTGCCTCTTCTTTAGAAACGATTCCTGAATCATTTGAAATTGTTTCATTTTTTGAATTAACAATTGGTTCTTTAGAATTTTGTTTTTCATCAAAAACTATTTTTGGAGTTTCGTTTACAATAGTTTTTTCTGAATGCAGCAATTGATATCCTAATGAAATAAAAAGCATAAGAGAAGCTGCTACGGCAATTTTCTTCCATAAAGCAATTGTTTTTTTATCTGCTTTTTTATCTAGTTTTTCCTCCACACGTGACCAGACTTTTTCCATTCCGGGGAAGTCTTTAAACTCCGCATTTTGCGAAGCTTGTTTTATTTTATCGAATAATTTATCTTGATTGTCCATGACTATTTCGCTTTTTGGTAATACAGTTTATTAACCAGTTCTTTCAATTTGGTTTTCGCGGCATTCAATTGTGATTTTGAGGTGCCTTCTGAAATCTTCAGCATTTCGGCTATTTCTTTGTGTCCAAAACCTTCTATAACAAAAAGATTGAACACCGTTTTACAGCCGTCGGGAATATGGTTTAATAAATTAAGTAAGTCTTCTTCTTCCAACGTATTAAGCTCGTCGACAGAAGGCTGCGAAAGCAGTTTTACATCGTCGAGATACATGTTGAAATTGGTGTTTTTGCGGATGGATGCCAAACAATGATTCACTGTTATTCTGCGCGCCCAGGCTTCAAAAGCGTATGCTTCTTTCAGCTGATCTAATTTGGTGAAAATGGTGAAAAATGCATCGGCCATTGCTTCTTCAACTTCTTCTTCCTTTTTTAGGTATCGTTTGCAAAGGCGGTACAACTTTGGCGCCATGTATTCGTACACCTGACGCTGAGCGTCGCGGTGCATTTTTTTACAGTTTGCTATTAGAGTTTCGTTTATCACAATTGTTGTCTTTTTTATATAGATAGATAAAAAGATAAAAAGGTTGGGACGTGGGTGAAAAAAATATTAAAATATTTTTTTTGAGGTTCAAAGCTGCTAAGTTACAAAGTTGCAAAGGTTTTATTTAGAGACGCACTTTTGGGCGTTTTACGTTGGTTTTGTGTCTCTTTGTGAATTCTGTGAAATAATTCTTGCACAGAGATCCACAAGTAGAAACGAAGAGGTTCGCAAAATTTATTTAAGAGGTAATGTCAATTTATAAATTTTCGTTTCCAACAAATCAGTATCATTATCTTCGCAAAGCAAAAACTCTATTTTATTGTTTTCTTTTTTGTAGAAAGTCAAACCTTCAAATTTATTGGTTGAAGTTATTTTTTGAGTGAAATCTATTTTCATTGTTTTAAGATCAATTCGGCCAATGAAACTTCCTAAGATTTCGCCGTCTTCATAAGTCGATTTGGTGTCTTCGGCTGTAGAAAGGAAATAGATTTTATCTTCGACTAAAACAGCATCCGTAAAACTGGAACGAACGCCTTTTATTTTTGGCAGTTTATAATTTACCGAAATCAATGCAAATTCTTCATCAAGCTTTTTGGCATGAATGGTAAAAATGGTGTTTTTGTTCGAAATTCCGTTACCTCGATTGAATAAATACCAGTTTTCTCCGTCGAAGATTGCGCCTTCCAGATTAAAGTCTTCTGGTTTTATTTCGCCAAAACTCTGCATTAAAGCATACAAATCGACTAAATTATTTTTTTGTAAAACCGTTTTGTTTTTAAGATCAAAAGCAATCATTTGATTTCTTTTTTCGGTTGAACCAGAACCAAAAACATAAAGTGTATCATTGTGATTGGTCATTGACTCAAAATCTGGCTTTACGTTTTTTGGAATATTCTGCGTCGGATTATCAATTAAAGGATGCTGACTCAATTGATGATTCTGCATATTGTATTCGTATAAAAATCCGCTGTTATCGCCAATTACATAAAGTGCATCATTATTGAAGAATAAGCCCGATGCAGAACCGATTCCGATAATTTGAAATAATATTTCTAATGTGAATTTTTCCATGGAGTTTTATTTTAAGTCTTTGAATTATCTAGACTTTATCTGTTTAAATGTATTGTTTTTTTCGGCTTCTGAGGTTATTTTTTCAAGAATGTCAATGATTTTTTTGCTTTGCAGACTGTTATTGCTTTTATAATTGATATTGATCAAGCCTTCACTTTCTTTTTGCAAATCAAAGTTATCGAATAATTTTTCTGTTTTATCACCATTAATTATTACGCTTAATTTTTGAAAGGTTGAATTGCTCATGCCGACAGCGTATTTTTTCTTTTTAGATTTTTCAATTGCAAAATATTCAAAAGGTTCTACTTTTTCATTGTCGATAGTTTTTTTATTTGAAAAATATATTGTCCAAAAAGTATTGTTTTCAAGTGTTATTATGGAGTACTCGTAGCAATAATTAATTTTTGTTAAAAAAAATCTACCTTCTTTTTTCCAAAAGACATAAACAGGAAGATTAACTAAATCATCAAAACAGGTATACTTTTCATCAGATGGTGGTTCAACAATAATTAGAGTACGTTCTGGAGTAATTTTTTTATAAGTGATTATAGTATCGATTTTTTGAGCTGTAATAAAATCTGAAACTAATTCATTAATATTCACTTTTTGTTGAGTTTGTGAATTACAAATAAAAGTTAGGAACAAACAAAATAAAAGTAACGTATTTCGGGTCATTATACTGTTTTTAATTTTATAAGTTCTTTTGAAAATAAGTGCCTAGCCCTGATAGTAATGAAAATACTTTGAAAAGAAATTGAATTTTTTCTTGACAAAACAAAGCGACCAGCGGAAGCTCTTGTTGTGGCTTAGAAAAAACAATTTATTGAAAAGTATTGCAATGAATAGCAGGAATATGCTTCGTAAAAGTAGTATATTTATATTACAAAAATTTGAAAAATATGAAATCGATAGATCCAAAAGATTTTAAAGTTGTTGAGAAAATAAAACTAAAAAACATTCCAACTTTATTAGATATTGAAGCGAATGACGAAGAAAAAGAAGAGAAGCTGGATAAAGTTAAGGATAAACTAAGTGATCTGCAGGATATTATGTATGCACATAATAAATACAGCGTTTTGATTTGTCTACAAGGAATGGATACTTCGGGAAAAGACAGTTTGATTCGCGAGGTTTTTAAAGAATTTAATCCGCGCGGGGTTGTGGTGCATAGTTTTAAAACACCAAATTCGACAGAACTAGAACACGATTATTTGTGGCGTCATTATATTGCGCTGCCAGAAAAAGGAAAGTTTGCGATTTTTAACCGAACGCATTATGAAAATGTTTTGGTTACAAGAGTACATCCAGAATTTATTTTAAATGAAAATCTTCCAGATATCAATTCGGTTAAAGATATTACACCTAAGTTTTGGGAAAACAGAATAGAGCAGATTAACCATTTTGAAAAACACATCGCTCAAAACGGAACGATTGTAATGAAGTTCTTTTTGCATTTAAGTAAAGACGAACAAAAAAACAGACTTTTACGCCGTTTAGAAGAAGGAAAACACAATTGGAAATTCTCTCCCGGCGATCTGAAAGAACGTGAATATTGGGATGAATATCAGAAATATTATGAGGAAGCAATAAATCAGACTTCAAAATCACATGCTCCTTGGTATGTTATTCCTGCAGACGACAAGGATATGGCGCGCTATGTCGTAGCGAAAATTATTTGGGAAGAATTAAAACAATATACCGATATCAAAGTTCCAGAATTGAACAAAGAAATTTTAGAGAATTTTGATACTTATAAGAAGACTTTGCAAAATAGCTAATTGAGATAATGTGTCAATTTGGATAATTAGATAATTAGATAATTTTGTAAACCCGATGGGTCTTGTGAACCTGTCGGTTTTTTTTATTTTTTCTATTGAAATTTTTAAAATAAAAAACCCGACAGACTATGCTCACTGTCGGGTTTTTACCAAAAACAAAAAATAAATTAAACCTTTTTTTTATAAATCAAAACCATAAGCAACTCGTAGTGCTACTTGATTGGTTCTGAAATCGTGATAATCTTCATAACGAACACTTAAGTCGATGTATTTATTGGCATATCCAATTCCTGGAGCCCATAAAAATGTAGTTTTATCGTAACCATTTGTTACTGCAAAACCAGCACCAACTTCTCCTAGTACATAAAATTGATCTTCCCAAAAGAAAGCTTTAAAACCTGCTTTAGCTGGAATAAATCCAAGATCTTTAATGTCATTCCCCAAGTCATCTTTACCCATGAATAAGTTGGTAAAACCTGTAGTTAAAGTCAAAGATGTTTTTTTTGACAAATCATATTGCAAACGAACATCTCCACCAAGCGCCCAGTCGTAATCACCGTCGGTTGGTAAACCTCCATTAACTCCAAAACCTAATCTAAATCCTTGATCGTAATTTGTTGCTGCAGTTTCTTGTGCGAAAGAAGTATTGGAGAATAAAAAAGCAAAAGCAGCTAGGCATATAAACTGTAATTTTTTCATGGCAAATATTTTTGAATTATTAATAATGTAAAAGTATATTTTCGGTTCGCCGAGCTTGTTATATAATTTTTAAAATATGTTATATAATATTTCGCTTTGACGAAAATCGACTTAATATTTGCTTATGTTTTTATTAATATGGTAGAATTAAAAGCTTCTAAGTATCTTTGCGGCTTAATAATGAATAAAAGTGAATTTAAAGCAGTACACAAAAGAGTTTTCGTATAATTTAAAACTAGCTTATCCGATTATTTTAGGAATGGTTGGGCATACATTAATAGGGATTGTCGATAATATTATGGTCGGAAAACTAGGAAGTACAGAACTTGCCGCAGTTTCTCTAGGGAACAGTATGATTTTTATTGCAATGTCTCTTGGAATTGGATTCTCGACTGCCATAACTCCAATTGTAGCCGAAGGTGATGCCGAAAAAAATGACGGTAAAATTCGCTCCGCTTTTCATCACGGATTGTTTTTATGCACCATTTTAGGATTGGTGCTTTTTAGCGTAATCATGATGGCAAAACCTGTAATGGAATTGCTTCATCAACCGGCAGAAGTTATTGTTTTGGCAAAACCGTATTTAGGCTGGGTTGCTTTTTCTTTGATTCCGTTAATAATGTATCAAGGTTACAAGCAGTTTGCGGACGGAATGTCAATGACTAAATATTCAATGTATGCAATGGTTATGGCCAATGTACTGCATGTTGGACTTAACTATGTTTTAATTTACGGAATTTGGTTTTTTCCGAAAATGGGAATTATCGGTGCTGCACTTGGAACGGTGATTTCAAGAATTTTTCTCGTAATGTTTATGCACATTATGTTGTCGAGAAGAAATGATTTGAAACGATTTTTTAATGGTTTCAGCTTTGATGAAATCAAAAAAACAACGATAAAGAAAATCGTAAGTATAGGCTTTCCATCGGCAATGCAAATGCTTTTTGAAGTTGTTTTGTTTACGGCTTCAATCTGGCTTTGCGGTAATATCGGGAAAACAAGTCAGGCAGCTAATCAAATTGCTTTGAGTCTGGCGTCGCTTACTTTTATGTTTGCAATGGGGTTGAGCGTGACTTCTATGATTCGTGTCAGCAATCAGAGAGGTTTAATGGATTATAAAAATCTGCTTATAGTCGCCAGATCAATTTTTCTTTTGGCGATTATTTTAGAGGTTTTCTTTGCGATTATTTTTATTCTATTTCATACGGTGCTTCCATATGTTTTCTTAAATATGGAAAACACAATTCAGCTCACAGATAATACAGAAGTTATCGCCATTGCTTCAAAATTATTATTGATCGCGGCTGTTTTTCAGATTTCAGACGGAATTCAGGTTGTAGTTTTAGGTGCGCTTCGCGGATTACAGGACGTGAAAATTCCGATGTATATTACCTTTGTCGCTTATTGGGTTGTTGGTTTTCCAATCTCTTATTATTTAGGAGAATTTACAGAATGGAAAGCACAAGGTGTCTGGATCGGACTTTTGGCAGGATTAACAACAGCAGCAATTTTACTGTACCTTCGTTTCAATTACCTGACGAAGAAATTAATTAAAAATTCATTTTCAAATAATTAAATTTGAAGTTTATTATAAACAACTGATTATACTGATTCTCATAGATTTTATTTTCGAAATAAATCATTTTAATCTTTGTAATCATTGGAAAAATAAAACATTACAATAAAAACTAAAAATAAAATAATATGGAATTACCTAAATTTTTACTTGGAGACAATACTGATTTTCCAGACGATATTTTTATCATTCACTTAGATTACCCAAGATTTATTATTAATTTGAAAGATGATGAAGTGGAATTTTTGGAAGAAGCAGAAGATTTGGATGAAGCTGAATTAAACGCTGAAATGGAAGGTTTGATTGAAAAAGCAAATGATTTTTATGATCGAGAAATAAACCGTTACGAAGAGTAATCTTTGACGGCTTAGTTCTATTTTACGTTCTAATTTTTTATTAATGAAAAGATTGTCCTTTTTAAAACCTATTTTCAATTTCATACTAATAGGTTTATTGATTACGACTTTAAGTCGAATTTTTCTGTTTTTTTTATTTAAAGAAAGAGTAGTACAGACACCTGACTATTGGCACATTTTCCCGATTGGTTTGCGAATGGACTTGATTTTACTTTGCTATTTGTCATTTCTTCCAGCGTTACTAATTACATTTCTTCCAAATAAATGGCTTAAATTCACCAATCGCTTTTTGGTTATTTACAGTTTCTTATTTCTGTTTCTGATTCTTTTTGTAGAATTAGCTTCACCAGATTTTGTTAAGCAATACGATACACGACCAAACAAGATTTTTTTAGATTATCTTATTTATCCAAAAGAAGTAGTTGGAATGCTTTTAAAAAGCTATTTGACTTCTATAATTGTTACGTTTTTAATTCTGGGTGTCGTTTTATATTTCGCTTTTAAAAAAGGGAAAAAATACTTTTATACGACAGCTTCAGAATATAAATTCAAACTAATAATCTTTCCATTAGTCGCATTTTTATTATTTTTTGGAGCACGTTCGAGCCTTACTTCAAAACGTCCGATTAATGCGAGTAACGCTGTATTTTCTACAGATCAGTTAACGAATTGTCTGGGATTAAATTCATTTTATACGGTTGCTTTTGCTGCTTATTCGATTAAAAACGAAGGAAACACAAAAATGTACGGAAAAATGGATGAAGCCGAAGCCATTGCACGTGTAAAAAAATACATGATGGCGGATAAAAATGATTTTAAAGATCCAGAGATTCCGTTTTTACATTTACAAGAACCAGATTCAGCAAAAGCAAAACCTTACAACTTGGTTATCTTTTTACAGGAAAGTTTAGGTGCCGAATATGTTGGAATTTTAGGAGGGAAACCGCTAACGCCAGAATTCGATAAATTGTCTAAAGAGGGTTTATTATTCACCAATTTATATTGCACAGGGACTCGTAGTGTGCGCGGAATTGAAGCGGTTGTAACAGGATTTCTTCCTTCTCCGTCTGAAAGTGTTGTAAAACTTGGAAACTCACAGCAAGGCTTTTTTACGTTGGCAGATGCTTTAAAGCAAAAAGGTTATGACACAAGTTTCATTTATGGCGGAATGGCAAATTTTGATAATATGGCTTCTTTCTTTAATGGAAACGGATTTTCCGATATAATCGATCAGACAAAATTTGAATCTGATGGAAATCAATACGCTTTTAAAGGAACTTGGGGTTATTCTGACGAAGATTTAGTAACCAAAGCCAATAGTTATTTTAAATCTAAAGGAGACAAACCATTTTTCTCTTTAATGTTTTCGACTTCAAATCATGAACCGTTTGAATATCCAGAAGGAAGAATTAAAACTTACGATAAAAAAGCAGCGACAGTAAACAACGCCATGAAATATGCCGATTTTTCGATTGGAAAATTCTTTGAGATGGCTAAAAAAGAAGCCTATTTTAAAAATACAATTTTCATCGTAATCGCAGATCATAATACAAGAACGTACGGAAAAAATTTAGTTCCAATTAATAAATTCCATATTCCGGCCTTGATTATGGGACCAGGAGTTCCAAAAGGAGTTTCGTATGATAAATTGGCAAGTCAGATTGACATTCCGCCAACATTATTGGGGTATTTGGGACTTCCGTTTGAAACTCCAATGGTGGGAAGAAATCTAATGAAATTAAAACCAGGAGTACAAGGAAGATCGATTATGCAGTTTAATGATATCAATGCATTTAGAGTCGAAAATCAGGTCGTGATCATGCAGCCAAATTTGAAACCGCTTCAATTCAAAATAAAAAATGATACGACTTTAATTCCTGTAAAATTAAATGAAGATTTAGCGAAAGATGCTCTAGCACATGTGATTACAGCAGGAAATTTATATAAGGAGAGTAAATACAAATTGCATAAAAAATAAATTTTAAACCATATAAGTGATGCAAGAAAATTTGAGTTTTTGCTATTGAATGGTTTTAAATCAGTTTAATAAAGAAATTTAAGTTTTAGAGATAGCGTAATTAAATGAACTTATATCACTTATATGGTTTAAAATTTTTTTTCAAAATATAACTGTAACAAATTTTGAGCGGCTGCAAAAGGTGATATTTCATTATTTTGCACCGCTTTTTTATTTTGTTCCAATAATGAAATAATTTCGGGCTGATTGTAGAAATTTCGTTTCAGCTGCTCGTTGATGGTTTCCATCATCCAGAATTGATTCTGATCGCTTCTTTTTTCTTGAAAGAATCCAGATTCGTTGGTTAATTCGAAATAATCAGAAATGGTATTCCAGATTTCCGAAATTCCTTCTTTTGTAATTGCACTGCAAGTTGTCACTTTTGGCTGTAAGTTTGATTTTTTTGGAGGAAATAAATGCAAAGCTCTATTAAATTCAACTTTTGCCAGATTGGCTTTTTTGATATTATCGCCATCTGCTTTGTTGATCACAATCATGTCGGCCATTTCCATTATACCGCGTTTGATTCCTTGAAGTTCATCGCCAGCACCAGAAATCTTTAGAAGCAAAAAGAAATCAACCATACTGTGAACTGCAGTTTCACTCTGACCAACTCCAACAGTTTCGATTATAATAGTATCAAAACCTGCAGCTTCGCACAAAATAATAGTTTCTCTGGTTTTGCGTGCGACACCGCCCAAAGTTTCGCCCGAAGCACTTGGACGAATAAAAGCATTTTCGTCTTTAACCAATTCTTCCATTCGGGTTTTATCGCCTAGAATACTTCCATGCGAAATAGAACTGCTCGGATCAACTGCTAAAACTGCGACCTTTTTTTTGAGTTGTGTTAGCTGCTTTCCAAAAGCTTCAATAAAAGTACTTTTTCCAACACCAGGAACACCTGTAATTCCGATACGCAAAGATTGATTTGAATAAGGTAGGCAACCTTGAATAATTTCGCTGGCTTTTTCAAAATGGTCCGGATTCGTACTTTCAATCAAAGTAATTGCACGGCTTAAAGCAGTTCGGTTTCCGTTAAGAATGTCTTTGATAAGTTGTTGAGAAGTGGGCTGCTGTCTGCGTTTGAATTTAATAGTATTTATAGCAGTGACATTGGTAATTTCAGGAGGCGAAATCCCAGCTTTTTCTTGTAAAGCACTCGAATGTTTTCTCAAATCAGACACAACAGTTTTTTTCTCTGGTAAAAGTACAGAAAACAAAAAGAGTTTCAAAAAGTTAGTCTGCCACGAATTACACGAATTTGCACGAATTTGTTATTCTCCAAATGAGAAAAAAATAGTTGCCACAAATTACACAAACTTTCACAAATCTTTCTGTTGCTTTTTGAATAGAAAGATTTGTGAAAGTTTGTGCAATTTGTAGCTAAAAAACTTAGTAACCTGCTGTGAATCTAACTTGGTGGTGTTTTGGATTTTCAGCTTCATCAGCAATTACAACCGCTAAATCTTCTACAGAAAGAATACTTCTTTGCTCGTCATTAAATACTGGATTTTCTAATCCTAAACGGTATTTTCCAGTTCTTCCTGTTTTAGTTCCAGCGTGCATTTCAAAAGCAGGACTAAAAAATGCCCAATCCAAATCTTTTTCCTCTTTAATAATGTTTAAATAATGTCTTGCAGCGTTGGCACCCGGAAAAATTTCTTTTGGGAAATCTGGAGTATCTACCGCTTGTAAATCTGGAGCAACATACAAACTTCCTGCACCACCGATAGTTATAAAACGTTTTACTCCCGATTTTTTTGCTGCTTCTTGAATTGCTTTAGAACCAGCTAAAAAGTCGTCATAAATGTTTGGGTTTGTCCATCCTGGATTAAATGCGTTTACAATAACGTCGTGTCCTTTTAAGGTTTCTGCTAAAGCATCAACATTAAAAATATCTGCAGCGACCCATTTTGCATTTGCTGTATCTTTTGGAGTTCTAGCAATAGCCGTAATCTCATGTTTTCTGTCTGCGAATTCGTTTAATAATGCTGAGCCAACAAATCCCGTTGCTCCGATAATTGCAATTTTCATAATATATAATTTTAATTAGTAATAAAAAATGTTACAGTTTTGAATAAAAAAAGGTTTTTAAAATTGATTCGAAAAATCTTCCAACGAAATGTTTTCCAGCTGTGCGCTCACATTTTTATTCATTTCTTTATATAAATTTTCCAAATTCTGATTGATTTTTTTTCCGACAGGACAATCTGGATTCGGCTGATTTTTTGCAAAACCTAGACCAATACTTTCAAAAGTCATTTCGAATATTTCTTTTAATGACAGATTAGCTGCATTTACAGCCAGTTTGGTTCCGCCATTTTTACCTTCTTTACTTTCTACAATATGATGCGCTTTTAAGTTGGCAATTTCTTTTCGAACCAAAACCGGATTTAAATTCATACTTCCCGCAATAAACTCCGACGACAAAAAATCGTTTGGGAATTTATTCAGCAAAGTAAGAATGTGAATCGTTATTGCAAATTTACCTGAAATCATACTGTAATAAAATTTGTTACAAATATAAGGAGTTTTGTAACACAAAAAACATTTTTAACTAAAAATTAATTGTTTACCTCATTTTTTAAATGCCTATTTTTGTGTGGATCTTATAATATGAACAATTTTATACTAATATTTTTCTTCCTCGCACTTGGTTTGGTTTTACAACATGTAAAGCAATTTCCAACACATATTTATAAAACACTTAATAAAATTGTTATCTATTTCTGCCTTCCGGCGATAACTTTATATCATATTCCGAAAATTCATTGGAGTAACGAATTGCTTTTCCCAATTGGAGCGGGTTGGATTACTTATATTTTGGCCTTTTTATTTTTTCATTTTTTAGGAAGAAGAAATGGCTGGTCAAATAAATTAATTGGCTGCCTGATTTTGACTGCTGGATTAAGCAACAGCTCATTTTTAGGTTATCCGATTATAGAAGCTTTATTTGGGAAGAAAGGTTTAGAAACTGCTATTCTGGTTGATCAGCCCGGAACTTTTGTTGTGGTTTCTACGCTTGGAGTTTTTACAGCTGCATTTTATTCAAAAGGAAGCCCGAATGCTTTGGGAATTTTAAAGAAAGTTATTTTGTTTCCGCCATTCATAATGTTTGTGATTGCCTGTCTGATGAATATATTCAATTTTGATTTAAATGAAAATATTCAATCGCTTTTATTAAAAATAGGAAGTTTAGTAACGCCTTTAGCGTTGCTTTCTGTAGGCTTGCAATTGACTTTTGATCGAAAAAGCCAGCATTGGAAATTCCTCCGTCTCGGGCTTTTCTTTAAACTGCTTTTAATTCCGTTTATAATTTTAGTGCTGTATGTTTTTATTTTTAATCAGCATTCTGAAGCTATAAAAATCACCATAATGGAAACTGCCATGGCGCCCATGATTACAGGTGCAATCCTAGCTTCAACCTACGGATTAAAACCAAAATTAAGCAGTATGATGATTGGTTTCGGAATTCCGATTTCTTTTATTACACTTGCTGTTTGGTATTTTATCGTTGGTCTTATCTAATTTAAATAGTAATTATATCGACCAAGTAGAATTTTAACTTTATTTTAATTTTTATGTGTTTTCTAGAAACATTTTTTAGTTAATTTTAGAGGAACTAAAAACTATAAATTATGTCAACATTAAGATTAGGCGATATAGCTCCAGATTTTCACGCAGAAACTACACAGGGACCAATCAATTTTCATGAATGGTTAGGAGATTCTTGGGGTGTTTTATTTTCGCATCCAGCAGATTTTACACCTGTTTGTACAACTGAATTAGGAACTGTAGCGAATTATGTTCCAGAATTTACAAAAAGAAATACGAAAGTAATTGCTTTGAGTGTTGATGGTTTGGACTCGCACAAAGAGTGGATTAAAGATATCAATGAAACTCAAAATACGGAAGTAAATTTTCCGATCATTGCGGATGAGGATAAAAAAGTGGCTAATTTATACGATATGCTTCATCCAAACGCAAGCGATAAATTTACAGTTCGTTCTGTTTTTGTTATCGGACCAGATAAAAAAATCAAATTAACTTTAACTTATCCTGCTTCTACAGGACGAAATTTTGACGAATTGCTTCGTGTAATTGACAGTTTACAATTGACAGCAAATTACAGCGTGGCAACGCCTGCAAACTGGAAAGATGGTGAAGATGTAGTTATTGCTCCAGCTATTCCAGACAGTGATATTCCAGCTAAATTTCCAAAAGGATATACACCAATTAAACCTTATTTGCGTTTGACACCGCAGCCGAATAAATAGTGTAAGATGCTGAGGTTCTAAGATACTGAGCCTCTAAGTGTTTAGTTGCTAAGAAAAAAAGCTTCTGAGATTCTAATTAAATAGAATCTCAGAAGCTTTTTTCTGTTTGCTAGATTCAATATAAAAATAACTTCCTAAAGAAAAACTTAGCATCTTAAAATCTCAGCATCTTAGTACCTTTTAAAAAAAACTATACCTTTCTAAACAATGCGTTCATTTTCTTTTTATCACCTACAACCCAGATAATATCATTTCTTTGAAGGACGATATTTGACTCAGGATTTAAGATTCGATTTCCGTTACGTTCAATTCCTACAGTCATTCCGCCAGTTTTGGTTCTAAATTGTCCGATACTTTTGTCAATAAAATCATCATCGGCAATTTCTAATTGTCTTAATACAATTTCAGATTCTTCCACGACTTTAGCCGCTTCAGTTTCGTTTTTGGTCAGGTATTTATTGAATTCAGTAATTTGTTCATCCGTTCCGATTACGCAGATTTCATCACCAGGAAAAAGACGTTCGGTTTTCATCGGAATAGAAATCATAACGTCGCCTCGTTTGATATACGCAATATTGATTCCCATTTGCTCCCGAATGCGAAGTTCTTCTAATGTTTTTCCCGCAAGATTCGATTCTTTTCCAATATCAAAAAAGGACATGTGACCATCCCAAGGCATTAAGTTGGCATAACGACGGTCGATTTTTTTGTTTTCACGGTCATTTAAATTTTTCAAGAAATGACTTTCTATTCTATGATATTGTTCGTTTAATTTTTTAGGGAAGATTTGATAAGCTCCAATGGCAATAATTAAGGCTACAAAAGCGACCAAAGGCGAGAAGAAAATATTTAATAAAAAGCCGACAAAGAACAATCCAAGGCTCATTCTAATTAAAATTAACATTAAAAGTGCGCCTCTGTATTTACGTTCTTCCCAAAGTGATTCAACTTCGTCAACCTTTACACGTCTTAGTGAAAGCGCCCATAAAAATGGTGCAATTATACCCAAAGTAATTAGAGCGGCTAAAGTATTTCCAAATCTAGTGTCTGCCACCAAAGGCGCTACAAATTTAGAAGACAATAAAATAATAGCGGTTATAATAATAGTGTGCAGAATAATTTGTGTAACCGAAGCTCGAAGCACAATCTGCCAAGTACTTACAGATTTTATTGCTTGTGCATTGACACTATATCTGTTAATGTTTTTAATCCATTTTTTTGGTAATTTCTGTTCTAAAGCGAGTGCAAAAGATTCTGAATATTTAATTAAAAATGGCGTTGTAAAAGTAGTCACGGCAGAAACTGCCACTATTATTGGATACAAAAAGTCACTTGTCACTTTCAATGTCATTCCAAGAGTGGCAATAATAAAAGAGAATTCCCCAATCTGAGCTAAACTCATTCCTGTTTGTACAGATTGTTTTAAGGGCTGTCCCGAAAGTAATGCTCCAAAAGAAGAACTAAATGCTTTTCCGAAAATGGTAATCAAAGTAATTATGGCTACAGGAAGTGCATAAGTAACCAGTGTTTCAGGATTAATTAACATTCCGACCGAAACGAAGAAAACGGCACCAAATAAATCTTTTACAGGTTGAATTAGATGTTCGATTTTTTCTGCCATTGTGGTTTCTGCGATGATAGAACCCATGATAAAAGCTCCAAGAGCAGGAGAGAAGCCCACTTCATTTGCAAACATTACCATCATAAGGCAAAGTGCAAGCGAAATAATTAAAAGCATTTCATCGGTTAAAAGATGTTTTGCTTTCTTAAAAATGGTTGGAATAATAAAAATACCGCCCAAGAACCAAATAATCAAAAAGAAAATCAATTTTAAAACCGACTGGAGTAATTCACCTCCAGAAACTTGATCGCTTACTGCGATTGTAGAAAGCAATACAAGCATTAAAATAGCGACAATATCTTCTACAATAAGAGCTCCAAAAACAATTCCGACGAACTTTTTACCTTTTACACCGAGTTCATCAAAAGCTCTGATAATAATTGTTGTGGATGAAATAGAAAGTGTTGCTCCGAGAAAAATACTATCCATTTTTCCCCAGCCCATCCATTGGCCTGCAAAATAACCAATCATGACCATAAATAGGATTTGGGTTATGGCCGTGACCGACGATGTCCCGCCGACTTTCATTAATTTCTTAAAACTAAATTCGAGTCCCAAACTAAACAACAAGAAAATGACCCCAATTTCTGCCCAAACTTCAACGCTGTGCATGTCTGAAATTGACGGAAAGAAATCGAAATGATTTCCTGCCAAAAAACCAGCGATAAGATAACCAAGGACCAAGGGCTGTTTTAGTCTTTTAAATAATAAAACGGCAATTCCGGCAGTCATCAGTATTAATCCTAAATCACTAATTAAAGGTTTTAAGTGGTGTGTAGTTTCAGCAGCGGCGCTTAAGGCAATCATAAAGTGGTATTTTTCTTTAAGAGCTAATCCAGCTTTTATTAAAATAAATTCACTTGAACTTCTGGAAAAATAGTTAAGTGTAATCTGGGCTGGTTTTGCTCGAAATAATTAATAAAAAAAGCTATCTCGATAAAGATAGCTTTTTTTGGTAAAATATTTTAGGTTTTATTTAAATTCCTGTGTAATTACTAGGCGTTATTGCTAATAATTCGGCTCTAACAGCATCTGAAACTTCTAAAGTTGCAATAAAATTGTGAATTGCGTTTTTGTCGATTGCTTCGTTTGTTCTTGTTAAACCTTTTAAAGCTTCGTATGGATTTGGATATGCTTCACGACGTAAAATGGTCTGAATAGCTTCAGCAACTACTGCCCAGTTTCTCTCTAAATCTTCAGCAAATTTACTTTCGTTTAAAAGTAATTTGTTTAGACCTTTCAAAGTTGCTTCAAAAGCAATAATAGTATGTCCAAACGGAACCCCAACGTTACGTAAGACGGTGCTGTCTGTTAAATCACGCTGTAATCTTGAGATTGGTAATTTTGCAGCTAAATGTTCGAAAATAGCATTTGCGATTCCTAAGTTTCCTTCAGAATTTTCAAAATCGATTGGGTTAACTTTATGAGGCATCGCAGAAGAACCAATTTCTCCAGCTTTGATTTTTTGTTTGAAATAATCCATAGAAACATACGTCCAAATGTCGCGGTCTAAATCGATTATAATGGTATTGATTCTTTTTAAAGCATCAAAAAATGCTGCAAAATGATCATAATGTTCAATTTGTGTCGTTGGGAAAGAATGCTGTAAACCTAACTCAGTTTCAACAAATTTATTTCCGAATTGTTTCCAGTCAATTTGCGGATATGCTACATGGTGTGCATTAAAGTTTCCTGTTGCACCGCCAAATTTCGCAGCAAACGGAACATTAAATAACAAGCGCATCTGCTCTTCTAAACGCTCTACGAAAACCAAAATTTCTTTTCCTAAACGAGTAGGAGAAGCTGGTTGTCCGTGTGTACGTGCCAGCATTGGGATATCTTTCCATTCAACACTTAACTCTTTTAATTTGGCAATCACAGCAACAAGAGTCGGCATGTAAACCTGCTCAAAAGCTTCTTTTGTAGAAAGCGGAATTGCTGTGTTGTTGATATCCTGAGAAGTTAATCCGAAGTGAATGAACTCTTTGTATTGAGATAAACCTAATTTTTCAAAAGCATCTTTGATAAAGTATTCAACCGCTTTTACATCATGGTTGGTTACTTTTTCAGTTTCTTTAATCCAAAGCGCATCTTCTGTTGAGAAATTTTTGTAAATGTTTCTCAAACTTTCAAATAAACTAGAATCAATACCTTGTAACTGTGGTAACGGAATTTGGCAAAGGGCGATAAAATATTCCACTTCAACCAAAACGCGGTACTTTATTAAAGCTTCTTCAGAAAAGAAAGGTGCTAAATTTTGGGTTTTATTTCTATATCTTCCATCAATTGGTGATATAGCATTCAATTCGTTTAGAGTAGTCATTTGTTATGTTGTTTTTTCGAAAGGTGCAAATATAAACAGAATTTAGCGATTAGAGGTAATCAAAAGCGCTTTTATACAATCAAAATGAATTTAATCGTTCTCTTAAATCTGCCACTCCTTCAGAAGCAAATTTGGCAATCGTTTCAACTTTATTTCTAATGTTAGGAATAGAAATAGGTTTAGGATCAATATAAAAAACGGGAGTTGTGCTCGGCGTATATGCAATTAAACCCGCAGCAGGATAAACTTGCAGCGAAGTGCCAATTACGGCAAAATAATCAGCAGTTTCAGTGATGTCAATAGCTTCTTCAAGCGCTGGAACTTCTTCGCCAAACCAAACAATATGCGGACGAAGTTGATATCCGTTTGAATCTAGATCACCTGTAAATAAATCTTCTGTCCAATCCAAAATCAGATTTTTGTTTTGAGTGCTTCTTACTTTTAATAATTCTCCATGCAAATGCAAAACTTTTGTACTTCCGGCGCGTTCGTGCAGATCATCAACATTTTGAGTGATAATATATACATCAAAATCTTTTTCTAATTCGGCTAAAATAATATGTCCCAGATTCGGCTGCACTTCTTTTAATTGCTGACGGCGTTTGTTATAAAAATCCAGTACAAGTTCTTGATTTTTGTTCCAGCCTTCTGGAGTAGCAACTTCCATCACATCATGACCTTCCCATAAACCATCGCTGTCACGAAAAGTTTTGATACCACTCTCTGCACTTATTCCAGCTCCTGTGAGAACTACTAATTTCTTCTTCATTTTTATTTTATTAAGAGATAAAAATAATAATTTCTCCATTCAAAAATGATTACAATGGCAAGAATCGACAATGTTTTATTTTCTTTTTTGAAAGAAAATAAAGCGTATTTTTACCTGTTGCCTATTTTTTAATATTATTTAGTTTTAATAATGAATTAGATACGAAAAAATATTAAAATGATTTTAATACAATTTACAGGATTATCGGGCTCAGGAAAAACCACATTGGCAGAAAATGTCAGTGCTATGCTATTGGAAAATGGTTATCAGGTAAAAATTGTAGATGGCGATGTTTATCGAAAAACAGTCTGTAAAGATTTAGGTTTTTCTAAAGAAGATCGTTACGAAAACGTGCGAAGACTTTTTAATATAAGCCGTGATTTTGTAGCGTCAAATTACATTGTTTTAATGTCAGTTATAAATCCTTTTGAAGATTTGCGAAATGAAATTGCTCAATCTGAATTTGTAAAGACCGTATTTTTAGATTGTCACATCGATGCTTTAATCAATAGAGATCCCAAAGGATTGTATCAAAAAGCATTACTTCCAGATCACGACGTCAATAAAATCAAAAATTTTACGGGTATAAGCGATGTTTACGAAGTACCCTCAAATGCAGATTTAATTTTGAAAACAGATTCTGAGCCAGTTTCAGATTCTACTCAAAAATTGTATCAATTTATTATTGATAATTTAGTTACAAATCCGTCAGAATTTAAGCTTATGAACCCATCTTCCTCTCAGCTTCCAATTTCTTTTTCTATAGAAAAATTACAGCACGATCTTTCAATCTGCGAAAATCTTTTATGGACACCGCATTTTAATACAGGCCGTTACGAAGGCAATTGGACAAGTGTTTCGTTACGATCACAATCTGGAAAAGAAACCGATATTCTTTCTTTCCCAGATCGGGAATATAAGAATACACCATTGCTGGACAAGTGTTCTTATTTTAAAGAAATTATGGATTGGTTTGAATGTGAAAAAGAGGCGGTTAGATTACTGAGACTTGGACCAGAAAGCGAAATCAAAGAACATGTAGACAATGATACTTCCTACGAAGATGGTTTTTTTAGAATTCATATTCCTATTATTACGAATTCTGAAGTGTTTTTTTATGTCGATAAAAAACGTGTTAAGATGGAAATGGGCGAGTGTTGGTATGCTAATTTTCAATTACCGCACAGCGTGCAGAATAAAAGTACAGAACCTCGTATACATCTTACGCTCGATTGTATCAGAAACGAATGGTCTGATGAATTGTTCTCCAAAATGGGTTTTGATATTCATTACGTTCCAAGCAATGATGAATTTTCAGAAGAAGTTAAGCAGCGGATAATTGCTGAACTTTCTAGAAATCCATCTGAAACTAATGCTAAAATAATTGCTGATCTACAATCAAAATAAAAAATAGAAATGGAAAACTCGCAACATCTTATGCAAAATTGGATACCGGTCAAATTAATAGAAAAAGATAATGAAATCTATGTAGAATGGATTTATTTATCTGATTTTAAAATTGTTGAACCATTTTTTGATGAAACTATAGCCAAGTGCAAAAGTCATCTTTATAATTCTAAGCCTTTTAGAGTTTTAAGTACAGTAGAAAACGTAATTGATTGGTCTAAAGAATTGGTTTCGGTCAAACTAAAATCATTGGTTTTTCATGTTTCAAGATGTGGTTCAACAATGTTGAGTCAGTGTCTAGCTGCTTCAAACGAAAACATTATGATTTCTGAGGCACCAATTATTGACCAAATTTTGAGAAGCGAATTTTTTAGTGCAGAAAAGAAAGCCGTTTTATTAAAAGCTGTTTTAGGTTTCTTTGGACAAAAAAGATTTTCTGAAGAAAAAAATTTAATTATAAAATTAGATGCTTGGAATATATTCGAAGCTAATTCTCTGCGATCTATTTTCCCAGATATTCCTTTTGCTTTATTGTATCGAAATCCGGGCGAAGTTTTAAGATCGCATCAAAAAATGAAGGGGATGCATATGGTTCCGAATTTGATTCCACCATCGGTTTTCGGAATGTCTGTTAAAGAAATTCAAGATAAAAGTGTTCAGCAATATGGAGTATTGGTTCTGGAAAAATATTTTCAAGCTTTTTTAGATTTTTATGAAACAGATAAAAATGTAATTATGCTTAATTATAATGAAGGAATGAGAAATGTTGTAGAGCAGTTTATCTCTTTCATTAAAATTAATTATTCGGATGCAGCATTAAATAAAATGCTCGAACGTTTAAAAACACATTCTAAAAACGAAACTATTGTTTTTACTGGAGATTCTTATAAAGATGATGCGTTAGATATAAATTTGGAAGAAGCTAATGTACTGCATCAGAAACTGAACGAAAATTTTAGCAGACAATTGGTGAGTTGAAAATAAAGACAAATCTTTCATTCTATTTTATTATTAATGTATTTTTGCGCCAAATTCAAATAAAATGATTGATTTAGATTACCTCGCATTCTTAGAAAATATATTGACAGAAAACCGCAAAGAAAGATTTTTAGAAGTACTTAACAATCGCACCAAACATTTTACTGTTGCTGTAGAGGATGTTTTTCAAATGCACAATACAAGTGCTGTGATGCGCAGCTGCGAAGTTTTTGGAATTCAGGAATTAAATGTAATCGAGCAGCGTTTTGGAAAAAGAATCGATAAAGAAATTGCTCTTGGAGCTCAAAAATGGGTAGATATCAACCGTTTTGATTCGGTTTCTGGATGCTTATCGAATTTGAAAAATAAAGGTTACCAAATTATAGCAACAACACCGCATGAAAAAGATTGCATGCTGGAGGATTTTGATATTACAAAACCAAGCGCTTTATTTTTTGGAACAGAAAAAGAAGGATTGTCTCAAGAAATTATGGACAATGCCGATGGATTTTTAAAAATTCCGATGGTTGGTTTTACAGAAAGTTTAAATATTTCGGTATCTGCAGCTATAATCATTCAGAATTTAACCAACAGACTGAGAAGATCTGATATTGATTGGAAATTATCAGATGAAGAAATCCTGACTAAACGTTTAGATTGGGCAAAGAACACCATAAAAGATATAAAACGTATTGAGGAACGTTATTATCAAGATAACCCTAGATAGGTTTAAAAGCTTCTGAGGTACTAAGGCTCTAAGTTTTTTTCTTAGCAGCTTAGAATCTCAGAAGCTTTAAAAAAAAATTACCTTCCGAAAGAATCATAATTGTCTTCTGCGTATTTTTCGAAACGTTTTAAAATAGCAATATTTGATTTTTCTACAGGCGTAAGCTTGTCATTTACATTGGTGTACATCGGAATATACCATTCCACCTGATTAAAAAACTGACGAATTGTTTTGGTTTTAAAACTAAATCCATGTCTTGCAAAAATGGTATTTCTAAGAATCTGCAAATCAATTTTCTTTAGATTTTTCAAATCCGATTCTTTAAATTTCTGAATTGACGAATTAAGCGTTACGATTTTCTCAGAAGCTACTCTGTATAAAGACGCATTCTCATATCCATCAGTTTCGTCATTTTCGATTGCTGTATTTTCTCCATCTTCACTTTCTTCCTTTTCATATTTTATTTTTTCTATTTTAGGATTCTGATAATCAACATACATTCCTTCTTCGGGAAGCATAACGTACGGATTATATCTGAATTCTTTTTTTGTCAGTGTGAAGCTTCTTTTTCTAACATCTTTATTAGGATTATTTGCTGTCCACATACCGACAAGAAGCGTATCATTTTTAATTTCAAAATCAAAAAAGCCATCATTTTTATCATCGCCCGGTTCGTTAAGTATAAAGTGAACTTTATCACCTTTTTTAGTCATTCTGCCTGTAAGCGGTCTGTTGTTTCCAGCGACAATACTTCTTCCTGTTACTTCAGACGAAGTGATTTTTTTGATTGAGATATTTATTTTATTGCTGTACATTTCAGTTTCACCACTATCATTGCTTCGTTCTTCGGCAATGAAATCGCCAACCCAAGAGCCATAAAGCTCCGTCATTAATTCTTGTTCCTGAGGTTTTGAAGGTAAATTTTCTACAGCTTTTTTTTCTTTTGAATTGCATGAAAAAAGCAAAACAGCAAATAATAAGTAAAAACAGTTTTTCATTTTTTTGATTGGTTATAAAGATAATATTCGATGATTAACAAATTCGGAATCCAGCCCAGCCAGGCTATAATTTGATAAACGTCCATTGGCGGGGGATGAAATAAGGTTACAATAATGACTTTCCAAAAGCGCAGTGTTATGGCAGAAAAACTTAAAGCAAAGCTTCTATACATAAAGATTTTGTGCGAATGAAAATCTCCTTTTCTAATGGTTGTATATCCTTTTAAAGTAAAATAAAACCAAAGGACAGCAAGTGTTACAAATGATATTTTAGAAAATAAACCGCCATTTGCAAAAACACCAATAAATAATCCTGAAGGCGCGCTGAGAAAAAGAATAGTAAAAACATACAATTTTCCAATTCTTTGATGAAGCTTTGGATATTTTTTTAAAAGCGTCGAATTAAATTGAGAAAACCCAGCTAGTAAAACAAAAATTGAAGAGCAGACATGAATATAGAAGAATACAAGATATAAAGGTATTTCTGTGACTTCTGTCTGTTTAATTTGAAGAAAAGCAACATCTGTTTTGAATGGAAAATACTGAAGTGTAATCTTAATCATTAAAATGAAAAAGTAACTAAAAACTATTGTCAGTAGTAGAGGCGAATAAGATTTTAGATAGTTTTTCAATTTTGGCTTTACGATTTTAGACGGACAAATGTAGGAAAAAAGGTTGTTATAAAATCAAGCAAAATTTAATATTGTTATAATAAAGAACAAAAAAATCTCCGACTATTTTAATAATCGGAGATTTTATATTTTAAGTTTTAAATGAAACTTTTGAGATTATTTTACTAAAACCCAAGTTCCAGCAGCGATTAAACTTTCTGCTTTTTTAAACTTCATTGTCTCTGTTTTACCAGTTGCAACTTCTTGAACGGTAACCGTATCATTTCTGTTGATTTTTGGCATATCTCTAACAATCGTTTCTGTTACTTGACGTTCTTGCGTTTGTCCAGCTTCACGATTCATGTTTTCGCTGTTTGGAATTTCGTCTTTACTTAATTGTAAATTTTCTTGCTGACGAACTTCTCTTGCTTCGTGAATTTCAGGAGCGTTTTGAGCTGGTAAATCACCTTTAAATAAGAATGAAATAACTTCTTTATTAACGTTGTCCAACATTCCTCTAAACAAGTTGAAAGCTTCTAATTTGTAAATAAGCAATGGATCTTTTTGTTCGTGAACAGCCAATTGAACAGATTGTTTCAATTCGTCCATTTTGCGTAAATGTTTTTTCCAAGCTTCATCAACAATAGAAAGTGTGATGTTTTTCTCAAAATCAGCAATTAATTGCGCTCCTTCGCTGTCGTAAGCTTTCTTTAAGTCTGTTACCACATTCAAAGTTTTGATTCCATCTGTAAATGGAACTACAATTCTTTCAAAATGATTGTTTGGCTCTTCAAAAACTCCTTTAATAATTGGGAAAGCTTCTCTAGCGCTTCTTTCTGTTTTTTCAGTATAAAATGCTAATGCTTCTTTGTAAACTTTTCCAGTAACTTCAATATCTGACAATTTTGCAAAATCAGCTTCAGAAATTGGAGAAGTGATTCCGAAGTAACGAATTAAATCAAATTCATATCCTTTAAAATCATTTGCAATTTTATTGTTGCTTACAATTAGTTCGCAAGTATCATAAAGCATGTTCGCGATATCTAATTTAAGACGCTCACCAAACAATGCGTGACGACGACGTTTGTAAACAACTTCACGCTGTGCATTCATAACGTCATCATATTCTAATAAACGTTTACGAACACCAAAGTTGTTTTCTTCTACTTTTTTCTGAGCACGTTCGATAGATTTAGTCATCATAGAATGCTGAATAACTTCACCTTCTTTAAGTCCCATTCTGTCCATTACTTTCGCAACTCTTTCAGAACCGAAAAGACGCATTAAGTTATCTTCAAGAGAAACATAGAATTGAGAACTTCCTGGATCTCCCTGACGACCAGAACGACCACGTAACTGTCTGTCTACACGACGAGAATCATGACGCTCTGTACCAACGATTGCTAAACCTCCTGCAGCTTTTACTTCTGGAGATAATTTAATATCGGTACCACGACCAGCCATATTTGTTGCAATAGTTACAACTCCGGCTTTACCAGCTTCTTCAACGATTTGTGCCTCTTGTTTGTGCATTTTAGCATTCAATACGTTGTGTGTGATTCCTCTCATTTTAAGCATACGGCTTAATAATTCAGAAATCTCTACAGAAGTTGTTCCAATAAGAACTGGTCTTCCAGCGTTTGATAATTCAGTTACATCTTCGATTACAGCGTTGAATTTTTCACGTGTAGTTTTGTAGATATAATCTTCTTTGTCTTGTCTTGAAATCGGACGGTTTGTTGGAATTTCAACAACGTCTAATTTGTAAATCTGCCATAACTCTCCAGCTTCTGTAACTGCTGTACCCGTCATACCACCTAATTTGTTGTACATTCTGAAATAATTCTGTAATGTAACAGTTGCAAAAGTTTGTGTAGCAGCTTCAATTTTTACATTTTCTTTTGCTTCGATCGCTTGGTGAAGACCGTCTGAATAACGACGTCCGTCCATGATACGACCTGTTTGTTCATCGACAATCATAATTTTGTTGTCCATGATAACATACTCTACGTCTTTTTCGAATAAAGCGTATGCTTTTAAAAGCTGTGTCAGCGTGTGGATACGCTCGCTTTTTACACCAAAATCTTGAAATAATCTTTCTTTGGCTTCAGCTTCAGAGTCTTTATCTAATTTTTGTCTTTCGATTGCAGCGATCTCAGTTCCGATATCTGGAAGTACGAAGAAATCTGAATCGGTATCTCCAGAAAGGTATTTAATACCGTTATCTGTCAATTCAACTTGATTGTTTTTTTCTTCAATTACAAAATATAAAGCTTCATCAATTTTATGCATTTCACGGTTGTTATCCTGCATGTATTGATTTTCAGTTTTTTGAAGTAATTGTTTAATTCCTTCTTCACTCAAAAACTTAATTAAGGCTTTATTTTTAGGTAAACTTCTGTAAGCTCTTAGCAATAAAAATCCACCTTCTTTAGTATTTCCTTCTTTGATAAGTCTTTTAGCTTCCGCTAAGAAACCATTCGCTAACTGACGTTGTTGTGCAACTAAGTTTTCGATTTTTGGTTTCAATTCATTAAATTCATGACGATCTCCTTGAGGAACCGGACCAGAAATAATAAGTGGTGTTCTAGCATCATCGATCAATACCGAGTCAACCTCGTCGACAATTGCATAGTTGTGTTTTCTCTGTACTAAATCGCTTGGCGAATGTGCCATGTTATCTCTTAAGTAGTCAAAACCAAATTCGTTGTTGGTTCCGTAAGTGATATCAGCGTCGTATGCTTTTTTTCTTTGTTCTGTACTTGGCTGGTGATTATCGATACAATCTACAGATAAACCGTGGAATTCGAATAAAGGTGCTTTCCAAGTACTATCACGTTTTGCAAGGTAATCATTCACAGTTACTAAGTGAACTCCATTTCCAGTTAAAGCGTTTAAGTAAAGTGGAAGAGTAGCTACTAAAGTTTTACCTTCTCCAGTTTGCATCTCTGCAACTTTTCCTTCGTGTAAAACCATACCACCAATTAACTGAACATCATAATGAATCATGTCCCAAGTGATGTCTTTTCCGGCAGCATTCCATTTGTTAGCCCAGATTGCTTTTTCACCTTCAATAGAAATATAAGGTTTCGCTGCTGAGAATTCGCGGTCTTTTGGAGTTGCAGTAACTTCAATATGTGAGTTTTCTTTAAAACGACGTGCTGTTTCTTTAACAACTGCAAACGCTTCTGGAAGAATCTCCATCAAAGCTTTTTCTGAGATTTCATAAGCCTCTTTTTCAAGAGCATCGATAGCATCGTAAAGATCTTCTCTTTTGTCGATGTCTTCGATATTTTCTACTTCTGCTTTAAGCGAAGCAATTTTAGCATCTTTCTCAGCTCTGGCTTCTTTTATTCTGTCTTTAAAATAAACGGTTCTTCCTCTTAATTCGTCGTTTGATAGACTCGTTAAAGAAGTTTCGAATGTTTTAATTTTATTTAAATAAGGTTGTAAAGCTTTGACATCTTTCTGCGATTTATCGCCTACAAAGACTTTAATGATACTGTTTATGAAACTCATGATTTATTGTATTTCTATTTTATGTATATATTTGAACCAAAAAAAAAGTCTCTATGATGAGAGACTTTTTCATTTGGTTTATTTTTTAATATTCATCCTCATTCCAAAGATAATCTTCGTCTGTTGGATAATCAGGCCAAATTTCTTCCATTGATTCATATATCTCACCTTCATCTTCGATAGACTGAAGGTTCTCTACTACTTCTAATGGAGCACCAGCTCTAATAGCATAGTCTATAAGTTCATCTTTGTTAGCAGGCCATGGCGCATCACTTAAATAAGATGCTAATTCTAATGTCCAATACATCTGTTATCTGTTTAGTTTGTGCAAAAATAAATTTTTTACCGAAAAAGACAAGTAATTTTTGATTTATTTTAATAAAATTTAAGAACGTCTCTTGTTAAATTCCAATTTTTAAATTTCAAATTCCAAAAAAGGAGCTTAAAACCTCCATTTTTAAAGCTTTTACGAAAAAAAATAAATTCGAAGAATTTTTAGTTTTTCTTGGAATTTGGGATTTAGAAATTTAGAATTTTAAGAAAATTTATTTTCTCGGAATCCATTTAACTTCCTCCGCTTTTAGGTCAAACGACAACTTCCGTGCCAAGACAAAAAGGTAGTCAGAAAGTCGGTTTAAGTACATAATTGCGATTTCCGGAACGTGTTCATTGTGGCTTAAATGTACTGCCAAACGCTCTGCGCGACGACAAATACATCGTGCAATATGACAATGTGACACGGTAGGGTGACCGCCTGGCAAAACAAAATGAGTCATTTGCGGAAGACTTTCTTCCATCTTGTCTATTTCGTTTTCAAGCAATTCAATATCGGAATCAATTATTCCTAAGTTTTCTAAACGAAGTTTTCCGTTTTTTAAAACTTCTTTTTCCTGCGGTGTTGCCAAAATGGCGCCTACAGTAAAAAGACGATCCTGAATTTCGATTAAAATAGTTTTATAATGGGAATCTATTTCCTGATCACGGATTAATCCGATATAAGAATTTAGTTCATCAACAGTTCCGTAACTGTCAATGCGGATATGATCTTTCGGTACGCGGGTTCCTCCAAAAAGAGCCGTTGTTCCTTTGTCTCCGGTTTTAGTATATACTTTCATTTTTTTTTAGATGCTAAGTTCTCAGATGTTGAGGTTCTAAGTTTTTTACTTTTAATTAAAACCAAGATCTTTTTTGAGTTTTTTAAATTCGTTTTCAGCGTTATTGTTGAAATTGCCATATTCTCCAGCTATTGCCGCGGTTGATTGAAGTTGCGAACATTCTAAACAAATTTGTGTTTGGCAGATTACGTTGTTATTCTTAAAATAAACGAAAGCAAGTCTGGGTTCATAACAACCTGCAATATTTGGATTTTCATATGTCTTTTTACTGCCTAGAATTGAACTTAATTCCAATATTTGCTCAGTATTAAGTTTTTGTTTTCTATTAATAGTACTTATATATTCGCCTTTTTCATTAATAGGATAAAAGAAATCTTCGCCGTCAAAACCTATATAATCAATTGCTATCACCGAATCACATTGAAATCCTTTTGAATAAGATAAATTATTGTCTATTTTTAATTTAACTGTTTTTTCAGTCAGCCATTTTATTTCTGTTCTTGAATTTTTTGGCGGCAGAAGTTTCAAAGAATTTTTATTTTCCAGTTCTTTTTTACAGGATACTAAAATTAAAAATGATAATAATAAATACGGTAAACGCATAAATGTAATTTTAGATTTTAGAGTGTAGATTTATTTTGAGACTTAAAACTTCTTATACTTTAAAACTTTAGTCAGTAATGAATTTTAGATTTCAGTTGATTTTTTCAATCTAAAATCTAAAATCAGAAATCTAAAATTTCTTAGACGTATCACTTTCAATCAATCCGTCTCTCAAACGAATTACACGATGTGCATAAGCAGCGATATCTTCTTCGTGAGTTACCAAAATTACCGTATTTCCCTGTTCGTGAATATCCCCAAAAAGCTTCATGATTTCTACAGAAGTTTTACTGTCTAAGTTTCCTGTAGGTTCATCGGCAAGAATAATAGAAGGTTTATTGACTAAAGCTCTGGCAACGGCAACACGCTGACGCTGACCTCCAGAAAGCTGATTCGGTTGATGATCCATTCGGTCACCTAAGTTAACTTGTTTAAGAACTTCTGTGGCACGGGCAATTCTATCCGTTTTTCCATATCCGGCATAAATCATTGGTAATGCAACATTATCCAAAGCGGTTGTTCTTGGTAATAGATTAAAGGTTTGAAAAACGAATCCGATTTCTTTATTTCTGATTTCTGCTAATTCGTCGTCTCTCATTTGACTGACATCTTTTCCGTTTAAAACATAACGTCCAGAAGTAGGAGTGTCTAGACAACCTAAAAGATTCATCAAAGTCGATTTTCCCGAACCAGATGGTCCCATTAAAGCAACATATTCTCCTTTATTTATTTCTAAATTAATTCCTTTTAAAACGTATACGATTTCATTGCCTAAAACGAAGTTTCGTCTAATGTCGGTTATTTTAATTAATGGTTCAGCCATTTGGTTTTACAATTTTGGATTTAAAAGTACGAAACACTTTTCAATAAATAATAAGTAGTTTAGAATTGGGATTTGTTACAAAAACTCTTTCAGAAAGTAAGTATTTAAAGAATATGTTTTTTAAAATAGACAATTGTTATATGTTTTTTATTTGTTTTTGCATAATCATCATTATTTGGTGTTTTTTATAGTTTTAAAATGTTTTTAATTTTAAAAACATGATAATAATGTAATTTGTTAAATGAAGGTATTTAGTAAATTTGATTTAAATATTAATTAAAACAATCAAGATATGAAAAATATAAAAATAGCTACGGGAATTGCATTATTAGCATTAAGCTTTACATCATGTAAAGATGAAAAACAAGAAAAAGCACAGCATACAATTGACTCTTATGTTGCCTACGTTGATTCGGTAAAAAATGTGAAAGCCGAAGATTTAAAAGAAAATTGGACTGCTGTCGAATCAGAATATGATAGAAGAGCTGCAGAAGCAGATGCCGCTTTAGCAGATATTAAAGATAATGCTGCTCAAACAGAAAAAATAAACACAAGTAAAGCAAAATACGAAAGCTTTAAAAATGAAATGACCACCCTTCTTGCCCCTCCGGCTCCAAGTCCTAAACAACAACTTAGAAATGCTTTGTTTGGTGAAGGAAAAATTGGAGACGATATGAGTTTTGCCTGGGTAAATGCTCAAAATATTCATAGTGTTTACCAACAATTTGTTCATACAGTTGAGAATAATAAAGACAGCTATTCTCGTGAAGACTGGGATGAAATAAAAGTATTGTACGAAGCATTAGACAGCAGAAAAAATACTGTTGAAAAAGAAGGTTTAACTGCTGAAGACAATAGAAAAATCGCAGGTTTAAAAATTAAATTCGCACCTATGTATACTGTAAACAGAATGGGTGCAAAAGCTGAAGAAAATAAAGAAGCTAAAAAATAAATGCAATTTTGAATTAGTAAAAAAGGCGATCAAATTTTTGATCGCCTTTTTTTATGCTCTTATAATAAAATGTTCTTTTTCCTGTTCGTATCTAAAAAACACAAATCCCCATTGAAAAGTATCGATAGTGACTTTTACTTTTGGGTGGTTTTTTATCGTTTCCCAAGCTTCTTCCATTTCTGGAGACCAATGAATATCATCAAAAATCCAAACAGAATCGTTGTTTATCGTTGGCAGTAAAAGCTCGAAATAAGCTAAAGTTGCTTTTTTAGAATGATTTCCATCAAAATAAATGAGATCGTAAATTTTTGACTGCAGATTCTCAGCAATTAAAAAAGATTCAAATTCTGAAATTACATTTTCAACATTCGTACAATCAAAATCATTTAACTGATTTTTCGCAACAGCTCCCGTATTCGGGCATCCTTCGAGTGTAATTACTTTTGCGTTCGGATTTCCAAGAGCCAAGGCAGAAGTTGCTAAACCTAAAGATGTTCCGATTTCTAAAATAGAATTGGGCTGAAAATATTTTGTAACGCGAAATAATAATTGCGCTCTTTTTGGCGAAATTCCCGCTGTTGAGGCAATCTTTGAAATTTGTCTTCGGTTTGATTTGAAGACTTTTGAGCCTGCACCAAAATCGGTTACTTCAATAAAATTCTTATTTTCTAAAAGTGATTTTCGATAATTTTCTAAAACCAGATATTCTGGCTTTCTTTTTTTATCATAAAAACATTTAGTCAGTAAATTAAAAACAAAAGGCGAATGTACCGCATGTTCGTTTTTAGATTTCCAAAGGAATTTTAAATAAGAATTTATTTGAAAGAACATTTTGTTAACTTTTCAGGATCAATTTTAGTTCGTTACAGAAATTACTTTAATATCAAAAATAAGAACTGAACCAGGAGGAATATCTCCAACTTTAGTGCTTCCATAGCCTAAATGAGCAGGAATCAATAAAACACCGCTTCCACCTTCTTTAAAGTAAGGGATTCCTTCTCTCCAGCCTTCAATTAATCTGCTTAATTGAAACGTACTTCCGTCACTAGTAGTACTTTGGTCAAATACAGTTCCAGTTGTCAGATATCCTTTGTAAGCAATTGTTACAGTTGATGAAGCAGATGCTTGTTTTCCAGTTCCTTGTTCATTTATAATAAAATACAAACCTGTTCCTGTCGCTTGGGCTTTTGCAGTAAGATTGTTCTTTGCTAAATATTCGGTAATTTGAGTCTCGTTTTCTGCAGAGTAATCTTTAGGCACAATCGTTTCTGGATTTTTACCTCCATCAATAGAACAAGATGTAAAAAGTGTTATTGTGAATAACACAGCTAATAGTTTTTTCATGTGGTATTATTTTTTTTATGATGAGCGAATATAATAAAATAAGTTTTTTATGTTCCTCTGGCTGATAATTTTAACTTTCTAGTTTTGCAGAAAGCTCAAACCATCTTTCTTCTTTTGCGTCTATTTTATTGATAATGTTTTGAAGCTCATTTGCTTTTTTCTCAATATCAGCATCAGCTACTTTTCCGTCAGAGAATAATTGTTCGATTTTAGTTTTTTCGATTTCAAGATCTTTTATTTCTCTTTCTATTTTCTGATATTCTTTTTGTTCGTTAAAAGTCAGATTTCCGGTTGGATTATTTTGTTTCCATTCTTTCTTTTCTGCTTTGTTTTCTTCTTTTTGAGCAACATCTGCACTGTCTTCGTACGCTCTAAAATCAGAATAGTTTCCTGGGAAATTTTCGATTTCACCTTCTCCTCTGAATACAAATAAATGATCTACAATTTTATCCATAAAATAACGGTCGTGCGAAACTACCAATAAACATCCTGGATAGTCTAAAAGAAAACTCTCTAAAACATTTAATGTCACGATATCCAAATCATTTGTTGGCTCATCCAGAATTAAAAAGTTAGGATTCTGAATCAAAACCGTACATAAATACAAACGTTTTAATTCTCCACCGCTTAATTTTTCTACATAATCGTATTGTTTTTTTGCATCAAAAAGAAAACGTTCTAATAATTGCGAAGCAGAAATAATTTTTCCTTTTGCTAAAGGAATATATTCTCCGTATTCTTTTATAATATCAATAACACGCTGTCCTGGTTTTGGATTAATTCCAGATTGCGTATAGTACCCAACTTTTATTGTGTCACCTTTTACAACACGCCCGCTGTCTGGTGGAATTGTTCCTGTTAAAAGATTTAAGAAAGTCGATTTTCCAGTTCCATTTTTTCCGATAATTCCGATTCTTTCGCCACGTTGAAAATCAAAACTGAAATTATCTAAAATAACTTTTTCTTTAAATTTTTTAGAAAGTTTATGAAGCTCAATAATCTTGCTTCCCATTCTTTCCATATTAATTTCAAGCTCTACTTTATTCTCTTTACGTCGGCTTTGCGCTTTCTCTTTAATTACATAAAAATCATCCTGACGTGATTTAGATTTCGTAGTTCTCGCTTTTGGCTGACGGCGCATCCATTCTAATTCTTTTACGAACAAGTTTTTGGCTTTATCCACGCTGGCGTTTTCAGACGTAATTCGTTCTTCTTTTTTCTCTAAATAATAAGAGTAATTTCCTTTGTATTGGTATAATTTCCCGTTGTCTAACTCGATAATTTCGTTACAAACGCGCTCTAAAAAGAAACGGTCGTGCGTAACCATAAACAACGTAATGTTTTCTTTCGCAAAATAGCTTTCAAGCCATTCGATCATTTCAAGGTCCAAATGGTTGGTTGGCTCATCTAGAATCAATAAATCGGGACGATTAATTAAAATGATTGCCAATGAAAGACGTTTTTTCTGTCCTCCAGAAAGATTTTTTACTTTTAGTTTAAAATCTTCCAGTTTCAGTTTAAAAAGAATCTGCTTATACTGCGTTTCAAAATCCCATGCATTATGCTGATCCATTCCGTCAAAAGCCTTTTGGTAAGCTTCTTCATCTTCTGGTTTTTCTAATGCTTTTTCATAAGCTTCGATGATTTTCAGCGTTTCATTATCCGAAGCAAAAATACTTTCTTCGATAGTCAATTCGTCCTGAAGATTGTTATCCTGAGAAAGAAATGCCATTCTGATGCCTTTTCTTAAAACCACTTGTCCAGTATCTGGCTCATCCAAACCATTGATGATGCTCATAATAGTGGTTTTTCCAGAACCATTTTTGGCAATAAAAGCGATTTTTTGGTCTTTATTAATTCCAAAAGAAATGTTGTCAAAAAGGACTCTTTCGCCAAATGACTTCGATATATTTTCTACAGATAAGTAATTCACAAGAATAAAATTTTCTGCAAAAGTAAACTATTATATTCGATTTGCGAATGGCTCTTTTTGAGCTTTATTTCTGAAGATAGTTTTTTATTAAATTGCTCAAATCAAAATAATGAATTTGCTGCATTACATTTAGTATAGGTTTTCGAACCAAAGATTCATTCGTTAAAAAATAATGCAAACCATCTTTTGTTGCGATTCCTTCAATTTGATGAAAAGGAAGTTTGAGATCAATACGTCTTTTATTGCCAGACAAAAAGTCTTGATTTTTAAAATCATACAATAAAAATAAAAAAGGTTTTCCTATTTTGGAATAACCGCAGAGTACAATCAGATTTTTGTTTTCTAAATACGTGGCGCCGGTTATCAATCCTTTGGTGTCGAGTGAGGTAATGAATTTTGCAGTTTGTTTTCCTTCTTTATTTTCTAACGAATAAATACTGGTTTTAGACGAATTCCATTGTTTGGTAAAAAGATAAATGCTGTCTTTTGAAACGATAAAAGCTTCACAGTCAAAATCAGTTTTATTGGGCTTTGAAGCAGAAAAATCCGTTTGGTTGGAATAGGTAAACGAAATCGTTTCTATTTTAGGTTTTTCGTCAAAGAAAGATTTTTTTTCAATTTTTAAGATTTTTAAATCCGATCTGTTTCCAGAATAATTGTTCCCGAAATCACCAATATAAATATATGTGCTGTCTTGAGAAATCTCTTCCCAATCGTGATTTGTAACGGCATTTAAAACAATTTTCTTTCTGATTTTTCCCAGCGTATCTAAACCATAAATAGTTTTATCGTGATCGTCATTGTGTGTCCATAGTAAATTATCGAAAGCTATTAAACCCGAAGTTTCTTTTATAGAATCACTTAATTGAACACTATATTCAGGTTTCAATTTTAGGTTTTCATAAATACAGCTTCCGTTGTTTTGAACAGCGTTAGAATCGTAATTTTTAGCCAATGAATCTGTACAGCCCGAAACCTGGGAATTTGCAGTAGAAACAACAATAAAAAAGAAGAAAAAAGTTTTGAGCATAATGGTAACCGTTCGTATTTGCTAAAGTTAAAGCTTTTGAGAAACAGATGGTATCAAAATAAGAATCTTTATGAATACTTTTAGATTTTAAAAAACTGATTGTTTGAAATAATTTCTTTCAAAACAGCGGTATCTGCAATCTTAACTTTTTCCTGAAATGCGTCAATATGCTTTCTGTGATGAATATCGGTACCACAAAAATCATACATTCCTTTCTTTAAAAGTTCGTCTGCTGTTTTTGCAACTTTAGAGCCGTAATATTCTACTGTTGCAAGTAAATTCAATTGAAAAAGACAGCCAAGGTTTTTCAATTTTGCATATTCCTCTAAGTTTTTGTGGAAATAGATATAACGTTCCGGATGTGCTAAAACAGGAATGTAGCCAGCAACTTTTAAATCAAAAATAATTTTATGCAGGTTTATCGGCGGACTTTGATACGATATTTCTACCAATACATAATTATCTTTTAAAGTAAGCAGTTTTTCATTCTTAAAATGATTTTCAAACCAATCATCCATAAAATATTCTGCAGCGGCTCTTATTGGTGTATTGATTTTCTTTTCTTTTAATGAATTTCTAGTTTCAATAAGCTTGTTTTGAATGATTTCGGGAGAATTATTCCAAACATAATGGCTTATGTGAGGCGTTGTAATAATTTGCGAAATTCCAAGTTCTTGAAAAGATTTTACTAATTCTATAGATTTTGAAATGTTCTTTGCGCCGTCATCAATGCCTGGCAGAATATGAGAATGAATATCAATAAAATGACTTCCCAGCAGGTCTTTTAAATAAGGTTTGGATTTGAAGAATGATAACATGGCGCAAATGTATACAAATTGCAATAGTATTTGAAGATTAATTTAATGTAACAATTGTAACCAGCATTTTAGAATTATGTTATATTTGGTTTTACTAAAAAAACTAAATTTTTATGAAAATAAAAGAGAATTTATACAATCAAAGAATAATTTCTATTGACGCTTTGCGCGGAATTACCATTTTTGTAATGATTTTTGTAAACGAATTAGCAAGCATAAAAAATGTTCCGCAATGGATGAAACACATGCCTGCAGATGCAGATGCAATGACTTTTGTAGATTTAGTTTTTCCTGCTTTTTTATTTATCGTCGGAATGTCAATTCCGTTTGCCTTTAATGCCAGATTATTAAAAGGAGACAGTGCCAAAACAATTTGGGAGCATACTTTCAAAAGAGCTTTTGCCTTAATTGTAATAGGTGTTTTTATGGTAAATGCCGAATATGGTTACGATGCATCAAAAATGATAATCGAGCCTGTATTTTGGGGACTTTTAGCCTATATAATGCCAATTCCGATTTGGAATAAATATCCAAAAGATTTTCCACTTTGGTTGAAAAACGTTCTGCAGTATGGCGGAATTTTAGTTTTAATCACACTTTATTTTTTATACATTCGAGATACCGGCGAAAGAGGAATGACGCCAAAATGGTGGGGAATTCTCGGATTAATTGGCTGGGCGTATCTTTTTACCGTAATTTATTATTGGCTGGTAAATGGAAATCTTTGGGCAATGATCGGATTTCTAGTTTTTTCGGTTCTGATGAATTCTGTAAATCTCATCGAAAACTCATTCGTTCATAATACAACTTGGCTTAGTTTTATAGCAGGACATCTTACACATGCTTCTTTGGCTTCCGCCGGAGTTGTTATTTCGCTTTTGTTCTTTGATCGAAAAATCGATTCAAAAATCAATTGGCCTGTCATTGGTTTTATACTATTATTTACGGCAACCGCAATTTTACTTCGTCCCTATTTCGGGATTTCAAAAATAAAAGGAACACCGTCTTGGACAATGCTTTCGGCCGCAATCTGCACCGTTTTATTTTACTTTTTGTATTGGCTGATGGAAGTAAAAAAACAAACCAAATGGAGTGAGTTTTTTATGCCCGCAGCCGCAAATCCGTTATTGATTTATATTCTGCCGGGTGTAATTTATTATTTCTGTAAAGCTTTTAATATTCATATCATTCCAGGATATTTTAGAGAAGGAGTTCCAGGAATTATCTGGTCTTTAGTGTTTTCTACAATTATGCTTTTTGTAATGAAAATTTTGAATAAATATAAAATTCAGCTGCAATTGTAGTTTTTGATTTTTGAAAATGAGAAAATTTAACGCAAAGCCCGCTAAGTTTTAATTAAAGGGTTTTGTGAAACTCAAAGTTCGCAAAGCTTTTTGTTGAATAAGCTTTGCGAACTTTAAGTTTTATCACTATCAATATAATATTCTTAGCGTGCTTTGCGGTAAAATAACTTTTCTAGAAAACCTGAAACAAATTTAACCTTTAAAAACCACCGATTTTATCTTTAGCACCGACCCAGAAACAGGATTATAATTCACAAAATTGAATTTGCATAAATTGTGAATATTTAAAACTCTGCCATCAGGAAGTTCATCCAATTTAAAATCAGACCACAGAATTTTTATTGTTGTAAAATCATCTGGAGAGGCAGGTAAACTTACTCGAGGGTGCGAACCGCCATGAACACAGCCGTTTCCTTCGCTGTTTCCTTCTCTAGCTTGTAATTTTATAACTTGCGTAGATTGATAAGTGATTTCGATGTATTTTGATTCTTTCGAAAGATTTGTCGAAGCTCCGTCATTTGTTCCCGAATTTGTAATCATCATATTTAGTTCAATTTCGCCTTTTGGATACTCTTTAGAAGTGACAACAATAATTCCTTTTTGCTGCCTTATTTCATTTATCGTTTCTTCATTTTCCTTCGCTGGGCCGGCAATAAACCATTTATTTGATTTTACGAGATTGAAATTGTTTTGTCCTTTCGCTGAAAAGCAAAATAAAAATAGTAAAACCAATAAAATCGAAAGATTCTTCATAAAATGAGTTTAGCATAGAATTAACTCAAATATAGTTTTTTGCGCAATTCAAAATTCTATTTTATTCATTTAAAAAATATGCACTGTAATTCTCAATAAAAATTTAAATTTGTAAGATATTGTTTTTTAAAATATTGTAAATGAGTAGTTTAAAATTAAAATTTGCGATGTTTTTATTTTTAACCGCTTCATTTTGTCATGCACAAAATGACAGCATCACTATGGGAAATCACGATATTTTAGACGTTATTCATAAAATCTTTGATAAAAACGACAGTATCAAAAAAGACAGGCAAAAAAAGGTTGCCTTTTCGTTATTGCCCGTTCCTGTAGATGTAAATTCAAGCACAGGTTTAGTGGTGTCTTTTTTGACTACTTTTTATTTGGGCGAAGACCACGAAAAAACCAAAATGTCTCAAATTACTTTTTCGCCTTATTTTAGTTTTACCAAACAATATGTTTTTCCGGTTCAGTCCTATATATATACGAGTGAAAACAAATGGAATTTTATCGGCGATTATCGCTACATGATTTATCCGCAGTATACTTATGGTTTGGGAGAACATAATTCTAAAGAGAAAATGTCGACTTTAGATTATCAGCAATGGCGTTTTTATCAATTTATCACCCGAAAAGTAATTGGAAATTATCGTTTAGGAGTCGGTTTTCTTTTAGATAATTATCAGAATATTGCTGAGGAATCTTATATCGACGAGGAAACCGATTATTATAAATATATGAATGGCGATTATGCAAACGAAAGTTCCTTCGGATTTGCTGTTCAAGGTTTGTATGACTCCCGCGAAAATATCATAAATACTGAGCAAGGACTTTATATCGAAGCCGATCTGCGAATTAATACCAGTGGAGTTGAAGGCGATAAATGGCAGTCTTTATATGTAGACGCAAGAAAATACCATTCGTTTAGTAAAACCAAACACAGAGTTTGGGCCTCGAGGGCTTTTTATTGGTCAACTTTTGGAGGAAAACCTCATTATTTAGATTTGCCTAGTATTGGCTGGGATCGCGACGGAAAAACGGGACGAGGTTTTACTAAAAATAGATATAGAAGTAACGCTTTAATTTATTTTGAAACCGAATATAGAACAGATATCACTCGAAACGGATTTTTTGGTGCTGTGTTTTTTACCAATATTTCGTCAGTTTCAAAATTAGATACTTATCAATTTAAGAAGTGGAATCCCGCAGTTGGAACCGGAATTCGTATCAAATGGAACAAACGCAACGGCAGTAATTTTGCGCTGGATTACGGAATCAGTAAAAACGATTGGTCTTTACGTTTGGGATTGTCTGAAAATTTCTAACTTCGGCCTAAATCTACAGATCCCTTTTTCATGCAGTTATCGATTATTATTCTTAATTATAATGTCCGTTATTTTCTGGAACAATGTGTTTTGAGCGTTCAGGAAGCCATAACGGCAATCGATGCAGAAATTATTGTGGTCGATAATAATTCCTCAGACGATAGTGTTTTGATGATGCAGGAAAAATTTCCAGATGTAAAGCTCATTCAAAACAAAGAAAATTTTGGTTTTCCAAAAGGTAATAATATTGGTTTTCGTCAAGCGAAAGGAAAGTACGTATGCATCTTAAATCCTGATACGGTTGTTGCTGAAGATACATTTGTGAAGATTCTGGCTTTCGCCGAAAGGCAGCATAATCTCGGAATTATCGGCTGTAAATTAATTGACGGAACAGGAAATTTTTTGCCCGAAAGCAAACGCGGTATCCCGTCGCCTTGGATCGCTTTTACGAAGATTTTCGGATTGTATAAACTCTTTCCAAAATCGAAACTTTTCAATCAATATTACGCACAGCATTTAAGTGAAAATGAAACTGGAAAAGTGGCTATTTTGGTCGGTGCTTTTATGCTTTTAGAAAGCCGTTTGTATCAGGAATTACAAGGTTTTGATGAAGATTGTTTTATGTATGCCGACGATATCGATCTGTCGTATCGTGCGTTGCAGAAAGGCAAACACAACTTTTATTTTCACGAAACTACTGTGATACATTATAAAGGAGAAAGCACAGTAAAAGACGAAAAATACATGAAACGTTTTCAGGAAGCGATGAATTTCTTTTATGAAAAACATTTTAAGAAGTCTTTATTTTTTAGTTTTTTTATCCAAATTGGAACTTGGTTTTTCTCTTTTGTAAAAATGTTTCAAGGAAAAACCAAAACAGCGGCGAGTCCAGAAAATTTTATTTTTTATTCAGAAAACCAGAAATTGTCTGAAAAATTAGCCTTAGTTTTAAAAAATAAAGTCCGCTTTATAAAATTCCCCGAAGAAAAATTGGTAAATTCGTCCCTTGTTTTTGAGGGGAAAAGGATTGAGATTATTTTGGATAATGAGTCTATTTCATTCAAAAAATGCATCAAAATCATAGAAACTCTTAAAGATAAGAAGGTTACTTTTAAAATTTTGCCCAAAAATACCCATTTTATAATTGGAAGCAATTCTAAAAATGACAGGGGTGAAATTTTAAAAATCGAGTAAAAAATTATATTTAATATAATTTATGTTTAATTTTTTCAGTAAATTCGCAATCTGAAAATCAAAAACATCTTTTAGTTTAATAATATGGCAAGATTTGAATTAAAGCTTCCGAAAATGGGAGAAAGTGTCGCTGAAGCAACCATTACAAACTGGTTGAAAGAAGTTGGAGACAAAATTGAAGCTGATGAAGCTGTACTAGAAATTGCAACGGATAAAGTTGACAGTGAAGTGCCAAGTGAAGTATCAGGAGTTTTAGTTGAGCAGTTGTTCAGCAAAGACGATTTAGTTCAAGTCGGACAAACTATCGCAATTATCGAAACAGAAGGAGGAGAAGCTGCAGCATCAGAAACTGTAAATACAGTTGAAGAAACTGCTGTTCCTGCCGAAGCAGCAGTAATTGAGCAGACAATCGAAGCGGTTAAAGAAACTACTACAACTCAAGATTTCAGCAGTTCGGATAAATTCTTTTCTCCATTAGTAAAAAATATTGCGAAAGAAGAAGGTGTTTCTACTTCAGAATTAGATGCTATTGCAGGTTCTGGAAAAGATGGACGAGTAACAAAAGAAGATATTTTAAAATATATAGAAGATCGTAAAGCTGGAGTTGTACAAGCACCAAAAGCTGTTGAGCCAGTTTCGGAACCAGTTCAAGAAACTCCGAAAACAGTTGTTGAAGCTCCTAAAGTGGTTGCTGAAACGCCAAAAGCGGTTGAGTCAGTTGCTCCAAAAGCGCAGCAGGCAGTTCCGGTTTCTGTAAACGGTGGTGACGAAATTGTAGAAATGGACAGAATGCGTAAACTGATTTCAGGTTACATGGTAGCTTCGGTTCAAACTTCTGCTCACGTTCAGTCTTTTATTGAAGTGGATGTAACGAATATCGTAAAATGGAGAGATAAAGTAAAAGCAGCTTTCGAAAAAAGAGAAGGCGAGAAATTGACTTTTACTCCAATTATGATGGAAGCAGTTGCAAAAGCTCTGAAAGATTTCCCTGGAATGAACATTTCTGTAGATGGAGAATATATCATTAAAAAGAAAAATATCAATTTAGGAATGGCAGCAGCTCTTCCAAACGGAAATTTAATTGTTCCTGTAATTAAAAATGCAGATCAGTTGAATTTGGTTGGAATGGCAAAAGCGGTTAACGATTTAGGAAACCGTGCAAAAGCTGGAAAACTAAAACCAGACGATACACAAGGCGGAACATACACTGTTACAAACGTTGGTACTTTCGGAAGTGTTTTTGGAACGCCGATTATTAATCAGCCGCAAGTTGGAATTTTAGCTCTTGGAGCAATTCGTAAAGTTCCTGCGGTTATCGAAACTCCAGAAGGTGATTTTATCGGAATCCGTCAGAAAATGTTCTTGTCTCACTCTTACGATCATAGAGTTGTTGACGGAGCTTTAGGAGGAAGTTTTGTGAAAAGAGTAGCAGAATATTTAGAAGCTTTTGATATAGAAAGAGATTTCTAGAAATCAATTATAAAAATAAATTCAAATCCGATAGGTGTTTAAGCTTATCGGATTTTTTTTGTTTTGTAAGAAAAGTTTAGGTGCGGATGCTCTATCTTGTGGAAGAGTCTATTTGGAAAAGTTAAAATCACAATTTGAAAGCTTTTTTAGACAAAAAAAACAAGAATAAGGGAAGAAATTCGGCTTTAAAAATTACATTTGTAAACTTATAAAAATTAGAAATGGAATTAAAACTTAACAAACCAATTTGCTTTTTTGATCTCGAAACAACGGGAATTGATATCGGTAAAGATAGAATCGTAGAAATTTCAATATTCAAAGTTTTTCCTAACGGAAACAAAGAAAGTAAAACCTGGCTGGTTAATCCAACAATTCCAATTCCTCCTCAAACAACGGCTGTGCACGGTATTACCGACGAAAAAGTGGCCAACGAACCTACTTTTGCAGAACTGGCACCGCTAATTCATAACATGATTAAAGACAGCGATTTGGGAGGATTTAATTCCGATCGTTTTGATATTCCGCTTCTTGCTGAAGAATTACTTCGTGCTGGAGTCGATTTTGATATGAAAAACAAAGTCTCTGTAGATGTTCAGACTATTTTTCATAAAATGGAAGAAAGAACGTTAAGCGCTGCTTTAAAGTTTTACTGCGGAAAAAGTTTAGAAAATGCCCATTCGGCAGAAGCCGACACTATGGCGACTTATGAAATTCTAAAAGCACAGTTAGATCGTTACCCAGAATTAGAAAATGATATGAAAGCTTTGTCTGAGTTTACAACGCGCAAGAAAATTGCTGATTTTGCAGGAATGATCGCTTTTGATAAAGATAACGAAGAAATTTTTACTTTTGGAAAACACAAAGGAGCAAAGGTGGAAAAAGTATTAGAGTCGGAGCCAGGATATTTCAGCTGGATTCAAAATGCTGATTTTCCTTTGTACACCAAAAAAGTTTTGACAGCAATAAAATTGAGAAAATTAAATACGAAGTAAGGTCCTAAGTCGCTAAGTTTCTGAGATGCTAAGTTTTTTAGTTTCTTAGAAACTTAGCGACTTAGCATCTTAGAAGCTTAGAAAAAAAATGAAAATTGTTTGTGTCGGCAGGAATTATGCCAATCATATAGAAGAGTTAAAAAACGAACGTCCGAGTGAACCAGTAGTTTTTATGAAGCCTGATTCGGCAGTTTTGTTGAAGCAGCATCCGTTTGTAATTCCAGAATTTTCGGAAGATGTGCATCATGAAATCGAAATAATCGTAAAGATTAATAAGGTTGGAAAATACATCGAGCCAAAATTTGCTCATAAATATTATGACGAAATAAGTGTTGGAATCGATTTTACGGCGCGTGATCTGCAAAGTAAGTTAAAAGAAAAAGGACTTCCATGGGAAAAAGCCAAAGCATTTGACGGTTCGGCAGTTATTGGTGATTTTGTTCCAAAAACTGATTATGTTTCGATGGAAAATCTTAATTTTGAATTGCGAAATAATAACGAAACGGTTCAAAAAGGAAATTCAGAAATGATGCTTTGGAAAATAGATGAACTGATTTCGCATGTGTCGCAGTTTTTTACATTAAAAATTGGGGATATAATTTTTACAGGAACGCCGGCAGGTGTTGCGGCTGTAAAACCAAATGATGTTTTAGAAGGCTTTTTAGAAGATAAAAAATTATTCAGAATACAAGTAAAGTAATGGCTTTAAAATACAACCTTTCGAAAGTGTATGCGCTTTCAGACAATGATCCTGAATTTGTAAATCAAATTTTAACCTTATTTGTTACAGAAGTTCCAGAAGATTTAAAAGAAATCAAAGAAGGGATTAAAAAGAAAGATCATAAATATGCTTATTCTTATGCACATAAAATAAAACCAACATTAGATTTAATGGGTTTAAATGTTGCTTTTGAAGAAATCTTGCAGGTAGAAGCCTGGACAAAGGCCGAAGGCAAGAAAAAAGATATCATTGAAACTTATAAAAGCATAAAAACACAAGTTAAAGAAGCGATCAAAGAAATAAAAAAAGACTTTGATTTGTAAAATTTTATAGCCCAATTCTGTTTTTGTTGATAGAATTGGGTTTCTTTATTTTTCCTCCCCCATCTTAAATATCATTTTTTAAAAATAAAACTAATGCATTGTTTTGTCAGGATTCAGTGCGCTAAATTCTTTCTTAATAATGACTTACTGTATTGGTAAGTAAAAATATTTCACAAATATGAAAGCAGCAATTATTACCATTGGAGATGAAATTTTAATTGGTCAGATCGTAGATACAAATTCAGCTTTTATAGCTAAATCGCTAGACAGAATAGGAGTTGAGGTAATAGAAATGCTTTCTATCAGCGATGATAAAAAACACATTCTAGATACTTTTGCGCAATTTCAGAATAGAGTAGATGTTGTTATTGTAACTGGTGGCTTAGGTCCGACAAAAGATGATATTACCAAAAAAACTTTCTGCGAATACTTTAATGACGAATTGGTTGTGAATCCAGAAGTTCTGGCGCACGTAACAGAGTTGATAGAAGGGTTTTACAAAAGACCAATTTCACAATTGAATAAAGATCAAGCTTTGGTTCCGTCAACTTGCACCGTTTTGCATAACAAAGTAGGAACAGCACCAGGAATGTGGATGAAAAAGCAAAACACAGTCTTTATTTCGCTTCCAGGAGTTCCGTACGAAATGAAATATTTGGTAGAAGAAGAGATAATCCCCAAAATTGTTCGCGAGTACAAACGTCCCTATATTATTCATAAAACCATTTTAACGTATGGTCAAGGCGAAAGTTTAGTTGCAGAACGTATCGAGCATTGGGAAAATAATCTTCCAGAATTTATAAAGTTGGCTTATCTGCCAAATCCCGGTCGCGTGCGATTAAGATTGACGGCAAGAGGAACCGATAAAGAGCTTTTAGAAAAAGCAATAGAAGATAATGTAACATCATTAGATGCTATTATTCATGATATTATAGTCGGTTACGACGAAAATGAAACAATAGAAGCTGTTGTTGGAAAACTACTTGCTAAGCAAAATAAAACCATTGCAACCGCAGAAAGTTTTACAGGCGGAAAAGTAGCTTCATTATTATCTGCTGTTCCTGGAGCGTCGGCTTATTTTAAAGGAAGTGTAGTTTCTTATGCAACTGAAGCTAAAATAAATGTTTTAGGTGTTTCTGAAGATTTAGTTAATGAATATTCTGTTGTAAGTGCGCAAGTTGCGTCGGTAATGGCTTCGAATGTGAAAAACCTAATGAAGACGGACTATGCGATAGCAACGACAGGTAATGCAGGTCCTTCAAAAGGGGATTCTGATGCTGAAATTGGCGCAGTTTTTATTGCTTTGGCAACTCCGAGCGGTCTAATTGTAGAAGAATTTAACTTCGGACAACCGCGTGAAAAAGTGATAGATAGGGCAACAGTTAAGAGTTTAGAAATATTGCAGAAAGAAATTTTAAAAATTGTGTAATATTTTTTTGCTACAATGGTTTATTTTTCTTTTCTTTGCACCCTGATTTTGAATAACGATAAAAGATAAGTATAATGTCAAGAGTTTGTGACCTTACAGGTAAAAGAGCGATGGTAGGAAATAACGTTTCTCACGCTATGAACAAAACTAAGAGAAAGTTTTCTGTAAACTTAGTTAAAAAGCGTTTTTATCTTCCAGAAGAAGATAGATGGATTACTCTTAGAGTAGCAGCATCTACGATAAAAACAATTAATAAAAATGGAATCACTGCAGTTTTGAAAAAAGCGCAGTCAGAAGGATTTATCAAATAATCTTTTCCTAAATAAATATATAGCAAGATGGCAAAGAAAGGTAATAGAATCCAGGTAATTTTAGAATGTACTGAGCACAAAGCTTCTGGTGTTGCAGGAACTTCTAGATATATTACAACTAAGAACAAAAAAAATACTCCAGACAGATTAGAGATTAAAAAATTTAATCCAGTTTTGAAAAGAGTAACTGTTCACAAAGAAATTAAGTAATAATTAGAGATTTTTGTAAATCTCAAATGGTATGGCCATTCGAGTTTTATGAAAAGTTCAATAACATTTGAATCATGGCAAAGAAAACCGTAGCATCGTTACAAACATCTTCTAAGAGATTATCAAAAGCCATCAAAATGGTGAAATCTCCTAAAACTGGTGCATATACATTCGTAGAATCTATTATGGCTCCTGAAGAAGTTGATGAATTCTTGAAAAAGAAATAATTACAATCACATTATATAGAAAAGCTACTTTCATTCGGAAGTAGCTTTTTTATTACCTATATTTGTCTAAAGTTTTAGGAGGAGCACAACAATCGGCTTCTTTTAAACAGTAGTTCCCGCTATCCACTATATCTTTACTTGCCTAAAGAAGGCAAGCAAAGGATGCCGTTTCTATCGGGGCTAAAAACAAACAATTTGCTTTTTTTAAGCATTAGGATTATCAAGAAGCCAGAAATCTTGTAATTCAAAAAAACTAACAATCTATTATAAAATGAGTTTTTTTAAAAAATTATTCTCTACCGATAAAAAAGAGACTTTAGACAAAGGTCTTGAAAAAACAAAAACTACTTTTTTCTCAAAGTTAAGCAAAGCCGTTGCTGGAAAATCTAAAGTTGATGATGACGTTTTAGATAATCTGGAAGAAGTTTTAGTAGCATCTGATGTTGGAGTAAATACAACATTAAAAATCATTACAAGAATTGAAAAAAGAGTTTCAGAAGACAAATATTTAGGAACTGATGAATTAAACCAGATTCTTCGTGATGAAATCGGAGCGTTATTGTCTGAAACAAACACAGGTGAAGCAACTGAATTTGAAGTTCCAAAAGATAAAAAGCCCTATGTTTTAATGGTAGTTGGAGTAAACGGAGTAGGGAAAACAACTACTATCGGAAAGCTGGCTTATCAATTTAAAAAAGCAGGACATAAAGTTGTTTTAGGAGCAGCAGATACTTTCCGCGCTGCAGCAATTGACCAATTGCAGGTTTGGGCAGATCGAGTAGATGTGCCAATTGTAAGACAGCAAATGGGAAGTGATCCAGCTTCAGTAGCTTTTGATACACTGCAATCTGCGGTTGCACAAGATGCGGATGTTGTAATTATTGATACTGCGGGACGTCTTCATAATAAAATCAACTTGATGAATGAGCTGACCAAAGTAAAACGCGTAATGCAAAAAGTGGTTGCAGATGCTCCTCACGATGTATTATTGGTTTTAGATGGTTCAACAGGTCAAAATGCTTTTGAACAGGCAAAACAATTTACAGCTGCGACAGAAGTTACTTCATTAGCAGTTACAAAATTGGACGGAACAGCAAAAGGAGGAGTTGTAATTGGTATTTCAGATCAATTTAAAATTCCAGTTAAATATATTGGTGTCGGCGAAGGAATTGAAGATTTACAAGTCTTTAATAAATATGAGTTCGTTGACAGTTTCTTTAAATAATTTACAATGAGTTTTTCTTCATTAAAAAATATGACGCCTTCGACTTTTTATTTTGCAAGCGTTATCTGTTTTGTATTGGCGAGTGTTTTAAAAGATAAAAATATTTCTATATACTACATTTTATTAGTTTTAGGAATAGGTTTGTTCTTTGTTGGCGCGATCAAAAGATCTCGTACTAAAAGATAGTTTGCCTATTACTCGTTTTATGAAATACTTTCTGTTTGTTTTATTTTTTGTTTTTGTAAGCTGTACAAATAAGAAAAACGAAAATAGTACGCCGATTCAAAAAGTCATTGTTATCCAGCCTTTGGGTGATTTTTCTTTGAATGAAGCAGAAAGAGTTCTTTCAGAAATTAAGGCAATTAATCCAAATGTGGTTTTAAGGAAAAATATTGAATTTCCGAAAGGTTCTTATTACCAGCCCCGAAATAGATATCGAGCAGATAGTATTATTAAAAGTCTTAAAAATAATATTGAGAAAGATTCTGTTATTGTTGGCTTGTCTAATTTTGATATCAGTACAACAAAAAACGGGATCAAAGACTGGGGAGTTATGGGATTGGGCTATAATCCTGGTAAATCTTGTGTAGTCTCTACTTTTAGACTTTCTCGTAAAAACAAAAACGAACAGTTTTATAAATTAGTTTTGCATGAACTAGGGCATACAGAAGGTTTGCCGTATTGTAAAGTAAAAACTTGTTTAATGCGCGATGCCAAAGGCGGTAATCCTTTTAATGAAGAAAAAAGCTTCTGCAATAATTGCAAAAGCTTTTTAGAAAATAAGGGCTGGTCTTTGATTTAAGACTGTTTTTTACTGATACAAAGCAGCAATCTTTTCCCATAATACTTTATCAAAATCAGAAAGTGCTAAGTTGACAATGTCAGCAGCATCACCCATTCTGATTACGACCATTTTCTTGCTAGGAACAACATATATTTTTTGATCATTTTTACCAAGTGCCATAAACATATCTGTTGGTCCAGTCGGAATTACACTTCCTTGAAAAGTTAATTGATACTGAGGTAAATGATAACTTGCTTTTCCGTTTAGCCACCACAGATAGCCGTATCCTAAATTGATATTTTGAGATGTTGTTGTCGCTTCATTAAAAAAGGCTTCGTTGAGAATTACATTATTGTCCCATTTTCCTTTATTCAGCATAAGTAAGCCAAAACGCGCCATGCTTCGTGTTGTACTTGTATAAACGCTGTTTGCACCAAGTTGTACCCAAGTACCATTCATTCCGATTTTATCTCTCAATTTGCTGTTGAAATAATTCGACCAGCTTTGCCCGCTTGCTTTTTCTACTACATCTTGCAATTTTACATATACATTATGATAAGCCCATCTTGTTCCTGCATCGGCTTTGTAAATTAGGTCTTCTGGATCAACATCGTCTGTACTGTCATCAAGTCCAGAGGTCATGGTTAAAAGATGTTTACAGGTAATTAGGTTTTCTTTTGCAAGGGGTTCGCTTGTCCATCCTGTTCCTAAATATTGAGAAACTTTATTGTTGATGTTTAGGAGGTTTTCCTGTTGTGCAATTCCGGTTACTGTAGAAGTTAGCGTTTTTCCTGCACTTGCCCAATACCAATTTGTGGAAGCGTTATGATCGTGAAAATAGTTTTCGAGAACTATTCGTCCGTTTACTAAAATAATGAAAGATTTAGAATTTTTTAATTCTAGATAATCTAAAAGCGGTTGTACTGCTGTTTGTTTCCATCCTAAATCGGCAATAGATTTTGTTTCCCATGTTGTATTTGAAATTGGCGGAAAATACATGCTTTCTTCTGGTGTCGGAATTTCTTCTTTGGGATCACTGCTGCAACTGATAAAGCTTAAGATTATCAGTGTTTTAAAAATGGTTTTGGTCATGGTTTTTGGAGTTAAGTTTTGGTTAAGATCAAAAATATAGAAAATAGTTTAATGAGTTTCTTGATTTTTATGTCTTTTGATGATTATAAGATTATCTTTGTAGTCCAAGAAAATTTTCTTTTGAAAACGGGAGTCCTAGCCCTGATGGGAGCGGCATCCTTTTGTGGCGGGGTTCGCCACAAAAGATACAGCGTACAGCAGGTACCAGCTTCTAATTCTTCTGATTTTAAATTTTAATGAATAAATATGAAAAACACTTTTATGGTTTTGGTTTTGTCGCTTTTGTTTGTAAGCTGCAAACAGGAAATTAAACCAGCAGATATTGCGAAATTGAACGGTTATTGGGAAATTGAAAAAGTGGTTTTGGAGAAAGGCGAAGAGAAAGAATATAAGATGAATGAAACGTTTGATTTTTTTCAGATTAAGGACAATAAAGGTGTTCGTACGAAAGTAGCGCCGCAGTTTGACGGAACATTTTTAACAACAGATACTTTTGAAAATGTTACGGTACGATTCGCTGGAGAACAGGTTTTCTTAGACTATAAAACGGATTATGCAAAATGGAGTGAAGAAATTATTTCACTTTCGGATGAGAAGTTAGTGGTTAAAAATCCACAAAAAATTGAATATCATTACAAAAAAGCAGCACCAATAAACTTATTGAACGATGGCGAAAAGACTAAATAATGAAACTCCGATAAGCGCTGTTTTACAGCAGATCATTCAGGTTAATAAATTACAACCAGGAATGGATCAAATTGACGTGCGAGATGCATGGAAACAGCTTATGGGAAGCGGTGTAAACACCTATACCAGAAATGTGGTTCTTAAAGGAAGTACGCTGTATGTAGAATTGGGTTCTTCTGTTTTACGCGAAGAACTATCCCATGGAAAGTATAAAATCATTAAGATGATTAATGAGGAATTGGGACGTGAGGTTGTGAAGGAAGTGGTGCTTCGGTAATTTTAGATTTTAGATTTTAGATTTTCATATAAAAAAAATCCATCTGTCGCGACAGATGGATTTTTTTGCTTTGACTTTGAAGTTCAGCAATCTAAAATCTGAACTCTAAAATCATAAATTAAAACTGCTCTCTTCCAGCAAAGTGGAATGCACTTTCGATTGCAGCATTTTCGTCGCTGTCAGATCCGTGAACTGCATTTTCTCCGATTGAAGTAGCGTATGCTTTACGAATAGTTCCTTCAGCAGCTTCAGCTGGGTTTGTCGCTCCAATTAAAGTTCTGAAATCTTCTACTGCATTATCTTTTTCTAAAATAGCAGCAACGATTGGTCCGCGAGACATGAATTCAACTAATTCTCCGTAGAAAGGTCTTTCTGCGTGAACTGCGTAAAATGCTTTTGCATCTGCAACAGTTAATTGAGTTAATTTTAATGAAACGATTTTGAAACCACCGTTTGTGATCATTGCTAAGATATTACCGATGTGTCCGTTTGCAACAGCATCTGGTTTAATCATTGTAAAAGTTCTATTTGTTGCCATTTTATTGCTTATTTTTAATTTTGTGCAAAAGTATGTTTTTTTTATGAATTGATTTTAATAAATTCATAATTTAAATAGGCTAGAATGCTCTTTTAGTGAAAAAAATATTTAAACGATATAAGTGATGTAAGTTCATTTAAATTTATTTTGTGTAATTTTTTTATCGCATTTTTAAAATAAAACTTAGATCACTTATATGGTGAAAAAATTATACCTTAAAAATTAATTTATTTCTGTAGAAAATCCAGAGAATAAATGTCCAGATTGTTACGTAAGTAAGCGCTCCCGCCAAAGAAGCTGTCATCGGATTACTGAAAAAGGGCACGATTCCTGAATAATACAAAAAGCTTAAAAGATTGGTCTGCTGTTCTGGATTTTCTGGATTTTGAAATTGTATCATGACCAATCCCTGCGGAATAATCTGTGAAGCAAAGAAAACAATCATCGGATTTACTCCCCAAATTAAGAATAGTTTAAAGCCTTTTTTGTAATCGGCAATATCGATTGTGTAATATAATATAGTGAGAAATACTGTGGCTAATCCCGTAGTGTATAAAACATAACTGCTTGTCCAGATGGATTTATTGATTGGGAAAACCAAATCCCAGATTAATCCTAAAAAGATTAATACAGTACCTGTAATTCCCATTTGCTGGGCTTTTTGGATTTTAGTAACGTTGTACAATAAAATTTGTCCGATCAATAAACCAATAATTCCGTTAACAATTGACGGAATGGTACTTAAGATTCCTTCTGGATCCCATGTTTTGGTTTCGTGATAAACATGATCTTTTAGTAAAACGCTGTCAACCCAAGCGGCTAAATTTGTTCCGCTTTCTAGATTAGCTTCTCCGACGCCTGGCACAGGAATTAATGTCATAATTGCCCAATATCCTAATAACAAAACCATTCCTGTAATGATTTGTGTTTTTTTGGATGTTTTTAGATATAACAAAGAAACTACAAAATAAACAACAGCAATTCGCTGTAAAACTCCTGGAAGTCTAACGTCTTGATAATTTTCAAAACCACCATAAGCGAGTATTAAATAGATAGCGAGAGTACTAAATGCTAAAATGTTTTTGAGACGGTTACTAAAACTTCCCATCAAAGCATATCCGACAGCGATTGTAATAACTAGTCTCCCAATAAGTAAAGGAATACCTTCTAAACCAAATAATTGAATTTTGCCGAAGAAATTAAAAAAGATTCCGAGACAGAACATTCGAAGTGATCGAATGAGAATTTTGTTGAATGTAGTATCGTCATAGAATTTTTCAGGCATTGCAAGAGGTACAGCAACTCCCATTATAAAAATAAAAAACGGAAAGACTAAATCGGTTGGAGTACAACCGTTCCAATGCGCGTGCAGCAGGGGCGGGTAAACATTTCCCCAGTCGCCGGGATTGTTTACAATTGTCATTAATAAAATAGTGAGTCCACGAAAGACATCTAGCGAAATTAAGCGTTCTTTTACCATTGGTTTGGGTAAATAGGTTAGTTAATAATTTAAAAAATCGCTATTTGGTTTGAGGAATAATAATGTTGAGAAGAAGGTGGTTATTTGTTTCTCGAGAATTATTATTTTATTTTTTTGCCTGCCACGAATTTCATTATTTTTCACGAATTACTTTATAGTTTTTCGAGATAAAAATTAGTGTAATTAGTAAAATTCGTGGCAGACTATATTAAATCGTTATAATATTAAAATTATTTTCTAAAGGTTTTAATTTTTGAATTAATAGCGGAATCAATTGTTCGCCGTTTTCTAAATAAAATTCAGAAAAATTAGCTTGACGCTCCTGTAGACTTTTATTTGGAAATAACTCACATTGTAAATCTGTTACACGTTGTAATTGATCGTGAAGTTTTCTTTTTTGAGCTTTTAATAAACGTTTTTCCAGATTATCTAAACCTTTCTTTTGCTTTACTTCTTGTGCTTTTACAGCTCCAGAAAAAGACTTGTCGGTTTGTTCTGCCAGTTCAAAAAGATATTTAAACTGATTTTCAAGTGCTTCTTTTTGAACAGTCAAATCAATTGGAAAAGGAGAAAGTTTGTGTGTTATCGCGTTGATTAAATTTTCTGGTTTATTGAATAAATCTTTCCAGCTTAAATTTAAATTATCTGCTTTTTTAGCTTGTTTTTCGGTTGCTAATAAAACGGAATTACGAATCAATAACATTGGAAAAGTAATCTTTACAGCATCAAAAAAGGCTTTTAATTCTAACCAATAAGCAATTTCTCCGCCTCCGCCGATGTAGCATAAATTAGGCAGGATGATTTCTTGGTAAAGCGGACGCATAATCACATTTGGGCTGAATTTTTCTGGATGATTTTCCAGCTCAGTAAATATCTCTTCTTTAGAAAATGAAATTTTAGTATGGTTTACATAGTATTTATCATTTTCAAAAATGATTCGTTCTCTTAATTTATCTTCAATATAAAATAAATTTATCTCTCGCGGATTTACTTGTGCTGTATATTCTTGTAACTCTTTGATGGATTCCTGAACCGCTTTAAAAGAGGTTTGATTTTCTAGTTCTTCTTTTACAAACGGAATAAAGGTACGTTTTAAATCGGCATCATCGGCATCTAAAATAACCAAACCATAATTTGCAAAAAGGCTGTTTGCCAGAAAACGTGTAGCGTCTGCAAGGTTTGAATGTTTTAGATAAGAATCTTCAAAAAGCTTTTTTAAAATAGTTGCATTGGTATTTGAACCTAATTCTTTTGAATAAATTTCGAAGAATTCTTCAAGACCTGTTGTTGATAATCTTCCAACGGGTCCAGTGCTTTCTGCATTCCAGCGGAATTTTTTTCCTTTAAAGTTAAAATAATTGATCTCTTCAAAATCGTGATCTTCTGTTGCCATCCAATAAATTGGAACAAAATTCTGCGACGGATATTTCAACTTTAGTTCTTTAGTTAAATTAATCGTCGAAATGATTTTGTACAAGAAATACAACGGTCCGCTAAATAAATTTAATTGGTGTCCGGTTGTAATAGTAAATGTATTTTGAAGTGCTAAAAGTTCAATATTTTGTTTAGTCGAATCTGAGATTTCCATTTGCTGATATTGCTTTTTTAGAGTTTCAACCAACGGAATTCGATTGGCGTTATCAAAATTGGTTTCTTTTTCAGCAATTTGTTTTTCGAAGTTTTCCAAAGTTGGAAAATGATTGTACAGCGTTTTTAATTCTGATTTTTGATCTAAATAATCTTGTATCAATTTAGAGAAATATCCTGAGGTTTGGTAGCTGATACAGTCGGTAGGCATAATTTTAAATTTATTTTTGACAGCTGTAAATTTAATGAAAATATACAGGTAAAAACGCTATTAACAATTGCTTAAGAATTGATATTTTAATTTTTGTTTTAAAGTTCCGATAATCAGGTTTTTAAATTTGGTTCACATCGTAGTTTTTAAAATGAAAAACACATGGAATTTGTTAAAAAATAAATACTGTTCTGAAACTAATTTGTTTAAAGATGAATTATTAATAATGAAACTCTATTTTTGCAAGTAAAAAAAAGTTATATCTATTTTACATGAAGCCTAAACAAAATTCTTTGAGACATGTTCTTTTTGGCAGCTTAATTGGTACCACAATCGAATTTTTTGATTTTTATATTTATGCCAATGCTGCTGTATTGGTTTTTCCACAATTATTTTTTCCAAGTTCAGATTCGACAATGGCGACATTAGAATCTTTGGCGACTTTTTCAATCGCATTTTTATCGCGTCCGTTAGGTTCTGCTTTTTTCGGACATTATGGCGATAAAATTGGTCGTAAATTTACCTTAGTTGCTGCTTTATTGACAATGGGAATTTCAACCGTTACAATAGGATTTCTGCCAAGTTACGAAAGCATCGGTGTTGCTGCGCCATTATTGTTAATGTTATGTCGATTCGGACAAGGCGTTGGTTTAGGCGGAGAATGGGGTGGAGCCGTATTACTGGCGATCGAAAATGCACCGCCAAACAAACGTGCCTGGTACGGAATGTTTCCGCAATTGGGAGCACCAATCGGTTTATTGCTTTCGGGAGGAACTTTTTTAATATTGACCGATTCTATGAGTAATGAAGACTTTATGAATTATGGCTGGAGAATTCCGTTTATTGCGAGTGCGCTTTTGGTTATAGTTGGTTTTTACATCCGAACTAAAATCACAGAAACACCTTCTTTTGAAAATGCTAAAAAGCATGAAGAAGAAGTAAAAGTTCCATTTTTAACTTTGGTACAGTCTTATAAAAATCAATTAATCTTTGGAACATTTGCAGCTATAACTACTTTCTTGGTTTTTTATTTAATGACAGTATTTACCTTAAGCTGGGCAACTTCAGATTTAGGAATTGTGAAACGAGACGGATTATTAATACAATTGTTTTCGGTATTGTTTTTTGCTCTTTTTATTCCAGTTTCGGCTGTTGTGGCAGATAAAATCGGGCGTCGTAAAATGCTTATTTTCGCTACGGCCGCCATTGCAATTTTCGGATTTTTCTTTTCGTACTTTTTAAGTGAAGGAAATATTATTCAAGTTGCCATCTTTGCCTGTATCGGAATGTCTTTGATGGGCTTCACTTACGGACCTTTAGGAACTTTTTTATCTGAATTATTTCCGACGAATGTTCGTTATTCTGGCGCTTCATTAACCTTTAATATGGCAGGAATTTTGGGAGCAGCTTTTGCGCCGATGATTGCCATTTGGTTAGCCAAGACATATGATGTGAGTTATGTGGGCTTTTATTTAGTTACTGCTGCACTTATATCCTTTATTTCATTTTTGGTTATTAGTAAGGATGAGCATAAGTTTTAAAATTGATTTCACTAAAAATTCGTAATTACGAAATTTCATAATAAACACAGCCCACAAGATTATTTATAAATTTTGTGGGCTGTGTTGTTTAATATTATCTTTTCAAAGTAAAATGACCTCTAAATTCTGTTCCGTTAAACCTTGTAACAGTAAACCAATAATCTGAAGATGGTTCTTGTTGTCCAAGATAAGTCCCGTCCCAAGAAGCGTCTAGACGTAATTCCTTAATGAATTTTCCGTAGCGGTCAAAAATTCTAATTCCAGTATTTGGCGCTAAATAAACAAAATCAATAGTCCATGTATCATTATGGCCATCGTTATTTGGAGTAAAGAATTTAGGATATGGAAGTTCATCTACAAAATTGATACAATCTCCTATTGTCGCTCCAAGTATATTTATTGTAACAGGAATTTTGTCACTCTCACACCCACTAATAGTTTGAGAAGCATAATACGTGATTCCGTCTATAAGTTCGGTTATTTCAGATAATCCGGTAGGAGATGAGGCCGTTTCATACCACTTAATATTTTCTCCTATTATTTTAATATCCCTAATTCTTGCATTTTTCTGAATACAGAATTGTTGTGGAGAATCCGCATTCGGTATAGAGGTATCTTGAACTTTTACGATTACAGGTAATCTTTGGCTTTCACAATTATTTAATGTTTGTGTAGCGTAATAAATTTTGCTTTCTAACAGAGTTGTTTCTGGTAAAGTGTTTCCGTTTACTGGTGCATCATACCACTTTACATTTACTCCAGTAATATTTAGATTTTCGATTGTTGCGATTTCGTCAATACAAAATTGCTGATTATTATTTCCTGCTGGCAAAGGAGTATCGTAAACATGAACAAGAATTGGAGTTCTGTCGCTTTCACATCCGATTGTTTGAGAAGCGTAATAGGTTTTGTTGTTTTCTAATACTGTAGTATTTGACAGAGAAGATGCCGAAAAAGCGGTGTCATACCATTTTATGTTTTGTCCTGTTATTTGAACGTCATTTAATGTTTTGTTTTCTTTCTTGCAAAAAGATTGTTCTGGATTTCCAGCTGGAATGGAAGGTGTATTTACAATTGAAACGGTAACTCCTAATCTAGGTCCTTCACAATTATTTATAGTTTGAGAAGCGTAATAGGTTTTTCCGTTTTCTAGTGTAGTTGTTTCTGTTAATAATGAACCGTTGGTTAACGCATCGTACCATTTTATGGAATTTCCAGTAATTTCTAAATTTGAAATACTTGAATTTTGAGCTGTACAAAATGTTTGATTTACGTTTCCTGTCGGAGCTAATGTGTTTTGAATAGTAATTAAAACAGCCGCTCTTTCGCTTTCACATCCGTTTACAGTTTGAGATGCATAATAAGTTACTCCGTTTTGAAGTGGAGTTGTGTTAGATAAAAGTGTTCCAGCAATTTGTGCATTGTACCACTTTATACTTTGTCCAGTAATTTGAATATCATTTAAAGTTGCGTTTTGCTGAACACAGAACGTTTGCGGAGAATTTATGCTTGGTAACGGCTGACCTGTAATTGTAACCGTTTGATTCTGCGTTGACGAATTTCCGTTTCCATCATTATAATTCCAGACAATGGTATAAGTTCCAGGCAAACTATAGGATAGAGGACTGGTTGTTGTTCCATTAATTATTCCAGCGCAGACGTCATTTGCTGTTGGAATTGTTGTTACAGTTGTGTTGCAATCTCCAGTTATTGTAGGAAGAGTTGTTAAAACAGGAATTGGAGCTTCTATGTCGCCAATAATGACATTAATTTTTTTTGTATCGTCACAACCTCCAGTTCCTGTAATTACACATCTATATTCTCCTGAATTAATTGATGAAACATTTGCGATTGTTGGATTTTGATCTGTTGAAGTAAAACCGTTTGGGCCTGTCCATAGATAATTAGTTCCACCAGATGCTTTTAATTCTATTTTTTTGCCAATGCACACTGGAGAATTGCTATCAATGGTAGGAATATTAGTTAAAACGGGTTCTTCAAATTTCATTAAAAAGTAATTATCAAAATACCCTAATACGGTAGATTGATGAGAAGTTGCATCAGCAATACCATTATTTTCAGATGAAATTCCACTAACAAATATCATATTATTATTGGCTAGTGCTATTCTAGTGGTTTTAAATGTACTTCTTCCACCTACGAAACTTCCCCATATAAAATCTGCTTCTTTAGAAAATTTTCCAATATATCCTTCAAAATCTTCATTCGATTTATAGGAACAGGGACTGGTTAATTTAGCATATGAAAAACCAAAATTTGTTGCGCCTAAATACAATGAATTATTTTTAAAAATAATCGAGTATACGTAAGCTTCTCCTAAATAAGTTCCCCATACCCTTTGTCCATTATTGTTTAATTTTGCAAAAAAACCTTTGTACAAAAAAGGATTTGAACTGTCAAAACTTCCTGGAGATGTCATATTAATTTTACTAGCTGTTTCTCCTCCAATATAGATGTTGTCTTCGTCATCAATTTCAATGCTATATATATAATCAACTTGTTCACCTCCATAGTAAGTTGACCATTTTCTTTGTCCATTTGTTGAAAATTTGTAAACGATTCCATCAGGATGTGTGATTTCATTATGAGCTTCCTGAAAAACACCAGGAGTAGCTATATTTGTAAAACTAGATGAATAACCTCCAAGTGCAATAGTATTATTACGAACGGCTATAGCTTTTAAATCTTCTTGGGCTTCACCGCCAATATATGTACTCCAGATTAAATTTCCTCCCGAATTTAATTTGGCTAGAAAGCCATCACTATTAGAAGAGGTAGGCGATTCATTTAATTGTGTCTGAAAATTGTTATTTACGCTAATATTGGTTCTACTTGTCGTACTTCCGGTTATATAAATATTATCATTATCATCCAGTGCTAATGCATTCGCAATTTCACCGCCTTCACCTCCAAAATACGTTCCCCACATTCTCACACCTGAAGAATTAAATTTAGCAACAAACGCATCGGTGTATCCATCTAAAGTTGGTTTGTAAGAACCAATTGTACTAATATTTATCTTAGATTGAGTTGATCCTGTTATTAAAATATTGTTTTGATGATCAGTTTTTATTCCAGTAATTGTATTATAATCTTGTCCTCCATAATAAGTGCCCCATAATCGTTTTCCATCTGGATCGAATTTTTCAATTATACCATTTGTGGCCAGATAAGGAGAAGGAGGAATTGAAGTTTGGTGAGCACCAGTTGTTGCATAAGATGAATTATTTGCCGTCGTGGTTCCGGAAACATAGGCATTTCCGAAAGAATCAGTGCTAATATTAGAAGGGCCAAGAGAAATGTGAATATTTGTTTCATCTCCATAAAAAGTTCCCCAAAGCCTTATAGGTACAGGGTCAATAATTACAGTTTTCCCTTCTGTTTTGTTTGATGAAGTAAAACCATAAACATTTTTCTTGATTTTAGTATATACAACAGAAATCGCTTTTTTTGCAGTTCCATCCTCAATCCAACTAGCAGGCAGGGTTTCTTCCATTTTTCCAAAACGAACGTTCATCTGGAGTTTGTTATCAACTAAATCTGTTTCAGCACCATTAAATTTTAATTCAATATCGGAGAATTTTCCTTTTGGATGAACAATAAAATTGTATTCAACTGTTTTTTTAGGGTCTTCAGGAATCATAAAAACAACATCAATATTTGGATAGATGTTTTTATAAGTAACCTGTTTGTATTGATTCACGCCAACAATTCCTTCGGGCTTGTTTGGTACATTGTAATAATTGTCGGAACCTGTTAATTTTTGTTCGGCAATTAATTCAACCTTTGAGTTTGAGTTTATGAAATCAATATCAACTCGATGAAATAAATATTCTAAAGCAAATTCTTCTTTTTCCTTTTCAGAAATTTTATATGGAAGTGTTTTTGATGTTTGTGAATTTGGTTTTGGAGTTTTTTTTACCTCATAGATATCATACGAAAAACCATTTTTTTTAAGCTGAACATTTAATCCTCCAGAGTTCAGTAAATATTTTACAGTCGTATTCGGTTTTCCTTTTTGATCAATAATCTGACCTTTATTTTCTTTAAAACCAATAGATTGGTTTTTGCTTTGAGAAAACAATGGAATAAAATAAAGTAAGAATAATAAAATAGAAATTTGTTTCATGTTTATTCTATCTTTTCAAAGTAAAATGACCTCTAAATTCTGTTCCGTTTAACCTTGTAACAGTAAACCAATAATCTGAAGATTGTTCTTGTTGTCCAAGATAAGTCCCGTCCCAAGAAGCGCCTAGACGTAATTCTTTAATAAATTTTCCATAGCGGTCGAAAATTCTAATTCCAGTATTTGGCGCTAAATAAAGAAAATCAATAGTCCATATATCATTATGGCCATCGTTATTTGGAGTAAAGAATTTTGGATAAGGAAGTTCATCTACAAAATTGATACAATCTCCTATTGTCGCTCCAAGTATATTTATTGTAACAGGAATCTTGTCGCTTTCGCAATTGCTTATTGTTTGAGAAGCGTAATAAGTGATTCCGTTTTCAAGAGGTGTTGATTCTGATAAAGCAGTATTTGAAGCTGAATTTGAAAACCATTTTATATTTTGTCCCGTGATATCAATATCTTTAATTAATGCATTTTTTTGAATGCAAAATACTTGCGGAGAATCGACATTTGGAATTGGAGTATCTTGAATTTTTACAGTAATAGCGAATCTTTCACTTTCGCAGTTGTTTAATGTTTGCGAAACATAATAAGTTGCGTTTTGCAATAAAGTTGTTTCTGAAATTGTATTTCCGTTTGCTGGGGCATCAAACCATTTCAAAGCAGTCCCTGTAATATTAAGATCTTCAATCATTGCAATTTCATCGATACAAAACTGTTGATTGTTATTTCCTGTTGGTAAAGGAGTATCATAAACATTTACAAGAATTGGTGTTCTATCACTCTCACATCCGATTGTTTGAGAAGCGTAATAGGTTTTGTTGTTTTCTAATACTGTAGTATTTGACAGAGAAGATGCCGAAAAAGCGGTGTCATACCATTTTATGTTTTGTCCTGTTATTTGAACATCATTTAATGTTTTGTTTTCTTTCTTACAAAAAGATTGTTCTGGATTTCCAGCTGGAATGGAAGGTGTATTTACAATTGAAACGGTAACTCCTAATCTAGGTCCTTCACAATTATTTATAGTTTGAGAAGCGTAATAGGTTTTTCCGTTTTGTAAAGTGGTAGTTTCTGCTAATAAAGTTCCGTTTGTTGTTGAATCGTACCATTTTATGTTAGTTTCTGTAATTTCAATATTTGAAATAGTCGAATTTTGATCTGTACAAAAAGATTGGTTTGCATTTCCTGTTGGAGCTAATGTGTTTTGAATATTAATTGAAACAGCTGCTCTGTCGCTTTCACATCCGTTTACAGTTTGAGATGCATAATAAGTTACTCCGTTTTGAAGTGGAGTTGTATTAGATAAAAGTGTTCCAGCAGTTTGTGCATTGTACCACTTTATACTTTGTCCAGTTATTTGAATATCACTTAAAGAGGCATTTTGCTGAACACAGAAAGTTTGAGGAGAATTAATTAAAAGATTTGCAGGTTTTGCATTTGTAATGAATTTTAAATCAGTTTCAAAGAAACATGAAGGGTTAGAAGAAAAATAGCTTTTAACTTTGATAACTTCTTCATTTTTTACATTATTTGTGTATGGATTTGGTAAAGGATTTGGTAATAAATTGCCTTTTGAATCTCTATATTCAACTACTAAATTTGTTTGATTATCAATAATTTTGTTGTTAATATTTGATGTGTCAAAAGAGTTTGAAATTCCTGTACCAGAAATTGATTCACAGGCATAAATAGGATTTAGAGTTATACTATTTGGAATATTTGTAATTATAATTTCTTTTTTTAAAGTTTGGGTTTCAGTTCCACATTTTATTATTGCAGAAACATTATATGCTCTTGAAGCAGTAAATTGATGTTGTGGATTATTTATTGCTGCGCTATTGTTGGTTGTTGAATTTGGATCATCAAAATCCCATAATATAGAATCAAATGTGCCTCTTACTAAGAAATTAACTGGCATATTAGAACATGTGTTTTCGGCTATTATTTCACCTGAATTAGATGAAGCGTCTAATTTATATTTATAGAGCATTACGTCAGAAGCATTATTTCCGCTGTTGTTGTTTATTGTTGTATTGTTAATTATTAAGGGTGAGCTTTGAAAACTGGATGTGAGATATAGATCAGTACCATTGAATAAAATAGGATTTGCCGCATCAGTTGACTTGCCACTTGAATAATAATTTGTTCCAGAAGATTTTAATATAAATTCAGAATCAAAACTATTTAAGTTTATTTTAAATAATACTAATTCCTCATTACTGTAATAAACGCCGCCACTTTGATAAAGACGTGAACTAATAGTACCATTAGGAAATGTCATTGTTCCTGTAAAACTCGAAAAAATATAAAGCTCATTGTCTTTTTCAGTCAAAAAGGCTGTATTACCTGCACTATGTCCGTTTATACCGGGAAGAGGCAAGGTGGAAGAGTTATTAATTTGCTTAATTCTTTCTAAATTTCCTGTAGTTGTATCGAATTCTGAGAGAATACTTTGGTTTGAGTTTAAACCTGCAATTGGCTCGTTGTAAATGGTACCAAGTATATCAGCTGATTTGTAAAAAGAACCCCATAAATATAATTTGCTATTGTTTGCATTGTAATGTAAAATAGTGGGTCTGAAAACGGATTCTTTTTTTATTAGGTTATTTGATATTTCTTTTGTCCAAACAACATTAAGATTGGAATCAATTTTATCAATATTTGAATGGGTATAAGAACTATTTTGATTTGAATATCTGGAAATATATAAGTTTCCGTTTTCATCCATGTCAGAACTAGTATATTCATTATTGCTGTCACCGAATTTTTTAGCATCTTTTAAATTTCCATTCAAATCAAAAGCAGCAATGAATAGTAAAGGATGATAAACATAATATCCAGTATAAGCAGTATTTATAAGTTTAATTTCATTGTTTATATTGATGTCAGTGTAAAATGTTCCTGCGATGTAAATAGTTTCATTATAAATATAAATATCTCTCATTCCATAATCAGCACCTTCACCTATTGGTCTATTCCAAAGTAAATTTCCATTTTTATCAAATTTAAATAAATTTAGACCAGGATACATAGGGAATCCGTTGAAATTAATAGGGAATGGCCCTACAACATTGTGAGCACTAGTCCATGTTATTAAAACATAAATATTTCCTTGATTATCATAGGTAAGTTTCGATGCATATATTCTAAAATCATCAATTTCCTTTTTCCAAAGTAAATTGCAATTAAAATCATACTTGTAGAAGGCAGCAGAATCACCAAAATTTCCTGAGTTTTTTACGAGATAGATACCATCATTTGTTTTTTTTAGATCAGTTGCAGCATCCCCATTCCAGCCTCCTATATTTTTAGCGCAATCAAAACACTGGCTCTGCATTAAAAATGAATAAAAAAGAAGTATAAAAAGTAATTTGTATTTCATAAGTTTATTTAAGACCGAAGCAAATGTAATTAAATATCTACAAAATAAAATCAAAAATACAGTCCGAAAACGACTAAAATCTTTTGCTTGAAAAGTCGTCAATATGCTGTATTTTTGCAAAAAAATATTCCTTTTGAAAACGAAGCTTTTTGTAATCACGCCACCATTTACACAACTGAATACACCGTATCCGGCAACGGCGTATATAAAAGGTTTTCTGAACACTAAAAATATCGAATCGGTTCAGGCAGATCTGGGTATTGATGTGATTTTAGAATTGTTTTCGAAAAAAGGACTTATTGATTTGTTTCAAGTGTCAAGTGTCAAGTTTGAAGTTTCAGATTCTGAAATCTCAGATAATTCTAAACGTATTTTTGCACTTCAAGATGAATACATCAAAACGATTGATTCTGTAATTCAGTTTTTGCAAGGAAAAAATCCGACTTTAGCTTTGCAGATTTGTCAGGAAGATTTTCTGCCAGAAGCTTCTCGTTTTGCACAATTAGAAGAACTCGATTGGGCTTTTGGTACAATGGGAACGCAGGACAAAGCCAAACATTTAGCGACTTTATATCTGGAAGATATTTCGGATTTTATTGTGGAATGTGTTGATGAAAACTTCGGTTTCAGCCGATATGCGGAACGTTTAGGACGAAGCGCCAATTCTTTTGACGAATTGTATGAAGCTTTACAAAAAGAACCAACTTATATTGATTCGATTTTGATTTCTATTTTGAAAGAAAAAATAGAAACCGTAAAACCGACTTTATTTCTAATTTCAGTTCCCTTTCCAGGGAATTTATACAGCGCTTTTCGTTCGGCACAATGGGTAAAACAAAATCATCCTGAAATAAAAATTTCGATGGGAGGTGGTTTTCCAAATACCGAATTACGTTCGCTTTCAGATAAACGTGTTTTTGAGTTTTTTGATTTTATCACCTTAGATGATGGAGAAGTGCCAATTGAAGAACTAATTTTTCATTTAGAAAATCCAGATTCAGATTCTTTTAAAAGAACTTTTTTATTAGAAAATGGAGAAGTAGTTTACAAAAACAATTCACTTAAACACGATTACAAACAAGCTTATGTAGGAACACCAGATTACTCCGATCTGCCTTTGGATAAATATATTTCGGTAATCGAAATCGTAAATCCGATGCACAGAATGTGGAGTGACGGTCGTTGGAACAAACTTACAATGGCGCACGGCTGTTATTGGGGAAAATGTACTTTTTGTGACATTTCTTTGGATTATATAAAAGTCTACGAACCCGTTGCAGCAAGTTTGCTTTGTGATCGAATTGAAGAATTAATCGAAAAGACAGGTCAAAACGGATTTCATTTTGTGGATGAAGCTGCGCCGCCAGCTTTAATGCGCGCTTTGGCACTCGAAATCTTAAAGCGAAAATTGGCAGTAACTTGGTGGACAAACATTCGATTCGAAAAAAGCTTTTCGAAAGATTTGTGTTTGTTATTAAAAGCTTCTGGTTGTATCGCCGTTTCTGGCGGACTTGAAGTTGCTTCAGATCGACTATTAAAATTAATTGACAAAGGCGTTACGGTAGAACAAGTGGCAAAAGTAACCCGAAATTTTACCGAAGCTGGAATTATGGTTCATGCGTATTTAATGTACGGATATCCAACCCAGACAATTCAAGAAACAGTTGATAGTCTCGAAATGGTTCGTCAGTTGTTCGAAGCGGGAGTTTTACAGTCCGGTTTCTGGCATCAGTTTGCGCTTACGGCTCACAGTCCTGTTGGTTTATATCCCGAACAATTTGGTGTGACTAAGAAAACAGAAGCGATAGGAACTTTTGCAAATAATGACATTGAATACATAGATTCGACAGGTATCAATCATGATAAATTTAGTTTTGGATTAAAGAAATCGCTCTTTAATTTCATGCACGGAATCTGTTTTGATTATGAGCTTCAAGATTGGTTTGATTTTAAAATTCCGAGAACCAAAATTGATCCCGATTTTATTTTTAATGCTTTAGAAGAACAAAACGATTTCAATACCAAACCAAATGCAAAAGTGGTTTGGCTTGGCGGAAAACCAACAGCATCATCTTTCACAAAATCAAAAAAAGGCAGAAGCTGGGAAATGATGTCGTTAACATTTCATGATAAAAAAGAAAGTTTTGACATTCAAACCAGTAAAGAAGAAGGCGAGTGGCTGATTTCGATTTTGAATAAAATATCCATTTCAAATCCTAAAAACGCTACTTTTCAAGAAATCAAAAATGATTTCGAAACTTCACTTGAAGATTTTGAATTGTTTTGGTATTCAAAACCAATAAATACTTTACGAGAGTTTGGATTATTAGTTTTATAATCAATATTCTACACATTCCCCATCATTCGGAATTGAAGTTTTATTTAAAAGACCATTATCAGAAAGTGCTGCTTTTAATTGGGCTCTTGTTGTCGGACAATGATTTAAAGCTTCTAAATGATTCGCAAAAACTTTTCCCGGCGCAAGAGTGGTAAATTTTATAATGTCGTCCATTCGCATTAATAAAGGCTGTCCAATATCTAATCTTGTTGTTCCGCAGGCAACCGTAGCGATATCTGGTTTTAGTTCGGTTAAAACTTTTTCTACATGTTCTGTAAAAATGGTATCAGAACTCACATAAACCGATTTTTGATTGGCTAATTCGATATGAAAACCCATTACATTTCCCATTAATTTGGAAATAAATCCGTAACCGTGAATGGCAGGAATTCCAGTTATTTTCCCGTCTAAAAATTTTTGCGGTTCCCAATATTCCAAAGTTTGAATAACATTAAGACCTCTTTTGGTCAATTCTTTTTCGTCTTTAGAGCTGCAGATTACAGGAATACCTTTTCTTCTTAGATATACTTCACCAGCCTTGTCAATATGATCAGGATGTAAATGCGTAATTAAACAATGCGTTACATTCGTCAGAATTTCTCGACTGTTCTTTGGCAATGCTACTAACGGGTTTCGTTTTGGCTTGTATCTAAAAATTGTAAATGGCGGAATCGTTTTTCGTTTGCCTAACATTGGGTCAACTAAAATGACATGCTTTTCTGTTTCAATCACCAAAGTGGCATTTCGCAAATGATGTAATTTCATATCGAGGAAAATTAGATATTAAAAATACAAAGTTTTTTCGAGAAATTATTTACAGTTTTTTTGATATTTTTAGTAGAATTGTGATTACCCAATCGAAAATCTAAATCCAATTCCATGAAGGTTTTCTATCGAAATCCCTTTTTCGTCGGCAAGAATTTTACGCAGACGCGAAATAAAAACGTCTAAACTTCTTCCCATAAAATAGTCGTCAGTTCCCCAAAGAGAAGTTAAGATTTGTTCTCTTTTTAAAACAGAATTTTTATGATCGAGAAATAATTTCAATAATTCGGCTTCTCGCTGTGTAAGGCCGACTTTTTCTTCATCATTATAAAGAATAAAATTTTTGGTGTCAAATTGGTATTTTCCAACCTCATAAATTGTTTTTGCAACTGGAATATTTTTCTGCGAACGTTTTAAGAAAATTTCAATTTTCAGCAATAATTCTTCAATACTGAAAGGTTTCACTAAATAATCGTCGGCGCCCAGACGCAGACCTTTTATACGATCTTCTTTTAAAGTTTTAGCCGAAAGAAAAATAATCGGAATATCAAGATCAATTTTTCGGATCGCTTCAGCCAATTCAAAACCATCCATTTTAGGCATCATGATGTCGAAAATGCAAATATCAAAATCCTTATTTTGAAAAGTTTCAAAAGCCGATTTTCCGTCAGAACAATGAATTACTTCATAGTTGTTTTGTTCCAAATTATCTTTGGTTAGAAACGCAAGAGTTTCATCATCTTCGGCATAAAGTATTTTGAAATTACTCATTTTTTATAAGGAATTGATAAGGTTATTGTAACCCCTTTTTCGACATTATTTTCGGCTTTGATTTTCCAGTTCTGAAGACTGCAGATTTCTTTTACATAATATAATCCGAGGCCAAAACCGTTAACCTCATTACTTTTTTCATTCTGTACGCGGTAAAACTTATCAAAGATATAAGAAATCTTTTTAGTGGCAATTCCAATTCCGTTATCTATAAACTCTAGTTTTAAACAGTTATTTTCTTCTGTGATTTTAATGCTGATTTCAGGTTTTTCATTGCAGTATTTTACCGCATTATCCAATAAATTATAAACCAAATTAGCAAAATGAAATACGTCTGTTTCTAATAAATATTCGCAAGACGAACTTTCAATTTTAATAGAAGCTTCTGGATATTTTAATTTGATGTTTTCTATTGCTTCATCAATTATCGGAACTATCAGGACACTTTCTTTTTTTAATTCTAAAGGCTTATAATCAGACTTCGCAATATTTAAGATTTTCTCAATATGACCATTAAGTTTATTTCCCTGATTGATAATAATATCAGTGTAGGTAAAAAGTTTTTTGTCTTCTTTAATAGGTTTTTGTTCAATTAAATATTTAGACGCAATAAGAATGGAAGCCAAAGGCGTTTTAAATTCATGTGTCATATTATTAATAAAATCACGCTGTAATTCTGAATATTTTTTTTGCTGTAAAAGCTTAAAAATAGAATACACATAAATTAGCAGAATAAAAATTAATGACATTGAAAGTACAAACCAAAATCGCATGGAACTGAATAAATAGGTAGTTTCATTTGGAAAACGAACTGCGAAATAATAAACCAGATTTTTATGTTTTGGAAAGTAAACGCTTTTTTTGCATTCGGCTTTTTTCTTAGAGAGCGAAATATAATCACCATAAATCATTTCGTCGCTTTGACAATTATACATGGCGTATTCGAAATCTGTCGTAATATTCATTTTTTTGAATTCCGTTTTTAGATAAAATTCTAAAATTTCGGGTTCAAATTCGTTGTCCACATTTACGATATAATAATCGTTTGCAATTTTCTGCACAGGATTTTGAACCGGCAGTTCGTGATTGGTTCCTTCGTATAATTTTTTGGCAACTTCTAATAAAGCGATGTGCGCTTTCTGACTCAGCTTTTTCTGTTCGATAGTAAAAGCTTCTTTTGTCCAAAGCAATTGCGCGACCAATATGCTGATAATAGCAACTAGTCCTAAAATAATGATGCTGTTGAGTTTATTAATTTTCAATGAAAATGTATTTTGAAAGTGTAATATTAATCAATTTTATGCTGAAAATAAGCGGTTAACAAGTCGTTAACAAACATTTGAAACCACTTAACAGCGACATCAATTTGTCTGAATTACCTTTGTAATATAAAATTTGAACTATAAACCATTTTAAATATACCATTATGAAAATGATTAAAATTTCGATGTTAGCATTGGCTTTAGGCCTTATGTCTTTTTCGGCAATTGCGCCGGTACAATCTTTAGTTTCTGAAACAGAAATTGGAGAAACTGCTTCTACAATTGTTTGGAAAGCAGAAACAATTGATGTTGGACAAATTCCGCAGGGAACTCCAAAAGCAATTGTTTACGAATTTAAAAATACTGGAAAAACTGCAGTAGTAATTACTCAGGTGCAAGGTTCATGCGGATGTACTGCAACAGACTACACAAAAGAACCAATTCAGCCAGGTAAATCTGCAAAAGTTACAGCAACTTACAATGCAGCAAACAAAGGTGCTTTTACAAAAACAGTTACTGTTACAACAAGTGCAGAAACAACACCAAAAATCCTTACTTTAAAAGGTACGGTTATCTAAAAATTTTAATAGGTTGGTTATATGGCGAAAACTCTGGACAAGAAATTGTCTGGAGTTTTTTATTTTACTAAAACGTCCTTAAAACCAGCAAAAAAGCCAGTTCAAAATATTTTTGCTGAATTTTGTTTTAATAGAATTTTTTTTACTTTTATCGAAAATTATAAGCTATGAAAATTTGGTATTCGCCTCTTATTGCAATTGTATTTTTTGCCGTTTTTTCGTGTAATTCGAAAGCAGACAAAAAAGACGAAAATTCGATTAAAACAGTTGAAGAAATCCCTGAATTAAAACTCACAATCGACAGTGTTCGTATTGCTTCATTTTATGAGAATTATCCAAAACTTGCCAAGTTTAAAAACGATGTAACTTCATTATATCAAAAAAATAAATCAACTCAATTATGGCAGGATAATAAAGGAGTTGTCGAATTTGGTAACACTTTATTCAATCAATACAAAAATTTAGACCAAGAAGGATTAAAAGCTAATTATCCTTATAAAGAACAATTGAGTTCGGTTTTTGAAAATAATACCGCTGTCAAATTATCCAAAGAAGACACCGATTTATTGATTTCAAATCTCTACTATTATTACGCTGAAAAAGTATATGCTGGTTTTGACGAAAAAACAAGTATTTCGTTAGAATGGCTTTTACCAAGAAAAAAGCTAAACTATCAAGTCTTGTCTGATTCTATTTTTAAAAAATCGACCATTCGCGATGATAAAAAGAAAAAGATGTTCAGCCAATATTACAAATTGCGCGACGCTCTTAAAGAATACAGAGAAATTGAGAAAAACGGCGGTTGGAAAACTATTGAGATAGGGGAAGATTATAAAAGCATAAAATTAGGGGATTCGTCAAGTGTTGTATCTCAGATTAAAGAAAGACTTTTTATAACCAAAGATTTAAAGGAAAATGATAAAAATGGTATTTGCGACACCACTTTTATAAAAGCCATTAAAAACTATGAAGTTCGTCACGGTTATATTCCAAAAAATATAATTTTAAAAGAACATATCGCCGATTTAAATATTCCAGTTTCTGAGCGTATCAAGACCATTATCGCTAATATGGAACGTTGCAGATGGATTGATCCTGAATTGGAAAAAGGACAGAAATATATAGAAGTTAATATTCCGGAGTTTAAATTGTATATAATTGAAGACGGTAAAATTGCTTTTACATCGGCGGTAGTTGTTGGTAAAACGATGAACAAAACCGTTATTTTCAGCGGTATGATGAATAATATCGTTTTTAGTCCCTATTGGAATGTGCCTCCGAGTATTATTAAAGCAGAGATAAAACCGGGAATGGCAAAAGACAAGAACTATTTGCAAAAGAAAAATCTTGAATGGAATAACGGCTCAGTTCGTCAATTACCTGGAAAAAATAATTCGTTAGGATTAGTAAAGTTTCTGTTTCCAAATTCTAGTAATATTTATCTTCATGATACACCTTCAAAAAGTTTGTTCGAAAGAGAAAGCAGGGCTTTTAGCCACGGTTGTGTACGTGTAGCAAAACCAAGAGAATTGGCAATTGAGTTATTAAAAACAGATCCGGCATGGAATCCTGCAAGAATTGATAAAGCAATGCATGCTGGAAAAGAAAGCTGGTACACTTTAAAGAAAAAAGTTCCGGTTTATATCGGTTATTTTACTGCTTGGGTAGATCGCGAAGGAAATTTAAATTTCTATAAAGATATTTATAACAGAGACGAAAGTTTGATCAAATTACTGACAGACGAATAGATTTAAAGTTTGCCACGAATTGCACGAATTACCACGAATTACAATTTTTAATTTGTGCTAATTTGTGCAATTTGTGGTTTAAAAAATAAAGCCACAGATTAAAAGATTAAAATGATTATAAAAATCTGCGTTAATCCTTTTAATCTGTGGCTAAAAAAGTAAATTCGCGAAAATTAGTGCAACTCGCGGCAAAAAAAATAAAGCCAAAGATTAAAAGATTAAAATGATTATAATAAAATCTGTGTCAATTTTTTTAATCTGTGGCTAAAAGACAAATTCGTGAATTCGTGGCCAACAAAAAAACTATTCCGACAAAACATCAATACACTTATAAAAGCGTTTGGTATAATGTTCGGTATCAAGTGCAGTAATAGTAACTTGTTGCGCTTTTCCAGAAGAAGCGTGAATAAATTTGGACTGCATTCCATTGGCTTCGCAGATAATTCCCAAATGCCCGACAACGGTTCTGTCTTTGTATCCATAAAAGACTAAAACATCACCTACTTTAAAATCTTCCGGTTTTAAAGCCTTTCCTAAATTTTTATAACCACTTGAACTTCGAGGAAGCGTTAATCCAAAGTTTTTAAAAACATAACTTACAAATCCAGAACAATCAAAGCCTTTCTGGGGATTGCTACTCGCATATACATAAGGTGTTCCTAAATACTTTTTAGCATATTCTATTATAGAATCACGGTTAATTTCTGATTGTGAAACAGAAATAGATTTGAATGAATCTTTTTCTTGTGGTGTAGCAAAAGACAAAAGCAAAACAGCTAAAAGTACTATGGAGATTGTTGATTTCATTATAATAAAAAGTTGAATGGCTAAAGATAGACCGTTGTTCGGCAATTTCAAAATAGACATCTTTTAATTTTGAAAGAATTAACTTTCTTTAAAGTTCGAGTGATGTGTTTATGTGGTGTTTTTTTATTGCATTTTGACATTTTAGTATCTTTCTCTGTAATTGATTTCAAATATATTTGTGAATCTTATTTATATTTTAACAAATAAATTATGTTTCTCAAAAAATATGCGCTTTTAATTCTGTTTTTGCTGATTTCGGTTGTTTCGATATCACAAACTCAAAATGATACTAAAACTTTTTTATACCAAGGAAGAATTGAAAAACTGCAGCATGATAATGTCATTTTGATTGGAACTGCGGCTTCAGTCTCTTTTAATTTTACAGGAAATGAATGTTCGATTTCACTACAAAGCGTTGATTCTTATGAGCATCACAATTATGTTCAGTTGGTTTTAGATGGAAAATATATCGGAAAGATCAGAGTTGAAAAAGGTACTGTTCAATCTTTTCCAATTAAAATTACTTCAAGCAAAAAAGAGCATCATTTAGAAATCTACAAAAATACCGAAGCACAAAGTGGTAATATTTTATTTGCGGGAACAACTGCAAAACTGACTTCAATTTCATTTAAAAAGAAAAAGAAAATCGAATTTATCGGAGATTCAATTACCTGCGGCGCAGCGAGCGATCCGTCTGATATTCCTTGTGATCAAGGAGAATATATGGATCATCATAACGGTTATTATGCATACGGACCAAGAATCGCGAGACAAATTGGAACAGATTATTTAATGAGCTGTGTTTCTGGAATCGGAATGTACCGCAATTGGAACGACGAAAACAAAGACGAAGCGATAATGCCCGATGTTTATCAGAATCTATATCTGACAAAAGATGCTTCAAAAGCAAAATATGATTTTGCTTTTCAACCCGATATTATCAGCATTGCTTTGGGAACAAATGATTTTTCTGGCGGAAATGGAAAGAAAGAACGTCTTCCTTTTAATCCTGAAAAGTATATTTCGAATTACATCAATTTTATAAAAATGCTTTACGAGCATAATCCGAAAGTACAGATCGTAATTACAAACAGCCCGATGGTAGGCGGAGAACGTGGTGTTGTTTTCGAAGATTGTTTGAATAAAATTAAGGATGCTTTCGCGAATGACAAAACACATAAAGCAATTCAGATTTTCAAATTTAAATCCATGACACCAAAAGGTTGTTTAGGACATCCAGATGTGAAAGATCAAAAAGTTATGGCAGATCAATACGCACCATTCTTAAAAAAGCTGCTAAATGAAAAATAATATTTTTAAGTTTGTTTTCTTTCTATTGATTTCCAGTACTATGATGGCAAACGTGGCTCTTCCGAATATTTTCGGTGATAATATGGTTTTACAGCGCAACTCTGAAGTGAAAATTTGGGGCTGGGGAAATCCGCAAGAAGAAATCAAATTGGTTTCGAGCTGGAACAATCAGGAATATAAAACCGTAACCAACAATCAGGCAAAATGGGAATTAACGATTAAAACTCCCGAAGCCGGCGGTCCTTTTACAATTTCAATAAAAGGCTATAATGAAGTGGTTTTAAAAAACATCTTAATCGGCGAAGTCTGGCTTTGTTCGGGACAATCAAATATGGAAATGTCTGCAAGCTGGGGAATTGATGATGGCGAGGAAGAAATGAAAAACGCTTCAAATCCAAATATTCGTTTTTTTACCGTTCCCAAATTAACCGCTTCAACGCCACAGAATAACTTATTAGGAAACTGGACAGAATCGACTCCAGAAACGATGAAGTATTTCAGTGCGATTGGCTATTTTTTTGCTAAACGCCTTCGCGAAGATTTAAAAAATGTACCAATCGGATTAATTTCTTCCAATTGGGGCGGAACTCCAGCAGAAATCTGGATGCCGGAAGAAGTGGTAAACAGCGATGCACTTTTATTAGAAAATGCCAAAAAACTCAACGAACAAGAATACGGACCAAGACAACCTGGACGTGCATATAATGCGATGATTTATCCTATTGTAGGTTTCAAAATTGCAGGAACGCTTTGGTATCAAGGTGAATCAAATGTTGGCTCTTTGGTTTATGATAAAACATTAGGTGCTTTAATTACGTCTTGGAGAAAAGAATGGAAAGACGATTTTCCTTTTTATTACGTTCAGATTGCGCCGTTTAAAACAGGAAGTAATAATTTCTCCAATGTAACGGTGAGAAATTCACAGCGAAAATTATTAAAAGAAATTAATAATGTCGGAATGGTCGTGACCAGCGATATTTCAGATACAATTGACATTCATCCAAAAAATAAAAAATCAGTTGGAATTCGTTTAGCGAATTTAGCTTTGGCTGAAACCTATAAAACCAACTCGAATTTAGTTAATGGACCGCTCTTTAAATCCATTAAAATCGATAAAAATAAAGTAACCGTTTCTTTTGACTATGGTGACGGATTGTATTTTAAAGATAAAAAATCGAATCAGTTTGAAATTGCTGGTGTTGATGGAGCTTTCTTTCCTGCAGAAGCTCTAATCAAAAACAATGAAATTGTTTTAACAAGCAAAAAAGTTCCGAAACCTGAAAAAGTGAGGTTTGCATGGGGGAATACAATACAATCGGATTTGTTTAATAAAGCAAATTTGCCGGCTTCTTGTTTTACTTCTGAGTTTTAGAGTTTAGATTTTAGAATGTAGATTTTAGATTTTAGATTATTGAGGAACGAAGGATCTTCATAAGAGACTCGACAAAGATTGGCGATTTGCATTGTGGGGCTACTCGTGAAAATCCTTCGCTCCTCAGGATGACAACATTGTGGAATATTAATGTTAATAACGAAATAATCTGTTAAACTCGTCTGCGTGAGGGATAGAAGTGGAAAGCCCACAGCCTGACGAAGGAAGTGCGAGGACTTGAAACGGATAGCCCGACCCGCCTTTTTCGGCGGGACACGCCCAAAATAGCAAACTTAGTATCTCAGAACCTTAGTACCTTAAAAAAATGAAAAATAAAAAAATAATAATTATTGGGGTTTTGTCCCTGTTTACTGTTGGAAATATGAATGCACAGAAGAAACCGTATTTAGATAAAAATAAAACTATTGAACAGCGTATAGATTTGCTTTTGCCGTTAATGACTTTAGAAGAAAAAGTCGGACAGATGAATCAATACAACGGTTTTTGGGATGTTACAGGACCAGCTCCAAAAGGCGGAACCGCTGAATTAAAATACGAACATTTAAGAAAAGGACTGGTTGGTTCAATGCTGACGGTTCGCGGTGTAAAAGAAGTTCGTGCTGTGCAGAAAATTGCGGTTGAAGAAACAAGATTGGGAATTCCGTTAATTATTGGTTTTGACGTAATACATGGCTATAAAACGTTAAGCCCGATTCCGTTGGCAGAAGCGGCGAGTTGGGATTTAGAAGCGATAAAAAAATCGGCAGCGATTGCGGCAGATGAAGCTTCGGCATCTGGAATCAACTGGACTTTTGGACCGAATGTCGATGTGGCAAATGATGCACGCTGGGGACGTGTGATGGAAGGCGCAGGAGAAGATCCGTATTTGGGAAGTAAAGTGGGGTATGCCCGTGTAAAAGGTTTTCAAGGAGAAACGATTGCCGATTTAGCTAAAGTGAATACAATAGCGGCTTGTGCAAAACATTTTGCGGCGTATGGGTATGTTGAAGCTGGTTTGGAATATAATATTGTGGATATAAGTAATTCTAAATTGTACAATTCGGTTTTGCCTCCTTTTGAAGCGACGGTTGAAGCTGGAGTTCGTACGTTTATGAATTCGTTTAATACTTTGAATGGTGTTCCTGCCACTGGAAATGCCTTTTTGCAAAGAGATATTTTAAAAGGAAAATGGAAGTTTGACGGATTTGTAATTTCGGATTATGCTTCAATCCGCGAAATGATTGCGCACGGTTATGCAAAAGACGAAGCTGATGCAACAGCAAAAGCCGTTATTGCTGGTTCTGATATGGATATGGAATCGTATTTGTATGTTGCAAAATTAGTTGATTTGGTAAAATCGGGAAAAGTAAAAGAAGCATTGGTTGATGATGCCGTTCGCAGAATTCTTCGCGTAAAATTTGAATTAGGTTTATTTGATGATCCGTATAGATATTGCGATGAAAAACGGGAGAAAGAAGTTGTTGGAAGCAAAGCCAATAATGAAGGCGTTTTGGATATGGCGAAAAAATCGATTGTTTTGTTGAAGAATGATAAAAATTTATTGCCACTAAAGAAATCCGGACAAAAAATTGCTTTGATTGGAGCTTTGGCAAATGATAAAAATAGTCCGTTGGGAAGCTGGAGAATTGCCGCTTCTGATGATACTGCTGTTTCGGTTTTAGAAGGAATGCAGCAATATAAAGACAATCAGCTGACTTTTGAAAAAGGTGCTGATTTACTAAAACAAAAAGCAAATTTTTTAACTGAAACGGTTTTTAACACGACAGATAAAAGCGGTTTTGAAGCAGCAAAAAAAGCCGCAAAAAATGCTGATGTTGTTATAATGGTTTTAGGCGAATACGGTTTTCAAAGCGGAGAAGGAAGAAGTCGTACCGATTTAAACTTGCCTGGTTTACAGCAGGAATTATTAGAAGAAATCTACAAAGTAAATCCAAACGTAGTTTTGGTTTTAAATAACGGTCGTCCGTTGAGTATTCCTTGGGCTGCAGAAAATGTTCCAGCAATTGTGGAAGCATGGCATTTGGGAACGCAGGCAGGAAATGCGGTTGCGCAGGTTTTATACGGAGATTATAATCCGAGTGGGAAACTGCCAATGTCGTTTCCTAGAAATGTGGGTCAGGTGCCCATTTATTATAACAAATACAGTACAGGAAGACCAACAGACAGTGATAAAAATGTTTTTTGGTCGCATTATATGGATGTGGAGAAAACACCGCAATTCCCATTTGGTTTTGGGTTGAGTTATACGACTTTCGATTATAAGAACCTGAAATTAAATAAAACGTCTTTTGCAAAAGGCGAAAAAGTACAGGTTTCTGTTGAGGTTACAAACTCTGGAAATTATGACGGAAAGGAAGTGGTGCAATTGTACATTCATGATGAATTTGCAAGTATCATTCGCCCAATAAAAGAATTGAAAGGTTTTGAATTGGTAAATTTGAAAAAAGGAGAAACAAAAACAGTAAACTTTACTTTAACTGAGAAAGAACTTGGTTTTTATGATAATGAAGGGAACTACTTAGTTGAACCGGGAACTTTTAAAATCATGGTTGGAGGAAGTTCTGATAAAGGGTTGCAGGGTGGTTTTGAGATTCTTTAAGTTCAAAGTTTCAAAGTTTCAAAGTAACAAAGTAACAAAGGTTCAAAGTTTTTTAATCTCGCAAAGACGCAGAGTCGCCAAGATTTTTTGAATAGCCCCTAGCTTCAGCTAGGGGAAAGATTTGAATAAGAAAAGGCTTTAGCCAAACTGTCCCTGGTTTGGCTAAAGCCTTTTTTGGCACTTGTTTTTCACATCCAGCTAAAGCTGGACGCAATTGAATCTTAATAAATTAAACTTTGCGACTTCGCGTCTTTGCGAGATTAATTTATTAGAGAAAAATTTTCTCTCGCAGATTTAGCAGATCAAATGGATTTTTTAAATCTCCTAAATCTGCCAAATCTGCGAGAGATTTTTGTATTTTTAAAAACTATTAAAACTCCAACCTTTAAATCAAAAAAATGAAATACAACAGATGTGGCAGAAGCGGTTTGTTATTACCTGAAATTTCCTTAGGATTATGGCATAACTTCGGTTCGGTAGACAATTTTGATAATGCAGAAAGTATCGCTAAAGAAGCTTTTGATAAAGGAATCACTCACTTTGATTTAGCAAATAATTACGGGCCGGTTCCAGGTTCTGCTGAAGAGAATTTCGGAAAGATATTGTGGCATAATTTTCAGGGAAATCTGCGTGATGAAATCGTGATTTCTACAAAAGCCGGCTACACCATGTGGGACGGACCTTACGGGGATTGGGGTTCTAGAAAATATTTACTGTCAAGTTTAGATCAAAGTTTGAAACGAATGAGTATCGATTATGTTGATATTTTCTATTCGCACCGTCCAGATCCTGAAACTCCGATTGAAGAAACGATGATGGCGCTGGATCATGCTGTAAGAAGCGGAAAAGCTTTGTATGTTGGAATCAGTAATTATTCGGCTGAGCAAACCAGAGTTGCTGTTGATGTTTTGAAACAGTTAGGAACGCCTTGTCTGATTCATCAGGCTAAATATTCAATGTTGGAACGTTGGGTTGAAAATGGTTTACTAGATGTTTTAGAAGAAAAAGGAGTAGGCTGTATTGCGTTTTCGCCTTTGGCACAAGGACTTTTAACCGACAAATATTTAAACGGAATTCCTGAAAATTCTCGTGCTCATAACCCGAATGGGCATTTAAAAGAAGATGAGGTAACGCAGGAACGTATTCAAAAATTAATTCAATTGAATGAAATTGCTCAGAATCGAAATCAGTCTTTGGCACAAATGGCTTTGGCTTGGCTTCAAAAAGACAAACGAATTACGTCAGTTTTGATTGGTGCAAGTTCTGTAAAACAATTGTGTAATAATATTGATTGTTTAGAAAATACGGAGTTTTCGCATGATGAATTGAATGCGATTGAGAAGATATTGGCGTAATATTTATAACGTTTCGATTTAAACCCGACAGATTTTTAAAAGCTGTCGGGTTTAAAATTTATAAATTATAGATTTTTTTCCTTTATAATCATCGCCAAACCACCACCGCTTGCCAATCTATATTTTAATTTCGTTGTCGAATCAACGGTAATAATTTCTTTTTTATAATCTTTTGCGGCTTTGTCGGCATTTAGACCATCAGAGAAAATTTCAGCTTGGAATTTTTTCCCTTTTTCAAGGAAAGAAAAATCAATTGTAATATCTCTAGAATCCCAATTTGTTATCGCTCCTAAATACCAAGTGTTTCCTTTTTTGCGAGCAATCGAAACGAACTTTCCAACTTCACCGTCTAATGCTGCAGTTTCATCAAAAGTGGTTGGAACTTTAGCAATAAAGTCAGTGCTTTCTTGTTCCTTCATAAAAGCAGTCGGACTATCCGCCATCATTTGCAACGGCGCTTCAAAAATCGTATAAAGCGCCAATTGATGACATCTAGTTCCCTGACTCATTGGAGACGAATGACTTGGTTTGAATTCGCTTTTGGTTGCATTTCGCATCGCGCCCGGCGTATAATCCATTGGGCCAGCCATCATTCTGATAAACGGAATTGTGGTATCATAAAGAGGCACATCATCATTTGGTGTCCATTTATTGTTTTCTAAACCTTTTACGCCTTCAAAATTTAAAATATTCGGAAAAGTTCTCTGAATTCCAGTTGGTTTGTACATTCCGTGGAAATCTAAAATCAATTTATGATTGGCGGCTTTTTGTGAAATGTCATAAACTGAGTTTACCATTTTAGCATCGTCACGATCTAAGAAATCTACTTTAAAACCTTTGATTCCTAAATCTGCATAATTTTTTAAAATCCCATCTGTGTTTTTAGTCAGGGCCATCCAAGAGCTCCATAAAATAAGACCGACATTTTTTTCTTTTCCGTAAGCAATCAAAGCTTCCAAATCTACATTCGGATTATGTTTCATGATGTCTTCTTCCAAACTCCAGCCTTCATCCAAAACCACATATTCAACTTTATTTTTAGACGCAAAATCAATATAATATTTATACGTCTGTGTGTTGATTCCGGCTTTAAAATCGATGTTGTAAATGTTCCAGTCGTTCCACCAATCCCAAGCCACTTTACCTGGTTTTATCCACGAAATATCTTTTATTTTTGACGGTTCCGATAATTTCTGAACCATATCATTATTCGCTAAAGCGGCATCGCTTTCTGCAATAACAATTGCTCTCCAAGGGAAATTTCTGGTTCCTTTAGTTTTAACTAAATAATCCGCTCTTTCAGAAATTAATCTATTAATATTATTGAATCCGCCGTTGGTTTCTTTCGTCGGATATTTAGAAAAACGAGATTCAAAACCCGATTTATCTTTGTTGTTTGTTACAAATAAACCTGGATAATCTTCCAGATTTGCTTCTAAGAAAACGGCTTTTTTATGGTTTTTATAATCAATTAAAAACGGAAGAAATGCCAAAGTATCTTTAGCAAATTCGCTGATTTTTTTGTTTTCGTAATGTGCTTCAAAAGAAGAAATATAAGGGTCTTTCGGATTTCTTAAATCGCGAACATAAGGCATTAAAGTTGCATAATCGTGATCAAAATTTAAGCTGACATTTTCCCATTTAACGGTAATGTCTTTTTTCTTTTTTGTAATAAATCGATATGCAGCACCGTCATCAAAAACGCGATATTCAATGCTGAAATCATTTTTGAAGTTTATTGTAAGCTGATTATACTGATTTTGAACCGATTTCTTTTTGTATAAAGGCGTTTCGAAAGAAGTATTTACACTTTCTTTTTTGGAGTTTAAAACAACAGGATTTTTTCCTAAAACCTGATTTTCGCCCAAAGTCAAAGACATTTCTGAGGATGCCAGAATTAAATCTTTTTCATGCGAAATCGTCCATGAAATTTTAGTGTCAACAGCAATTTTAACTTCAATTTTTCCATCGGGAGAAAATACAATGAAATCCTGTTTTTTCTGGGAGAAACAAAAGTTTAGAAATAGAAAACAAAAAAGAACAAATATATTTTTCATGAAGTTTTGATTTTGGTTATTCTGTAGAGACGCACAGCAGTGCGTCTACGTCCAGTTACGTCGCACATATTCGTTACGCATAAGACGCACTGCAGTGCGTCTCTACAAAAAACAGGGATGAATATTTTTATTTCTTCAATTCTAAATTGTATTTTTTTACAATTTCCAAGGTCGATTTGTCTCCGTTAAAAACCGAGTTTAAGCCTTGCGGTTCTTGCGGAGGATCTGTCGTGAAAGGTTCTCCTGGATTCCATTTTCCGTCAGGATGAATCGCTTTTCCTTCGCCGCCATAACCCCAGAAATTGGCTGCTTGTAACGGACCGCCGTTTTTATGGCTTTCTAAAACTCTTCCGAAAATGTAATTGTAAAACTGATCGCGGTAAACAGAAGGTGCGCCTGCATTTAGATTTTCATTTTCTCTTGGTAATCCAAATTCTTCAATAATAATGGGTCTTTTTAGGTTGTTGGCCACTTTGATATGATCGTCAATATATTTTCCGGCATTTTCGATTGTTTTTGGCATTGTAGCTTCGGCATTGTCAGCTTTAAACCAGTTCCAGTTTTTCGGCCAGATGTGCATTGTCAAATAATCAATATTTGGATTTTGATGTGTTCTTTCAAAAATTTCCATGCTGTCGTTCGAACTGTTTTTTCCTTCAGAACCTGTAGATACCAAATGATTTTTGTCTAAACTGTCAATTAAATCTACAATATTGTTGAGCCAATTTGTGAATTTAACTTCGTTTTCTACCGTAAAAAGTCTCGGTTCATTTCCGACCTGCCACGCCATAATCGTATTGTCTTCGTTGTATTTCTTTTTAGAATAAGCATTTGTTCTTCCAATAATAAACTTCACATGATTATTCAATGCTTCTATACAAGGTTCGCAGCTGTGAAATTGTTCCGTATACGACATAAACTGAGGCCAAGTATTCGGCGGAATATTCGGTACAGGAACAGGACCTTTGCCATTCCATTCTAAATACTGCGACATACCGCCAGACCATTCCCAGTTATTGGTCAAGTACAAAACTGCGTACATATTACGTTTTTGCATTTCAGAAATTAAAAAATCCAAACCGTCCAATAAATCTTCGTCGTATTTTCCCTGTTGATATTGCAAGGCTGGACGAACAGTAAAATCATATTTTCCGCCATCGGCACCCACCAAAATTCGCAAATTATCGATTCCGTTTTTCTTCATTAAATCCAATTCACGCAAAAGTCTTTTTCGGTCGCCAATTTTTTTAGACGCCAGCATACTTCCGTACCAATAATTGGTTCCAATGTAAGCATACGGTTTATCGCCTTTATAAAATTGGTTTCCTTTTACCGTGATTTTTTCCTGCGCATTACAAGCAATTGCAGAAAGAATTAATACAAATGAAAGAGTTTTTAAAAATCTGTTTATCATAATACTATTTTTTAGGAGCTGGTTCCTGCTATCCGCTGTATCTTTTGTTTTTTAAAGAAAAAAACAAAAGGATGCCGCTTCTATCAGGGCTAGGGCTATACGTTATTTAAGACGTTCTGATTTCAACTTGAAACTTTAAACCTTAAACAAAAAATCTATTTCGGCATTTCGTACATTTTCGGCAATGAATTTAATAATGCCGATCGTGGTTTTTCGGCAAATGTTTTAAAATCACTTGCATTTGACACAGTACCATTTGGAACATAATAGCCGTCTTTAGAATTATTCCAAAACATGACATAACTTATCGTGTTAAATTGAAGATCAAATACTCTATTGTCATGTAAAACATTGTATAAAGTGGTAGAAAACCAATTATTTATTGGCGGTGTTGTGGCTGTAACCTGATATCCTGTCTCAGTCAAAGCTGCGATTTTTACTCTAGTACTGGCAGCAATAGATAACATTTTTAGTTTTGCGTTAGCGCTATTATATCCATCACTTCCATTATTCAAATCGCCATAATTGTCCATTCCTAAAACATCAACATATTTATCACCTGGATATCGAGTTAAATAACCTTCAAGTGTTGAATACGAATTATCAGGAGAATAAGCATATAAAATGTTGTGAATTCCTTTGGTGTTTTTGAGATAATCAACCGTAAATTGATACGCTTTTTTGTATTCCTCGGCAGTACAGTAATCAGCGCCCCACCAAAACCAGCTTCCATCAAATTCATGAAAAGGTCTAAAAATAATCGGAATCAATTCGCCGTTTGAACCTTTTAAATTAGAAATAACGCTGGCTACTTTGTCGAGTTTTTTCTTGTACCATTCATGATTGGCGCCGCTTGGTAAAATACTTTTAAAAGCAGTTGCTTTTTGTTGAGCCGTCATGTCTGAAGCATAGAAAGACTCTTCTTTATTGGGTTCTCTCAAATGCCAGCTGAAAGTGTTGATCATTCCTTTCGCGTAAGCTGCTTTTGTATCGGCAATGATTTTTTGTTCCTGCTGATAAAACCAGTTGCTGCTTTGTTCGTTATTGTTTTTATCGGTGATAAACATAAAGTCTGAACCCAAAACGGCAGGATCGAAACCCGTATTTTTTTTAATGTCAGATTCTCCGCCTGCATCTTGATAAAAACTATTAAAAGCATCTTGCTGACCAATGGCGGTTTTAGTCTTTCCTAGTCTTTTTAAATTATAAAATAAAGCAACAGTTTCTTTTGTAGCACTCGCGTCAACCATATAAGTTGCAGCATTTGTGGTTGTCAAAGGATCTTCCTGTGTTGGAGGATCTACAATTACTTCGTCTTTTGAATCATTGTCTGAAGAACAGCCAATAAGAAAGACTACTGAGAAACTCAGATAGATTATTTTAAAAAGATGCTTTTTCATTTTGTGGTTTATTTAGTTTCGGTAGTTAGTTTTAAGTATTCCGCTTCACTAAGTACAATTAACTTGATATCGTCAAAAAAGACGGTGCCGTTTGTTTGTGCTAAAGCGAGCATAATTCTTATGTTTTTGGCATCGGCAGGAACTTTTATCGCTTTTTTATAATTGATCCATTCTGTCGAGCCTTGTGCTTGTGCAATATTCTCTGTGCTGATTTGTTTTTCGCCGGCATCGGTAAATTCTAAAATTACTGCTCCGGCTTTGTAAAGTTCTTTTTGTTCTTCGATTTCGTCGGCTTTCATCCAAACACTGCATTCTACGGCAAAAGTGTTTTTCGGAATCGAAACAATTTGATCAAGTGCTTTCCATTCTGCACCTACAAACTGATTAATATTGGCGCTGTTTTTTCCTGATTTTTTGTCGTAAGGAGAAGTCATCGCATTTTCTTCACCGCGCCAATCCACAAAATCAGATTCAAAACCACCATTTTTAATTAGGTTCGTTTGTGCGTTGGTAATTGTAGTTAGAAATAATAAACTTAAAAAAAGAAGCTGTTTCATAATTGTTATTTTTAATTACAAAGATTCAAAAAAACACTTAATTAATCTTGAATGCGTTCTATTAATTCCAGACAGGCGCGAGCGTTGTGATACGGGCATTTCCAAAAGCCTGCTTTGTCTTTTTTTATTTTCGAATAATCACTGTAGATTCCCCAAAACCATTCTCCATTTTGTTTGTTAAGGATATGTTTTTTAATAAATTTCCAGTTATCGTAAACAATCGTTAGATAATTTTCGTTTCCAGTTAATTGATAAGCGTTGTAAAAACCTATCAGTGCTTCTGCCTGAGGCCACCAGTGTTTTTCGGTAATAAGCTCTTTTCTTTTGGGATCAAATTCATACCATAACCCACCGTCGGAATCAAAACCTTCTTTTGTTGCTTCTGCAATCTGAATGGCGTATTTTTTATAATTTGCTGTCAATTTTTTATTTTCCGAAATTTCGGCACATTGTAGTAAAAGCCACGCTGCTTCAATATCATGTCCGTACGAAATCACGTCTGGTTTTTCGTTCCAGTTTTCATCAAAAAATAAACGAAGATGCCCCGTTTCTGTATTAATAAAATACTTTTCTATTGTTTCAAGAAGCTCAAACATAGTGTTTTGAAGCGTCTTGTCTTTCCAAACCTTAAATAAATTAGCATACGCTTCAATAATATGAAGATGCGTATTCATGGTCTTTTTTTCGTTGGCATCTTTTTCGCTTAAACGAAGATCATCGATCGGTTTCCAATCTCTGGTAAAAGCTTCTAAATAGCCTTTGTTTGCAGGATCATAACTATATTCTTGAATTTTTGAATATAAATTGATGGCCATTTCCAATGCTTTTTGATCTTCTGAAATCGAATAATATTCAGACAATCCATAGATGGCAAAAGCCAAAGCATAAATTTGATTTTTGGTGTCTTTTGGAGTTTTATCCTCATTTATACTCCAAAAAAGACCTCCAAAAGTGCTGTCATAAAAATGAGCAGCTAGAAATTCAAACGCTCTTTTTGCCAGTTTTTTGTGGTTTTCGTTTTTTGTGGTTTTATAACTGGCAGAGAACGTCCAAAGAATTCGGGCATTTAGAACCGAACCCTTTTCTGAATTTGCAATAATATGATCTTCAAAATCAATCTGTCCGACAAAACCGCCATTTTGTTGGTCAACAGTATGCTGCGACCAATATTTTAAGATCGCATCAAGTTCTGCCGTCAGTTCCGATTTTAAAAGGCTTAATTTTAATGACACGATTAAATGGCGTTATTTTTTTCGATTTGATTAATAATCGTTTCTACAGAACCTGCAGATATAAATGTATCTGTCGGTGTATGCGTTACATAATCGATCAGCTTTTCTACAGAAGAAACGGCAACATGCATTCTGGTGTCAGAAGAAGCGTAATAGATGTAAACGGTTCCATTTTCGTCTTCAATCCATCCATTAGAGAACAATACATTAGAAACGTCTCCGACTCTTTCAATGCCTTCTGGCCCCATAAAATGTCCAGCCGGAACATGAGTTACTTTCGAAATATCATTCAAATCAGTCATAAACATGTACAATGTATAGCGCAATCCAGCTGCGGTATTACGAACGCCATGCGCAAGATGTAACCAGCCTTTTGGAGTTTTTATCGGCGCAGGCCCAAGTCCGTTTTTTAATTCGTAGATCGTATGATATTGTTTTCCGAAAATAATTTTTTCTTCTTTTACCACTGGATTTGTCATGTCTTCAACATAACCTAAACCAATTCCACCGCCTGAACCTACATCAATAAATCCATCTTGCGGGCGTGTATATAAGGCGTATTTTCCGTTTACGAATTCTGGATGTAATACTACATTTCGCTGTTGTCCGGTATTCGAAATTAAATCTGGAAGTCTTTCCCAGTTTATTAAATCTTTAGAACGAACAATTCCTGCATTGGCTACAGCCGAACTGGTGTCTCCTTTTGGTGCTTTTGGATCTTTTCTTTCGGTACAAAAGATTCCGTAAACCCAACCGTCTTCATGATGAATCAGACGCATATCGTAAACGTTGGTGTCTGGATCTTCGGTTTGCGGAATTACGCATGGTTTTTCCCAGAATTGGAAATTATCGATTCCGTTTGGACTTTCAGCGATAGCGAAAAATGATTTTCTGTCAATTCCTTCTACACGAACGGCTAGTAAATATTTTCCGTTCCATTTCATGGCTCCGGCATTAAAAGCAGCATTTACGCCAATACGTTCTTGTAAAAAAGGATTTGTAGTTTCGTTAAAATCAAAACGCCAGTTTAACGGAGTATGTGCTGCTGTTACGACAGGATTTTTATAACGTTCGTAAATACCGTTTCCAGCAATTTGCAACGGTTCGTTTTTTTGTTCGATCAGCGATTTATGTTCTTTTTCTAATGCCTTTTTTCTATCTAGAAAAGTGGCCGAAGATGTTATTGTTGTCATATGATTTTATTTCTGAATCTATATATTTTAATTGTTTTGGTCTCTTTTTGAGTTTAAATCCTGCTCAATAAGCTGCAGTTTTTCTTCTGATAATGGATAAAATAGAATGAATAAAACGGATATCACGGCTGCAATTGCCGGAAGAATACTCAGCATTAATTGAATTCCATTTTGGGTAAAAGCGGTCTGCTCCACATTGGCTTGAAATCCGAAATAAGCTAAAAGCCATCCTGCACCTGCGCCGCCAATTGTCCAGCCAAATTTTTGCGACATTGATGAAGCAGAGAAAACCAATCCGGTTGCGCGTCGTCCTTGTTTCCATTCCGAATAGTCGGCGCTGTCTGCGTACATTGACCAGATTAGAGGAAAAACACAACCCGCGCAAATACTGATTAAAACCTGAAAACTCATGATTAAGAAAACATCTTCTTTTCCGAATAAATAGAAAATAAGACTTAAAACAGCGGCTAAAGCCATTGCTCCAAAAAAGGTTTTCTTTTTTCCAATTCTATTGGCGATTGGTGTGGCAATGATAACTCCGATGATATTTGCCGCTTGTCCTAAAACGAGATAAATAGAGGTTGGCGTCATGTGAAAATCGGTTCCAAAAAGTGAAAAACCAAAATTCACATTGCTGCTTACATAATATTTGAAATAGTAAACTGCAGCACCGTCACGAATAGAATTGAAGACCAAAGCTCCGATTCCGGCTCCAAGTAAAATCCACCAAGGTTTGTTTTTCCAAAGGTCTTTTAGGTCTTCTTTTAAGTTGTTTTGTTCGTCTCCAATTGGCTTTATTCTTTCTTTCGTGAAGAGAAAACAAGCCCAGAAGAAAATAGTAGTGATTAATCCGAAAACGGCAATTGTTGCCAGCCAGCCGGTTTTAGAATTTAAGTTTCCTCCAAAATAATTTACCAAAGGCTCGATAAGCCAAAGTGCTAATAAACTTCCTCCAAAAGCAAAAACCATACGATAGGACGAAAGGGTGTTTCGTTCTTTTCGATCCGAAGACATTACGCCAAGAAGTGAAGCGTAAGGCACGTTGATTAACGAATAAATCATCATCATCAACGAATAAGTTACATAAGCATATATTATTCTCCCTTTTTCATCGAAATCGGGTGTGTAAAAAGTTAAGACACCTATAATCGCAAACGGAATGGCAACCCAAAGCAGATAAGGTCTAAATTTCCCCCATTTACTGCGGGTTCTATCGGCTAAAATTCCAACAATAGGATCAAAGCAGGAATCCCAGATTCGTGTAATCAAAAACATGGTTCCAACTACCGCAGGCGCAAGTCCGAAAACATCTGTATAGAAAAACAGCAGATACATGCTGAAGATTTTCCAAAACATTGAAGAAGCTGCGTCACCAAGGCCGTAACCTATTTTTTCTTTTAAACTGATTTTTTCGTGCATTCGTTTTTTTGTTAATGGTTGTGGTTAAGTTTGGGGTTATTTATATTGAGTTGTAATTTTTAATTTAACACATAGAATCATAGTTTGTTTTGCGTTAAAAGGCATTTCATTTATTTAAACAATCATAGCTATGTGTGCAAATCTGGATTTGTTTTTCTTCCTTTTTCTTTATTGATTTAACCTATGTTTCTATGTGTTAATAATTCTTTTATTTTTAAACCAAGATTTGCTATCTGTTCAAATCTAGATTTGTTTCTTTTCCTTTTTTTGTGATTAAAAATCTATGTCTCTATGTGTTTAATAATCACTTTCAACAATCATTTTTTATTAATGTCCTTTTCAAACAAAGTTTTATCAAGCTTATAAAAATCTACAAAATCTTTCTCGCTTATTTGACCTGAAAACGGAGCGTAATAATGCATTTTTTGTTCTTTTTCCTGCCAGCCGTGATTTCTCCATAATAACACATAAGTAATTTTATAATCTCCGATTGCTTTCAATAAAGTTCCTGTCCACCATTTTGGGTCTGGAACGGCTTCGTAGCCTGCCTCGGCCAAAGCAATTGGTTTTTGTTTTTTTACAGCAATTTCGTTTAAAATTTTGAATTGCTGCTGCACTTCCGAAACGAATTTTTCTCCAGACGAATCTGAGTTATTTTGATAACTGTCAAAACTCAAAATATCTGCGTAATCATCGCCGGGATAGTTTTGCAAATAATCAGTTTCGGTTTTAAAACTTCCGGTATTGTAAACATAGATTAAATTGTGAACGCCTTTTTTCTGGAGATATTCAAATGTAAATTTCCATGCCGATTTAAATTCGTCTGGCGTGCAATTTCCTTTTCCCCACCAAAACCAGCCTCCGGTAAGTTCGTGAAAAGGTCTAAAGAGAATCGGAATATTTTTTCCTTTTTTGTCTTTTAATGATAAAAAGAAATTGGCTGCTTTGTCTAACCAAGAAATATATTTTTGATGATTCTCTGCTCCTGGTAAAATGGTTTTAAGAGAATTTGGTGTATTATCCCAAGCGTTTTTTCCAGCAGGATTATCAAAATGCCAGCTTATTGTAGAAATCCCGCCTCGAGAATTTGCATCAATAATATATTGTTTCATTTTTTCAAAGGGAACACCATCTATATTATTCGGGCTGTCATTTTCTAAACCTGCAATATCCCAGCCATACACAGCCGGATAATCTCCCGTAACTTCTTTTACGTCGCTTCTCCCGTTTTCGTACTTCCAATTTACACCATATGCTAAATCATCCTGATGTCCGAATAGAAATCCTTTTTTTGTAAGAGTATTTAGTTTTTGATAAAGTGCATTGGTTTCTTTTGTAGCTTTTTTATCTGAAAGTGACAAATTAGTATCACTGCAAATTGCTGCAGAAGAACATGAGGTTCCAATAAATATGGCGGTTAAAAACGTTAGAAGCTGTTTTTTCATTTTGATATACTTGTTTTTCAGTTCGATAACCTTAAAATGATGATTTGTAATGAAATCAAAAACAATTGTTTTTTGTTTCGAAAATATAACATCATTTTTAGGCTAAAATTATTAAAACTATAAAAAGATAAATGATAAAAAATGATTAATGTTTAATAATTCTCTGCTTTTTATAAAATTGATAATTCTATTTTTCAAAGATAAATGGATGTTATTCGTATAATTAATATTATTTTATCAATTATATATCATATTATTGCAGTCAAGAAATAACTTACACCACTACCTAACCAATATTTTTAAGATGAGTAATACGAAAAATTTTTATAGAGAAATTGCGCCGCTTTCGGCGGGAGACAGTTTTTTGGTTTTTGATCGTGTCAAAGATAGTTTTGATTTTCCTGTTCATTACCATCCTGAATTTGAAATCAATTTTATTCTAAACGGAAAAGGAGTAAAGCGAGTTGTAGGTGATAATATTGAAGAAATCGATAATGTCGAATTGGTTTTGATCGGTCCAAATTTATATCACGGCTGGGAACTGAATAAATGTACGAGTAAAAAAATACACGAGATTACAATTCAATTTCATAATGATTTATTTCATGAATCTTTGCTTTCGAGACGTATTATGAATCCGATTCGAGATATGTTTAACCGCTCAATTCACGGAATTCTTTTTTCTAAAAAAACGGCGGAAGAATTAACGCCAAGGCTTGTCAGGCTGTCTAAACTTGATGGTATGGACTATTTTTTAGAAATTACTTCTTTATTATATGATCTTGCCAATTCCAGAAATCAGCGATTGCTTTCTACTTATACGGTAGATTATGACACGTTTGATGATTATGATAAAATGAAATTGGTTTACGAATATGTGCAGAAAAATTTTGCTGACAAAATAACTTTAGAAGATGCAGCAAATGTAGCCAGCATGTCGATCATTTCTTTTAATCGATTTATAAAAAAACGCACTGGAAAAACCTTTGTCAATTATATAAATGACATCCGAATTGGTTACGCAGCGCGATGGCTTGTAGAAAAAGACATGAGTGTTTCTGAGGTCGCATTTAAATCTGGCTTTAATAATATTGCGAACTTCAACCGCAGTTTTAAGTCGACGAAAAATTGTACTCCTAGTCAATATCGTGAAGAATTTTCAGGTCTGAAAAGAATTCTTTAGTGATACTTTTTTTTCATGCATGTATATTATTTTTAACGAAAACGTTTGATTTTTACGATTTCGTTAACTTTTTTTTATAAGTTAAGGCAGATTTAGCTTGTGTTTTGCGGATAATGTAATTTTTAATGGGTTTTATTTTGATATATGTTTTTTTAAACGCGTATAGTAAAAATATTATCATTAAATGATATAATATTATCGATTTGATATTTTCTTCTGTTATAGATTTGTTAAATAATTTAAGAGAATAATTAACCACTTACTTATGCCTTAAATTCTAAGGATTACAATTAAACTAACCAAACACTTATTATGAAAAAACTAATGACTAACTTCATTCATTGGAAAGCTAACCACAGAGCCGTTCCTTTGATCTTATTTTTGTTACTGACCAGTAATTTTATTACAGCGCAGGTAAAGGTTTCGGGAACTGTTTCGGATGAAAAAGGATTGTCGATTCCGGGAGCGAATATCTCAGTTGTCGGTACAAAAATTACTTCTTCAACAGATTTTGATGGGAAATTCTCGATTGATGTCCCTGCAAATGCAACTTTATCGTTCTCTTTTATTGGTTTTACTACCCAAAAAATAGCCGTGGGTACTAAAACAACTATTAATGTAATTCTGAAATCAAATACAGAAGACCTAAAAGATGTTGTGGTAATTGGGTACGGAACTCAAAAGAGAAAAGACGTTAACAGCGCAATTTCAAGTATTAGTTCTAAAGATATTGAAAATTTAAAAGTTGCCTCATTCGATCAAATGATGCAGGGTAAAGCGGCGGGGGTAGTCGTAAATAGTAACTCCGGAGAACCAGGAAGTAACGTTTCGGTTAGAATCCGCGGGGTTTCTTCTTTAACAGGGACAAACGAACCTTTGTATGTAATTGATGGTGTGCCAATTTCGGGAGATGCAAGAAACTCTTCTACATCTGGAAGAAATGCGCAGGGAAATTCTAACTTTTCTAATAATGGTAATATTACTCAGAGTCCACTGGCTTTGATTAATCCGAATGATATTGAATCTATTGATATTTTAAAAGATGCTTCGGCAACGGCAATTTATGGTTCTCGCGGTGCAAATGGAGTTATCATTGTAACTACAAAATCGGGTAAAAAAGGAACAGGTAAATTGTCATTTGAGAGTTCTTATTCAATAAGTAACCTTCCGAAAAAATTGCATTCTATGAATTTGCAGGAATATGCAATACATCAAAATGCGTTAGCAGATGTTTATGATCCGTTATCAAAACGACCAGAATTTGCTCATCCAGAAGTTTTAGGAAAAGGTACAGATTGGCAGGATGCTATTTACGAAACAGGTTTAATGTCATCTAATCAATTGTCATTTTCAGGAGGTAAAGAAGGAATTAATTATTATATCTCTGGAGGAGTTTTAAACCAAGAAGGTATTGTAATCGAATCTGGATTCAAAAGATATAACTTCAGATCTAATATTGATGCAAAAGTAAACAGCTTTATCAAAGTTGGTGTTAACGTAAGCGGTGCTATTACAGATGAAAAATTGACATTGAACGGACAATTTAATGGTGTTGTTGCAACTTCTTTATTAGCAACTCCAGATGTTGCCGTAAGAGAATTGTCGGGTGCGTTTTCTGGACCGCCTTCAGGAGGAAATACTTCATTTGTAAATCCGGTAGCAACTTCATTGTTAGGTTCAAATACTTTAGTTAGAAAAAACTATTCGGGTAATTTTTATACTCAGGTAGATATTTTAAAAGGTTTGGAATATCGTTTTGAAGCAGGTGGATATATTTACGATAATTTAGGACAGCGATTTGATCCGATGTATTCTTTGGGTAATGCAGTAAAAAGTTATGCCAACTTATATTATAATCCGTCAAGCGGAAATTCTTGGAACTTAAAAAACATGCTTACTTATAGAAATACTTTTGGTAAACATAATTTTACGCTTTTGGCGGTACAAGAATCTAATAGAGCACACTGGGAAGGCTATTCTATAATGGCCAGTGGGTATACCGATAATAACAACAAAACACTTGCTGCATCTGATTTGCCAAAAGCAGTTACAAGCGGCGTATATTCTGGAACACAGACTTTGGCTTCTTATTTAGGAAGGGTTGTGTATGATTATGCAGATAAATACGGAGTTGCTGCATCGATAAGAACAGATGGTTCTTCAAAATTTTACACAGGAAATAAATGGGGTGTTTTTAGTTCTGTAAGCGGTTCTTGGAAACTTTCTAATGAAGCTTTTATGGAAGGAACTAAAAAATATGTTGACGGTATTAAAATAAGAGCAGGCTGGGGGCAGACGGGTAATAATCAAATTGGTAATAACTTGTACGAGTCTAATCTTCATGTGGTTAACAGCTCGATGGGAACTTCTTATTTACCATCAAATACAGCGAATCAAAAATTGAAATGGGAAACTCAGGATCAGACGAACTTAGGTTTAGATTTTAATATGTTTAAAGCTAAACTTACAGCTTCGGTAGATTTGTATCAAAAAGTATCAAAAAATTTCTTGTACCAAGTACCATTGCCAAACTTTCTTTCTGGAGGTGGTGATTATGAGGGGGGTGTAAATCCACCGTACTTTAACCTTGGAAGCATGAAAAATAAAGGTATTGAGATTACGGTAGGTTATACAGAGAAATTCTCAGAAAATTTTACATGGAATGGAAGTCTGAATTTTACTAAATATGAAAATGAGGTTAGTAATATGGCAGGATTAAATATCGTAAAAACAATGGGAACTCTTGCTTACAATACGGTAACAGTTTCTAGAACGGTAGAAGGTTTGCCAATTGGTTCATTTGTTGGATATGAAGCTTTGGGAATTTACAGAACTGATGAAGATTTGACAACTTACGGCCACACAGACACAAATGGCAGTAGAGTGATTTTGAAAGATGGAACAAACTCATTGAAGCCAGATTTCCAAAAAGGAGATGTTATTTATAAAGATCAAAATAATGATGGGGTTATTGATCAGAAGGATTTGAAGCCAATTGGAAATCCAAATCCAAAATTCACTTACGGATTTACAAACAACTTTAGATACAAAAATGTCGATTTGTCTATCTTTCTTCAAGGGACAGCTGGAAATAAGTTAATGAACTTAACTCGTTTGTCTGGAACATTGAACAGTAACTTGGGAACAAATTATTTGACAGAAGCGTCTGATTTTTATTCCGCTTCAAACACTGACGGAAGCTTGCCAAGACCTTCAACTTATGATCATATTAATAATGCAGTTTCAACTCGCATTATCGAAGACGGTTCTTATTTAAGAATTCAAAACGTGACTTTAGGGTATTCTTTACCATCAGACATTATTTCAAAAATTAAATTATCAAGATTGAGAATTTATGCTTCAGGTCAAAACCTATTTACTTTCACGAAGTATAAAGGTTATGATCCAGAAGTAGGAGCTTACAACCAAGATGCCTTGTTATCTGGTGTAGATAACGGTCGTTACCCGGTTCCGCGACAAATCACTTTTGGTTTTAATGTTGAATTTTAATACGAATTACTATGAAAAATATACTAAATAGAAGCGGTGTTTTTGGTTTGGCAATTTTATTGTTGATCTCATCGTCTTGTTCTCAGGATTTCTTAGATGTTCCTGCGGAAGCTACACCTACAATTGGAAATTATTACGATTCTGATGTTAAGCTTGATAATGCAACAAATGGTTTGTATGGTCTTGTTTGGTTTAATATGAATAAATCTGCTTTTTACGGAATTACAGACGTGATCTCTGGAAATATGTATGCAGATGTTTATAACGACTTTGGAAAATTTACAGATTTAAGTTTTACAAATTCTCAGGCTTTTATTTCAGATGCTTGGAGATCTTGTTTTGGGGCAATTGCAAATTCTAACGCTTACATTAATAGTTTACCGCAAAGTGTTGGTCCAAATGTGAGTAAAGAAGCGTTGAATAATGCACTTGGAGAATCGCATTTTATTAGAGCTTTCTCTTATTTTTTCTTGGTTAGATTATGGGGAAATGTGCCTATTATTGAGGATAATAGTGCTTATTCTTTAAATTTTGTTATTCCAAGTAACCCTACTGAAGATGTTTATAAATTTATTGAAAATGATTTGAAATTTGCGATTGCTAATTTAAGAACTAAAAACAGAGGTTCTGATTATGCTGCAAATGCTCACGTATCTAGTGGATCTGCAAAAGCGCTTTTGGCTAAAGTATATTTATATCAGAAAAAATACGATTTAGCAAGAGCATTGTCTAAAGAAGTTATTGACAGCGGTGAATTTAAATTATTAGGTGGAGATGCATTACCAACAAAATCCTTTGCTGATTTGTGGCTTCAGAAAAATAATAATAACGAAGAATCTATCTTTTCTTGGCAATGGAATGGTGCTGGAACATACTTTGACGGAAATTTTTCGAATACTTTGTTTGCGCCAGAAAACAGATTGGTAGAAACTACTTATTCTGGACAAATTGCACCATCTCAGGATTTGATCAAAAATGTATATGAAATGAATGACAAAAGAAGGATAGAGACTTTTATGCTTCCAGGGGATTATTATCCGAATTTAACCTATGCAGAAACTCTTGAAGTAGATGCGAAAAAGATCTTGGGATATACTTTTAATATACAATACGAAGCACAAAAATCGGGTGCGGGATTGAAAAAATACGTAATCGGAAAAGAGAATTTGCCAATAACAGGACCTTTTAACCCGCCGTTTAATGGAGAAAGCAGTATGAACAGTTATATGATGCGTTATGCAGAATTATTATTAATTCATGCCGAAGCTGTTTTAGCTACGCAGACAGGAAGCACATCAGATCCTGCAGCGCTGGCTTCATTTAATGCCGTAAGAAGAAGAGCAGGAGTTCCAGAAAAAGCTTCAATTTCTTTTGATGATATATTTAAAGAAAGACGTGCAGAACTTGCATGCGAAGGAGATTATTATTTTGATTTAGGACGTTTGCCATTTAGTAAGGCTAAGGCAATATTGGAAGCTCAGAACAGAGGAAACAGAGAGGTTGAAAAACATATTTCAATTTCGGCAACCAATCTTTTATTGCCTTATCCGGCAGATGATTTGGTTAAAAATCCTAGGTTGAGCGATGTTGTGCCGTATACATTTAAATAATTATTAAAGAGAAAGAGATGAAAAATATAAAAATTATTTCGTTAACAGCATGTATGACATGGGTATTATCTTTACTACTTTTTGCTTCATGTTCAAATGATGATAATGCTTCTGGTTCTACCGGAGGCGCACCAGTTATTGAGTCTGTATCGCCAACTGGTTATGAGACAAATGGGACTATAAAACCATTTGATCCAGTTACTGTTGGATATCCAAAAAACTATTATGTAATTCATGGTAAAGGATTTTTGACAGCGACAAAAGTTACTTTTAATGATTTCAGCAGTTATTTCAGACCAACTTTTGTAACGGATACAGATATCGTTATTCAAATAGATGAAAATACACCTTACGCGAATTCTTCTAATCAATTAAGAGTAGAAACACAAAAAGGTACTGCTGTATTCGATTTTGTAATTGCGCCTCCTGTGCCGACAATTGCAGGATTTTATCCAATAAATGCTACTGAAGGTCAAGAAGTAACTATCGTGGGTAAATATTTCTTAAACCCAATTGTTACACTTGCCAAAACGAAATCAAAAGAAGCTGTTCCGGTAACCGTAGTTTCGTCTACATTAGAAAAAATAGTAGTAAAACTACCGGCAGGAGCAGATACAAGATATCTTGCGGTAGCTAATATGTCTGGAGAAACAAACGCTTCTTACGCAGTGGGAACAGCAATATTTGATGACATATCCTATTACGGATTAGATTTTCCTTCTTGGAATAACTATACTTACGTATCAGACGGAACTGCAGAACAAGGTTTAACTTATATTTCCAAAAAAATGGATGCTTGGGGTAATATTCAAGGAAACTGGGGCTGGTACGATCAGCTTACGCCATATTCTGGATTACGTGTAGCGATAAAAGCAAAAGTTCCAGGAAAACTTGGATTTGTGTTTAATGGAAATTGGGATAATAATCCTCCTATTTTGGATGTAACAACAGAATGGAAAACATTCTATCTTCCGTGGTCAGTGTTAACCAATACAGATCGCGTTCAGAATATCACATTCCAAAACAGAACAACAACAGATAAAGGAGACGGTATCGAAAATACATTCTACTTTGATAATATCGGTTTTACGGTTAAAGCGGAGTAAATAAGTTTTTAATGTTAGTATTTGTAAAAACTCCATTTCGACTTATCGAAATGGAGTTTTTTTATTAAAGAAAATTCTTTTTAAAATGATTATATAGTATTGTTTTTTAATGAAATAGTATTGAATTGATATAAAATCGATATCTAAATTTACAGAAGTCAATTATTTTAACACTAAAAAAATCTAATTATGAAAAACAATTACTTTTTAAATGTTAGTTCCTTAAAAAGAAAAATTCTTCTAACCAGTGTTTTTTTCTTTTTAATGATTTTTGGAATACAAGCGCAATATATCAGCGGTTTGAATCCGTATTGTATTTCCAGCAATCCATCGTATACTATTGTAAATGCGTCTGCAGTAACTTATGATACTATAGTTTGGTCTTCTAACGATTCTGGAATCACATTTTCAGGAAATCCCTTCGATGCTACCAGCAGAGTTGTAATCAAATCTGGGAATATAATTAACAGCCCGACTTCAATTAAAGCGACATTTTATCTAGCAGGAAATATTGTCTATACAACACCTGATTTTAACTTTGTGACAGCGACGCCGCCAACTCCACCAAGTTATTTAGTAACAAAAACAACTGATTATTGCACGCCGCAATATCATATCATTAATCTTACGGTAACAACAAATCCAAATCCGAGTCCAAATACCAGCTATACCATTGCGCCTCGTGTGCCAGATGCTTCTATAATTATTACAGAAACCTCTAAAAACGTATTCGAATTAAAATTGCCTTTAAACGGTCAGCCGTATTTTTTATATGACTTAACTTCTAGAACTTCTTCTGCAGGCTGTTTGTCTAATTCGGTTACAGTAACATCATATAGTAATTCGGTATCTTTAAATTTAACAAACTGTGCAAACAACGGCACTCCGTCAGTAAATTATGAAATCAGCGTTGCGCCAAATCCTTACAGTAACGGATATATTACAATAGTGGCTCCGCAAGTTACGCAGGCATCGCCGGGAACGTGCAGAGTATATAATAATTCAGGAGTTTTGGTTGCTACTTTTTCATTGACAAATTCGAGTGCGGCATTTGCACTTAAATCGAGTGTAGGAGCAGCACTGACAGCTGGAATGTACGTTGTTCAGGTAACTTATTCAAATGGAGTTGTAAAAACAAAAAATCTGGTTGTAATTTAATACAGATACTTCATAAAACAAACAACTCCATTTCGAGATGATCGTTATGGAGTTTTTTACATAACGAAATGATTAGATTTTATAATAAATTCATAGTAAATAATTGAGACGATAACAGATTAAATAAATAGTACAAAATATAATAAAATGAAAAATGCATTACTAGTATTGATTGCCTTGAGTATAACAAGTTTTGGTTTCGGCCAAGGAAATACTCATAAACAGGAAGGCGGAAAATTTGAAGGTTTAGCAATGACACCGCCAATGGGGTGGAATTCTTGGAATACTTTCGCAACCAATATCGACGAAAAATTGGTTAAAGAAACTGCCGACATCATGGTTTCGTCAGGTTTAGCGGCGGCCGGTTATAATTATATTGTATTAGATGATGGATGGATGACGCATGAACGCGATGCAAATGGAGATTTGGTTCCAGATCCGCAAAAATTTCCAAGCGGAATGAAAGCGCTGATAGAGTATGTACATAGTAAAGGTCTTAAATTCGGACTATATAATTGTGCGGGAACAAAAACTTGTGCGGGTTATCCAGGAACAAGAGGTTATGAATATCAAGACGCTCGTTTTTACGCCCGACTCGGAATTGATTTTTTAAAATACGATTGGTGTAATACAGAAGGAATTACGGCAAAAGAAGCATACAAAACAATGAGCAATGCGCTTAAAACTGCCGGAAGACCAATTGTTTTTAGTCTTTGCGAATGGGGTGATAACCAGCCTTGGGAATGGGGAAAGCCAATCGGGAATCTTTGGAGAATTTCTGGAGATATTTATCCGTGTTTTGACTGCGAATTTAAACACCCAGAAAACTGGTCATCTTGGGGATTCATGAAAATCATAGACATGAGAAAAAATATCCGTAAATATTCTGGTCCCGATCATTGGAATGATTTTGATATGATGGAAGTTGGAAACGAAATGAACGATACCGAAGATAAATCTCATTTTGCGATGTGGTGTATGGTAGCTTCTCCATTATTTACTGGAAATGATTATAGAAAAATGTCTAAAGAAACATTGGCTATTTTAACTAACAAAGAGTTGTTGGCCATCAATCAAGATAAATTAGGAATTCAAGGTTTTAAGTATAAAGTTATTGATGGTGTTGAGGTTTGGGTAAAGCCTTTGTCAGATGGGGCTTGGGCGGTGTCTTTTTTAAATAGAACAGACAGCCTGAAAAAAATAAATTTTGATTGGAAAAAGAATAACTTTAAGGATTCAGATTTTGGTTTCGAAACAGATTTTTCTAAAACGACTTTTAAATTAAAAGACCTATGGAAAAATAAAGAAGCTGGATCCACAAAAAAGATATTTATTTCAGAAATAGCATCTCATGATGTAATTACGCTTAAACTAACTCCTTAATATATAGGTATGAAATTGAAATTTTCTCTTTTGGTTTTTTGTTTCCTGTCTTTGTCTTTTAATCTAAACGCGCAATTTGTAAAAACGCACGGACAATTGAGTGTGCAAGGAATACAGCTTGTAGACAAAAATAATAATCCAATAGTACTTCGTGGTTTGAGTTTTGGCTGGCATAGTATGTGGCCAAGATTTTATAATGAAAAAGCAGTCAGCTGGCTTAAAAAAGATTTTAGCTGTAATGTAGTTCGTGCTGCCATGGGAATTGAGCTTGGCGAATTTTCATATCAAAAGAATCCGCAGTTTTCTAAAGAGAAAATAGAAGCTGTAATCGAAGGTGCAATAAAATCAGATATTTATGTAATTATAGATTGGCACAGTCACAATGTCAATTTAAAAGAAGCAAAAGCCTTTTTTGCTGAAATATCAAAAAAGTACGGAAAGTATCCTAACATTATATATGAAGTATTTAATGAGCCAGATTATGAAACCTGGTGGGAAGTTAAAAGTTATGCAGAAGAAGTTATTCAAGAAATTCGCCAAAATGATCCTAATAATATAATATTGGTCGGATGTCCGCATTGGGATCAGGATATAGATCTGCCGGCTTCCGATCCGATAATGGATTATAATAATATAATGTATACCATGCATTTTTACGCCGCAACGCATGGTAAAGAACTTCGCGATCGTACAGACAACGCAATCAAAAGCGGTCTGCCAGTTTTTATTTCTGAATCGGCAGGAATGGAGGCGTCTGGAGACGGACCTTTAAATATTAAAGCCTGGGAAGAATATATCGAATGGATGGAAGCTCGTAAATTGAGCTGGATTACATGGTCTGTGTCTGATAAAGACGAAACGTGTTCTATTTTAAAAAAATCAGCCAAATCGGAAGGAAAGTGGAAAGATGAAGATTTGAAAGAATCAGGATTAAAAATTCGAGAGTATTTGAGAAAGTATAATCGTGAATAAATAGAGAATTCAGAATTAATATTCTAAACCTGTTCAAAATTTGAACAGGTTTTTTTATGTCCTTTTTAATTTTTTTATCCAAAATTAAACCTGAAAGTATTTATAAATGAACAAACTTCTCATGTGTATTTTTGTAAGAATTATTGGCATTGTAAAATTTCTATATATTATCCATTTATTCAGGTGTGAAAATTATTCTTTTTCTATTTATTTTTATATGACCCCTAAAATTTTAGGGGTTGTTTATTTTTTGGTTATTAAAAAAGTAAGTTTTAGTCTATTTTTTATGTGTGTTATTTTTTAAAACCCTATTTATTTGTGTTTATATGAGGTTTTTTAGTTGTTGAATTTTCAAAAATAAATATCGAATAATATCAAATAATGATTATTGGAACATTAATTTTTGTAATCCGTAATTCTTCGTATAAAACGTCAAAAAAGTACTTCTGGATTGTTCTACTGATACAAAAGTTAATAAATTCGCTAATGAAAATGAAGATGTTTAGAGGCGCATAAAAAGGTTTTAGAAATGACTTATACTATTAAATAGATATATAAAAGATTAACTAACCAGAATCAATTAATAACTAAAAACCAATTTAAAACCATGAAAAAAGTATTTCACATTTTAGCCGCAATGTTAACAAGTTCGTTTGCTTTTGCTCAAGAGGAAGAAACCTCGGCTCCGCCGGCAACCACTTGGGGAGGATCTGCAGATGCGTACTATAAATATGATTTTTCTAAACAAATGAATGGATTGACGAGCTTTACCAACTCACAAGATTCATTCGAGCTAGGGATGGCCTCTATAGAAGCGGGGCACACTTTTGGAAAAGCTTCTGTTTTTGTAGACTTAGGTTTCGGAAAAAGAGCAGGAGAGTTTTCATATAATGAAACAACTGATAAAGATATTAATGCAAAATTTTTAATTAAACAATTGTTCTTTACTTATAATTTAACTGAGAAATTTAAAGTGGTAGTGGGTAGTTTTGGAACTCACATCGGATATGAAGTATTAGATGCCGTAGATAATAAAAACTACAGTATGTCTTATGCTTTCTCATACGGACCTTTCTTTAATACTGGGGTGAAAGCACAGTATACATCAGGTAAATTTACGGCTATGGTTGGAGTTACAAACCCAACCGATTTTAAATCAGCGATGGATGCAGGTTCGTCTCAAAAGACTTATATCGGACAAGTGGGCTATATTGGAGAAACAGGAAGTGCTTACTTGAATTTTACTTCAGGAAGCAGCAACCCTGCATCTGACGAAAATAAAACGCAAATTGATTTCGTGGCTTCAAAAACAATAACAGATGCTTTTGCTTTAGGATTTAATGCAACGTATGCTAAAACTAAAAATGATTTTGACAGCTCTTTAGATGGAGATTGGTTTTCATTAGTAGGATACGCTAATTACTCATTCAGTCCATCATTGCTTTTGGCTTATAGATTGGAATATTTTGATGCTAAAGATGCGGCATTAAGTTTGGGAACATTGGCAGGATCAAATGTATTTGCAAACACTGTTTCTTTAAATTACAAAGTGGGAAAACTAACAATAATTCCGGAGTTAAGATATGATGCTGCATCAAATGATATTTTCTTAGATAAAGATGCTGCGCCAACAGGAGGAAGCTTCTTCGGATTAATTGCTACAACATACTCTTTCTAGAGATAAAGATTGATATTTTTTTTTTTTTTTGGAGCTGTCGAAACATATTAATGTTTTGGCAGCTTTTTTATTTTTTTAGGTTAATGGTTGTTGAGAGTTATAAGTTATAAGCTATGAGTGTGAGTGTGAGGGGTAGTCTTTGTTGTAAAGAATAGAAGCTATGTAGTATTTATTTGAGAGTTTATAAAGTGGATGAATTATTGATGTTCAATGTTTTATAATGTCTAGATTGTAGTTTGAATAAGAATAAAAACACAAAGTTCGCAAAGCCTTGAAAAAAATGCCTTGCGAACTTTGTGTAAATCTTTGCTTTCTTGCAGATAAACCTTTATTGAACTTGTTTTTTGAAAATAGAATAAATAGTATCTATTGTTTTTCGATCTAAAGTTGATGTTGCATCTGTTTGAATATAATGCAGTTTAAAAGCTTGAATTGCAGCAGTTAAATTTTTGGTATTATAACCTATAATTCGAAGTGCTGGTTCAATTTTAAAATCAAATGGAGCAGGTTCTAAAACTTCGTCTGGCCAGATTCCAAATCCTTTTTCTGCTAATATTTTCCAAGGAAACAAAGCGCTTGGATCTTGTTTTCGTCCAGGAGCAATATCGGCATGTCCTAAAAAGTTCTGTGTCGGAATATTGTAGTCTTTTTTAAGTTTTGTTAAAAGAGCGACTAAACTTCCTATCTGTGCTTCTGTAAAAGGCTTAAAACCATTATTGTCTAATTCAATTCCGATAGAGCAAGAATTTAAATCAGTGGTTTTTCCCCAAGTAGAATTTCCTGCATGCCAAGCTCTCAAATAGTCATTAAGCATCTGAACCACTTTTCCGTTTTCAGAAATTACATAATGAGCACTTACCTGAGTTTTCGTTTTTGTGAAAGTACTAATCGTTTGCTGTAAAGAATCCTGAGCAGTATGATGAATAATCACAAAACTTGGTTTTCTCAGATTAAAATTAACAGTTCCAACCCATTCCGTACTGATTCCATTAATTAAAGAAGTCGAACCGGTTTTAGATAGGGTGTCTTTTATTATTCCAAGCTGTTGTGCATAAGAAGTGTCAATTACAAGAGGATTTACTCCAGGAATCTGCTGTGGATCTTTGCTTGTAATTTGATTTTCTAAAGTTTTAAGCTGTTGATCGTATACTTTTTCAGTCGTTTTATACGGATTTGTAGAACATGAGCATACAATTACGGCCAAGATCAGGTAACAAAAAATCTTTTTTGTCATAATTAAGTATTTAAGATACATTTAAAAACGGTTATTGTTCTGTTTTCGTATCTGTGATTTCTTTTGTTTCCTTCGATTCTTTAGAATCTTTATCCTTGTCTTTGTCTTTTTTCTTTTTAGATTTAGGTTTTTTGATTTCTTTGAAGTTATCCATAAAAGCAGTGTATTTTACCACTTGATCAGGAGTTAGGAAAGCAGTAATTTTTTTATTTGTGCTTTCTCTCAACGCTTTTATCTGTTCAATTTTTTCATCCTGACTGCTGCTTTCATTTTTTAATAAAACACCTTGTTCTCTCATGCTGTCTGCTAATACGTTTGTAATAGCAATTGCTTGAAGTTCATCAAGATTAACTTCAGGTTTCATTTGTTCAACTAATTGTGCTGCCGTTTCTTCCACCGGAACTTCTTTCGGTTTGCTCGTATTTTGTTGAGGTCCCTGCATCATACTTCTGTCCATGCCCATTCCGCCACCTCTTCCGTAACCGCCGCCATAGCCGCCACCGTAACCATTGTTATAGCCGTTTCCATATTGTGCTGATGCTGTATTGAAACAGAAAAAGCCAAAAGCTATGATAAATAAAGTCTGAATTGGTTTCATAAAAGTATTTTTAGCAATAGTTATTGTTCAGTGTAAATTTAAGCAGGTTCTCCGTATAAATCAAATTCTGTTGCTTCAATTATTTTTATATTAACAAAATCTCCAGTTTTTACATAATGTTTAGAAGCGTCAATTAAAACTTCATTATCAACATCCGGGCTGTCAAATTCTGTTCTTCCAACAAAATGAGCACCTTCTTTTCTATCAATAATACATTTAAACGTTTTGCCTACTTTTTCTTGGTTCAAATCCCATGAAATTTGAGATTGTAATTCCATAATTTCATTAGCTCTTGCTTGTTTTACATCATCTGGAACATTGTCTTCAAGAAGATAAGCGTGAGTGTTTTCTTCGTGAGAATAAGCAAAACATCCCATTCTGTCAAATTTCATTTCCTGAACAAAATCTTTTAGGATTTCAAAATCTTCTTGAGTTTCTCCAGGATATCCAACGATTAAAGTAGTTCTAATTGCCATTCCAGGAACAGATGCTCTAAAATCTTTTAATAACTGCGTAGTTTTTGCCTGAGTAGTACCGCGACGCATTGATTTTAAGATTGAATCTGAAATATGCTGTAACGGAATATCAATATAATTGCAAATTTTTGGCTCACGTTTCATGATTTCCAAAACATCCATTGGGAATCCTGTTGGGAACGCATAGTGTAAACGAATCCATTCGATTCCTTCAACTTTTACCAAAGCTTCTAAAAGTTCGCCAAGATTTCTCTTTTTGTATAAATCAAGACCATAATAAGTTAAGTCTTGTGCGATTAAGATTAATTCTTTTACACCGTTTTTAGCTAGACCTTGAGCTTCTTTTACTAATTTTTCAATTGGCTGTGAAACATGTGATCCTCTCATTAACGGAATTGCACAGAAACTGCAAGGACGATCACATCCTTCAGCAATTTTCAAATAAGCATAGTTTTTAGGAGTAGTAGTTAAACGTTCGCCTAACAATTCATGTTTATAATCCGCACCTAATGCTTTTAATAATTGAGGTAATTCAGTAGTTCCGAAATATTGATCTACATTCGGAATTTCTTTTTCTAAATCAGGTCTGTAGCGCTCAGACAAACATCCTGTTACAAAAACTTTATCTACTAAACCTTTATCTTTTTTGTCAGCGTATTCCAGAATCATGTTAACAGATTCAGCTTTGGCATTATCGATAAAACCACAAGTGTTAATTACAATAATGTTTCCTTCTTTTTCAGCCGGAGCTTCGTGTTCAACCTCTTTTCCGTTAGCGCGAAGCTGTCCCATAAGCACTTCACTGTCATAAACATTTTTTGAACACCCAAGAGTGATTACGTTGATTTTATTCTTTTTTAAAGACTTGGTTCTCATACTTTTATAAATTGGAGTGCAAAATTACACTTTTTTTATTCAAACAGCACTAGTTTTAATTGGTTTTAGCTGTTTTTTATGAAGCTAATCCCTGTATTTACTTGTGTTTACTGTTTTAAAAAGATTTTATTTTTATTGGCATAAAAAAATCCGTCAAGAAAAACCTGACGGAAATTTAGATTTATAGCTATTAAATTCTAATTACAATTCAAATAATAAGGTTAAAGAAACATTATTTAGTTTTGAAGTAATGTTTGCTCCATCTGTAAAGCCTTTGTTGAAAAAGCCTTGGTTTGATTTTCTTTCTAAATAAGAATACGCTAAGTCTAGTTTTGTGCCTCCAAAATTATAACCCAAACCGCCAGAAAAACTGTTTGTGTCTCCAATTGTAGTTTTGTCTTTGTATGGACTTCCTTCGTATCGGTAACCGCCTCTTAAACTTAATCTGTTTATTTTGTATTCAGCACCAACTCTCAATTCTCCATTATTAGTTAATTGATTGCTGATATCTCGATTGCGATCTATGAAATCTGGATCATCAGTCGGTTTAAATTTGCTATTTGCGTAATCTTTTATAGCATAATCAACACTGATTAAACCATTTTTTCCGAAAACATAAGCGGCGCTAAAAGTTACCTTTCCAGGAGTTTGTAAAGTGTATCTTTCGTAAACGTTAACAATATTTGGGTTTACAGAATTATTAAATGTTCCTCCCGTATTTTGTGTCGTAGTGTATAAACTTTGAGAAAGTTCATCGTATAATTCGTACCAAGTATTTGATTCGTATGCTAATCCAAGTCTGAAAGCTTCTGTAACTTTACCTATTGCACCCAATTGGAAAGAGAAACCGTTTCCGTAAGTATATAGGTCATTATTGAAAGTTAATGAAGAAATGGTTGCATCTGATGTAAGAGGTTCATTATTGAATTCGTAAAAACTGCTTGTTCTTCTATAATCTGTAATGTGTACATTTAAATTTGCTCCAAAGTAGAGACGATCATTGTAAGATGTTGCAATGTTAAAACTTAATTTGCTGTTGTAGCCTCTTTCGCTAATATTGTTTTCTTGATAATATCCATTTCCTGAAGTTAAAGCAGGTACATTAGGTGTATATGTGGTATTGTTGTTAGCAGTCGTTGCAGGATTGATAACGTAGCCGTTATATCCAAAATAAGCTTGCTGTTCGTTGTAAAATTGATCTCTGTAATCAATGTTTCTTATGTCGCCTAAGGGTATGCCGTTATTCCTTCCAGGGTCACCATTTGCATACGCTAGAAAGTAATTTGCTACAGAATTGTATGGGTTAGATCCCATTGAGAAAGTATTACTGTTGAAGTTATTGGTATTTTCATAGCTTGCTCCAATTGTAATTTTGTTCCATCCTTTGTTTGAGTTCCTGTCTTTAAAAACAAAAACACCTCCTGCTTGATTTAGTGTGAAAGAATTCTGTTTGTTTGTGGTTGTATTGCCTCCAAAATATTGAGAATCATTAACAAGGTTTTGATTGCTTAATGTTATGCCGACTTGATTATTGTTAAAAATGGCAGAACCTGCAGGATTGACTGTTATAGCTGACAAATCGCCTCCAACGGCACCAAAAGCACCACTCATAGCTCTAAATCTGGCAGTTCCGGTTATGTTGTCTTGTGCATAACGAACTGCATCGGGAACTTGTTGAGAATGTGAGACGCTGAAAGTTAGTCCTGCCGCTAGTAGGAAAAGTATTTTTTTCATTAGGATAAATTTTTAGGTGAATTTTTGATTGAAGAAGGAGGGAAGATTATCTTCTTCCTCCTCCACCAGATCTCATTCCGCCGCCACCGCCACCGCCGCCTGACGATCTCATGCTTCCACCGCTGCTATTAGTTGAGCGAGATGGGCTAGGAGAGTAGCTTCTTGATGGACTACTGTTGCTGTTATTGTTGTAATTATAGCTTCTGTTAGTTGTAGTTGCGCTATTGTTATTGTTGTAATTGTTATAAGATCTTCTGTTGCTGTAATTGCCATTATTGGCAGAATTAGCATTGTTATAGCTTCTGTTTGTAAAAGTTGGACTAGTTCTGTTTACGTTAGAACTTCTTCTGTAGTCAGTATAGCTGTTAGATCTATTGGTTGTATAGTTTCTGTTTGTTGTGAAACTGCTTCTGTTTGTTGTGTAGTTTCGGTTGCTTGTATAACCTCTGCTAGTTGTGTAACCTCTGTTAGAAGTGTAGTTTCGGTTGTAGTTATTATAGCCTCTGTTTCCATAATAAGCAGATCCTCCTCTTCTTCCGTAAGCGTAATTATAGTTGTTATAAGCGTAGCCGCCTCCCCAATAACCTGGGTAATATCCCCAAGATGGTCCCCAGTAACCTGGATAGCCCCAGCCACCCCATGCTCCCCAGCCGCCTAGGTATCCATATCCGTAACCCCATGAACCATAACCCCATCCGTAGTAAGGAGATCCGAATCCAAATCCATATGACCACATCGGGTCAGAATAAACATTTACAGATACTTCAGAGTTGCTGCTTCCCCAAGCAGGATATCCGACAGAAGCAGTTTGCGTGCTGTCACCTTCTTGGTAATTAGTGTAATTGTCTACATCTGTAAAGATTTCAGTCGGCTGATTGTCATCTTGTAAAGATCTAAAATAATCTTTGTATTGATTATTGGCTGCAGAATTGTTCTGCGCATAAGTGTTTCGGGAGTTACCATAAACGCCGTCGTTGTCACTGTACGAGCTGTTTTGGTAAGAACCACACGACGCTAGTAGAAAACTCAATAATCCTACTATGTAAAAATGAGTTGAGTTTTGGCGAAGAGAAATGGAAGTTTTCATATCTGTGGTGTTTTTTATTGTTGCACATTACAAAAATAGTTAGTTTTGTCAAACTATTTAGTTAAAAATATTTAAAACAAAATTTGTGCCAAACTATATAATATGAGTAAGAACCTTACTACGAGATCAGAAGATTATTCTAAATGGTATAATGAACTGGTTGTCAAAGCAGATTTAGCCGAAAATTCAGGAGTTAGAGGATGTATGGTAATCAAACCATACGGGTATGCAATATGGGAAAAAATGCAGGCTGAGTTAGATCGAATGTTTAAAGAGACAGGACACCAAAATGCTTATTTTCCTTTGTTCGTGCCTAAGAGTATGTTTGAAGCTGAAGAGAAAAATGCTGAAGGATTTGCAAAAGAATGTGCTGTTGTAACACATTATAGATTAAAGAATGATGAGGATAGACCTGGGAAATTAATGGTTGATCCAAATGCTAAATTGGAGGAAGAGCTTATTGTACGTCCGACCAGTGAGGCAATTATTTGGTCTACATATAAAGGCTGGGTGCAATCTTATAGAGATTTACCTTTGCTTATTAATCAATGGGCAAACGTAGTTAGATGGGAAATGCGTACGCGTTTATTTTTAAGGACTGCAGAATTTTTATGGCAGGAAGGGCATACAGCTCATGCTACAAAAGCAGAAGCGTTGGAAGAATCAGAAAAAATGATGAATGTTTACGCGGATTTTGCTCAAAACTTTATGGCGATACCTGTTGTCAGAGGTTTTAAAACAGAGTCAGAGCGTTTTGCTGGTGCTGATGAGACGTATTGTATTGAGGCATTGATGCAGGATGGAAAAGCGCTTCAGGCAGGAACCTCGCACTTTTTAGGTCAAAACTTTGCAAAAGCTTTTGATGTGAAGTTTGCGAATGCCGAAGGAAAACAAGAACATGTTTGGGGAACTTCATGGGGAGTTTCTACTCGTTTAATGGGAGCGTTGATTATGACGCATTCTGATGATCAAGGATTGGTACTTCCTCCAAATTTGGCTCCAATACAAGTCGTTATTGTTCCTATATATAAAACAGATGAACAATTGGCTCAAATTACAGAAGCCGTTAATGAATTAACGGCGAAATTGAGAAAATTAAAAATCACTGTTAAGTTTGATGATAGAACGACGCAAAAACCAGGATTTAAATTTGCAGAATGGGAATTAAAAGGAGTTCCGGTTCGAATTGCAGTTGGTCCAAAAGATCTTGAAAATGGAACTTTTGAAGTTGCAAGAAGAGATACTTTGACAAAAGAAGTGGTTGCTGCAGACGGAATTGTGAATTATGTAAATGATCTTTTAGAGCAGATTCAAAATGATTTATTTGGTAAAGCTTTAAATTATCGTGATACACACATTACGCAAGTAAATAATTTTGAAGAATTTAAAGAGGTTTTAGAAGGTAAAGGCGGTTTTATTTCTGCACATTGGGATGGTACTGCTGCAACTGAAGAAAAAATAAAAGATTTGACAAAAGCGACTATTCGTTGTATTCCTTTGGATGCTGTTGAAGAGATGGGAACCTGTGTATTTACTGGTAATCCGTCTACTAAAAGAGTGCTGTTTGCGAAGGCTTATTAAAAAAATATATTTTTTTTCGCATCAACTATTGTGCAACTAAAAAATAGATGTATCTTTGCATCCGCATTAGAGAAGCACGGTCCGTTCGTCTATCGGTTAGGACGCCAGGTTTTCATCCTGGTAAGGGGGGTTCGATTCCCCCACGGACTACAAGTTATATTACATATTGAAAATTTCCAACTTAGGAGAATCAGGTCCGTTCGTCTAGGGGTTAGGACGCCAGGTTTTCATCCTGGTAACAGGGGTTCGATTCCCCTACGGACTACAATAAATTAGTTGTAAATAAGTTTTGTAAAATAAAAATTGGTGTCTCGGTTTTTATTTTATTAGTTAAAACCAAAGTGATTGTTTTTTATAATTGTGGGAGGTTTTTCTTTTTTAACTAGTATTTATAATAATTATTACATCTAAAATTAAAAGAAATGGCAAATCATAAGTCAGCATTAAAAAGAATCAGAAGTAACGAAAAAAGAAGAGTTCTTAATAGATATCAGCATAAAACTACTCGTAATGCTATCAAAGCGTTAAGATTAGCTACTGATAAATCTGATGCAGCTGCGAAATTATCAACTGTTATCTCTATGATTGATAAATTAGCTAAAAAGAACATCATTCATGATAATAAAGCTTCTAACTTGAAGTCTAAATTAACTAAACACGTTGCTAAATTGTAATTAAATTACATTTACTAAACATATAAAAAGTCCTCTTTTAGAGGACTTTTTTTGTTTAAAATTTATATTAGAATAAAAAAAAATAAAATCCAAATTCCAATTTATGCTTTAATATTGGAATTTGGATTTTTATCTTTTTGATATTTTTGTTTTTATAATAATCCCATTTTCTTTTTTAGATATTCAAGCATGGGTTGTGTGATAGGTTTTGAAAGGAAATCTATAATGATTGGATATTTTTTTGCTTTTAGTAAATCTTCTGGATCAATAGTTGAAGATAATACAATAACACTCGCAGTATTGAATTCTGCGTAATCAGGAGAAGTAAAATGGTCTAAAAATTCCCAGCCTCCCATGATAGGCATGTTTAAATCTAAAAAGATTAATTCGGGTTTTTTATTGACATTGTTTTTATTATTGGTGTATTTTAAATTATTAAAATGGTGTAAAGCTTCTTCTCCGTTTTGAGCTGTAATAATTTCGTGTGAGAATGAAGATTTCGAAATTACTTTTTTGCATAACATTAATGTGATTGGGTCGTCATCAATGCATAAAATCTGCTCAAGCATAATAATTAATTTTTAAATGTTATTGTAAATGTAGTGCCTTTATTGACTTCGCTGTCAATACTGATTGTACCTCCCATAGTTTCTACCTGCGACTTTACAAGATATAAACCTAAACCTTTGCTGTCAGGATAGTTGTGAAATCTTTGATAAAGTCCAAAAACTTTATCGCGATTGCGTTCAAGATCAATTCCGATTCCGTTGTCTTTAAAAGTTAGTATCGTTTTATTGTCTATTTGTTCGGCGATAATAGAGATTTTTAACTTTCTATTTTCTGATTTATATTTGATTGAGTTGGTCAGCAAGTTAAGTAAAATACTTTCAAGATAAGCTTTGTTGGTAATTAATAATGGAACCTTTTCAAATTTTAATTTAATAATAGGTTTGTGCATTTCAATCTGAAAAGAAAGCTGGCTGAATACATTTTCGAATACTTCTTTTAAAGATGTTTCTTCTTTTTGCATAGAAGGATTGTCTTTAATGATAATAACTTTTACCAGATCATTGATTGTTTCGTTTAATAAATGAGTCGATTTGGTAAAGCCGGAAAGAATTTCTTCTAATTCTTCATTTTCAATAGGAATATCTTCAATTAAATTTAAAAGACCAATTAAGTTGGATAATGGCGCACGAAGATTGTGTGAAGTTATATAAGAGAATTGTTTTAAGTCTTTATTGTTTTGAGTTAATTCTCTAATTAAGTGTTCTTTTTCTGTCTCTAATTTTTTCTCGTCGGTTATATCTCTTTGAATTGAAATCCAGTGAGAGATAATGCCTTCGTTGTTAAAAATCGGAATCATAGAAAAACGCACCCAATATTCTTCTTTGGTTTTAGTATAAGTTATGGTTTCGATTAAGCATTCTTCTTCATTTTTTATCGCACGCAATAGTTTTTTTAATTCTTCAGAATCAGATTTTGGTCCTTTAAAAATATTAGGAGATTTACCTATGATTTCTGTTGATAAATAACCAGACATAAGAGAAAAGGCTGGATTAACATACACGATTTTTGGTATTTTGCCTTCAGATGAATTAGCCTCTGTAATTAAAATAGAATCTTTAGATTGTGTAATTACGGTTTCTAAAAGTTTTAAACGCTGTTCTTCTTCTTTTTGTTTGGTAATATCTTGGATTGCTCCAATCATTCTGATCGCTTTGCCGTTTTCATCTTTCAATAAAAAACCTCTGTCTAATACGTATTTGTAGGTTCCGTCAGCGCATCTAAAGCGATATTGATCCTGCCATTTTTCAGTTTTTTGTTCTATAAAAGAATAAAGTTTGATAGACATTCGGATACTGTCTTCGGGGTGTATTTTGTCAAACCACCATTTTGAAGTTTTTCCAACTTCAGATGGATTATATCCAAAAACACTTTCGATTCCTTTGTTCCAATTAATGCTGTCTTCTTGAATTTTCCAATCCCAAATTGTGTCACTTGTTGCTTTGGCTACAATATCATATTTTTCGTTAGATTCTTTTATTACCTCATTTGTTTCGTTTAATTTTTCAAAAAAAGTAATGTTGTTCTTTTCGTTTTTTGATGAGATATAATAAAAAAGTACTCCTGTTGCTAGAATACAAAAGATATCTTTTGCAAGGAATATATAGTTGTTTTCTGTATCAGGGTTTAATGAAATAAGCAATTTATAAAAGGTTACCGCCAAAATAAGCGATACCACAATGTAGGTTAGTATAATTTGTAGACTTTTGCTTTTCATTACCCAAATATAGTTAATTTAACTATAAGTAATTGATATGTGAAGTCCAATTTGAAGACTGTTTCCTCGATTTTGTATTAACTAATTGATTGTATATACGCAAACTATACGAGAAACGTTTTTTTTTAGAAAATAAAGTGTACCTTTGCAGCCATTAAAAATCACAGATGGAATCTATTAGAAACATTGCAATTATTGCCCACGTCGATCACGGTAAAACCACTTTGGTTGATAAAATTATGTATCACTGTCAATTATTTCGTGAAAACGAGAACACAGGTGATTTAATCCTAGATAATAACGATTTGGAGCGTGAGAGAGGTATTACTATTACTTCTAAAAACGTTTCTGTTCAATATAAAGGAACAAAAATCAATATTATCGATACTCCTGGCCACGCGGATTTTGGAGGTGAAGTAGAACGTGTATTGAACATGGCCGATGGAGTGTGTTTGCTAGTGGATGCTTTTGAAGGTCCAATGCCACAAACGCGTTTTGTATTGCAAAAAGCTATTGACTTAGGTCTTAAGCCATGTGTAGTTATCAATAAAGTTGATAAAGAAAACTGTACTCCTGAGGAAGTTCACGAAAAAGTTTTTGACTTAATGTTTGAATTAGGTGCTGAAGAATGGCAGTTGGATTTTCCAACAGTTTATGGTTCTGCTAAAAACAACTGGATGTCTGATCATTGGGAAAACGTAACTGATAATGTTGAAGCATTATTGGATATGGTTGTTGAAAATGTACCAGCTCCTAAAGTTTCTGAAGGTACACCACAAATGTTGATTACTTCTTTAGATTTCTCTGCATTTACAGGTCGTATTGCTATTGGTCGTTTAGAAAGAGGTATTTTGAAAGAAGGTATGCCAATATCTTTGGTAAAAAGAGACGGTTCTGTAACAAAATCAAGAATTAAAGAATTACATACTTTTGAAGGTCTTGGTCGTAAAAAAGTTACTGAAGTAATTGCTGGTGATATTTGTGCTGTTGTAGGTATTGAAGGTTTTGAAATTGGTGATACTATTTCTGATCACGAGAACCCTGAAGGATTAGCTTCTATTGCTATTGATGAGCCTACAATGAGTATGTTGTTTACAATCAATGACTCTCCTTTCTTTGGTAAAGAAGGTAAATTTGTAACTTCTCGTCATATTAGAGAAAGATTGACAAAAGAATTAGAGAAAAACTTAGCGATGAAGTTAGGTGAAACTGATTCTGCTGATAAATTCATGGTTTTTGGACGTGGAGTACTTCACTTATCTGTTCTTATTGAAACAATGAGAAGAGAAGGTTATGAGTTACAAATTGGTCAGCCACAAGTTATCATCAAAGAAATTGATGGTAAAAAATGTGAGCCAATTGAGGAATTAACAATCGATTTGCCAGAAAACCTTTCAGGTAGAGCAGTTGAGTTCGTAACAATTCGTAAAGGTGAAATGTTAAGTATGGAAACTAAAGGTGAGCGTATGATTATTAAATTCAATATTCCATCACGTGGAATTATTGGTTTAAGAAATCAATTACTTACTGCTACTGCTGGTGAAGCTATCATGTCACACCGTTTTATCGGATATGAGCCTTACAAAGGAGAAATTTCTGGACGTAACAAAGGTTCATTAATCTCTATGGAAAAAGGAAAAGCTATTCCTTATTCTATCGATAAATTACAAGATCGTGGTAAGTTTTTTGTTGAACCAAATACTGAAATCTATGAAGGTCAGGTAATTGGTGAAAACTCTCGTGCAGATGATATGTGTGTAAACGTAACGAAAGAGAAAAAACAATCTAACGTACGTTCTTCTGGAGCTGATGAAAAAGCAAGAATCATTCCTCCAATCATTTTCTCTTTAGAAGAAGCTTTAGAATACATTCAAAAAGATGAATATGTAGAAGTTACTCCAAAATCTATTCGTTTGAGAAAGATTTACTTAACTGAAACAGATAGAAAAAGATTTAAAATCTAATTAGTTTTAAATTTCATATTAAAAATCCCAAATTCCAATTAAGGAGTTTGGGATTTTTTTTGTGAGTATACTAGAATTTTAAGTTTTAAGTCTGGGGCTTCGAGTTGGAATTTGCAATTTTTTTAAAAGTTTATCTTACCAGACTAAAATGTCCTTTTACAGTTTTTCCGTCGACAAAAAGTAAGGTAAACCAATAATCAGCTGAAGGCAGCTGCTGGCTGTTGAAAATTCCATTCCAGCCAGAACTGTTTTGATTCATCTGTTTTATCAATTTTCCGTAACGGTCAAATATTGAAATCGTATAATCCGGCATCTGGTCAATGTTTTTGATAATCCACAAATCATTTTGACCGTCTCCGTTTGGTGAGAAAAAACGAGGATAATCTAAAACATAGATTTTAAATGTGTTAGAAATACCGCAGCCGTTTTTGTCTTGTGCATTCGCGTAATAAATTCCCGGAATGACATTTTGAAATATCGGAGAATCCTGAAAATCTGATCCAATAGAAAATTCGTAATCTCCAACACCGGTAAATTGTATTGAAATAGAGTTATCAGTTGCAGAAAAATCTTTTACAATTGCTTCAGTAATTGTAGCAGGCTCCGATAAAATCACTTTGAATTTTTTTGTTTTCTGACAGCCATTTGCGTCAGTTACAGTAACAGAATAATCGCCAGGCGTATTTACAGGAATGCTGTTTGAAGTATCGCTGGCAGATGTAGACCATGTGTAACTATTAAAACCAGTGGCAACAGATAAAGTAATTTCTTTGCCTTTGCAAAGAAATTCTGATTCCTCCCCAAAGTTTGGAGGATTAAAAGTGTTTATTTGGAGCTCAATTGGAGTAATATCATAACAATCGGCTCCATTTTGAACACGAGCATAAATAGTCTGGCTATTTGGTACGGTATTTTTAAAAATATTTGGAAGCTGATTCGTCATAGTTAGTGCATCATTTCCTGAAAGAAAATAATTAACGACTAAATTAGCAGGTAATCCAGTTAAGATTTGCGGTGTCACATCATTAGATAAATCAAATTGATAAAGACCATCTTGAACATCATCGCCATCACATTTAGCAATTGGATTTTGGTCGGGAATTGTTGTTGTAGTAATTCCTAATGTGACTTGTGCGGTGTCATAACACCCAGATCCATTTTGAATACGGGCAAAAACGATTTGATTTGACGTTTTATTGACATAATTCTCTGGATTTAAAATAGCATTTGTTTTGGCTTGAGCATCTGCCAAAGTTTCATAATAACCTTGTGTCGTATTTTGCGAATTATTATTTACAATTGTACTTACTTTAGTTAAGTTGAAAATAGAAATTCCATCGTTATTATCATCACACTGCAAAAGAGAAGTGTCTGTTGTTGTAATTTCAGGTGTAAATTCTACTGAGATTTCTCCGTTTGCAGAACAATTTAATGATGATCTGTAGGCTTCCACCCTGTAACTTCCACTTGAAGTAACAGTATATGTAGCGCCAGATTCACCCGGAATTTGCACATAATTGTTCGTGTTATCTTTTTTAAACCATGAAAAAGTAAATAAAGCAGGATTTAATTTGGTGTCCAACACATAATTTTCGCCAAAGCATACTGGATTGTTATTAGCAATTGTTCTGTCTTCGCCAAAGTTTATTTTAGAAATAAAACTGCCCGCTTCCAGAAAGACTGCAGAATTGTATTGTCGGGTTTCATCGTCAGCTATGACTAATTTTAGGTGATATTTTCTTTCTGGGATAACTTCGGTTTGTGCTGTCATTACTTTAGTTTGACCAGCATAATTAATCGGACTTGAATCAGTATTGTAACCGTTAAAATAATTTTCGTTTGCAGCTTCACATCCGCTATGTGTATTTCCGTCTATAACAGATGGATTAATTTTTGGATGAACAGTTGTTGCTGATACTGCTATTGTTGTATTGGGTACAATCGCCAGATTTTTATAATCTTCTGTACTTCCTGCTTCTTTTATTAAAAAAGCAAAACTGTCGCTGAAGTTACACGGAAAAAACTTTTGATATTCATTGGATGCAAAAATATAATTAAAACTAATCATGTTAGTTGAAGCAATAAAATCGAATTCCAATACTGTTGCTTGCGTACTGTTATTTATTCCGATGGCTTTGTTTAGGTCTTGATCTCCATTCCAGGTAACGACTTTAACACCAATGGAGGTACTTTCATCATAAGGTCCTTGAGCTTTTAGGCTTGGCGAAGTAGTTAATACAACACCACTGGGAAACGGAAAGTTAGTCCCAGAGGCGTTAAAAGATCCATAACTTGTCTGACCCGGTCTCGGATCTCCAGAGGCATTGATACTTTGAATATCAATACAAGCACTATTTATTAAGATGTTTTGAACTAAGTCTGTCGGAGTTTTTGAAGGATCAACACTAATATTCTGAGCGTTCATCATAGTGGTTAGTGAACACAAGATAAAAGTTAGAAAAAAAACTCTAAAACAGCTCATGTTAGCAAATATACTACAAATCTCTATTTTTTAATAATTTGTACGAAAAATATATAAATAAGCAGGTCCAGATTGCTACAATAATAGCAGCAGAATAACTTACACTATAATCCATGTCAGTTTCAATTCCTATTTGTGTGCCGATACTTTTTACAACAGAAAGGCGCGGTGCTGGATTTACAATTAGATTAGACATTGATTCAAGAGGGAGAAATTGCGTTATTTTTTCGTCAGTTTCACTGTTTGGGAAAATTTGAAAAGCTAATGTTCCTCTGATAATTGCTTCAATGATACTCCAAACCAATAAAAAACCCAGCGCAAAAGCAGAACGTTTTACTAAAATTCCCAAGAACAAACAGAAAGAAAAGAAACCAGCCAATTTGATGAAAAACGCCAGTAAATAATCCAAATCCATTACAATAACGTCAAGCTCTGTGTAGGAAGAAAAGATTAATCCTAAAATTAAACTCATTATAAAAACAAAAACCGTCGAGCATAAGGCAAATAATGTTACCGTTAAAAACTTAGATAATATGAATTCTTTTTTGCTTAAACCATCAATTAAATTTTGTTTTAAAGTGCCGTAACTGTATTCGTTAGCCATCATAGAAACAATCACAATTGCCAAAAAGAATTTAAGCCAAGCAGCAACATAAGTATTAAAATGCCAGATAAACGGAAAATTGAAAATTCCCATTTCGGCCAAGTGAAATTTAAAAGGACCGATATCAAATTTTATCGAAGCAATTAAAGCAATAAATGAAAGTAGAATAAAATAAGTCAGTGTCAATATTTTGCTGGCTTTGTTCAGCCAGATTTTTTGTAATTCTATAGAGAGAAGTCTTTTCATGGTTTAGTTTTTTTGAGCGATGGCGTTTTTGGTTAATTCTAAAAATTGTGCTTCTAAACTGTTTTTACGTTTTACTAAATGACTTAAAACAATGTTTTTGGAAAATAAATAAGAGTTTAGTTCAGCCGCAGCTAATTCTGATTTTAAGTAAACCAAAACTTTTCCGTCTTCTTCAACAATTTTATCAATAGCTGCATGATCTTGTAAAACAGTTTTTAGAGTTTGATTGTCATTTGCTTGAACTTCAAAAAAGCCTTCGTTTGAAGCCATTTCATCAACAGAACCTGAATATAAAATTTCGCCTTTGCGTAAAACAATTACATCAGAGCAAACTTTTTCAACTTCATCTAACAAATGCGAAGCCAATAAAATGGTAGTTCCCTGCGAAGCAATTTTTTTAATAATATCTCGAATTTGATGAATTCCCTGCGGATCCAATCCGTTGGTAGGTTCATCTAGAATTAAAATTTCAGGATCATTCAAAAGTGCCGATGCAATCGCCAGACGTTGTTTCATACCTAAAGAAAAAGTACTGAATTTGCTGTCTTTTCTTTCACTCAAACCTACTAGTTCGAGCTTTTCATTAACCTTAGAATAATTGATATTTTTGATTTTGCAGACCAGCTTTAGGTTTTGTTCTGCAGTCATATAAGGATAAAAGTTAGGCCTTTCGATAATAGCGCCCACTTTTTTTAAAGCTTCGTGTGTTTCTACATTGCCGTCAAACCAGCGATAGTTTCCAGACGATTTATTGACAACATTTAGTACAATTCCTAAAGTGGTCGATTTTCCGCTTCCGTTAGGACCAAGAATGCCGTAAACGCGGCCTTTTTGTATTTCAAAAGATACATTTTTAAGCGCCTGAATTCGGCCGTATCTTTTGCTTAAATTTTCAATGGTTAAAATGGTTTCCAAATTTTTCTGGTTTTAGTTTTTAGTATGACGAATCATTTCGAATTTTGTTACTCAATGTTCTTGCATTAAATCGTATTCCCGTAAATTTGTATTAAAGATATTCAAAATGAGCGAGCCTTTAATGGTTTTAAAAAAACCTTCTTATCCTTTAATACAGCCACTTTTAAGTTATTTGGAGCGATACGAACGTATTTCTAAAGTTTCTGTGTTTTATGATGACTTGCTTCGGTTTTCGGGTTCTATTAATGTTTATGACAAACATGATACCGATACTTTATGGATTCGCGTTTATTATGGAGAATTTGAACGTAATGAAATTGATCTTAACTTAAAAAAGATTTATTCACTCCTGCATTCTGACGGAAACAGCGAAATTATACAATACCTAAATGTCGATGCAATTGATTATTGTACGTTCGGAAATTCGAAACCTTTTAGAATAAAAGTTCGTAATATTCTCAACGACAACTACGTTCATTTTTATATCAAAAAAGCCGATGCTTCGAGAATTTACGGATTAGAATTAGAAGATATTCTTTCGCCGGATAAAATCAACTTTTTGGTTTATAAAGACACTTTGATCGAAGAACATATTATCGGAATTCCCGGTGATGTTTTTATGGATACTTTACTCGATTCGTGTACCGAAATGGAAAAAGCACAAATTGCAAAAGAGTTTGTAAAGTTTAACGAACGCTGTATGATTCGGCTTTTGGGAGATATGCGTGCGTACAATTATGTAATTGTTCCGATTCACGATTTTGATCAGGTTGTCTATAAAATCCGTCCGATCGATTTTGACCAGCAATGTTATGAAGGGAATTTTAAAGTCTATCGCCCGCAGTTTTTCAAAGAAAATTTTCCAATGATTCAATTGATTAAAGAAAAGTTAGAAGAACGTTCGATCATTCAATATAAAGATGAAGAAAGGGCAATTTTGGCAAAACGTATTCATTCGGCCGAGACCAGAATTAAAAAATTACTCAATATAATGTGCCACGATACCATTTCGACCGAAGAACATTTATTGCAGTTAAAAATGGAATTGTACCGTTACACAAACGATATGAAATTTAAAAACGCAAAATCAATGGGACACGTTATGCATGCCGCATTTGAGTTTATTACGCGTAACTTTAAAAACACAAATTTGATATAAATTTTTGAACCATATAAGTAATATAAGTTCATTTAAATAAATCTTTAAGAAAGAATCTTACTTAAATTTTCTTATACGACTTATATGGTTTAAACAAAACACAAAATATGAAAAAGTTTTTTTTACTCGGTATTTCAATCGCTTTATTAGCTTGTCAGCAGCAATCTGAGAATGATTTAAAAACACTTTATTCGCTTCCGAAAAAGCTCAAAGAAGTTTCTGGAATTGCCTATTTTCCTGAAACAAAAACACTATATACTTTGGAAGACAGCGGCAATAAAAATGCTATTTATGCTTTAAATTCTAAAGGAAAATTAGAAAGAACAATCACAATTGGAAATGCCAAAAATGTTGATTGGGAAGATATTACGAAAGATAAACAAGGAAATATCTATATTGGAGATTTTGGAAATAATGATAACGAACGAAGAGATTTATGTATTTATAAATTGCCTAAATCTGAATTGAATAAAGATTTGGCTTCCGCCGAATATAAAGTTTCGTTTTCATATCCAGAGCAAACCGAATTTCCGCCAAAGAAAAAAGAAATGTTTTACGATGTAGAAGGTTTCTTTGAGCACGGAGGTTACTTTTATCTTTTTACAAAAAACAGAAGTAAAGGTTTTGACGGAACTGCTTTTATTTATAAAATTAAAAATGCAAAGGGAACTCAAAAAGCCGAAAAAATAGGTGAATTTAAAACCTGCGGGAATTACAATCACTGCGTTTTAACAAGTGCAACAATAAGCCCAGACGGAAAAAAAGTAGCATTGTTAAGTCACGATAAAATTCTTTTGTTTAAAAACTTCAAAGGAGATTTGTTCCACAAAGGCACTCAAACCCAAATTGAACTAAACCATTTTTCTCAAAAAGAAGCCGTTGTTTTCAAAGACAATAACACCTTACTCATCGCCGACGAAAAAACAAATAAAGTAGGAGGGAATGTATATGAATTTAAGCTTCTAAGTAACTAAGTTTCTAAGATACTAAGGAAAAAAAGTTTGCCACGAATTGCACAAATTTTCACGAATTCTATTTTATTTTTTTCAGAATAAAAATTAGTGAAAATTTGTGCAATTCGTGACAAAAAACTTTATTTCTAAAAATAACTTTGTGCCTTAGTGTCTCCGTAGCAAAAAAAACTTAGAATCTTAGCTTCTCAGAGCCTTAGAATCTTCTAAAAGCTATATGCCGCTCCAAAAATAACCCTTCCGATTTCGTCTGGAGATTTAAAATAGGAAATTCTAGCTGTTAGAATATTGATAGCATTCAGCCAAAGACCGCCTCCATAATCGTGGTGCCATTTTTTAGAATCTTCGCCGTCAAGCCAAACTCTTCCATAGTCAAAACCACCAAGAATTCCGTATGTGAATGGAGCAATAGTTTTTCTGATTTTTCCAAGACTTAAACGCAGATCAGAACTTTGCGAATAATACGAATTACCAAGGAAACGCTCGTTTCTAAAACCACGTAAATCAGTGTCACCGCCTAAAGTAGCACCTTGATAAAATTCGAAATTATTATTCAAAATTGCTTTCCCTTTAAAGTAAGTAGCAAAAATCAATTTACCATTATGATCGATTTTATGAGTAAAACCTAAAACACTTTCTAATGTTGGGAAATTTTGTTTGGTTTCGTTTAAGTTTGTAGTCCAAGTTCCAGCAACCATAAAGTAGATTCCTAAAGTTGGTTTCGCAGCAAAGTCAGAGTTTTTAAACAAATATTTTACTTTTAAACTTCCAAAATTTTGGCTGTCAAATATATTCGGATTCACAATATTTGGAATGTCAATAAAACGATTTTCAGTTTGCTCAACCGTCATTCTTTGGAAGATAGGTGAAATACTAAATTCACTTCCGTATCGACCAACGTGGCGTATCGCTCCAGAAGCATTAAATTTTCTGATACGCACACGATTGTAATCCATGCTGACTTCATCGTCGTATTGCGCTTCATTTCCGTATCCAAAATAGTTCATCGCAAAATTTGGAGTCGTATAAAGCGATTCCACATCAATTACCCATTTACCCAATAAACCAGGAAAATGTGCCGCATAATTAAACTCTAAACCGCCAGTTGCAAAATAGTAGAAAGCGTTAAAAATGTGTCGTTGCGTATACGGATTTTGTTTAAAATTATTTACCGTATAATTTAAATTAATTCCCACTTTTACACCGTCATCTGGATTAAAACCAATATTCGGAAGTCCAGAAATTACATTGTATTTTGGTTTTTCGTAATTGTATAAATTAACATCATAATCGTCTGTTAACTGCGTTTGTGTTTTAGAATCAAGATTATAGGTGTTTTCTTTTGATTTAAAATCGTATACAATAACCTTTTTGCCGTTTTCAATGTTATAAGTATCATTGTTTTGACCACCGATTAAACGAATTTTAATTTTCGATTTTTCCTTTCCATTCACTTCAAAAATATCATTATCATCCAATCCGTAAATCCAAAGGTTTTTGGTTTTGGCGTCGGTTACGTTTTTGGTGTAAACCAATTCATCTCCTTCTTTTTTAACTCTGAAAACCTGAATTTCTAAGCTTTTTTTAGCATTATGATTAATTACAAATTTGTCTTTTTTGTCAGTTCCGGCAATCATAACCGTTTTGCTCAAGATATCAGAATACTCTATTGCATATTTTTGAAGGTCTTTCTTTCTGTTTTTTAGCTTTCGCTGAATTTCTTTAACAGTTTCATCCTGAACTTCTTTTGGCATATTTTTAAAAGCCTCGTCAATGTCTGCATCTGTTAAGTTTTCTTGAATGTATTTTGCCTGCTCAACCCAGTCTTTTTCGTCGGCTGTTCTTAAAAAGGCTAAATCTAACGGATAAGGTTCACGGCTCAGCCATTTTACATTGCCAATTTTATCTTTAAAAGTACGCATGTGACGCAAAGCTGGAATATTCATTAAAATAGAAAGTAATGCACCATCATATTTTACAAAAGCCTGATCTCTGTCACGCGGAATCGGTTTGTAAATTACCTTTCCGTCTTTTTTAAATTCTGCCCAGCGCCATTGGTCGCTGTGTCTGTCCCAATCACCGATAAGAATGTCAAACAAACGTGCTTTTATATATTCTTTTTGATCGACGCTGTATTTTTCATCTTTATGAAGATTCGCCATCATATCATCTGTGCTGATAATATTAGACGGATTTCCAAAGTTTTTACCATCAAGATGATTATCGGCAGGTCTTTCTTCGACCATATATAATTGATCTCCAAAACCAGCATTAAATTCGCCCAAAGCATTTTGTTTAGGTACATAATACAGAACTGGATTTGTGTGCGCCAAACCAATTTTATCCGACATACTTCCCGTTACAAAAGAAGCGTAAGGATGCGAAGTCGTGTAAAAATCGAACAAGAAATCTTCGGTATAGGTATTTTGAAAATCATTAACGACATATTGATCCTTAAAAGCAACAGACTGTAAAAATACCGTTGCACTTTTTTTCATGCCTCGCATAACAAATTCACGACCTTTTGGATCAGACATTCGTAAAGAAACAGATTGATGGCCGCCGCCTTCGCGAATAGGTTTTAGTCCGCCTAGCAAAGTATCTACAGTAGCAACTTTTGCTTCAATCGGCATGCTGTAATATTTTCTGTAATGTTGTCCGAATAAAAACTGATGGAACCAGCTTTTATCGGTCATTTTTGGAGAATAAATCGAAGTGGTAATTTTTGAAGGGAATTTATTCGGAATGTCAGATGCCCAGTTAATTTCTTTAGCCTTTATAATTTCACGTTCAAAAAGCTTTTTTTCTTTGTTGTTTTCATTTGCATAAAAAGAAACTTTGGCGTCTCCGCTTTTATACATCGTTAAAGTTGCGTAACCATTTCCGCCGTATGAAAAATCATTTTCATTAATAGCTCTTGCCGCTTCTGATTTTGAACCCGCACCGCTGATAATCTGCTGAATATTTTCTTTACTGATGTATTGTAAATTATGATCGTGTCCAGAAACTACAATGACATTTTTCTGCTTTTGCAAAAGCGTTTTAATACGTTTTGCATAAATCGTATATTGTTTATTTTGAATATCCTGTGGACTCGCGCCAGATGTTTTTCGAAGTAAATTGATAAAAGATCCAATTACCGGAAGCGGAATTTTTTTCTCTAGCGGAAATAATTGTTTCTCTAAAGAAAATTGTCCGCCGTGAGTTCCGTTGCTTAATAACGGATGATGAATCGCCAGAACAACCGTTTTTTCTTGGTTTTTATTTAGAAGATTTTCCAACTCTTCAAAGAATTGTTCTCTCGTTTTAATGTCGCAGTTGTCATTCATTGTTGGGTGGTTGTCCCAATCTTCCAGAAACCATTCACTATCAACGGCTATCAAAGTTGATGTGCTGTCTATTTTTACATCTTCAATCGGACAAGATTTACGTGGTAAAAAAGCTTTTTTGTCGTTCAAATATTTGGTTACAAAATCAGCTTGTTTTTCCAGTCCTTTTATACCGCTGTACCAATCGTGATTGCCTGGAATTACAATGGTTTTTCCTTTAAAACCTTCAGTCAGTTTTAGTTGATTAGTCAGTTTTGTTTCTGCCAAAGCTTTCTCTGCATCGTTCTTTTCGGCAGGAAAACCTTTAGGATAGATGTTATCTCCTAAAAATAAAAGAGTTGATTTTTTGCTCGCTTTTTTTAATCTTTGATGCAAAAGTTCGAGCGTTTGTTGTGCCTGTGTTTCATCAGCATTTCCGGCATCGCCGACCAAATAATACGTATGTGCAATTTTTATCGAGTCGGTTGCGTTTTCGTCTAGGTTGGCGCTCACATTTTTCCCATATTGCGGTTGCTTAGTGGCGCAAGAAAAAACAAAGAAAAGTATCGCTGCAGCTGAGAAGCGGGTTTTAATTTTCGCAATAAAATGATTATCCAAAAACAATTTCATAATTTAGTGGTATAAAAATATTCTTTATGAATCTAATAGAACAATCCGAGGATTTCGTCAGTAATTTACTCAAAGATAAACTTTCTAATTTATATTCTTACCATAATTTTAACCATACTTTCACAGTGGTTACTGCGGTAAAGGAACTATGTAAAAAAGAAGATGTTGAAAGTGAGGAAAAAGAAGCACTTTTGGTGGCCGCTTGGTTTCATGATACGGGATATGTTGAAGGTTATGAAGATCATGAAAATAAGAGTGTAAAAATTGCTGTAGACTTTTTGCATACAAAAGGAAAATCGGAAGAATTTATAGCATTGGTTTCCAGTTTAATTTTGGCTACAGCCAAAGAATACCAGCCGAAAACACATCTCGAAAAAATTATTAAAGATGCAGATTACGCTCATTTGATGGGAGCAGAATATACTACAACCTGCGAATTGCTTCGTTTAGAATTAAAAAATACTGGATTAGCCAATTTTTCTAATGCCGAATGGACACGAGAAAATTTGAATTTCTTATTGAATAAACATCGTTTCTATACCGATTATGCGCTGAGAAAATGGCAGCCTTTAAAAGAAAAAAACCTGCTTTTGATTCAGAAAAAAATAAACAAGCAGGAACTCAAAGCGGCTGCTGCAATAGAAGAAGAAAATAAAAAGAAAGAAAAGGGAGAAAAAGCCGAAAAACCAGAACGTGGTATTGACACTTTATTTCGCGTTACGTTAGGAAATCATACGCGTTTGAGTGGCATTGCTGATAGTAAAGCGAATATTTTATTGTCTGTAAACGCGATTATCATTTCGATTGCACTTTCGTCAATTATTCCAAAATTAGACAGTCCGAAAAATGCACATTTGGTTGTTCCTACTTTTATTATGTTGATGTCGAGCGTCATCACGATTATTTTTGCTATTCTTTCGACAAGACCAAAAGTAACCTCAGGTTTTTTTACCCGAGGAGATGTTGAGGCTAAAAAAGTAAATTTAATGTTTTTCGGAAATTTCTATAAAATGCCCCTAGAAGATTATGATTGGGCAATGAATGAAATGATGAAAGATAGAGACTATCTTTATTCTACAATGATTAAAGATTTGTATTATTTAGGTTTGGTTTTACAACGTAAATACAATCTGCTCAGAATTGCATATAACTTTTTTATGGTCGGAATTATTATAACTGTAATTGCCTTTGTGATTGCTTTTAAAGGGATTACGCTTTAGTGAAAAATTTATTTTAAACACATAGAAACATAGTTTTTTTGTTTTTGTATAAAAGAAATATAAAAAGAAACTCGTTTCTCACACATAGTATAAATAATAGAAAAACTTTGTCGAAGTTTTAAACACATAGAAACATAGTTTTTTTTGTTTTTTGCATAAAAGAATATAAAAAGAAACTCGTTTCTCACACATAGAATAAATAATAGAAAAGCTTTGTCTAAGTTTCAACTTTGACAAAGCTTTTTTGATTTTGCTATGATTGTTTAAATAAATGAAATGCCTTTTTAAACAAAGAGTATTACTATGACACTATGTGTTTAAAAATTGCCAAAAACTTAGTTCAATTCATCTAACAAATCCTGATAAGTGATTTTTTTTGCATTGGCATTTGTAATATTATTGATCACTTTTACACGAATGGCGCGCAAGCCCGAAACTCCCTGAAGATCTTCAACTTCAAATTGTTCAATTGCAGGTTCCAAAATCTTTTTGTGCTGCAAATACTTAATATATTTTAAATATTCAGCCTCTTCGCTATTTTGTGAATACACAATCGTGATTTTTTCCTTTTCGGTAATACGTTCTTTACTGCCTTTTATGTGCGCTTTGTCAATACGTTTTTTTACAACTTCATATCTTGCATTATAAGTTCCATCAACATCAAAACGTTTTTCATCCATTCTAAAGCGAATAGAAAGTGCAGAACTAAATACCAAAATAAGAGAAGTAACGTCTAATTCGTATGGCAGAGATTCTTTCAGTTGATGATGCTCCAGTTCCATTTCGCACAACGTCTGCAATTGCCACAAACGCAGATTGTGCAGATACATAATATCGAAAGGTTTTGTAGGCGCGATTGAAGCTCCAATATATAAGTTATGTTCAACACCATCCGTTTTAAAACGTTCGTAGTAATGCGGATAAATCTGCTGCGCTTCCAATTGCTTTTTATCCAGAACCGAAGCTAACTTTTTGTTGATGATAGACATTGCGTTATCAAACTTCTTTCTTTCCTGATAAAACATTCCCGTTTTTTCATCCAAACTTTCAAAATATTCCTCTTCCAGCTTTTTATTGATGGCGGTATCTTTTGTATTCTTTAAAATCGGATGAATTTCGTCCTCAATATAACGTTGAATATATTGTTCGGTATCAGCTTTAAGAGGCTGGTCCAAATCATCACGAAGCGATTCCAATTCAAATTTTCGCTGTTCCAAAAGCATTAAACTAGTGTTTGGCTGTTGATTTGCAAAAATCTCTAAAATCGTATTCAGCTGATTTTTTAAATCTTTTCGAACGGTATCGTTTCGGTGTTCAGACGAACCTTTAATATCAATTTGTCCGTAAAGCGGAAAAACATTTTTAAAAACGATTTCCTTAAAAATATAATCTTTAGTTGGATTATTGTTTTGAAAGTAATTCTGAGATTCTTTCTTAAATTTCCAATAAACACTTGGGTGAATGGTAGTGTATTCACGCTGAATAATCGCTTCAACCTGATGCTGCATATCGGTATTATAACGATCAATTGTATCAGTCAAATACGGTAAAACCAATTCTAATTTGGTTGCATTTACACTATTTAAATCTCTTGGATTTTCAGAAACCAATTCGATTACACCTAATAGATGTCCATCTTTGGTAACTGGAGCAAAAACGCAGCTTTGAATTCCTTGTCTTAATAAATGTTCGCCCAAATTTTTATTAGGTGATTCTTCAATAAATTTTTTGACGTTAGAAATAACAAACGGCTCATTTTTATCTAGAAGATTTTCAAAAGAGCAGCCAAAAAAAGCATTTTTACAATCAACCTCTTGATCGCTATGAAGTAAAAAACTAGTTATTTGTTCGTCAAATTTAATTGGTCGAATAAATTTTTCTTCTTCAGGATTGTAAATAATAAACCCGACTTTTAAATTCGGCAGACCAAAAATAGATTTAAAAATATTTTCAAGAATATCATTTGAATCTAATTTCGAAGTACTAGGTTTTAATAAATTACTTTTCAAAGTAGAAATAGCACTTTCTGTAGTCGCATCAAATAATGATACAATTCCGAAACCTCTTAAAACCCAGCTTCCTTTTGGGAATTTAGATTTCCACAATTCAATATCATTATAATTATCGATCAATTGATCAATATCTTCCTGAGATAATTCCACAGCGTTTTCTGTCGGAATAATTTCCATGAAATCGGCATTGTACAAAATACGGTAATGTTTTTCTATACCTTCTTCGTTTGGAATATCATAGAAAAATGGTTTGTTGAAATCGATATGCTGTTTGTAATAATTGCTCAAAATCAAGCAGCAATTGTTGATATAGAATTGATGTTCATCAAAATCACGAATTTCCATGTAAAATTCGTCTCCAGCATTTTTGAGAATTTTTTTAAAACGCTCTGTATAATTGAAAGAGATATTTTGAAATGGAATTGTAACTGCCTTTATTTCGTTTTGCGTCAATGCGGTCGGAAATAAATCAGCTAATATGTTTTTAATTAAAGCTTCATTTTCTTTAATAATTGAATAATCTTGAATTCCTGTCCTTAATTCCGGAATAGTTTCAATTTGTTTTAAAATGGCTTTGGCGTAATTCGATCTGTAATCAACGTCTGAAAGTGCAATCTGTTCAAAAGATTCAATCAGCTTATGAAATGAGATTATGGTAGTGAAAGGACTTTCTTTAAAAAAATGAATATCCATCTTAGTTTATTTTTAATGCAAAATTAATGATTAATTAAGAACGACGGACAATTTTCAATTTCTTTCTTCTATAGTTCTATAACCGTTTTCCCAGCAAATACAGGGAATGTTTTATAACTTTTTTATTTTAACTAAAATTTAACAATAATAATAACGGAACGATCGTTCCGTTATTATATCTTTGTACCATAATAATTGAATAATCAATAACTTAAAAAACAAATAAAATGAAAAATTTAGAAAATAAAGTAGCTATCGTTACTGGAGGAAACAGCGGAATTGGATATGCAGCAGCAGCTGTATTAGCAGAAAGAGGTGCAAAAGTAATTGTAACCGGAAGAAACAAAGAAGCTTTAAACAAAGCAGAACAAGAATTGAACGTTACTGGAATTGCAGCAGATCAATCTGATTTAAAATCAATTGATAATTTGGTTGCCGAAGTTTCTTCAAAATTTGGAAAAGTTGATACTGTATTTTTAAACGCGGGAATTGCTTCTTTTGCACCATTAGAATTAGCTTCAGAAGAACATTATGATTCTATTATGAACGTAAACGTAAAAGGAGTTTATTTTACACTTCAAAAATTGTTGCCAATTCTTAATGATGGTGCTTCTATTATTTTGAATACTTCTGTAAATGCAAGTGTTGGAATGCCAAATTCTAGTGTTTATGCAGCAAGTAAAGCAGCTCTTTTATCTTTAAACAGAGTATTTGCAACCGAATTGGCACCAAGAAAAATTAGAATTAACGCTGTTTCTCCTGGACCAGTAGAAACTCCGATTTACGGAAAATTAGGTTTAGAAAAAGAAGAAGTAGAAGGTTTTGGAGCAGTTTTAGGTGAAAAAATCTTGTTGAAACGTTTTGGACAAGCTTCAGAAATTGGTAAAACAGTTGCTTTCCTTGCTTCAGATGACGCTTCATTTATTACAGGAACAGAGATCGTTGTTGACGGTGGTCTTACAGTAAACGCAGTAGTTTAATTTTTTGTTTTAATTCAGGAACGATTGTTCCGTATTTTTTGCATCTTTACAATGTAATTCAAATTTTGAAGTCATGGCTAGAACAAAAGAATTTAATGAAGATCAAGCTTTAGACAAAGCAGTAGAAATTTTTTGGCACAAAGGTTATAACGGCACTTCGGCGCAGGATTTAGTCACACATTTAGGTTTGAGTCGTTCGAGTTTGTACGATACTTTTGGTGACAAGCAGCAGCTTTTTTCCAAAGCTTTAAAAAAATACCAGACGCAGGGCCAAGATGCTGTAAAAGAACTTTTGGAAGAATCCGAAGATGTCAAAGAAGCTTTTACTCAAATCTTTAAGCAAGCTGTAATAGAAAGTCTCGAAGACCGAATTACTAAAGGCTGTTTTATGGTGAATTCATCGGTTGAACTTGCTATGCATGACGAAGAAATTGCCAAAATCGTAAGCGATAATCGACAAACTATGGAAGATGTTTTTCTAAAAGCTGTAAAAAAAGGGCAGGAGGCAGGACAAATTTCAACAAAACTCGATGCGCTGACATTGGCCAGATTTGTATTCAATAATTATTCTGGAATCAGGGTTTTGGCAAGAGCCGGCGAAAAAAACAAGCAAGTTTATGATGATATTCTAAAAGCGATGTTTAGTTTATTTTAGAAATCTCAAGAAAATAAAAAAGGGCAATTACGAAAGTGATTGCCCTTTTTTGTGTTGTAAGTAAGTAATAGAAAATGAAAACTCTTAGCTTTTTTCTTCTTTGTTGAAATAAACTAAGTAGTAATACATTTGTTTTTCTTCATCCCAGCCTTTTTCAACAAATTTTTCAGCGCTTTCTGGATTAATGAAATCCATTTTAATCTGAATGTGAGTATCTAAATTAATCACATTTTTAATCGATTTTCTAGCGTCAGAAACTGCTGCGTTTGCGATTGGGAATGTAGTTACATCTTCGATGCTGTATTTTTCTCCTTTATCAACTTTATAGTTTTTAAATTCAGGAATCAAATCAGGGTTGTCTAATACTTCATTCAAGAAATTCTGCTCTTCAAACTGATCATTTTTAGCGAAATAATTCACAGATCGGTTCATAAACATTACTTCCTCTTTCTTGTCTTCTGCCGGTAAAACGACATCTTTTGCGAAGTTCTGGCAGAACTTCAAATATTTTTTAGTGATGAAATTTTCATCTTCAAAAGCATCAACAGATAAGAAATGTTCCAGCCAGTAACGCGCGTCGTAACGGTTGCTGTCTACTGTTAAGATTTTATATCCTTCTTCTTTTTTGTAATTGAAAATCAAACAGCCTTTATCCAATTTATTTAAATTGATTCCTTGTTGTAAGATCATTTCAAGATTGCTGTTTTTTTCTTCGAATTGTAAAAAGTCAGCTTGTAATTCACTTTTAAAAATTCCGATTGCATCAACGACATTATTGTCAATACTTAAATTTGTTAGATACGTTACATAAACCTCACCGTTTTTAATATGCGGGTGGTTTGACTGCTCGTATAAGTGTTTTGTGATGTTTTTAGAAACCTCATGAACATTTGCCGGATTAGCAAAAATCTCAGTGGCATATTTAAACATGTCATTGTAATCCAAGTCCACTTCGTGTGCAAACTGATAGTAGTTTTCTTCTTTTTCTCTAAAAGGCTTAAAAAAGAATTCTTTTATCAAAGGAACAATTTCATCATTTAAATTAAATGGCTGCTCTGATAAAAAAATCGCTTCATTACGACTTTTGTTCCCAACGCGATGTATCGCAAGGGTCTCGATGTGGGTGTTGAATAGGTTTATCATTTTTTCTAGGTTCAGAGTTGCAAAGGTTCAAAGGAACAAAGGTTATTTGCGATCTTTTATCTTTCGTATAAAAGCACTTAACATTCGTTCTATTTCTCTGCTTTCTCCATATATTTTATTAAATTGATTTTCTGTTATAAATTTTAAATTAAAAGAAATTTCTAATTGTGTTTGTATCTCAAACAAAGACGACATAGAAATATTTAAAAATCGTAAATAATCGTTATTTCCATCCCTCCCATAACCTTCAGCAATGTTACTGGGAATTGATATTGAACTTCTTCTAATTTGAGAAGTTAATCCGTAGATTTCTTCTTTAGGAAATGATGCTGTTAATTGATAAACTTCTGTTACAAAGCTCATTGATTTCTGCCAAACAAAAAGGCCTCTGAAAGTATTCATAATTTCATATTTAAATTTAAAATATAAAATAAAGAAAAATACTACAAAATAAAAGCGTAAGCTTTAAAATCTTTGAACCTTTGTGACTGTGTATCTTTGGACCTTTGCGCTAGTTCCAATTTTCCTCAAATCCGTAATCTTCGAAGCTGTCGTCGCCTTCGAACATGTCAAGATCTTCTTCGTCTAGGTCGTCTTCAAATTCTCCGTAGATATCGTTGTGCATGTCATCAGCTTCAAAGCTTTTTTCAAGAGCTTCATCTGGCATTTCACCGTGAGAGAATAAAGTTTCTGGATAAATACCGCCAACAGATTCTTCTTCGATAGCAGCCAATTCTACTAAGAAAGTCCACATGCTGATGAAATCATAAACATAGATAATTTTGGTATTTTCTTTGTCTAAGATACTAGATAATGGATAATCGTTCATAGTTCTGATTTCGCCAGGAACGTCTCCCGTATCAAAAAGCGGAATTTCATCTTCCTGATTCCAAGTTTCATCACAAGTATAAAACGAAGCAACTTCTGATCCGTCAAAACCAAAAGCATTGAAGATTGCATTGTGTAAATCCTCAAGAGTATCTTCATCAAGAATTGCAATGTCTCTAAAAATATCTTCTTCGGCGTCTAGAATTACTCTAAATTTATAAACCATAATCTTTGTTTTTATTGAGAGGTCAAAGGTAAAATATAAAAAATGAAATACGAATCACGAATCGTGATTTGTTGAAAAGATTTTATTGAGCTGGATTTCAGTTAGTTTGTTATTTCGACGAAGGAGAAATCGCACTAGAAATTCCGCAAAGCAAATTATCCAATCTGTGCGGATTCCCGTGTGTAATTTGCTTCGCCAATTCGTTATCGCTCGGGTTTCTTTCGTCGAAATGAAAAACTAGCCGTGAAAATAACTTATTTTCTAGTCAATCTTTTTCTAATCTTATGATAATGTTTGTGATACGTACTATGACTCGGATAACTTCTGCTTGAAGTCATGTTATTAAAAATCAAAGCTGTTATAAGTAAAATCATAACTCCTGTAAAAACTGGCGAAAGTACATACATATAACCCAAAGCTTTTACTTTTTCGGTCCCAATAACAGCGATTAAAGCTGTTGCGCCTCCTGGCGGGTGAAGCGTTTTGGTAATCTGCATTAAAATTATAGCAATAGAAACCGCTAATGGTGCAGCAATCCACATAATATCTGGAACCAGTTTATTGACAGTAACACCTACGAGAGCCGAAATTACGTGTCCGCCGACTAAATTTCTTGGCTGTGAAAAAGGGCTCTGAATAATTCCGTAAACCAAAACACTCGAAGCTCCAAAAGAACCAATTAAATAAACAGCATCAGGACCCGAAAAATGTATCGATTGTACGTAAGCCAAAATTCCGATTCCGACAAAAGATCCTAAGAATGACCAAAAATGCTCTTTATAATCAATTAAAGTTTCTTTGTATAAAATGTAGCGCGTTTTACGATAACTTCTTTTTATTTTCTGAACAGGCATGTTTTTGAGTGATATTTTGCTTTAAAATGCAGCGTTATGTTTTTTAATACATTTTGCTGGATATAGTAAATCTTTTAATTTTTTAAGGTCTATATTATTTGATCAAACTCGGAGAATAACTATAAACAGTATAAGGATAAATTGTTTTAGCAGTGTATTTTGAAATCAGACAAACTGCCAAAATAGGGAAGAATAAAGTATAATTATTCGTTAAACCACAAACTAAAAATATTGCCGTAAATGGCGCATGAATGCTGGCACTCAAAACAGCTGCCATTCCGATAATCATGAAGTTTACTGGAATAACCTGCAATCCAAAAAAGGTATTTAAGATCGAAGCCAGCGAAAGTCCTAAAAAAGCCCCAATAAAAAGACTTGGCGCAAAAACACCGCCGTCTCCGCCAGAAGCCAAAGTAATAGATGTTACGATTGGTTTTAGAATTAAAATTCCGATAAATGTTAGAGCCAGAGTCAATGTCATGATCTGATTAGAAGCTATAAAATTGGTTTTAATAGCATGATATCCTTCGCCGTACAATTGCGGGAAAACAAATAATGAAACGCTTAATACAATAGATCCTAAAATGATTTTGTAATAATGTTTGCCAATTTTTCCGAATTGCGATTTGAAAAACAATACGCATCGAGTCAGGTAAACCGAATTCATTCCCGCCAAAATTCCTAAAAGAATAAAGTACGGAATCGCTTTAAGGTGCCAAGTTGTAACGGAAACAGCAAATAATGGTTCTTCTTTTAAAATAGTCAATAAACCAAATGCAATCGAGACTGCTATAATATTGGAAATTAAAAAAGCTCGGGTTACTTTTCGTGAAATTACTTCGTAAGCAAATAAAATTCCTGCAATCGGACTGCTGAAAAGTGCTGTAACTCCAGCTGCAACACCCGCACAAATCAACTCTGTTTTGTATTGACGGAAAACATTTTCTTTTTCGTGAGCAACAGAGCCAATTGTAGCTGTAGCCACAACGGTAGAAACTTCAATTCCTGTTGAGCCTCCAAAAATAACGGTTAATAATCCGTTGATGAAATGTGATGGAATTTTATAAGAAGGAAGGTTTTTTGATTTTGAAGCGGTACTTTCAAAAACTTCTTTGATGCCTTTATTTTCTTTTTTCTTGAAAAGATACTGTCTTAGAAAATAAATAACGGATAATCCGAAAACTGGGAAAATTACGTAATAAATCGGATTTACTGTGACTTCGTGAAAGAAGATTTCTTCGTAATATTCGGTGATTTTTTTGAGTGAAATTCCAAGAAAGGCTGAAAGAAAGCCAATTAAAATAGAAACAATTACTAATTTTTGGAATTTGATTAATTGATGATTTTTTTTGATTTGCGCCGTTTTGTTCATCAGAAGTAAATTTGAATTCGCATTTTTTTTCATGCGGATTACAAAATTAAGAATCAAATTCGGTTTTTTCTAAGAAATCTTTATTTTAGTGTGTTAAAACTCGTATAAACAGGAAAATTCTTTCTTTAAAAAGAGACAAAGTTATAAAGGAGCAAAGGGACAAAGTTTTTATTTTAAGCGATCGTATTAGTAATAGTTTGTCATTTCGAGGAGAGATCCTCGTAAGAAGCTCGACATTTAATATAGGAGATGGAATTTGAATTGCCTACAGCTTTAGCTGGAGGTTAAAAATAACACAAGTAAAAAGGCTTTAGCCAAAACAAATGTTATTTGGCTAAAGCCCTTCTCTCAGACTATAATTTGTTCATCCAGCTAAAGCTGGACGCAATTCATTTTTATGTTAATATAAATCCTGCCACTTTGTCCCTTTGTAACTTTGAACCTTTATCCCTATGAAATACTTATCTTTCGTAAAACTCTATCGGAAGTAGATCAGGATCAGCAATAAAAGTAAAACGTTTTTCAGTTGTTTCATCAATTCGTATAGGTTCTGCTTCGATGTTTTTTGAAGTTAAAAACGCAATTGTTTCTTCTAAATTAATTACTTCAAAAGCCAAATGCCTTAAACCAACCGCTTCTGGTCTCGAAGGTCTTTGCGGCGGATTTGGAAACGAGAATAATTCAATAACATAAGAACCATTTAAAGCCAAATCTAATTTATATGATTGACGTTCGTCGCGATAGATTTCACGAATAATAGTTAAACCTAAAATCTGCGTATAGAAATATTTCGATTTTTCGTAATCAGAGCATAAAATGGCAATGTGATGAACTTTATTAAGGGTAAGCATTATTTTTTAGATTCAGGTTCTTGATTTAATTTTCGAATTACTTTCGCCGGATTTCCAACGGCAAGCGAATTGTCTGGAATGTCTTTTGTAACCACAGATCCAGCACCAATTACACAGCCTTTTCCGATTGTAACTCCTGGGCAAATAACCGAATTTCCGCCAATCCAGCAATCATCGCCAATGGTTACAGGATAAGCATTTTCGAGAGTCTTTCTTAATTCAGCGTCAAGCGGATGAGATGCGGTGTAAATTTGAACATTCGGAGCAATAAATACATTTGATCCAATATTTACCGGCGCACAGTCTAGAACCACGCAATTCACATTAAAATAAACGTTTTCACCTGCAAAAATATTATAACCATAATCGCAGTGAAAAGGAGGTTCTATATAAAAACCTGCTCCAGCGTTTGGAATAAGTTCTTTAAGGATTTCTTTTGCTTTTTTGGTAACTCGGTATTCTTTTACATTTAGACTGTGAAGCAGGTTTTTTGCAGCGCGTCTTCCTTTTACTAATTCTGGATCAAAGGCATTGTAATACTCGCCAGAGATCATTTTTTCTTTTTCGGTTTTCATTATTTAATGTTATTCTTTTTTAGAATCTCAACTAAAGAATCACTTCTCTTCAACTCTTTGCTGATTTTTTGATTTATTTTAGGAATGCTGTTGTTTTTTTACGAATTAAAATACTGTCTAACGCATTGAACTCTTCTTCGCTTAATTTCCTAACATTAAAAAAATTATATTTAGGATTAACTACATTCATATAAAAATCACCAGTTCTTTCTGAAGAAAGTAAACAGCCAAACATTGTTGCGACTGTAGTCGTATCATTCATATGTTCTTTGACGATAGAAAATAGATCTACATTTCTATATTGTGCCAATGCCCAAAAAGAGTAACAGCGCACAACGGCATTTTGATGATTTGTTAATAGTATTAATTCTTCTTTTGAAGCAGTTTTTTCTAACTCTTCAAAATTTGTAAATTGTTCAGGTTTAGTTCCGCCTATACCAACAGCTTCTCCCATCAAAATATCATTTTTTCCAATCTTATTTACTATAATATTTGTTTCATTGGATACTTTGACAATCTTATTTTCAGAACAACTTATCATCAAAAATAGTATAATGAATAATATATTTTTTGAAAATCTCACGATTAAATTATTCATAATTTTATTGTATTGTTTTAAATAAGAAGTAATTGCTACATTTTCGTCTTAGCAATTTTTTCATGAATCTGCGGAACTTCCTGCAAAGCGGCAGAACAATACCAAGGCGTTAATTCGGCTTCGAGTAATTTTGCTTTTATTGCAGGATCTGTTGCAACGAGCGCTTCAGCTTCGGCTATAGTTTCTACATTAAAAATATAAATGCCTCTATAATTTCGGTCGTTTTTCATAAAAGGTCCGGCTACAGCCAGTTTTCCTTCTTTTGCCAGTTTGTTGATATTGGCCATATGACCTTCAAATAGTTTTTGGGTTTCTTCCTTAGAGGCAGTTGTATTGGTGCCAGATTTAAGAAGACAAAAAACATATTTTTTCATTCCGTATTCGTCGGCATGAAGTGATTTCGCCAATACTTCATCATATTTAACTTTCGTTTCCTGCGAGAATCCTTTAATTGATATTGTTAAGAGAAAGAGTAAGAATAGAATTTTTTTCATGACAGAATGGTTTTAGTTTACAATCAAAGTAGTGCAAAAAAACTTTTTTATGAATTAAAAATGTGAATGATCTTCAAACTGTAAATCCATAAAATTTGGAATTTTTTCATAGTTTTTTCCTTCCCAGCTTCTAAAAGTGAAATTTTCAAGTTGCTGCATTAAATCAGGATTAAGTTCTAAATTGGTTTGTTTACAAAAAGCTAAAATGACCGTATATCCCACAATAGTTGGATTCGTGTCTGTAATTAGAAGCCCTTCCACTTTTTTTATCTTAATGGTCCATTATTTGGTTTCAGTTTTAGAAAGAACAAATTCTAAAGCTTTTAAAATCGCTTTTCTCCAGTCTGAAAAACCTGCTTTTCCAGCTTCTTCTTTAGCAGGAATAGATGCGAAATGACCCATTCCAACCCAGCCTTTACCGGAATATTCTTCTATAATTTCGTTTTGATTTTCATTCGGACTAACCTCAAGATTTACAATAGCTAAATAACTTTTTCCATTTTTAATCTTTCGCCATTGATAATCTAATGCTTCATTAATCATTATAATTCTTTTAAAGCATTTTCTTCAAAATCACAATCTGTCCCAAATGATAAACATCGTGCTGAATAATGCCGTGAATATGTTCATAATAGGTATGTCCGTTATTGACATATATTTTAGCAAGATCTTCATCATCAAAATCTTCAAAAAAGGTATTCCACGATTCTTGAGTTTTTGCTAATGTCTGCAGTGATTGTTCCCAGGCAAAATCGGAAGGATCTAAAACGGGAACAAAATAATTATGATCTGGAGTTATAATCGTTTCGCCCTGCATACGTAATAAAATGTTTCTTCTCCATTGAATTAAATGGTTAACAATTTCCCAAATCGTATTTAAATTAGGATTTATTTTTTGGTAAGCCTGTTTTGCTGTCACATCCTTTAAAGTATTGGTCAGATTAACTTCCAGCCAAGGATTTCCATTATAAATAGACTGGTAAAGGTTTGATATTCTTTTGCTTTCAGACATTTTTTGGTTTTTTAAGTTCTGTAGCTAAGATACGAAGAAGTAATTTACAACTCATCCTCAAATTTCTACAATTGAGTTATTTTATATTTTTTAACAAGAAATGTTCAAATACATTTGCTTCATCAAAAACCAACAATCATGAAATCGCTACTAAAAAAATTTGCTTGCAAAAACAATTTAAAAAAAGCGATAACATACATGACCAATAAAAAATTAAAACCAACAGGTATGAAAACCAAAATTACTTTTATATTATTATTAATGAGTGCCTTTACTTTTGCTCAAAACGTTATTTCTGGGAAAGTTACGGATCAAAAAGGAAAACCTGTAGCAGGAGCAAATATTTATATTGATGGAACGTATGACGGAACATCAAGCTCTGAAACTGGAGAGTTTTCTTTTGAAACTACCGAAACAGGAAACAAAACTTTGGTTGTAAGTTTTTTAATGTTCGAAACTTTCTCAAAAGAAATTGATGTTACCAATTTTAAAGATCAGCCCATAAAACTTAAAGAAAATGTAAATACTTTGGATGCAGTTGTTATTACAGCAGGAACTTTAGAGTCTGGAGATAAAGCGAGAGTTTCTGTTTTAAAACCTTTGGATATTGTAACGACAGCAGGTTCTGCCGGAAATATTATTGCAGCACTGCAGACCTTGCCGGGAACACAGTCGGTTGGAGAAGACGGACGTTTGTTTGTACGTGGGGGTGAAGCGAGTGAAACGCAGACTTTTGTAGACGGCGTTCGTGTTGCACAGCCATACGGAGCTACGACGAATAATCTTCCAACAAGAGGTCGTTTTTCGCCATTTCTTTTCAGCGGTATTTCTTTTTCAACAGGAGGATATTCTGCAGAATACGGTGAAGCTTTATCAAGTGTTTTGCTTTTAAATACGCAGGACGAAGCCGATCATAATAAAACGGATATTTCTTTAATGACTGTTGGATTAGGTTTAGGAAATACTCAAAAATGGAATAAAAGTTCCTTAAGTGTAAATGCTGCTTATATTAATCTTGCGCCTTATCAAGCAGTTATTCCGCAGAATGTAGATTGGAACAGTCCATATCAGTCACTTTCTGGAGAAACAGTTTATCGTTATCATTTTGTAAACGGAACCTTTAAACTATACGCGGCTTTTGATTCAGAAAGATTCGATTTAAATCAAAAGAATGTCAATTTTGTAGATCCTGTGAGAACTGATATGAATAACAATAATTTTTATTTAAATGGATCTTACAAAGGAACAATCGGAACGGGATGGCAGTTAACTTCTGGAGTAAGTTATGGTTATAACAACAGCAAAGTCAAATTCAATATAAGCGATGTAGACAGCAGAGAAAATGCAGCGCAGTTGAAGTTGAAACTTAGAAAAAATGTTTCGGATCATTTTAAATTATCTTTTGGTACAGATTATTTCATTACCAAATACAATGAAGATTTTAATGACAACGTTTCTATCAATACAGCAACAGGTTACGATTCTAATATTTTTGCTGCTTATACAGAAGGAGATATTTTGTTCTCTAAATCTTTAGCTTTAAAAGTAGGTGTACGTTTTTCAAACAATAGCCTTTTAGACGAATCAAGATTAGCGCCTAGAGCTTCTATTGCATACAAAGTTTCAAAAGGAGGTCAGTTTTCTTTTGCTTACGGAGATTTTTCTCAAACACCGGTTGTTGATTACATCAAATATTCAAAATTTCATCAGTTCGAAAGTGAGCATGCTTCACATTATATTTTAAACTATCAATACACAAAACCAGGATTGACTTTTAGAGCGGAGGCTTATTATAAAGACTATAGAAATTTGGTGCAGTATGATACAAGAGATATTCAGTACAACTCAGTTTTCAATAACAACGGTTCAGGATATGCAAAAGGTTTAGATTTGTTTTGGAGAGACAGCAATTTGTACAAAAACTTAGAATATTGGATTTCATATTCGTACATCGATTCTCAAAGACAATACAAGAATTTTCCAACAATGGCGACTCCAAATTTTATTGCCAATCATAATTTATCTATTGTAACAAAATATTTTATCACAGATTGGAAATCACAAATTGGATTCACAAACAGTTTTGCAACGGGAAGACCTTACAACGATCCAAATCAGACGCAATTTATGAGCGGAAAAACAAAATCATACAACAGTTTGAGTTTTAACTGGGCTTATTTATTAACTACTCAAAAGATTATATACTTCTCAGTTTCAAACATAATTGGAACACAAAACGTTTTCGGATACGATTATGCCAGAACACCAGATGCAACAGGTGTTTATCAAAGACAAGCGGTAGTGCCAACAGCAGACAGATTTTTCTTCGTAGGTTTCTTCTGGACAATCAGCCAGAATAAAAATGAGAATCAGTTGAAAAATTTGTAGTTTTTTAGGTGCAGAGCGACAAAGGTTCAAAGAAACAAAGTTTTTTGAAAGTGGAAAGGAAAACTCTCTGAACCTCTGTCCCTTTGAACCTTTGAACCTCAAAAAAATCAATTCAGTAACCAAAATCAACAACTCAGTATCATTTAATTTTAAAAGACTTAAAATCAGTATACTTTTGAAGTATAAAATAAAGGTTCAGAGAAACAAAGAAACAGAGTTTCAAAGTCAATCAGAATTAAAAGCAAAGAATAAAAAAAACTTTGTGCCTTTGAACCTTAGTAACTTAGAACCTTAAAAAAAGAAACCATGACAAAAATTATTACAATTACCATGTTATTCATCTTCAGTTTAATGTCTGCTCAAAATGCAAAATTGACTGTCTCTATTTCAGGTTTAAAAAATAATACTGGAACTGTTAAAGTAGGATTGTACAACTCAGAAGGAACATTTCTTAAAACGATTTACAAAAGCCTTTCTTCTGAAATTAAAAATAATACAGCAACGGTAACATTCGAAAACCTTCCGGCTGGTGAATATGCAATTTCTAGTTATCATGATGAAAATAATAACGGAAAACTAGATAAAAACATGATGGGAATTCCGTCAGAGGATTATGCTGCGTCGAATAACGCAAAAGGGTTTATGGGACCGCCAGCTTATAAAGATGCTAAATTTAGTGTCAGTAAAGATTCAAAAATCGAAATTGTATTTTAATAAAGAGTAACTAACATCAAAAAATAACCATTTAATTATTTATCAAATGAAAAAAATTATCACAGTAATCGCATTATTCGCAGTAGTATTAGTTTCTGCACAAACACAATTTGAACAAGGAATGGGAAAAGCTTTCGGACTTTGGAAAGAAGGTAAAAATACAGAAGCTTCTCAATTATTTGAAAGAATTGCAGCAGCAGAAAAAACAAGCTGGCTTCCTAATTATTATGTGGCTTTAGTAAATACAACAGCTACTTTTACTGAAAAAGACAAAACTAAAGTAGCTTTAATGCTTACAAAAGCCCAAGACGCTTTGGATGTTGAAATGATCAAAGATCAAAGTAATGCAGAACTTTATGTATTACAAGCTTTAATCTACACGGCGTATGTTGTAATGGATCCGATGACAAACGGAATGAAATATTCTTCTAAAGTGATGGAAGCTTACGCAAAAGCTAAAGCAATAGACCCGAACAATCCGAGAGCTGTTTTTGGTGAAGCAGATTATCAATTAGGAGGCGCAAAATGGACAGGTGTAGATACAAAACCTTTGTGTGCTCAAGTGAATAAAGCTATTGAACTTTTTGGTACTTTTAAACCAGAAACGCAATTTTCTCCAAAATGGGGATTAGAAAGAGCGTTAGAAACTCAAAAAACTTGTAAATAATTTCAATACTATTTTAGAATGACATTAAAACCTAATTTGTTAAAAGCGTTTTTAGTTGGAGGAATCGTTTTTATGTTTTCTTTTCTGCTTCGATTTGCTTCTTACGGAATGGATGTTTTTGACAAAAATCTGTACATCTACTTTTTATACTGCATGTTGTACAGTGTGGTTTTGTACATTGTAAATGCAACTCTTTTTGAATTTTTAGACAGGGTTTTTAAAGAAAACCGCTTCTCAATAAAAAGAATAGTTATTGGGTTTGTAAGTTCTTTTTTTATTTCACTTTTAGTAATTGGCGTTCTAAGACTTTTTATTAAAGTTATAATCGAGAAACAAACGATTTTAAGTTTTATAGCCAACGAAAAAGGAGCGAATTATATAGAATCGTTAGTCGTTACCTTTATTGTACTGTTGTTTTTTCACGCTTTACAGTTCTATAAAATTTATCAGGAAAACAAGGTAACGCAGCAAAAAATTATTGCAGGAACAGCCAATGCAAAGTTCGAGAGTTTAAAAAATCAGATTGACCCGCATTTTTTATTTAATAGCTTGAATGTTTTAAGTTCTTTGATTGAAGAAAATCCGGATAACGCACAAAGGTTTACTACTTCTTTATCCAAAATTTACCGTTATGTTTTAGAACAGCGCGATAAAGAATTGGTTTCTGTAGAAGATGAATTATCGTTTGCAAAAACGTATATGAACCTTTTAAAAATGCGTTTTGAAAATAGTTTGTTTTACGAACTGCCGACAATTGGTGTAAATCCAGATGCAAAAGTGGTTCCGTTATCGTTGCAGCTTTTGCTTGAAAATACAGTGAAACACAATGTGGTAAGCGAACAAAAACCATTGCATATCCGAATTTTTATTGATAAAGGCTATCTCGCAATCCAAAATGATTACCAGAAAAAAGAGGTATTGCAGGACAGAAAAGGAGTTGGACTTCAAAATATCGTAGACCGATATAGTATTATAACCAACAGAAAAGTTTTAATTGATCAAAACGAGAAAAATTTCACCGTTAGAATTCCAATTTTAACGAAACAAATTACAGTTATGGAAACGACATTAGATTATAATAACGACGAAAATAAAGCTTATTTTAGAGCTAAAAAAAGAGTAGAAGAATTAAAAGGATTTTATGCAAATGTAATTTCATATTGCTGTGTAATTCCGATCCTAGTTTTTGTAAATTTGACCTACTCGCCTAAATTTCAGTGGTTTTGGTTTTCAGTTTTAGGCTGGGGATTTGGAATAGTAATGCATGCATTTAAAGTTTTTGGTTACAGCTCTGATTGGGAAGAAAGAAAAATTAGAGAAATCTTGAATAAAGAAAATAACAATAAACCTAATTGGAAGTAATCATGGAACGAAATTACACCGAGGCAGAACGTTATTATGAAGCTCAAAAGAAAGTAGAAGAAATTAAAAAATTCTACCAGCACTTAACCGTCTACGTCCTTACAAATCCGATTGTGATAGTGGTAAATCTAACGACATCGCCACACTATTTATGGTTTTTATACTGCTTATTTGGATGGGGAATTGCAATTGTGATGCACGGATTGAAAGCTTTTGATTATGCTCCTTTTTTTAATAAAGAATGGGAAGCGAGAAAAATCAAAGAAATACTCGAGGAAGAAAATAAAAAAGCTAACTGGAAATAGTTATGGAAACGAATTATTTTAATGAGCAAGAAAACGTAGAACTTCAAAAAATAGCAAAAAAGAAGGTCTTAAAACTTAAATCGTTTTACTCAGATGCCTTTATTTATCTTATTGTAGTAATCGTTTATATTTTAAAAGAAAACACCGAAGCACCGCTTAATTTTTTTCCGCTAAACTATATTAACGAATTTGTAATGTGTATTGCTACAATGATTTTTTTAGTTTCTGCGGTTGATTTTTTCGCTTCAAACAAAGTTTTTGGAGATGAATGGGAAGAGCGAAAAGTTAGAAGTTTAATAGAGAAAAAAACAGAAAAACAAAAATGGGAGTAATTATGGAAATGAATTATAATGAAGATGAAAAATATCTTCTAGCAAAAAAGAAAGTAGAGAATATTAAAGGTTTTTACGGAAATCTTACCTCATATATATTAGTAAATGTTATTTTGATTATTGTTAATCTTTCTACAAGCCCAAATCATTTGTGGTTTTACTGGCCTTTACTTTGGTGGGGTGTAGGAGTTTTGATACATGGTTTGAAAGTTTTTGAACTGCTTCCAAGTTTAGGAAAAGACTGGGAAGAAAAAAAGATCAAAGAACTGATGGAAAAAGAAAAGAACAATAAAAATAAATGGCAATAATAAATTTTAGAAATTATGGGAAACTTTAAAAAACGCATGTACGAAGATTACAGACAGGAATTTAGTACAGACGAACGATTTGATATCGCATACAAACAAGTAAAAAGACTAAAAGGTTTTTATTCTCACTTAAGAATTTATATTATTGTAAACTTAATTATTATTGTTGCCAATATTAATTCTGATTTCTTTACCAGAAACTTTTACGAGACTGGCTTTTTTGATTGGAGAACGTATTCGACAGCCTTTTATTGGGGAATTGGTTTGTTGATTCATGGGATTTCAGTATTCGGAAGAGAATGGTTTTTCAGCGAAGACTGGGAAAAAAAGAAGATTCAGCAGTATATTGACAAGGAACAAGCTAAAGCCGATAAATGGGAATAACTTTAAACCAATAAATTCTTCAACCGACCAAATCGACCAAAACAATACATGACAACATTAATCATAGAAGACGAAAAACCCGCCGCAAGACTGCTCCAGCGTAAATTAGAAAAGTTAGATATTAAAGTAGAAACCATGCTGCATTCTGTAGAAGAAGCGGTAGATTGGTTTACCAGTAATAGTCATCCCGACTTGATTTTTTTGGATATTCAGCTTTCTGATGGTTTGTCTTTCGAAATTTTTGAAAAAATTGATATTAAAAGCGCTATTATTTTTACAACAGCGTATGACGAATATGCGTTAAAAGCCTTTAAACTGAATAGTATAGATTATCTTCTAAAGCCAATTGATGAAGACGACTTGGAAACTGCTGTTACTAAATTTAGAAGCAGACTTCCGAAAGTTTCAGAAGAATCGCAAAACCTAAGAATGGATTTTGAACAGATTCGTCAAATGCTTTCAAATCCGTTTGAGAAAACTTTTAAAAAACGATTTACGGTTAAAATCGGACAGCATTTAAAAGTAATTACCACAGAAGAAATCGAATGTTTTTTCAGCGAAAACAAAGGAACCTATATTCACACTTACGACAACAGAGATTACCTGATTGATTCAACTTTGGAAATTCTGGAACAAGAAATAGACAAAAAGGAATTCTTTCGCGTAAGCAGAAAATTTATTGTACCGCTAAAAGCCATTAAAGAAATTCAGGTTTACACCAATTCTCGTCTAAAAGTGATTTTACCAAGTTATAAAGATGATGAGGTTATTGTAAGCCGTGAAAAAGTTCAGGATTTTAAAAGCTGGTTGGGATAAAATTATCTATCCATTGTTGACATAATTTCGATAGCTCCAAATTTCCAATCTGGATTCATTTGAAGAGCAACACTAGGCTCTATAAAAGAAATTGATGCAATTTTTTGTACTTGATTCTCATCAAGATTAATGTTTATATATTTTGCTAATTCATCATAAGGCTGATTTTTATTTTCAGCCTTACTTCCGATAATTCCAATTTTAGCTAAAGATTCAGCTGTTGGGATCTTTTTCTTTAATTCTGAATTTGCAATAATATTTTTGTAAAATTTATCTACGATGAATTTTTTGGTTGTGATTACAACTACACCAGAATTTGATCCATATTTTTCTAATCCATTTTCTTTAAGTACTGAAAGAATTGCAATGTCTTCTTGTTTTATAGGTTTCAAAATTTCTTCTAGACTTTTATAACCTATATTTTCAGCATTAAAAATAACTAATGGGTTAGCATTCTCTTGTGAATTAATAAAACAAGTAAATAGTAAGCAAAGTAAAAAATAGATCTTTTTCATAAATATTTTTTACTAAAAGTACATTATTTACTCAATCTGTGCAACGTAAATGTCATAGCGCTCAAAAGGAAAAATGCCATAATCTGGTGAATTAACCCTAAAGCCAAAGGCACGCTGTATAACAAAGTGAAAACTCCCAATAAGAACTGAATAAAAACAAAAACGACTAAAGTATTGATTCCGTTTGCCTGAGTGCGGGTAAGGGTATATTTTTTACTTTTAAAGAAAAGAAAAAGAATAACTGCGACAACAACATAAGCAAAAGTTCTGTGAACAAACTGAACACCGCTTTTCCCTTCAATTAAATTTTTTACTAAAGTCGATTGTTCAATAAAAACCGATTCATGAATAAATTCTCCGTCGCTCATTAAAGGCCAGTGATTGTGAATTAAACCAGCATTTAATCCTGCCACAAATCCGCCGTAAATAATCTGAATTAATAAAGCGGCCAAAGCATAACGAGCAATTGTGCGAAGCGGAAGAATTTTATTAATATTTCGTTCTGGATAGATTAAATCTAAAGCCACCCAAAGTGTGTAAGCAAAAGTGATAAATGCAAAAGTCAAATGCAGAGAAAGTCTAAAATGGCTAACATCTGGATTATCAATTAAACCGCTTCTAACCATAAACCAGCCTAAAAATCCTTGGAAACCTCCCATTGCCAAAAGAACGATGCATTTTTTAATGGTTGGAGTATCTAATTTTTTTCTGATTAAGAAATAAACAAACGGAACAAAGAAAACCAAACCAATGATACGGCCGATGAAACGGTGAAACCATTCCCAAAAGTAAATGAACTTATAATCGGCTAATTGAAAATCGTTGTGAATATTGATTTTCTGATATTCTGGAAACTTTTTGTATTCGTCAAACGCGGCCTGCCATTTGGTTTCTGTTAAAGGAGGGAAGGTATCGGTTACCAAATGCCAGTCGGTCATTGATAAACCTGAATTGGTTAGACGTGTGATACCGCCAACAACAACCATTAAAAATAATAAAACACAACCCGATAGTAACCAAATGATTACTGATTTATTCTCTTTTTTCATTCTTTTCCAATTAATTCGATTTCGTTTATTTTTGTAAGTTTATTTAGGTAAAATTTTGAAAAATAAAAACTTCCACATATGTATAATGAAAATAGCATAATAAATTTTATTATTCTTTCAGTAATAGATGCATGGAATGAATTCCCAAATAAATTGAGCAGAATGTATTTTTCAAAAAAATAATATAGTATCGCAATTATGAACATGGAACCAATAGAGAACAAAAAATAAAGCAAAATATGTTTAAGTTGTCCCTTACTAATATTTTTGAGCTTTTTATAAAAAAGTATATTAGTTACTAAAAGTGCCGATATAATAATTAATAAAAATATGACTCCGATAATTATCATTATTATTTCTTAAGTGCTAGATTTAATTTAGCTGCTCGCTTAATCACAAAATCATAAGCAGCCTGATATTCATTTGGAATAACACCTTCTAAAATCGCTTCTTTTACCGCTTCTTTTAAAACACCAATTTCACGTGAAGGTTTTAAATCAAACATTTCCATAATTTCTTCTCCAGAAATTGGCGGCTGAAAATTACGAACATGATCACGTTCTTCGACTTCGACAATTTTTCTTCGGACAACTTCAAAGTTTTTATGGTATTTTTTGAATTTCGACGGATTCTTTGTTGTAATGTCAGCTTCACACAAAGTCATTAAATTTTCAACATCTTCTCCAGCATCAAAAACCAAACGACGTACAGCACTGTCGGTTACAATATCCTCAGCCAAAACAATCGGACGCGAACTCATCACAACCATTTTCTGTACAAATTTCATTTTATGGTTCAATGGCATGTGCAAACGTTCGAAGATTTTCTTTGCCATTTTTCCGCCAAGGAATTCATGTCCGTGAAAAGTCCATCCTTGTTTTTTGTTGAAACGTTTTGTCGGCGCTTTTCCAATATCATGCAATAATGCTGACCAGCGTAACCAAACATCATCAGTATTCGGGCAAATATTATCGACAACTTCAAGAGTGTGATAAAAATTGTTTTTATGCGTATGACCTTCAATTTCTTCTACCTGATTCAAGGCAGTCAATTCAGGTAAAATTATATCTAAAAGTCCAGTTTTGTATAAAAGTAAAAATCCAGTAGACGGTTTATCTGTCAAAAGAATTTTGTTCAACTCATCAACGATTCTTTCGCCAGAAATAATTTTGATACGTTCCGCATTTTTTGTGATCGCATTCAATGAATTTTCTTCGATTTCGAAATTTAATTGAGTTGCAAAACGAATTGCACGAAGCATTCGCAAAGGATCGTCAGAATAAGTAATATCTGGATCCAAAGGCGTTTTGATAGTTTTGTTTTCCAAATCAGTCAAACCGTCGAAAGGATCTAAAAGATCTCCGAAATTATTTTTATTTAATGAAAGAGCAAAAGCGTTAATCGTAAAATCACGACGATTTTGATCGTCTTGTAAAGTTCCGTTTTCCACAACAGGATTTCGGCTGTCGCGGGTATATGATTCTTTTCGCGCGCCAACAAACTCGATATCCGTATCTTCAAAACGCAACATCGCTGTTCCATAGGTTTTAAAAACCTGAACTTTTGGTTTGTTCGGAAGTAATTCTGAAACTTTTAATGCCAATTCGATACCGCTTCCAACTGCTACGACGTCGATGTCTTTTTTAGAACCACGTTTTAAAAGTAAATCACGAACAAATCCGCCAATGACATAAGAGTCAATGTTTAATTCTTGAGAAGCTTTCGAAATGATATCGAAGATTTTATTTTGTAAAGCAGTTTTGTAGTTTGTTTGTATAGCCACGAATTCAATTTTTGAATAAAAAACACATTTCAAATTTCGATCGAAATAAAATGCATGCAAATTTACAACATAGAAAATGCCTATTATAATCTAGAGCTCACTTTTTTGAACAATTTCACATTTTGTAGTGCAGAATTTTATTAAAATGGGAATGGTTGCCACGAATTGCACGAATTCTCACGAATTTATTTTTTAGCCACAGATTTAAAGGTTTAAAAAAGATTTTTAATAGTGAAAATTTGTGCAATTCGTGGCAGAAAAAAAATGGCAAGTGATTGAGAAAATCTGTGTAAATCTTTTAAATCTGTGGCAAAGAACCTCAAAGAGTAATTTGTGAAAATTTGTGTAATTTGTGGCAAAAAACATTTATAGCATCATCAAACAAATCAATTACAAACGATAATTTTTAGAAATGCAATTTGTATTTTTGAATCAATTAAAAATGCACAAATGAAAATTGTTATATCGCCAGCGAAGTCATTAAATTTCGAAAAAGAATTACCTACAACACAGCATACAGAACCAGCTTTTTTAAAAGAAGCTAAAGTCGTTCATAAAATAGTAAAAGCAAAAAAGCCTTCAGAATTATCAGAGTTAATGTCGATTTCAGACAAACTAGCCGATTTAAACTGGAAACGTAATCAAGATTGGAAAACGCCTTTTACAGTTGAAAATGCACGTCCAGCCGTTTATACTTTTGATGGCGATGTTTACACTGGTTTAGATGCTTATACAATTCCGCTAGAAAAATTAGATGCTTTGCAAGATAAATTGAGAATCTTGTCTGGTCTTTACGGACTTTTAAAACCTTTAGATTTAATGCAGGCGTATCGCTTAGAAATGGGAACAAAAATGCCAGTTGGAGAATCTAAAAACCTGCACGAATTCTGGAAACCTACAGTTACCAAAGCTTTAAATAAAGAATTGAAAAAAGATGAATTATTCGTGAATTTAGCTAGTAACGAATATTTCTCAGCAGTTGATGTAAAAGCTTTAAAAGTTCCTGTTATTACTCCAGATTTTAAAGATTATAAAGACGGAAAACTAAAAATGATCAGTTTTTTTGCTAAAAAGGCGAGAGGTATGATGGTGCGTTACATCATCGATACAAATGCAGAAACAATTGACGACTTAAAAGGTTTCAATTATGATGGATATCAGTTTGATGCGAATCTTTCTAAAGGAAATCATTTGGTGTTTACGAGATAAATTTTTTTTGAGGTGCAAAGGTGCTGAGTTACAAAGGGGCTAAGGTTTCTTTACTTTGTGCTTACTATTTTAACCGCCAAGAGCGCAAAGATTTACACGAGGTTCACAAAGTTAAGAAAACCTGAAACTTGAAACTTGAAACCTGAAACAAAAATAACAAAAACAAAAAAAAGCCGAGTCACAGGAAATTGACTCGGCTTTTTCGTATTATAAATAATTATTAAATATCAATGCATTGCATCAGCAGGATTAATTTTGTTTTTTCCTTTTTTGATGAAAAGAATGATGGGTATACAACATAAAAACATAATTCCTAAATACATGAAAATATCCATGTATGCCATTACTGTACTCTGTTTCATTACAGAGCCTTCAATTGCTTGATAGGCTTTTTTCAAAGCGACATCAGCAGTGTAACCTTTTGCCATAAAGGCGTGTTGCATTCCCTGAAGTCTTTGCTGTACTTCAAATTTTGCAGGATCTAAATTATTAATCAAATCTACTCTGTGCGACTGGCTGAAACGGGTGATAAAAGTCGTAATAATCGCAATACCAAATGATCCTCCTAACTGACGCATCATTCCAGTAAAAGCGGCACCTTCACCAATTTGTTTTCCTTTTAAAGTTGAAAGAGAAAGTGTCGTAATCGGAACGAAAAGTAATCCAAGACCAATTCCTCTTAAAATTAAAGGCCAGTACATATGTTCAACTCCAGTATCGGGTGTCATACGGCTGTACATCATAAAGGTAAAGAAGAAGAAGACTAAAAATCCAACTCCTACCATGTATCCTTGCGGTACTCCTTTCTGAATCATATTACCCACAAAAGGCATCATAATCGCTGTTGTGATAGACCCTGGAATCAATAATAATCCGGCGTCAGTTGCTGTCCATCCTAGAATTGACTGCGTGTAAATTGGGATAATCAAAGTTGAACCATACAAACCAAAACCAAGTATAAAACACATAATGGTTCCGATTCTTAAATTTCCATCTTTTAAAACACTCAAGTTTACAATTGGATGCTTATAAGTAAGCTCTCGCCATATAAAAAGAACCAATCCTAAAACAGTAACAACACTAAGAGTTACAATTAAGGAATCATTAAACCAGTCGTCTTGTTGTCCATGTTCTAATACGAATTGCAGTGAACCAATAAAAGAACTCAGCAAAATAATTCCCCACCAGTCAACCTGATTGGCTTTCAATTTTTCTCCATATTTCGGGCTTCTAACAAAAGTTAAAGCTAAAATAGTTGCAATAATTCCCAACGGAATATTGATATAGAAAATGTAAGGCCAAGAATAATTATCAACCAAATAACCTCCTAAAGGTGGTCCAAGAGTTGGTCCAACAATAACTCCCATTCCGTAAATTGCTTGCGCCATTCCACGTTTTGCCACTGGGTAACTTTCTGTAATAATCGTTTGGGCTGTTACCAGTAACGCTCCACCACCCATACCTTGTACGAATCGGAAGGCGACTAGTTCCCAAATATTTGTAGCATTACCACACAAAAAGGAACAGACTGTAAATATTATGATAGAGGCCACAAAGTAATTACGTCTTCCAAATTGCTGGGATAGCCAGCTCGTCATCGGAATTACAATAACATTCGCAATTGCGTATGCTGTAATAACCCATGCCACATCGGTCAAGGTAGCACCAAGACTTCCGCGCATGTCTGTTAGAGCTACGTTTACAATCGTCGTATCAACGATTTCCAACAGTGCACAAAGTACTGCCGTAATCGTAATAATGACGCGTCGGTAACCGTATTCTACTAAATCGTCGTCTGCTTGTACTGCTGCTGCCATTTATTTATTTTAAATGTACGTCTACGTCAACATTCATTCCTGGACGTAATAATTTTACTTTTTCAGGATCGTTTGATTCGTCTAGACTAATTTTTACTGGTAATCTCTGAATTGTTTTTACGAAGTTCCCTGTTGCATTATCAGGAGGAAGTAAAGAAAAACGTGATCCTGTTGCAGGAGAAAATGATGTCACAGTTCCTTTAAACTCATAGTTTGGATAAGCATCTACTTTTAAGCTTACTTTTTGCCCCACAACCATTTTGTTTAATTGTGTTTCTTTAAAATTTGCTACAACCCAAGCTTCATTATTATTAATGATATAAAATAAAGATTGTCCTGGTTGTACCAATTGTCCTGGCTGAATATCAACTTTAGAAACCTGACCGTCAATTGCAGCAGTAACTACTGTATAAGAAAGGTTTAAGTGAGCAACATCAAGCATTGTTTTAGCTTTTTTGATGTTTGCAGAAGCAACTTCAGTTTGTTTGTCAGAAACTTTAGATTTAGATTCAATTACCGATTTTTGGTAAGAACTTGCTTTTTGTTGTTGTTCTAAAACACGTACTTGGTTTTCAGCTTCATCTTTTGCAGCCTGAGCTTGCTCAAATTGCTGTTTTGTGATTGTATGTGTTTTGTATAAATTGTTGTAACGGTTAAAATCGTTTGTCAATTGTCTCAATCTGATTTTTGCACTTTCAATAGAACCAGTAGCAGATCTCATTTGAGCATCAGAAACAGAAATACTTGCGTTAGCAGATCCAATATCAGCTTTTGCAGCTTCGTACTGACCTTCAGCTCCTAATAAAGCAGCATTTGCTTCGTCAATTTTTAACTGATAATCTCTCTTATCGATTGTAAATAAAGTATCTCCTTTTTTTACAAAATCATTATCTTTCACATAAACCTTGCTGATATAACCAGAAACTCTAGGAATAATTGGGTTCATTTTTTTCTCAATCTGAGCATCATCAGTTTCTTCATGAGCTTGTGCGTGTAAGTATTTAGATATTCCGTAAGTTCCGCCCACTAAAACCAAAACGGTTAGTATGATGATGAATTTTTTATTTGTCTTTTTCTTTTCCATGAGAGCTGTGATTATATTTTAGAAAGATTGAATGATTGTGATAATTGTCCTGATACTGAAAGTAATTCGTAATATTTTTGAATGATTGCCGCTTTTGCTACAGCTGTATTGATTTTTGCGCTTAATTGTTCAACATCAGCCTCAACCAAATCATTGGTATCTGCCAAACCGTTGTCAAATTTATCTTTTACAAGTCTATAGTTTTCAGTAGCTTGTTGAAAAGCTTCTTCATAAACCACACTTTGATTGATTGCTAAATCGTAATCTTCGATAGATTTCTGCACTTCAACCTTGATGCGGTCAGTCATAATAGCTTCTGTATTTTTTACTTCAAGCGCTCTGCTTTCAGCTTGTTTTACATGTGCGCTGTTTTTTAGAATACCAGATAAATCATAAGATAAACCTAAACCAAAGTTCATTGCATATTTTACAGTAATAATATCTTTAAGATCTAAAGCTGTGTAACCACCAAGTAACGAAAGGGTTGGGTAATAACCTGCTTTTGCAATCTTAACATTAGATTCTGAAGCTTTTTGCTGTAAACGAATAGCCTCTAAATCTTTTCTGTTTTCAAGAGCCATCGCATCCGATGTTGGGGCGTTAGCTGTTTTCAAATTGAAGAAATCATCTTCATTAACCTGAATTTTTACTGAAGGATCTAATTTAAGTAATGTGACAAGATAAAAGTTAATGTTATTGAGATTATTATTAGCTTCATCGATAGATAATTGCGTTTTTGAAACCAATAACTGCGCTTTCAATAAATCATTTCTCGGGATAATTCCGTTTTTCTCTAATTCAATAAAATCAGTTACACGCTGTTTAGCACTTTTTTGGTTTTCATTTAAAACATCCAAAGTTTTTTGTGCTTTGTATAAAGCTGTGTAATAAGTGATTACTCGTAAAGCAACATCTTCTTTAGTTTTTTCTGCAGTAACCGTTTCCGCTTCATACAAACTTTCGTAAGCATCAATATTGCTCTGAATTTTAAATCCAGCAAAAATTGGTAAACTTAAATTTGCCATTCCGATCATTGCGCGGTCAGGTGAAGCTAAAGAACCACTTTCACCCTGATTTGGCATATCGATAGAAGCTTTTGTTAATCTTTGGTATTGCCCCGAAATTTTTAAATCTGGATATTGGTTATTTTTAACCGACTGAAGTTCATATTTTTTTGAGTTTACCTTAGTGTTGGCAAGCGTAACTTCGTTACTCTTTTCCCATGCCATTTTAACGGCTTCGTCTAAGGTTAAACTTGTTTTTTCTTGTGCTTCTATTGAAGATATTCCGATAAAGAAAACTCCAAAGAGCATTAATTGACTAATTTTCATAAACAAGTAGCGCTTTTATAGTTTGTTGAATGTGCTTTGTAAGATCGTTTTTAATGTAATTGTTAAACATTTCTTCAGTTTTTAAATCCAGTAATTCTTCGAAGAAAGAACGATTCATGTGAAAGTGAAAAAAGGTTCCAATGATAGTAGGAGTAATCAGTTGAATCGTAATATCTTTTCTGAAAACACCCTGGTCCTGACCTTGTTTGATAATACTCTCTACAGCTTTTAGATTTCCTTTTTTAAGTTCCGTAAAAGCATTTAAGCTTTTTTCTCGTTTTTTATTGTTAAGTTCAAAATGTAAAACCCTGTAAATGCCTTTGTTAAGGCAAATTCGGTTAACGTAAATTTCGATTAATTTCTTGACTTTTTCAAGAGGTTCGAGATTTTCCTGCAATAAATTTTCGAGTTGTAATTTTAGATCAACAGTTTTATGAAGAATCAAAGCTTCTAATAGCTTTTCTTTTGATCCAAAATAATACGAAACCATGGCAATATTAATTTTTGCCTCTTTAGAAATATCGCGTATCGAGGTTCCTTCAAATCCTTTCTCAGAAAAAAGTCTTTCTGCGACTTCAAGAATCTGAATTTTTTTGTCGTTTAATTCGATGTTTGACATAGTATTGTTTCTAATCGAGTACAAAATTAAACACTTGTTTAATTTAAACACTTGTTTAATTTTATTTTAACATAACATTAACATAAAACAGTTTCGGTGTTTTGGACTTTAGGTTTGTACATAGAGCAAAAAAAGCCTGAAAAATCTACTCTCTCAGGCTAATTGTTTTCAATTTAATTTTTTGGTAATTTCACTTGCTTAAAAATACCAATATTAGAAAATGATCGAATGTCAGTTTTGTTTTTTGGTGTCAGATCATATTGGATATTAGAAATAATTTCATTTTTTGGGGATAATTTCAAATCTTCAATTTCTATTTGTGAAACAATGTTTGGGCTTTTTGTTCTGATAAAAACATTTGTTTTTTTGACTCTTAAAACATCTAAATGTTCAGGCTCCAAACTCTTAATATCATTTAAATTATAAAAGAAAATACTATCGCGAGATTCTTTAAATGTTTCAAATTGATATCTTTTATAACCTTGATTTCTAAGCAAAAATCCTTCATTTTGGAAAATCTTAGTTGTAACTTTAATTTCTTTTTCCTCACTATCCTTAATTTTTAAAGGAGTAAAGATTTTGTTAGTGGCTATTTGATCATCAAATTCTTCGCAGACAACACCAGAAATATTCTGTTTTGTTGGAACGGTTTCAAAATATTGAAAAGGTAATGATTCAGTATTATTAATATCAAATACATAAATTGAATCTAAAATTATATATCCAAATTTATGTGAATCTCGCCCTCCCCAAGCATCATATTTATAAATAACTTTTGAAGAATTTTCAATTTTTAAAACATACAATTCTGATAAATCCCAACTATTATCACAGTTTGTAAAAAGAATCAGAGTAGATACAAACATAATGAGCTTGCAAATTTTCATAAGTAGAATTTAGATGTTATTTTTAAGTGATATCTGAATTTTTATTGCTTTATAATCCACCTGTTATCTTCGAATTTATAAATATATAAAGGACTTCCTAAACAGACGAACATTGGCGTATAGAATATTCCTGCAACATTATTTCGTTCATCTATAATAGGTTTCGAAAAACATAAAATACCTTTTGGACATTTTTTTAAGAGAATGAGGTCTCTGTCTTTAATCGCTGTGTCTAAAACAAAATCTCTTTTGATAATTTGGATATTTTTTTGCTTTAAAAAAAAAGTATCTAAGATGAATTTTTCGGAAACTTTTTCTAAGCTATCCAATTGTTTTGTGTTTTTTAGATGAAGTTTTTTGACAATAAATGGCTCGATATTAATTTCAATATCTGGATGTTCATTATTTCTTGTTTTAATCATTGACTCTTGCGGTATTTCTAAAATGCATGCACATGAATCATCTGTAATAATCTGTTGAATCAATTCATTAGCTTTTTTATTGTAAGATATTTGCGAAAAAGTCTCGTCTTTTTTACAGCTTGCAAAAAGTAAAAAGACACCAGATATAAATAGAACTAAATTCAGTTTCTTCATATAATTTTTAGGATAAATTTCTTTATAAATATAATTATCTATCAACACAATTTAGTAATAAAAAAAACGGCATTTAAAAAATTAAACGCCGTCTCAATTTATATTTTGAAAAGAAATTCTATCGAATCCCTCCAACAAACTCCGAAATTTTTCCACTTCCATTTTCGGATAAATGCTTAACAAAGGCACTTCCTATAATAGCTCCTTTTGCGTATTTAGTAGCTTGATTGAAAGTTTCTTTGTTCGAAATTCCGAAACCAACAATCTGTGGGTTTTTCAAATTCATTTGAGCAATTCTCTCGAAATAAGTTTCTTGAGTATCTCCAAATCCAGCTTGTGAACCCGTAACGCTCGCAGAACTTACCATATAAATAAATCCGTTCGAAACGCTGTCAATAAAACGAATACGTTCGTCTGAAGTTTGAGGCGTAATAAGGAAAACGTTTATTAAGCCATATTTTTCGAAAATAGCTTTGTATTCATCTGCATAAACATCAACCGGAAGATCTGGAATAATTAAACCGTCAATTCCGATTTCAGCACATTTTTGGCAGAAAGCTTCAACACCATATTGCAACATCGGATTAAAATATCCCATAATAATCAACGGAATTTTTACGCTTTCGCGGATATTTTTAAGCTGATCAAAAAGAAGCTGCGTTGTCATTCCGTTTTGTAAAGCCGTTGTCGAACTCGCCTGAATTGTCGGTCCGTCTGCCAAAGGATCGCTGAAAGGCAATCCGATTTCGATTAAATCAACTCCGTTTTTCTCTAAATCCTGAATAATCTGAACGCTGTCATTCAAATTAGGAAATCCTGCCGAAAAGTAAATTGACAAAATCTTTTTATCTTCTTGTAATTTCTGAGTTATTCTGTTCATTTCTAATATTTTTTATCCTAACAGGTTTTTAAAACCTGTTAGGTATGTTTATGTTTTGTTTTGCCAAAGATTAAAAGTTTGTTTCACGCAGATTTAGAATGATTTAAGCAGATCAACATGATTTTATTTTAATTAAAATCTGTTTAAATCTGTAAAATCTGCGTAAAAAAACTTTTTAAATCTTTGATTTTTAAATTTTCAAAACTCTACTTTCCCAATTATTATTTTTGCTTTCAACAATTAATAATCCAGAATCTGAGTCATTCATTTGGGCAATTAATTCCCCTTTATTATTCCAAAAAGCGCTTTGTCCTGCAGATGGCGAACCCCAAGATTCTCCCGCAAAATTGGACATTAAAACATTCATTTGATGTTTAGCAGCATAACTTTGTAAATCCCGATATGCACTCGGAATTCCGTTTGGCGAAAAGAAGATGCTCGCAATATAAATATCTGTACCTTTTTTCGAAGCATTTTCAGGATGCTTTGGATTGTCAATATCAGCGCAAATTGCAAAAGAAATTTTCTTGTTTTCGATCTCAATCATCGGATTATAATTGAACGAAGAAATAAAGAATTCATCTTCACCTTCATGCAAAAATTGCTTTGTGTAAATAGAAACCGATTGATCTGGAGCAATTACAAATTGACCGATAAACATCTCGGAATCAATTATAATCGGCGCACCTGCAATAATGATGATTTTATGTTTTGCAGCCAATTCTTTGAGATAATTAATTCTAGAATCGTCTTTTGTAAAAGCTAGAGGTGCTGCATCAATCCTTTCATATCCTGTGATAGACATTTCTGGAAATACAATCAAATCTGCTCCATTTTGACCAGCTAATTCAATAAGACGATAATGATCTAATAAATTAGCATCAATATTGTATCTGTTTGGTTTTGTTTGCGCTGCCGCTAAAATCATTTTTGATTATTTATTTTCGGTGTAAATCCAAGCCGTTCTTCCAGATTGAAGTTTGACTTGAACCCTCTTGTATGAATTAGATTCGAATTGATCTACTTTTAACAGTTCTGGATTAGAAACTTCAAAAACAGCACCATGTATAATGTCCTCCAAACTTTCGCTTGGTACAGCCACAACATAATCTGCCATTCCAAATTCTTCTTCTATTTGTAAACTTTTAAGTTTGAAACCCAGTATTTGATCTGGTGATCCAACTAAAACTTTATTAAAAATCTGCATTTGAATTTGTTTCGATCTTAATGTTCCGTATGAGAATAATAGTTCCATAATTATAATTTTCTCTTAATTTGTTAGCATTCGTGATGGCTTGATCCGAAGGTCCAAATTACAATTTTTATTACAATTTAAAGTAATCAATATAATTATCTAAATCTTTATCACCGCGGCCAGAAAGGCTGATCACTACAACATCTGTAGGTTTAAATTTTTTCTGATCTAAAACAGCAAAGGCGTGAGCACTTTCGATAGCAGGAATAATTCCCTCCAATTTGGTTAATTGAAGACCAGCATTCATAGCATCATCATCGGTAACTGAGAAAAATTCTCCTCTTCCAGATTGTGCTAAATGTGCATGCAAAGGTCCAACTCCAGGATAATCTAAACCTGCGGAAATAGAATAAGGCTCTGTAATTTGTCCGTCTGGAGTCTGCATTAAAAGGGTTTTGCAACCGTGAATAATTCCTACTTTTCCTAATTTGCTTGTTGCAGCACTATGACCACTGTCAACGCCCATTCCAGCAGCTTCAACAGCAATAATTCCCACTTCTGGTTCGTGCAAAAAGTGGTAATACGTTCCGGCAGCATTACTTCCGCCGCCAATGCAAGCCACTACATAATCAGGATTTTCGCGGCCTTCTTTTTCTTTTAACTGCCATTTAATTTCTTCTGAAATAATGCTCTGAAAACGCGTTACCATATCTGGGTAAGGATGGGGTCCAATTGCCGATCCGATAATATAATGTGTGTCAACCGGATTGTTGATCCAATCGCGAATTGCTTCGTTTGTAGCGTCTTTTAAAGTTCTTGAACCTGAAAGTGCTGGACGAACTTCTGCGCCTAACATTTTCATACGTGCTACGTTTGGTGCTTGGCGCGCAATGTCAATTTCACCCATATAAACAATGCATTCAATTCCCATTAAAGCACAAACCGTTGCAGTAGCTACGCCGTGCTGTCCTGCTCCTGTTTCGGCAATAATTCTTTTTTTGCCTAAACGTTTTGCAAGCAAAATTTGCCCAATGGTATTGTTTACTTTGTGTGCTCCTGTATGATTTAAATCTTCTCTTTTTAAGTAAACTTTGGTATTGTACTTTTCAGACAAACGTTTTGCAAAATACAACGGACTAGGGCGTCCAACATAATCTTTAAGCAGTTGGTTAAACTCCACTTTAAAGTCAGGTTCGTCCATTATACTTAAGTATTTCTGACGTAGTTCTTCTACATTCGGATATAACATTTCTGGAATATAAGCACCGCCAAATTCTCCGTAATATCCTTTTTCGTTAACGTTAAAACTCATTTTTTGAAATTTTAAAAGTTTGCAACCTCAAATTTTCGCTTGAAGTTGGTTAATAAATTTTTGTTTTTAAGCCCCGGTTCGATTTCAAATTTACTGTTTATATCGACTGCATAAATCGGTAAATTGGTTTTTGAAATTTCTTCAATGGCCTTCAATTCTTTAATTCCGATACCGCCACTTAAGAAAAAGGGCTTTTTGGAATTGTATTTTTTTAATATTGTCCAGTCGAAAGTTGTCCCATTTCCGCCTGGAAGTTTTCCTTTGGTATCAAACAGGAAATAATCAGCGACTTCTTCAAAAGGTTTTATAACTTCAAAATCGAAATTTTCATCTGCAGAAAATACTTTGATGATTTCAATTTTCTTTGGAAGTTTTTCCTTTAAAGCTGAACAAAATTCAACTGATTCTTCTCCATGCAATTGAACGGCTTGTAAATTGTATTTTTCGACTTTCTCCAGAATTTCTTTCTGACTTTGATTGACAAAAACGCCCACTTTTTTGATTGTTTTTATCAGTTCGGGAACATTCCCATTGCAATATCTAGCGGACTTTTCCCAGAAAATAAATCCCATATAATCGGGTAGGAGCGCGCCTACTTCGAGGATATTTTCTGGATATTTCATGCCGCATATTTTGAGTTTCATTTTCGTTGTGTTTTTTACCGCAAAGTGCGCTAAGGTTTTTTGTGTTTGATTATGCTTTGAAAAGATTAAGTTCACAAAGCTTTGTGCTTATTTTTGCCACGAAAGTGCCAAGGACACTAAGTTTTTGTTTTTTTTGCCACGAATTACTCGAATTACACTAATTTAATTCGTGGAAATTTGTGTAATTTGTGGCAAACTAAAATTATATTCTACTAATAAATTCTGTTGCTGCTTGACCTGCGTTATCGGTTTTCATGAAGTTTTCTCCAATTAAAAAACCTTTGTAGCCATACGGTTTTAACTCGTGAATAGCTTCAATAGATGAAATACCGCTTTCCGAAACTTTTACAAATTCGTCTGGAATTTTTTCTGCCAATTCTTTACTGAAATCTAAACTTACTTCGAAGGTTTTTAGATTTCTGTTGTTTACACCAATCATGTCCAATGTCGGCATAATTGATTTTTCTAGTTCTTCCAGATTGTGAACTTCCAAAAGAACTTCTAAACCTAAATTCTTAGCAAATTCAGATAAAGATTTGATTTCTTCTCTCGTTAAAACTGCTGCGATTAATAAAATCAAATCGGCTCCGTGAGCTTTTGCTTCTAAAATTTGATATTCGTCTACGATAAATTCTTTTCGCAAAAGCGGAATATTTACTGATGCTCTTGCTAAAAGTAAATCGTCAAGCGAGCCTCCAAAATATTTTCCGTCTGTTAAAACCGAAATTCCGCAAGCACCTGCATTTTCGTAACCTTTTACCACTTCTTCAACCGTAAAATTATTGTTGATAATAGATTTTGAAGGCGAACGACGTTTGTGTTCTGCGATAATTCCAGAATTGCTGTTTCTTAAGTTTTGACTTAATGAAATGGTTTGTTTTCCAAAAAACACTGAAGCTTCCAACTGAGAAACCGGAATAATTGATTTCTTTAGAATCACTTCTCGTTTTTTGTCTACTATTATTTTATCTAAAATATTCATTGTTGTTGTTTTGCCGCAAAGTCACAAAGGCGCAAATTTAATTAGTGCAAATTCGTGAAATTTGTGTTTGTTTTTATTTGTTTCAAGTTTCAAGTCTTTTTAGTTTCACGTTCTAATAACTTGAAACCTTAAACCTGAAACTAAAAAATTATTTACTTAATTCTTGTAATGTTTGTAAAGCTTTCAATCCTTTTCCAGAGAATAAACTTTCTTTTGCCAGTTCAAAACCTTCTTGTGGAGAACATTTTGTCACGGTTGAAATTGCCATTGCTGCATTCGCACAAACCACATTATTCTGCGCTTCATTTCCTTTTCCAGAAATAATATTGGTGAAAATTGCAGCAGATTCTTCAATGGTTTTTCCGCCTTCGATTTCGGTTTGAGATAAAAGTCTAACGCCTAAATCACTTGGATTCAACATTCCTTCCATATGACTGGTAATAATCTTGGTTGGACCTGTTAATGAAATTTCATCATATCCGTCAAGCGAATGAAGTATCGTAAAGTTTACATTCGTATTTTGGTACAAATAAGCATACATTCTCGCCAATTCTAAATTGAAAACGCCGACCAATTGATTTTGTGGAAATGCTGGATTTACCATTGGTCCCAACATATTAAAGAATGTTTTTACCGCTAATTCTTTTCTGATCGGGCCAACGTTTTTCATAGCTGGGTGAAATAGGGGAGCGTGTAAAACGCAGATTCCAGCTTTCTCCATACATTTTTCTAAAAATCCTGGATCGTTACTAAATTTTATTCCCATTTTTTCCATCACGTTGCTCGATCCAGAAATAGACGAAACTCCGTAATTTCCATGTTTTGCTACTTTAATTCCTGCTCCAGCCGAAACAAAAGAAGCCAAAGTTGAAATATTGAAAGTATCTTTTCCGTCACCGCCCGTTCCACACAAATCAATAGTATTATAAGCCGATAAATCTACACGGATGCAAAGTTCTAATAAAGCTTCGCGAAAGCCCGAAAGTTCATCAATCGTAATGCTTCGCATCATAAAAACAGTCAAAAATGCCGAGATCTGACTCGGATTGTATTGACCGCTTGAGATATTAATCAAAACGTTTTTTGCTTCTTCTTTAGAAAGCACTTCGTGGTTGATTAATTTATTTAATATTGTTTTCATTTTTTTATTCTAAGTTGTGTTCTATTGTTAAGAATAGAATTTGTTTATTTTTTTATAAATTTTCCTGAGCTAATGGAGGTACTGCCATTCATAATTGTGTATAAGTATACTCCTTTTGTAAGATGGTCAGACACTTTCCATTGATAGGCAGAGGTAGAATTTGACAACTTTACTTGATCAATAGTTTTTCCATTAATATCAAAGAACTTAATTGAATCGAAAGTTAAATTTTGGTTTGTTTCAAAAGATAAATAATCAGATGTTGGATTAGGAAAAACTTTAACAGTTATTGACTTAGGATTTGTAAAGTCTCCAGTTGATAAATTCCCGCCTAATTCTTTTGCACCTATATCAGCAATAGTACCATTTAATATAACTATAGATGGATCACCGGCATCTACCGCAGGAGAATCACTTCTTAAATCACAGAAATTGTTATTTCCTAAAACAGTAGATTCAAATTGAGGATCAACAAAAATATTGTAATAGGCATCTGCAGGTGTATTGTTTTTATTTGTTGTAATAATGGTGCCCACACCTACAGGTAATAGATTACCTATTCCAGAACCATTATTGTAAATTAAATTATAAGAAACTAATTGAGGTTTGTATGTTCCACTAGAATAAATTGCATAATTTGAATTGTTACTTATGATATTTGAATTAATAATAGGATTTGGTATTATCGATGGATTATCATATAAACCAATACCATGTTGATTATAAATTAATGTATTATTAATGATTGTTGGCTGGCCGTAAGTAACAAATATTGCAGTTCCAGTATTGAATATTATGTTTCTTTCAATTTTGTAGTTAAATTCAATCGATTGTATACCCTGATATGTACAATCATGAATAATATTATCTTTAAAAATTGATAATGTAGAAGCCTGATATATATTTATACCTATCCAAATGTGATTGTATATTTCATTGTTTTGAATTATAACTTTTCCTGTTGTATAGATTGAAAATCCATAAGCGCAATTGTATATTTTATTTTTTTCAACCACAATATTTCCTGCATTTCGGATACTTATAGCACTTTGCTCAGAATTTCTAACGATACTGTTTGTTAAAGTCAGGTTTCCTGTTATGTTTAAAATACCAATATTGTCATCATTCTTTGCTTTTCCATACTCTATAATGCAATAATCCATTTTTGAAATACCATTTACAACTATTTGATTCCAATCTTTTTTTGATGGGGAAGTGCTGTTCGATGTAAATCTAATATATTTATCAGCGGTACCATTTGCTAATAAAGTACCATTAACAGTTAAAGAATAATAACCATCAAATTTTACGTCAACTCCCTCTTCAATCGTTAATGTTTGTCCGGCAGGAACAATTATATTTCCTGTAACTCTATAGGTATTGCCTTTTGTCCATAATCCACTAACGTTACCATTTACTAAAACTAAATTGTTAGAAGATAAAGTGATATCGTTTAACGTTGCATTTCCATTTATAAAATAGTTTAATAATTCATAAGTTTGATACCCATTTTTTTCATACTTAATATTATAAACACCATTTGCAACATTAGCTGTAAATGTACCATTTGATAGAGATGTGGTTTGAGAGAAAACTGCACTTGGCGATACAGGAGTGAATGTTATCGTGCAATTTTCAAAAGTAACAACATTATCTAAAAATACTTTACCGTTTATGTCAGCTGCAAATGAATAGGCCGAAATAAGAATAAATAAACTGAGTAGAATTTTTTTCATTTTTGATTGGTTTTAAAGTTTAACTTTTTCAAGAATTAACAAGTTGATGTTAATCCTTGAAAGTTAAAATAAAATTTTTGAACTGGTTTTTTATGATTAGATTTCTTGACAAAAATCATTTTAACTCTTCACCCAATTCTCCAGCATTTTTTTTCCGTTTGGAGTTAAAACACTTTCTGGATGAAATTGTACGCCTCTTACATCATAATTTTTGTGACGAAGCGACATTACTTGTCCATTTTCATCAAACGAAGTGGCTTCTAATTCGTCTGGAAGGTTCGTGTCTACAACCCAAGAATGGTAACGGCCAACTTCGAATTCTTTTCCTAAACCTTCAAACAAAATTTCGTCGTCAACAACCGTTTTTACATGAGTGGCAACACCGTGATACACTTTGTCAAGGTTTGTAAGTGTTCCTCCAAAAACTTCTCCGATTGCCTGCTGTCCTAAGCAAACGCCCAAAATACTTTTCGTTGGACTGTATTTCTGAATGACAGCTTTTAATAAACCTGCTTCGTCTGGAATTCCTGGTCCTGGAGAAAGTAAAATTTTCTCGAAAGAAGCAATTTCGTCAATATCAAATTCGTCGTTTCTGTAAACGGTAACTTCGCAGTTTAAATCTTCTAAATAGTGCACTAAGTTGTAAGTAAAACTATCGTAATTGTCTATAACTAAAATCTTTTTCATTGTGTTGTTTTTTGTTTCAAAGTTTCAGGTTTCAAGTTTCGCGTTCCAATAACTTGAAACTTGAAACGAAAAAACTTGAAACTAAATTTTTATTTTTCTCGAACGTACTTTTCAGTAATAATTCGGTCGATTCCTAATTTCTCTACTCTTTCTACACCCGTTTGAATCAATGTGTCGTTTTGAACTTTCACTGTAAATTCAAAACTGTTGTCCTCCCAATTGCGATTATTGAAAAACTCTAAATGTTCTGTATAAGTACTGTCTTTCAAAGTATATTTTCCGCCTCCGCCAAAAAACACGGCATTTGTTGAATCTTTTCCGTTTTTCAAATCATGATTAAAAAAAGCAAAATGCGTTTCATTAATAATTTTAATCATTTTAGTTTTGGTATTGAAAGTAGAAAAAGTAGAATCTTTCTCTGTCGTTTCTGCCGATATAAGACGCCAGGTTCCTTCAATCGGATTACGTTCTTTTTCTAAATTACAAGCTGTCATACTAATAATTAAAACTAAAATTGATATTGCTTTTTTCATGGTTTTTATAGTTTTTTGTTTTTAATTGTTTCAAGTTTCAGGTTTCAGGTTTCAACAAATTGAAACTTGAAACAAAACAAACTTGAAACTAAATCTTTTCTGCCATTTCAAGTGCTGTATTCAGTGCTCTTAATTTGTTGTACACTTCCTGCATTTCGCTTTCTTCGTCAGAACTTGCAACAATTCCAGCGCCGGCTTGACAATGTAATTGATGATTTTTTGAAAGGAAAGTTCGAATCATAATTGCGTGGTTAAAGTTTCCTTCAAAATCCATGAAGCCGATAGCTCCGCCGTAAAAGTTACGATTAGTTTTTTCGAAGTCTTCAATCAATTGCATCGCTCTGTGTTTTGGCGCACCGCTTAAAGTTCCAGCAGGGAAAGTATCGGCAACAACCTGCATCGTTGTCGCTTTGTCGTGTAAATGTCCTGTAACTTTTGAAACCAAGTGAATGACGTGAGAGAAAAACTGAACTTCTCTGTATTTTTCTACATTGACATCGTGTCCGTTTCTGCTTAAATCGTTTCTGGCAAGATCGACCAACATAACGTGTTCGCTGTTTTCTTTTTTATCTTCCGAAAGTTGTTTTGCTAAAAGCGCATCTTGTTCGTCGTTTCCAGTTCTTTTGAAAGTTCCAGCAATTGGGTGAATTTCGGCTTTTCTGTTCTTTACGATAATTTGTGCTTCGGGCGAAGACCCAAATATTTTGAAATCTCCATAATCAAAAAAGAATAAATACGGAGAAGGATTGATGCTTCTTAAAGCTCTGTACACATTAAATTCGTCACCTTTAAAACCTTGTGAAAATCTTCTGGAAAGAACCAATTGGAAAACATCTCCTCTAAAACAATGTTTTTTAGCTAAAGCTACATTTTGCTTGAATTCTTCGTCCGTTAGATTGGAGAAACCTTCACCTTCTTTGGAGAATTTATATGAAGCGATATTTCTAGATTGAAGCAATTGTTCAATTTCTGCAATATTGTTTTTTCCGTCTACGCTGTGGCAGAAAATGTATGCTTCGTTTTTAAAGTGGTTAATTGCAATAATGTTTTGATAAACCGCATAAAATACATCTGGAATCGAAGTTGCGGTATCTTTTTTAGCAATCGAAACTTTCTCGAAATAACGAACAGCATCATAAGAAATGTATCCGAACAACCCATTATTGATAAATTTAAAGTCGTTTTTTTCCGATTTAAATTGACTAGAAAATTCCTGAATTACCTGCGGAATATTCGTTGAAGCATCAATATTTAAAGTTTCTGAAGTTCCGTCAGGAAAAGTTTTAGAAATAACTTCGTTTTCGATTTTTATTGTTGCAATCGGATTGCAGCAGATATAAGAAAAACTGTTGTCATTTCCGTGGTAATCACTACTTTCTAATAATAGACTATTTGGAAATTTATCTCTGATTTTAAAATAAATGCTTACCGGCGTAATCGTGTCTGCCAGAATTTGCTTGTAATGTGTGTTAAGTATAAAAGGTTTCAAAATTTATGTTTTTTAATTTTTTAATTGTGTTTGAGTTTCGGCCAAAAAAAAAGGCTTGTCGTGATGACAAGCCTTTTATATTTTATAGTTTTACAATACCATAGGAAGCTTTGTTCACGACGTCTGACGTAAATTGTTCCACCACCAAGTATTGTTTAAAATCGTGTTCATATTTGTTTTTGTTGAAGCAAAGATATAAATGTAATTTGAATTGAAGTACATAAATTTTCAAAAAAATCTTTTCGAAATCTGAAAATTTGTTAAATTTTATATAGATACACTACTTCAAACCCTTAATTTCCAATAGCTATTGTATTGTTTACATTTAATCTAAAATCTGGATTTCCTTTGATATTTGGAAGTGCAAATAACTCATTTAGCTTTATTTTGGTAAATTCTATTCCATTTGCAGGGTTGCTGTAATAACTTTTTATTCCAGAATTATTGCTTGATGATTCGCTTTCAATTTCTCCGACGCAATTATTTGCAATGATATTTTTAAAAGTGATTTTCGACAAATTAGCTTCTCCATTTCCGATTGCTCCTTCTAATAAAGCAAAAGGTGTAAATCCTGAAACAACACTATTTGTCAAGCTAAAAAATGTATTTTCTTTAATATAAGCAGATTCTCGAACCAAACCTTGATTGTTTTCTTCTAAATTGACCAAAGTAATGTTGCTCGCATTTATTTTAGTCATCTTTTTTGTCATATCAGTATTAGTGATTTTTTCATAAGAATCGACCTCGAAACATCTTGAGCCTGAAATATCTGAAGAAAAAGGATGACGAATTGCAATACTGTTTGTAATGTTGATTTGCGCGCCCTGCGTAAAATCAAAATCGTCGTCTGTAGTTCGGTACGAAATTAGATTACTCAGATTCAAATCACCTCCGTAACATTCGAAAGAATCGTCGTTAGAGAAGCTGATTTGAATATTACTTACAATTGTTTTTCTTCCAACTCCAGCCAAAGAAAGACCGTTAAGTTCTTTTGAAGCACTCAATTTTCTTCCTGCATATTCGATTCTAACATATTTTAAAATTCCAGAATTATCTTCAGGATCTTGGCCTCCGTAATGATTTAAAGTGGCTTCTAGGTCAAAAGGTAAAGTATTCACACCTCCTAAAGTATTTATTGGCGCTTTTCCTAAAATGATAATACCGCCCCAATCACCTGGTTTTCTGTTGTTTTTTTCATTTTCTGATGTAAAAACAATTGGATCCGTTTCAAGACCTTCTGCAATAATTTTTGATCCGTTTGTGATTACAAGTGTACCGCAGGTTTTGTCATCACCGCGAATTACTGTTCCAGGTTCAATAGTCAAAGTGGCATTGTTGGTAACGTAAACAACACCAACTAAATGGTAAGTATTGCGCTTTAATAAACGAGTATCTTTATCGATAGTTCCGGCAATTATATTGGTTGCTTCATTATACTCATTTACAGCCGGTTTAAAGTTTGTCCAATTGTTCATCCAGTTTGATGTACCGATGATTCCTTTTGATTGCTGTTGAGCGTGTAGAAAAAAGCTGCTAATCAGAGTAATAAATGCAATTCGTAATTTTGTTTTCATAACTATAATTTTAATTTCTAGTTTTTGATTTTTTTAATTTTCCCAAAATTAGAAGCCATATGTTAATCAAAACCCCGATGCTTATTACGAATGTGTTATTTTAAAGTTACGAACGTTATGTTTATGGAAAGTTTTATAAAAAAAAATAAACCCCAACAGCCTAAAACTGTTGGGGTTTATCGTAATGTATGAATTAGTAAGTCCTAAATTAGAATTTTAAAGCTACAGCTAATTCAAATTCGTCATTGATAGTTTTGTCTCCTAAACCTTCGAAGAAACTACCAGATCCGTATTTAATATCGTATTTAGTTCTGTCAACTTTGAAAGCAGTTGTAGCAGTGTTTCCTTTTACAGTGATGTCAAAAGTTACTGGTTTAGTAATTCCTTTGATAGTTAAATCTGCAGTTACAGTGTAAACGTCAGCAGATTTTGCACCGATAGTTTTGAAAACTAATTTTGAAGTTGGGAATTTTTCAGTTCCGAAGAAATCGTCAGCTTTTAAGTGACCATTTAATTTTCCTTGGTATTCTCCAGTTAAATCTGTAGAAGTTAAAGAAGTCATGTCAACAGTGAAGCTACCACCAACTAATTTTTTTCCTTTGAAAACTACTGCACCTTCTTTGAAGTTTACAGTTCCAGAGTGCTCTCCAGTTACTTTTTTACCTACCCATTTGATAGTAGATGCTTTTACGTCGATTTTTTTAGTTTGAGCGTTTACTGAGATTCCAGCTGCTGCTACGAATAATGCTATTGCAATTGTTTTTAAATTTTTCATGTTTGTTAAAATTAAAATTTGAATTTGATTAATAAATAATTATATAGTGATAAATAATTCCTCGTGTGATTTTCTAACTTTTTTAAAGTGCTGAGAGTTGTCCTCATCGTGTCTGTAACCTATTGTAGCGATAACAGAAGCATTTAGACCTAGTTTATCGAAACCTAAGATTTCGTTGAATTTTCCCGCATTGAAACCTTCCATCGGAGTTGCATCAATTTTTAATTCTGCAGCAGCATTTAATAAGTTTCCTAGAGCTAAATAAGTTTGCTTTGCAGTCCAGATATGTTTTGCATCTGCAGATAAATTTGCAATTACATTTTTCATCATATCGCTGAATCCTCCTAAGGCTTCAGCTGGAACACCTCTTACTTCGCTGATATTGCTGATGTATTTATCAACAGAAACTGCGTCAAGGCTTAAATCATTTGCAAAAATGAATAGGTGAGAAGCATCTGTAATCTGACCTTGTCCATAAGCGGCTCCTTTTAATTGTTCTCTAATTTCTGGATTTTCAACAATAACCACTTTATAAGGTTGTAATCCGTAAGAAGAAGCGCTTAATCTAACAGCTTCTTTTAATGTATTTAAATCGGCATCTGATATCTTTTTTGAAGCATCAAATTGTTTGGTTGCATATCTCCAATTTTGATTTTCTAAGAAATTGCTCATAGTATTTATTATTTTATTTATTGGTTCTAAATTTTTCTAATAATTGATTTAAGAATACCAGTTCATCTGGTTTTAAATTTTCAGCAAATGTGTTTTCATGCGCATCTACTTTCGGATCTAATTCTTTTAAAACGTCCAATCCTTTTTGCGTGATTAAGACTTCTATTTTTCTTCGATTATCTGGGCAGACATTTCGGGTAACAAATTCTTTTAATAATAATTTGTCAACCAATCGTGTTGTGTTGCTCGTTTTAGCAAGCATTCGTTCTTGTATTACGCACATATTGGCAGGTTTCCCTTTTTGCCCTCTTAATATACGTAACACATTATATTGCTCTCCAGATAAATCATACGGTTTGATCAACTCGTTGAAATGATCCTGAATCACATTTTGTGTGTACATGATATTCAGAATAACCTTTTTCGCATTATCCATCTTAACCGTACTCTTAATAACCTCTTCAATTGTCATAGTCGTAAGTGTATAATTTGTATATACAAATGTATAACTTTTAATAGTTGTATATACAAGTGTTTTGTTAATTTTTTGTTAATACGAAGAAATCAAAATTTATAAGAACAAAATCGAGATTAATTTGATGCTAAATTTAAAACAAATATTTAATATAATGTATTGAAATTGTTGTGTTTAACTATTTTTTAAAATTGAGAAAAGATTTTCTTTAAAAAATAATTCGAAACAGTTTTTGTAAGATGATTTTAAGGCAAATCTTCGAAGAAATGATCAAAAATCATGATTTATTGGTATTCAGGAAGGAGAAAACCTTTCGCAATTTGATTAAAATTTGAAATTTCTTTAGAAATCCATACTTCATCGTGTCCTAATTCTTTGGCAATTAATCGTGCTGTTTTTTCAGAAACTTCTATTGCAGCCCTGGCATCTAAAAATAATAAACGAACACGTCTAGCCAAAATATCATCCACAGTTCTAGCCATTTCATAACGAATTGCCCAAACAACTTCTGCCATTGTGAATTCGTATTTTGGATGCAGTTTCTCTTTTAACTCAAGCTGACTTTCCTGAAGTTCTATTATTTTAGGAATATCAGAACCATATATATAAAGGTGATTTTCTCTATCTAAAGAGTTGGTTGGTTTATTTCCGTGAATGGATAAATGCTGGGTATTACAACTTTTTTTAGGCAGTTTACCTTTTAGTATTGCTTTGTCAATAATATCTTCGGCAATTTTTCTATACGTAGTCCATTTACCTCCAGTAATCGTTATTAAGCCAGTTTCTGAAACTATAATTTTATGGCTTCTCGAAACTTCTTTGGTACTTTTACCTTCTTCTTTAGGCGCCGCCAACGGACGTAATCCAGCAAAAACAGATAATACATCGGCTCTTGTTGGTTTCTTGGCTAAGAATCTTTGAGAAGTTTCCAAAACAAATTGAATTTCGCTTTCTAAAGCAATCGGCTCTAAACTTTGTTTTTTAATTAAAGTATCAGTTGTTCCCACTACAACGTGATTGTGCCATGGAACAGCAAATAAAACTCGTCCGTCTTTTGTTTTTGGAATCATTAAAGCATTTTCACCAGGAAGAAAAGATTTATCAAAAACTAAATGTATACCTTGACTTGGAACAATATATTTCTTGTAAACATTATCATTAAGTTTCATGATAGCATTTGTAAAAACACCAGTTGCGTTTATCACAACCGATCCTTTCAATTCATATTTAATACCGCTTTCCTGATCTACAGCAATTACGCCAGTAATCTGATTTTTTTCGTCTTTAACTAAATTGACAACTTTAGTATAATTTAAAACATAAGCTCCATTTTCTACAGCAGTTTGCGCCATATTTATAGCTAAACGAGAATCATCAAATTGTCCGTCGTGATAAATAACACCATTTTTTAAACCGTTTTCCTCAACGTTTGGAAGTAGTTGAATCGTTTTCTTTTTCGAAAGATATTTAGAACTTCCTAAACTCAGACTTCCCGACAATAAATCGTAAATCTTTAATCCGAACGTATAGAAATAACCAGCGAACCAATTATAATTAGGAATAACAAATGATTGATTTTTGACTAAATGATTTGCGTTTTGAGCCAGCAAACCTCTTTCTTTTAAAGCTTCTCTAACCAAATGAATATCGCCTTGTTCCAGATAACGTACCCCGCCATGAACCAGTTTGGTGCTTCGGCTCGAAGTTCCTTTTGCAAAATCAATAGCTTCCAGTAAAATAGTTTTATAACCACGGCTTGCAGCGTCGATTGCAGTTCCGAGACCGCTTGCACCTCCGCCAATTATGATTACGTCCCATTTTTCGGTATTTTGTAATTTGGATAATTGTTCGGAGCGATTCATGCTTTATTCTAGGTATTTATTTTGGGAAATGTTGTTTGAAGCAAACTTAACGAAATGAAATTAAAAATGGATGAAGAAAAAAATCTAGTTTTTATTTGTTTTAAGTTTCAGGTTTCAAGTATTTCAAAGTAATACAAATAGGGAATGCTTAATATTCCGTAGGAATATCTCATATGTAGAAAAAAAAGATTGTTTGTCATCGTGTCCTGTAGGGACACCTGTTATGATGTGAATGATATATCCGATATGAATCAAACGTTCCTACGGAACGAAAAATCATCATACAAATTTTAGTCCACCGACAAGACATTCCTAACGGAATGAGATCTTCTTAAACAACAAACCCGACAGGTTTTTAAAACCTGTCGGGTTTATCGTGCTTTATAACTTGAAACTCCAAACAAATAAAACATGAAACAAATCTTAATGTGGCAGCTTATCCTTAATTAATCCATAAAACCAAGTTCCGGCAATCGCACTTAATAATGTAATAATAATTACCGTTGCTCCAGTTCCAATCTGCGCAAAAAGCGGACCTGGACAAGCACCTGTAATGGCCCATCCAAAACCAAACATCAATCCACCGTAGATTTGACCTTTGCTGAATGTTTTTGGTTGAATTTCGATTTTTTCTCCGTCAAGGGTTTTAATATTGAATTTTTTAATCAATTGAACTGATAGTAATCCAACAAAAACAGCACATCCAATTACGCCATACATGTGGAATGACTCTAGATGAAACATTTCCTGAATTCTGAACCAGCTGATAATTTCGGCTTTAACGAAAACAATTCCGAAAAAGATGCCGACAATTAGATATTTAAGGTTTGCGAATGCGTTTTCTTTTTTCTGACTTGCGTTAATTCCTTCGCCGTCGATATTTTTATTTTCTAAACTCATTTTCGAAATTTTAAAGTGAAAGAATATAAGGTAAAATCAAAAGAGACATTACAAAACCGCCAATCATAAAACAGATTGTTGCTACTAATGAAGGCCATTGTAAGTTTGATAATCCCATAATAGCGTGTCCGCTCGTACATCCACCCGCATAACGAGTACCGAAACCGACTAAAAATCCGCCGACAACAATCATAATAAATCCGCGAAGCGTTAATAAGCTTTCCCAAGAAAATAATTGTGACGGAACTAAACCACTGTGATCTGTGATTCCGTAAGTGGCTAATTTCTCTGATAATTCAGGCGCAATTTCTACCGGATTTGGATTTGATAAAAAATATGCCCCGATAACACCGCCAAAAAATATTCCCAAAACAAAGAATAAATTCCAGCTTTCTTTTTTCCAGTCGTATTTAAAAAACGAAATATTTGAAGGAATACAAGCCGCACAAATATGACGAAGAGAAGAACTAATCCCGAAAGATTTATTCCCGATAATTAATAAAATTGGAACAGTTAATCCAATTAGTGGACCTGCAATATACCAAGGCCAAGGTTCTTTAATGATTTCGAGTATACTCATTTTTTTAGGTTCAAAGGTTCAAAGGGGCAGAGGTTCAAAGGGAAAAACTTTGTCGCTTTGCACCTTTGCATCTCTGTACCTTAAAAAATTAGATTTTTATTTTTTAACCATATAAGTGATGTAAGAAATTATAAGTTGGAGCGTATTTTACTTATATGACTTAGATAGTTAAAGCAAATATAAGAGTTAAGATTACGCCCAATCTAAAATGAACTTATATTACTTATATGGTGAAAAATTTGTTCAATATTATGCTTTCAAAACCTTACTCTGGCAGACAAAATCCGATTTCGGAATATTCGTTTTTGAAATTGCTCCAAAACCGCCTTCTACTTCAGAGAAATTTCTGAAACCTCTTGCTTGTAAAATAGAAGCCGCAATCATACTTCTGTAACCTCCGGCGCAATGCAAATAAAAATGCTCATTTGGGTTAATATCTTTTACCCAATCATTAATATAAGCTAGAGGTTTGCTGAAAGCTTCATCAATATGTTCTGCTTCGTATTCTGTCTCTTTACGAATGTCAACCACTTTATCTTCGCCAAATTTAAAATTGTTTGCAAATTGTTCTGCGGTGATTCGGTTTACGGTATCAGTTTCAAAGCCAGCTTTTTGCCAAGCTTCAAAACCGCCTTCCAAATGTCCTATAATAGTATCAAAACCAACACGGCTTAAACGCGTAACGGTTTCTTCTTCCATACCAACTGTAGTAACCAGAATAATTGGCTGTTTTACATCAGCAATTAAAGTCCCAACCCACGGCGCAAAATCACCGTTGATTCCGATATTGATAGATTGCGGAATAAATCCTTTGCTAAAATCGACAGCACTTCTGGTATCTAAAATTAACGCTCCAGTTTCTTCAGCAACTGCTTCAAATTCTTTCACGTTTATAGCTTTCATTCCGTTATGAAGAACCGTTTCAAAACTTTCATAGCCTTGTTTGTTCATGGCAACGTTCATGCTGAAATAGGCTGGAGGAGGCAATAAACCGTCTGTAACTTCTTCAATAAATTCAGCTTCGGTCATATTAGCGCGCAAAGCATAATTAGTTGCTTTTTGATTTCCGATTGTTGAAACGGTTTCTTTGCTCATGTTTTTACCACAAGCACTTCCCGCACCATGCGCAGGATAAACGATAACCTCATCAGCCAAAGTCATAATTTTATCTCTTAACGAATGATATAAAATACCAGCTAATTGATCTTGTGTCATTCCAGCAGCTTTTTGCGCTAAATCCGGACGGCCGACATCGCCAATAAATAAAGTATCTCCAGAGAAAATCGCGTGATCTTTTCCGTTTTCGTCAATTAATAAAAAAGTAGAGCTTTCCATAGTATGTCCAGGAGTGTGCAAAACTTTAATTGTAATTTTTCCAATTTTGAATTCCTGTCCGTCTTTTGCAGAAATGCAGTCAAATTCGCAGGCCGCATTTGGTCCGTACACAATTGGCGCTCCAGTTTCTTTGCTTAAATCAACGTGTCCAGAAACGAAATCAGCGTGAAAATGCGTTTCAAAAATATATTTCAGCTTCACGCCATCGCGTTCCAAACGATCTAAGTAAGGCTGTGTTTCTCTAAGCGGATCAATAATGGCCGCTTCGCCATTTGAAGTGATATAATATGCACCTTGTGCCAAGCATCCGGTGTAAATTTGTTCTATTTTCATGATAGGTATTGTAAAATGATGGGTTACAAAGGTAACTTTGTTTTTTAATAAATTGGGTGACTAATGTTACAGAAATTAGGTTTTTGTGTAAAAAAATGTAGATTCTTCCATGTGATTTGAGATATATGATTTTAAAGTTGAGCAATTACGCTTTAAGCTTTAATTTTGCATATGATGAATGTCATTTCAAAACAAAAAATAAAATGAACACAAAAGACTTATTAGATCAAATTGCTTTTATAAAAGAGATTGATAAAGTAAAATACATTCAGCGCAAGACCAAATTATTCAACAGCGACCGCTGTGAAAATGATGCGGAACACAGTTGGCATCTGGCTTTAATGGCAATAGTTCTCGCAGAACATTCCAACGAACCGATTGATGTTTTGAAAGTCGTAAAAATGGTTTTGATTCACGATATTGTAGAAATAGATGCAGGAGATGTTTTTATTTATGATACTGTAAAAAATCACGATAATACGGATGAAGAACGTTTAGGCGCAAACAGAATTTTCGGTTTACTTCCTGAAAAGCAAAAAGGAGAATTTATTGCCATTTGGGAAGAATTTGAAGCCGGAGAAACCAATGAAGCCAAATTTGCAAGATCTATGGACCGTTTGGAACCTCTTTTGCAAAATACGTCTAACAATGGCGGAACCTGGAAAGAATTCGGAGTAAAGTACGATAAAGTTTATGAGAAAAAGAGTGTAATTAAAAATGGCTCGAAAATTCTATGGAATTATGCCGAAGGATTAATTAACGAAAGTGTAGAAAAAGGAATTTTGGAGAAATAATATTTCACCATATAAGTCATATAAGTTCATTTTAGTTTTAAGCAAAATTTATATTTACTTATATAACTTATATGGTTTAAAATTTTAAAAAGAAACTGTTGTTTTAAGAGGCAATTCGGGTTGTAATGGTTAAATTTGTGGAACTTCATAAACAAATTACCTTATGGAAGAAATGCTCTTTTATGACCGAATGCAGTTCGCGTTCACCATTACTTTTCATTATCTTTTTCCACAACTTACGATGGGTCTTTCGCTCATCATTGTATACTTCAAGTGGAAATATCTAAAAACTAAAGACGAACAATACAATCACGCCACCCATTTCTGGATGAAGATTTTCGCCCTCAATTTTGCAATGGGCGTTGTAACCGGAATTCCGATGGAATTTCAGTTTGGAACCAACTGGGCGAAGTTCTCTGAATTAACTGGAGGAATTATCGGCCAGACGCTGGCGATGGAAGGAATGTTTTCGTTTTTCTTAGAATCATCTTTTTTAGGCATATTTTTATTTGGAGAAAAACTCCTCGGACATAAATGGCATTTTGTAACTGGATTATTAATTATGATTGGTTCTTGGGCTAGCGGTTTTTTAATTATTGCAACACATTCGTGGATGCAGAATCCGGTTGGTTACGAAATCTTAGAAAACGGAAAATTTGTTTTGAATAATTTTCAAGCTTTATTCCTAAATCCTTGGCTTTGGCCTTCTTATCTTCACAATCAAGCAGCTTCTTTGGTTACAAGTTCTTTTGTGGTTGCTGGAATTGGCGCTTTTTATATTTTAAGTAAAAAGAATGTTTCTTTCGGAAAATTGTTTCTTAAAACCGGAGTAATCTTCGGATTGATTTCAAGCATTATTGTAGCCGTTCCAACGGGAGATTTATTGGCGAAAAATGTCGTAAAATATCAACCCGTAACTTTTGCAGGAATGGAAGGGATTTTTCATACCGAAAAAAGAGGTTCAGAAATTGTTTTAATCGGTCAGCCCGATGTAAAAGATAAAAAGTTGGACAATAAAATTGCGGTTCCAAATATTTTGAGTTTCCTGACTTACGGAAATTGGGATCAGGAAATTAAAGGTCTGGATCAGTTTGAAGAAGATTTGCATCCAACAAATATTTCGGGATTGTATTATGCTTATCATATTATGGTTGGACTCGGAACTGTTTTTATCGGCTTAATGGTTCTATCTCTTTTTCAATTAATCAGAGGAAAATTATTCCAAACCAAATGGATTTTGTGGTCGCTCATGTTCATGATGCCCTTTCCGTATATTGCCAATACAACAGGCTGGTATACGGCCGAATTAGGAAGACAGCCGTGGCTGGTGTACAATTTATTGCGAACAGCAGCAGGAGCTTCGCCAACAGTTTCTTCAGGAAATACCTTGTTTACCTTGTTAGGTTTCATTGGTTTATACCTTTTACTCGGAATGCTGTTTTTGCTTTTAGTTGGAAAAATTATCAATAAAGGACCTCATCATGTGGAACTTTCAACAGAAAAAATATAAGTATGGAATTTTTTTGGTACGTAGTTTTAATGGGAATTCTGGCTGTTTATCTGGTTTTAGACGGCTATGATTTTGGCGCAGGAATTATTCATTTATTTTTTGCTGACACAGAAAGAGATAAAAAAGTAATCACAAATTCAATTGGACCTTTTTGGGACGCCAATGAAGTCTGGCTGATTGCTGCGGGAGGCGTTTTGTTTTTTGCTTTTCCAACTTTATACGCATCTTCTTTCAGTGGATTTTATCTGCCTTTGATTATGATTTTATGGCTTTTGATTTTCCGTGCCATCGGATTAGAAATGCGCGGACAGATTCACAATCACATGTGGGAAGCTATTTGGGACAAAGCTTTCGGAATTGCGAGTTTGCTTTTGGCTTTGTTTTTCGGAATCGCTTTAGGAAATATTGTTCGCGGTGTCAATCTCGGAATGGTCCAAAACGGAGTTTCAACGCAGGAAGCACATTATTTCTTTCTTCCGTTGTGGAATCCAACTTTTAGTCCGCAGGCGAATGAATTGGGAATTATCGATTGGTTTACACTTTTCTTAGGAATTGTAAGTGTTGTTGCGTTGACAATTCACGGAGCAAACTGGATTATTTATAAAACAAATTCTTCTTTAAATGAAAAACTTAAAAAAGTGGTTTTTGCTTTGAATATCGTTCTATTGATTTTAGTTTGTATTTCGTTGCAAATCTGGCATTTTATCGAGCCGAAGCCATTTCATAATTTTATTGAGAATCCGATTTTATGGGTTTTTCCTTTAATGACTTTTATTGGAATTTTGGGATTGTTTAAAGTTCGTTCCTTCAAAAAAGACGGACAAGCTTTTATATTTTCAACTTTATTTCTAGTCGGCGGATTTGCTTCAACGGCGGTTTCAATTTTCCCGAATGTTTTGCCTTCAACCAATAAAGTAAATCCGTCCTTGACAATTTATAACACTGCCGCTCACGAATATGGCTTGAATGCCGGTTTAAGTTGGTTTTTTGTGGCTTTGGCGTTGGTTGTTGTTTATTTCATTATTCAATATCGTGTTTTCAGTGGTAAAATGGATGATATTGGATATGGGGAACATTGAGTTTTTTTTATTTGCCACGAATTACACCAATTTACACTAATTTTATTTTAATATCGCTATAAAATCAATTGCCTCCAGTTTTAACTGGAGGTCTTTGTTTGGATTTCGATTAGGCTTTAGCCAAAAAAATGTAAAGTTTGGCTAAAGCCTTTTTTGTATACATTTGATTACCTCCAGCTAAAGCCGGAGGCAATTCAAGAAGAATATAAATTAAACCATGAAAAAACTAATTTTAATGATAATCTCCTCTTACATTTGTTTACCTTCAGTTAAAACTGTAGGCAATTCAGAAAAATATCTATGAAAAAACAAATAATAACGGTACTTATTTTCTTATTTGTATGTATAAAAGCAACTGCTTGCGATTGTTATACATCAAAACCAATTTTAGAGTTTTATTCTTCCAAATATGTTTTTGAAGGATTAATTACAGATAAAAAATTCATAAAAGATTCTGCAACTTATACTATTAAAGTTAAAGTGCTTAAGAGCTACAAGGAAGGAAATATCCCAAAAGAACTGTCTTTTACACTTTATTATAAAAAAGAGAATTTTGTTGGAAGTTCTTGTTATTGGGAGGTTTACAAGAATCAGAAATTGCTTGTTTTTGCTTCTGAGTATAAAGGTAAATTAGTTTTTGATAAAACGTGTTCCAACTCTCATACTATTGGTAAAAATGGTATAGATCCTACACTGCAAAAAGTCTTGGATCACGGAAATGAATTTAGATTGAACGATTATATATACGATTCAAACTATCAAGATATAAATGATTTTAATAGTCCGAAACCAATTACCAATCTGGATTCTATTTTTAATAATGCAAAATCTTTAAAGTTTGAGAAACCATCGGGGCTTTTTGCATTGTACATTAATAAAAGGGGAGAATTAGTTTCTGTTTTTAATTTTTTTGATTGGCATAAATCTTCTGAAGATTTCAAAATTGATCCGAATTTTGGTTTAATTAAAGAATTTAATGTAAAGAGTAGAAGACCTATAACGGAATTTGAAATTTATACTATAGAATTACTGAAAAAGATAAAGGTTTGGGAGCTAAAAAGAATTAAATCAACACAAATGGCCGTCGATTACATGGCTTATATTTCTGTAGATTTTGATGAGAAGACATCAAAATGGACTTATGAATTGAGATAAAATTTTATTTTTTCAATTAATAAAATAATTTGCCTCCAGTTTTAACTGGAGGTTTTTTGTTTGGATTTGAATAAGGCTTTAGCCAAAAAAACGTAAAGTTTGGCTAAAGCCTTTTTTATATACATTTGTTTACCTCCAGTTAAAACTGGAGGCAATTCAAGAAAAATATAAATTAAACTATGAAAAAACTAATTTTAATGATAATCTGTTTTTTAGTTTTAAGTTGTAAAAAACAGGATGTAGATCAAGATAAAAGTTTTCCAAATAAGGAAAATGAGGCTTTGAAGAAAAAGAATGATTCGTTGAAACGAAAACTTGAGATTGCGCAAGAAGCTATAATTGTTTTACAGGATCGAAATATTTGGTATGATGAAGAATTTGATAATACAGATTTTAAAAACAAAGGAATTGCAGATCCCGAAAAATTTATAATAAATGAATTAAAGAAAAGAAATGATTTGATTCCGATGAAAGCTGCATTGGGAGGAAAAATGTCTTTTGGAAATATTCAACTTTTGGGAAGTAAATTTTTGATTGCTTTTTATGAAGATGGCCATGTTGAAGGAAAAAGTATTTACAGTTATAAATTGAATGATTCTGGAAAAATAGAGTTTAAATTGATGGGTTCAGAAGAGAATTGAAAAAGATAAAAATCAATTGCCTCCAGTTTTAACTGGAGGTTTTTTGTTTTTATCCAGATTAGGCTTTAGCCAAAATAAAAAGTTTAGCAAGATTTCTATTCTCACACAGTAAAATAAATTTTAGATACTAGAAAATAAGCTACTCTTCTAAAAGATTTTTTAAAGTTTGTAAATCCTCTTTTACTAAATCAGAATCTGCGTTAAATTCTTCATCTGTTTTGGCAGGCAATTTGAATAAAGTGAATGTAACTTCACTTCCTTTTCCGTTTTCTATAACTCGTAATGGATTATGCACTTTTGCGCCATCAGGAAGTGTGACTGTGTGATCTATAATTCCGAATTCATTTTTAGGCGTTAACTCTATTTCAATTTTTCCTAAGTCTGATTCGGCGGTCCAAATTGCATCCGATTTTTTTGAAACTGATTTTACGAAAGCAAGCCACTTTGGGAAATTTTCAGGATTTGAGGCAAATTGATATACTTTTTCTCTTGAATTATTAATTGATATGCTGATAGTAGTTGTTTGAAAAGTCATAACGCTGTTTTTAGTTTGTCTTTTGTTGCATATAGACAAATATTAGAAATAAATAAAGTTATGTGATTGGTTTTTAATACTATATCTGAAATGACTAAATTAGTACCCCAATTAAATAGAAATAAAAAAATACATGATCTTGACTCCAAAAATTGATTTTTATAGAAATTAATTAAAAGGATTGTGACAACATATTTAAACTTGTAGAAAATGGTATTTTTGTTTTAGTTTAAAATATGTAAAATGTATCTTACGAAAAAGAAGCTGTATTTTACTCCATAAATAATTTTTTAAAGAATTTTAAATATCTTTGAATCATGAGCACAACAGCAAAACCAAAACACATAGGAAGAAACATAAGCAGAATTAGAGAGCTTAAAGGAATGAAGCAGGAAGCTCTGGCAATGGCAATTGGTCTAAGCCAGCAAACTGTTTCGAATATTGAATCGAGTGAAAATGTTGATAGTGAAAAATTGACAGAAATAGCAAAAGCTCTTGGCGTAACGATTGAAGCAATTGAAAATTTTTCGGAAGAATCGGTTTTCAATTTCTTTAATAATTTCTATGATAATAGTTCAAGTCAGGGAAACAGTTTTAATCAAGGAATGTATGCAACTTTTAATCCATTAGATAAAGTCATTGAGCTTTATGAACGTTTGGTTCAGGCAGAAAAAGAAAAAGTAGAATATTTAGAAAAACTGCTGAAAAAATAACAGTACAAAATATAAAAAGGAAATCCGTTTGTTCTCTTGAATAAACGGATTTTTGTTTTTAATTTTTTAAGTATGAAAAATAGAATGCTTTACAAACCTTAAAAACTCTAATTATTTATAAAAGATTTAATTACAACTCTTAGTTATATTCTATAATTTGAATTGTAGGAAAAAAAAGAAGGTATTGCGTAATATTGCTTTGCTAAGAATTCTTTTCAGGATTCTTGAACAAAATTTCTCATGTAAATGCCTAAATTTATTATTACCTACTTAATATTATGCCTATTACAATTACGCCCGACAAGATCAAGTTTTGCTATCAATCGAATACTTGGCAGTATGATTTTGATGAAATTAAAGAACTTGGAATACTAAAGAAAAAGAAAACATATTTTTTAGAAAATGGCGCCTTTATTTGCGTAACAGCAATTGCTTATTACTGTATGATTTTTTCTAATTTGCCCGACTTGTACTATATTATTCCAATTTTACTTTCTTATACTTTTATCATAATAGCGAGATTTTATAAACCGGTAGATTTTATTTACTTTGTTTTGGTAAGAGATATTTATGAAAAAGAAATAAGAACCAAAATCGATTTAAAAGATCGTGTTCTGATTGGTAAACAGATTGACCATTATCTAGACCTTCAATTTGAAAAAAATATTAGAAAAACGGCCTAGATAAAAAATCAAAGATGTTTTCATTCGGAATTTCTGAATATGATTTAATATTCATATCGGCAGCTTTATTATATGGTTATAGTATTACTGCCAGAAAAAAATAATAAACAAAAACCACTGTTTTTTACCCCAGAAAACAGTTATAGAATACCCAAAAATAAGTATAGTTATGCTGTTAAAAAGTTTAACAGCGGGCTGTTTTAGCTATACATGACCCCAAATCAAACAAATTATGCCCGCAACAATTAAAAACAAAATTAAAAGCATTAGAGAGTTAAAGAATTATACTCAAGAATATATGGCAGAAAGATTAGGTGTAACTCAGGCGGGTTACAGTAAAATAGAAAAAGGAAAAACTTCTTTGAGTTACGATAAATTGGTCGAAATCGGACGGATTTTAGACGTGAGTGTAGAAGATATTATCAGTTTTGATTACCATCGTTATTTTAATAATTTTAATAAAATTACAGCAAACAACAACGGAAGTATTTCAATTAATACCGATAATACCTCAGCTTTAAAAGAACTCTATGAGGATAAGATTGGGTTGTTAGAAAAACTTTTAAATCGAACAGAAAACGAACTTCACCGCTATAAAGAGAAGTTTGGCGAGATTTAAAAAGTTAGTTTCATCTTTGTCAAAGTTTTAGGCTTTGACAAAGATTACGCTACAAGTGAAACTAAATTCTAAAATATTTAAATAAAAAAAATGCAGATTTTTTGCGATCTGCGGGAAACTCTAAATCTAAAGCAAAATCTCTTTTGCAAGAATGTAAAACCCCATTACGAGAACAAACCAGCCAAAAAGGGGTTTTAGTTTTGTGCCGTCTATTTTTTTAGAAAGCCTGCTTCCAATAAACATTCCGATAAGTGCCATAGCCGAAACGCTTAATAAAAAAGTGTAATTGATTGGTGTGCCGATGTACAAATCGCCGACAAAACCTATGGTTGAATTAATAGTGATGATTAATAATGAAGTTCCGACAGCTTGTTTCATCGGCAAATTGGCAAAGAAAAGCAGCGCGGGAATAATCAGGAATCCACCTCCGGCACCAAGAAAACCTGTTACGATTCCCACTAAAAAACCGATAATACTTAATTGCCAATAATTAGTTTCAGTTGATTTTAAGTCAGGCTGCTTTTTCTTTATCATCGAAATTGCGGCTGTAATCATTAATATCGAAAAGATAATCATAATCAGAAAATCTTTTGAAACGGTGTAAGAAGCGACAGAAAACAAAGTAGATGCTATTTGAGGAAAGATAACTTCACGAATAATAAGAATCGAAATTACAGAAGGAACAGCAAAATACAATGCCGATTTCAACTTTAGATTTCCCATTCTATAATGACTGTAACTGCCGAACATTGCTGTTAAACCAACAATAAAAAGAGAATAGGAAGTTGCCTGATCGGGATTTATAGCAAATAAATAAACAAGAATTGGAATAGTCAAAATAGAACCGCCACCACCAATTAAGCCAAGCGTAATCCCGATTATGATTGAAGCAAAATACCCTAAATATTCCATCGCATTTATTTTGATGCAAAGTTGCTTCGGAATTTAGAAACTTACAGTAACATTTATCACAGAAGAGCCTTTTGAAGCGAAATAAATTTTACCATTAAGAGATTAAGTTAATTAAGTTGGATTGCTTACTATTTCTTAACCTTTTAAGGAACATTAAGACAGTTTAGCTTAATTAACTTAATATCTTAATGGTTAAAAATTCAAAAGCTCAATTTGGTTTCGGTTGAGTTTAACTAAACCTCTTTGTTCCATCTTTTTTAATAATCTTGAAACCACCTCTCTAGAAGTATTTAATTCGGTAGCAATTTCTTGGTGAGATAAATTAACTTCAGAACAACCGCAGGCATCAGAATGTCTTTTGAGATAAAACTCCAAACGCTCATCCATAGAACGGAAAGCAATATTATCAACCACTTCCAAAACTTCTTCAAAACGGCTTCTATAAGTTTCAATCACAAATTCGTACCAAGAACGATGCTCCATCATCCATTTATCCATCATTTGCAGCGGAATCATCATAACCGAAACATCTTCTACCACTTTTGCCATAATCTGGCTTTTTTCGCTTTTAGCAGTACAGATCATCGAAATAGCGCAAGCTTGTCCAGGCTGTAAATAGTACATTAAAAACTCGCCTCCGTCTTCGCCTTCACGGTAAATTTTGATTTTTCCTTTCGTAATCAGAACGGTGTTTTTAATGTATTGTCCCGTTCTCATTAATACAGTTCCAGCTTCAAAATCTTGAGGCGTTGCGTTTTCTTCAATTGTAGCAATCAATTCTGAAGAAAAATTAGGAAAAATAGTTTTTAGTGAATTTTGCATTGGTGATATTTTTTGCCGCGAATTTCACGAATAAACACGAATTCAATTGATGAGAATTAGTGAAATTGGCGACGGATGATTTTATCAGAATCGAATTAAAAAATGTAATTATTTGCAAATATAGCGGTTTGATATCGGATTAATTGTCAGAAAACAGTATTTGAGATTAATTTTATGCAAATGAAAAAATCCTATTTTCTATCGATTTTGTAGACTGAATTTTTGAAAATTGTAACTAAATTTGTAAATCACTGATTATAATACTTTCTCTAAAACGTTTTCTGAGAATAATAATCGAAATCGCATTTGAGACGTTTTTTATAGATAGAAACGTCGTAATTTTACAAAAAACACATATTATGAATTTATCACAAGAAGATTGGGTTAATCAGCTTGCTGCTGACGAGAATGCAGTTATACTGGACGTAAGAACTGAGGACGAATTTAATGACGGCTATATTGAAAATGCATTAAACATTGATATCAATAAAGGTCAGGGTTTTATTTATGAAATCGAAGAATTAGATAAAAATAAAAACTATTATGTGTACTGCCGTTCTGGAGCAAGAAGTGCCAAAGCATGTCAGATTATGAACGAGTTAGGTATAGATAATGCCTATAATCTGCTTGGAGGTATTTTAGACTGGGAAGGCGAGACCGTACACCCATAAATACATAAGAAGAGGCATAAATAAGCCTCTTTTTTATTTTGAAAACGAATTACCAGACCTATTAAATAACCGAAAATTATGAGTTTTATACCAGAAGAATATCAGATTAAAACGCTGATAAACCAAGACACGTATCTTGTAAATGGAGAATTGAAACAATGGACAGGGCAAACCACACCTGTTTTTTCTACTATTTCTTCGACAGAAAAATATACGCCGACTTTGTTAGGATCGATTCCTTTTATGGCAGAAAAAGAAGCCGCAGAAGTTGTTGAAGCGGCTACTGCTGCTTACGATATGGGGCAGGGATTATGGCCGACCATGAAAGTAGCGGATCGTATTAAATGTATGGAAAATTTTGTCCGTCAAATGAAAGAAACCCGCGAAGAAGTAGTGAAATACTTGATGTGGGAAATCGGGAAATCTTTGGGCGATTCGCAAAAAGAATTTGACAGAACCGTAGAATATATTTACGATACAATCGCAAGTTATAAAGAATTAAACGGACGCAGCTCGCATTTTGAAAAAGTGCAAGGTGTAAACGCCATGATTCGCCGCGGGCCTCTTGGTGTTGTATTGTGTCTTGGACCTTACAATTATCCTTTAAACGAAACTTTCTCGTTATTGATTCCGGCTTTAATTATGGGTAATACTGTAATTTTTAAACCTGCAAAACATGGGGTATTATGTATTTCTCCATTGTTAGAAGCATTTAGAAGCAGTTTTCCAAAAGGAGTAATCAATATTGTTTACGGACGCGGAAGAGAAGTAGCTTCTCCAATTATGAAATCTGGGAAAATTGATGTTTTGGCATTGATCGGAAACAGTAAATCGGCGATTGCTTTGCAAGATCAGCATCCGAACAAAAATAGACTTCGTTTGATTTTAGGTTTGGAGGCAAAAAATCCTGCAATTGTTCTTCCAGATGCTGACTTAGATTTAGCTATCCAAGAATGTATTACAGGAAGTTTATCTTTTAACGGACAGCGTTGTACGGCTTTAAAAGTATTATATGTTCACGAATCTATCGCTGAAGAATTCAACAAAAGATTCTCAGAAAAAGTAGATTCACTTCAATTTGGTAATCCATGGGAAAAAGGAGTTTCACTTACACCGCTTCCAGAAACTGAAAAGCCAAACTACATTCAGGGATTAATTGACGATGCAACAAGCAAAGGCGCAAAAGTACTGAATGAAAAGGGAGGAAAACATACCGATAACTATATTTTTCCTGCCGTTTTATATCCAGTAAACAGCAAAATGCGTGTTTATCACGAAGAACAGTTTGGACCAGTGGTTCCGGTTATTTCTTTTAAAGATATTAAAGAGCCGTTAGGAGATATGGCAGAATCGAACTACGGACAACAAGTAAGTTTGTTCGGAAAAGATATTAAAACCCTGGCACCGCTTATCGATGCACTGGTAAATTTAGTTTGTCGTGTAAATTTAAACAGTTCTTGTCAGAGAGGACCAGATGCGTTCCCTTTTACAGGAAGAAAAGATTCTGCAGTTGGAACTTTAAGTATTCCAGACGCCTTGCGTTCTTTCTCAATTCGTACGTTTGTTGCTTCAAAAGATATCGCTTACAATAATGAAATTCTGCAGGAATTGCTAAACAGCAAGGAATCGAATTTTATTAATACAGATTATATTTTGTAGTTCTCAAAGTTATATATTAATTGTAGATGCCGTCTGTTTCTTCTGGAAACAGGCGGTTTTTTTTGAGGTTCTTTTAGGTTTTGGGTTTCAAGTTTCAGGTTTGGCTGGATTTGAATTTTGAATATTAAATATTAATTTTACGTTTTGTGTAACAATTTTGAAGAAATCGCATCTAAGTTATTACCAAAACAATTTTTAATACTCAAAAATAACTATGAAAAATAAAATTTTGCGTTTTGCATTACTACTATTTGTTCTTTTTACCCAAATTAATTTTGCTCAGGAACTTTATATGCCTCGAAATATAAAGGAAGCTTACGCAAAAGAGACTCGTTCGAAAGACGGAAATCCAGGAAAAAACTATTGGCAGAATCGCGGAAAATATACGATGGAGATTGCTGTAGATCCTAAAACGAGATTAGTAAGCGGAACCGAAACTATTGTTTATCAAAATAATAGTAAAGATACATTACGAAATCTTGTAATTCGTTTTGTCAATAATCTTCATAAACCGTCATCACCTCGAGGCAGTGTTGTTTCAAATGATTTTTTAAGTGAAGGATTGACAATTACTTCTTTAAAAGTTGAAAATGAAGTTTACAAAGAAGATGCAAGAAACTGGGGAACATACGGAAATATAAAACTTAAAAAAGCAATTTTACCTAACTCAAAAACGGTTATTAACATAGATTGGAATTATCCTTTATCTAAAGAAAGCGGTAGAGAAGGACAAATCGACGAAACTACGTTTTTCGTGGCTTACAGTTATCCTCGTGTTTCAGTTTTTGATGATTATAACGGCTGGGATAGATTACCGCATACCGATCGTCAGGAGTTTTATAATGATTTTAATGATTATGTTTATTCAGTAAAAGCACCTAAGAATTATGTCGTGTATGCAACGGGAGATTTACTAAACCCAGATGAGGTTTTGCAGCCTGAGTTTGCAGCGCGATTAAAAAAATCGTATACCACAGACGAAGTCCTGCATATTGCGAACGAAACAGAGATGAAAAATGGGGTAGTAACCAAACAATATGATTGGAATACCTGGAAATTTGAAGCTAAAAATATTACAGATGTTTGTTTTGGTTTAAGCGACCACTATTTATGGGATGCCAGCAGTGTAGTTGTAGATAAAAAAACAAATCGTCGTGCAAGTGTTCAGGCGGCATACGATGTAAAAGGAACTGACTTTGTAAATTCGGTAAAAAATAACCAATATGCTCTAGATTGGTTTTCTAATAATTGGCCTGGCGTTCCATACCCATTTTCAAAAATGACAGCTTTTCAAGGTTTTGCAGATATGGAGTATCCAATGATGTGTAATGATTCGCAAATGGGCGATGCAAAATTTGCTCAACTGGTTCAGGATCATGAAGTCGCACATACTTATTTTCCTTTTTACATGGGAATCAACGAAACGCGTTACGCTTTTATGGATGAGGGCTGGGCAACGACTTTCGAATATTTAATCGGAATTGCAGAACATGGTAAAGAGGCCGCTGATAAATTCTACCAAGAATTTAGAGTAAAAGGATATATCAATGATCGTTCTACAGAAGAAGATCAGCCGATTATTACCATGTCAACTCAAGTTTCTGGAGCGGGTTACGGAAATAATTCATACGGAAAAGCGTCGTTATCGTATTTGGCTCTAAAAGATATGCTGGGCGAAGATTTATTTAAAAAAGCACTTCATCATTACATGAATACTTGGAATGGTAAACATCCAATTCCTTGGGATTATTTTAATTCCATTAATACAGCAACAGGTAAAAATCTTAATTGGTTTTTCAATAATTGGTTTTTTACAAATCATTATTTAGACATAGCCGTGAAAAGTGTTTCATCAGATAATAAAGTAATTACAGTCGAAAATATTGGTGGCTTTGCAATTCCTTTTGATGTTAATATTACTTATTCTGATAATTCAAAAGAAACAATTCATCACACACCTGCGATTTGGGAAAATAATGAAAAGCTGGCTAAAATTATTTTGAAGAACACAAAAAAGATAAAAGAAGTACAGCTTGATGGCGGTATTTTTATGGATGCAACGCCAAACAATAATATTTGGAAAACAAAATAAATCAATAAAATACATCTTGTAAAAAAAGTCTTTCTATATCAGAAAGGCTTTTTTGTTTAGAATCTTTTTAAATAGTAAAAAAACGCGAAAAGACGTAAGAAAATATCGATTTTTAATGTACGTTTGCACCAACCCAAAATCTACTATTTTAATGAAAAAGAAACTTATTATTATTGTTTTATTAGTTACTTCTCATGTTTTTTCGCAGAATGACTCTAAATCTGCATTTCAGAAAGGTAAATATGAGCTTGCAATTTCTTATTATAAGAAAGCCGATTTTGTAAAAGCTATTGATTTATTTTACATAGCTTCTAAACTCAAACCAGAAAATGAAATTGGTAAAGAATCAATTAAAAAAGTTGATTCTTTAAGAGAGATTTTAAGAAAAAATATTACCAGCCAAGCAATCGGAACTTGGAAAAAAGCAGGAGATCAGCCAATATGGGCGAGTAATACTGCCATTATTGAAAGTAAAGCAGAATTTGAAGAGATTATTGAGATTACCGAAAATGAAATTGTTTTTTATCAAGTCAATAAAAAAACTAAGGAAAAAAAACTTGTAAAAACCGAGAATCTGGTTTATAATGACAAAAATGGTTCGGCTTCCCTTTTTTCAGAAATTATTTTAGCCGACGGAACAATTTGGAACTGCAGCATTAATGAAAAAGGAAATATTCTTCATGTTGTAAATGTGGCAATAAAAAAAGAAGATGGCATTGAAAAAATAACGACAAACAATCTAGAGCGTTATTACGTAAAGATCTAATAAAATTAAAAGGGAATCTTAATTAAGATTCCCTTTTTTATGTGATAGGTTTTTATAAAAACTTAAATCCGATTTGTTTGTATTTTAAGTTTAAGTAAAGAGCTTTTACTGAAACTATTTTATGCTTTTCAGCTAAGAATAAAATGAGTTATTTTTGACACAATTTCAAGAAGAGTAAAAAATGGAAATAAAAGCAATTAAAGCATCAGATACTTGGCAGATTCGCCATGAAGTAATGTGGCCCGATCAGCCTTTTGAATTTGTACAATTAGAAGAAGATGAATCTGGATTTCATTTTGGAGTTTTTATTGAAAACAAATTAGTATCAATTGTCTCTTGTTTTATTTCTGATGAAGAAATGCAATTTAGAAAACTGGCCACTTTAGAATCGTATCAAGGAAAAGGAATTGCTACAGCATTATTACATTTTGTTTTAAACTTTGCTAGAGAAAAAGGAGTTAAAAAAGTTTGGTGTAATGCACGAAAAAACAAAAGTGATTTCTATAAAAAGCTGGGATTGCAACCAGTTGGAGAAATATTTACAAAAGCAGGAGTAGAGTTTGTAATAATGTCGGTTTGGTTGTAAATATCTGATGGTTAGGTTTTTATTTCATGTTTGTAGCTTTTTATTTGCAGGAATTAAGTTAAGACTTTGCCTGAAAACGTTTTCGTTTGACCTTACATGTTAAGGATTTCTTATTTTATTTTTTTTATTCCAATCTTTTATTACTTTCGCACCCAAATGAGAAAGTTAATAGTATTTTTAGTATTCATGAATATGCTTCTGCTCGGCGGAGGTCAATATCTCAATGCTAATACTTTTGGCTTACCTCAACACCACAATCTTGAAAAGAAACATCGAGTTAAGTTTACCAATCATGATCGTGGATCTTCGACTATAGAAGATGCCACAGATATTGATATTGAAGAAGATCTTCTTGGAAACGACGATGCGAATGATGGACTTACGAATAAATTTTTTGGAGCTTCTTACAGCCTTGTCGAAGATTTGTATCTGGCCTTATCAGATCAGTCTGCTGCAAATGATTCCGATCGTTTAAAAATTTCTACGCCTTTCTTAGGGCATTCAAATCCTATCTATATTACTCAAAGAGTATTAAGAATTTGATTTTAAAATATACATCGGTTGCCTAAGTTGCGATCCTGCATATCTTGTTGATGTATGTTTTTTTTTACTTCCGCTTATATGACAAATTAAGGTCAGACCCAAGCTTACTGATGTCTAAATTCCATCTTTAGGGAATCTTTGTATTCCAAGCATTCAATCGCTTAATTTCCATTTAAAAATCATGAAAAGAATCATCTTGTTCGCGGGCTTTATGGCCGCGGTGTGCTTAACCAGTTGTACATCAAAAAAAGAAGAAAAAGAAGAAGCGGAAAAGTTCACTGTAACTAATCCAGTAAAAATTGATACTTCGTTTACGAAGGAATACGTTTCGCAGATCAAATCGGTCCGAAACATCGAAATCCGTGCCCAGGAAAAAGGGTTTTTACAAAACATCTATGTTGACGAAGGACAGTTTGTAAAAAAAGGACAGTTGTTATTCAAAATTATGCCAAACATGTATCAGTCTGAATTGCTTAAAGCACAGGCAGAACAAAAATCAACTGAAATCGAATTGCAAAATTCAAAACTATTGGCAGATAAAAATATCGTTTCTAAAAACGAATTAAGTGTAGCTCAAGCAAAATTGCAATCTGCAAAAGCTGAGGTTGCATTGGCAAAATTACATTTATCCTTCACAGAAATTAGAGCACCGTTTGACGGAACAATTGATAGAATTCCTTTAAAACTAGGTAGTTTGATCGACGAAGGCGAATTGCTGACAAGCCTTTCAGACAACAGCCAGATGTTTGCTTATTTCAATGTTTCTGAGCCAGAATATATTAGTTATGAAACCAATATTAAAGATCGTGCAGATAATAAAGTGAATTTGGTTTTGGCCAACGGAGATATTTTCAAAGAAAAGGGAAATGTTGAAGTAATCGAAAGTGAATTTAATAACGAAACAGGAAATATTGCTTTTAGAGCTAGATTTCCTAACTCAGCGAAACTGCTTAGAAATGGCGAAACAGGACAAGTTCAAATGAACGTCCCATTGAAAAATGCTATCGTAATTCCGCAGAAAGCTACTTACGAAATCCAGGATAAAAAATATGTTTTTGTAGTTGATAAAAACAACAAAGTAACGTCAAGAGAAATTACAATTACCGGTGAAATCCCTGATTTATATGTAATCAGAACCGGTCTTACCGAGAATGATAAAATTTTACTTGAAGGTGTTCAAAAGGTAAAAGAAAACGACAAAATTAAATTTGACTATGAATCTCCAAAAGAGGTACTGAATCATTTACGCTTAAAAGCAGAATAAATAAAAAGTATTCAGTATACAGTTTTTAGTATTCAGATTAATCATTAAAAAATAGTACAATGTTTAATAAATTTATTCAAAGACCTGTTCTTTCGATAGTAATATCGTTGATAATTGTCTTTTTAGGGGTTTTGTCGGTATTAAATTTACCTATTACACAATTCCCTACGATTTCACCTCCAATGGTAAACGTTACCGCAGATTATCCAGGATCTAACGGTGAATTGATGATCAAAGCGGTTGTTATTCCGTTGGAAAGAGCCTTGAATGGTGTTCCTGGAATGAAATATATGGCTTCTGACGCCGGAAACGACGGTGAAGCTACAATCAAAGTAGTTTTTAACTTAGGTACAGATCCAAACCAAGCTGCAATTAACGTTCAAAACCGTGTGGCTTCGGTTACAAATAAACTTCCTCCTTTGGTAATTCGTGAGGGTATTAAAATTACTCGAGAAGTACCAAGTATGTTAATGTACGTGAACCTTTATAGTACAGACCCAAATACCGACATGAAGTTCTTATACAACTATGCCGATATTAACGTACTTTCTGAATTAAAAAGGGTAAACGGTATTGGTTCTGGTGACATCTTAGGAACACGTGAATATGCAATGCGTATTTGGTTAAAACCAGATCGTATGCTGGCGTATAAAATTTCTGCTGACGAAATAATGGAAGCATTATCTAGTCAAAGTTTGGAGGCTTCTCCAGGTAAAACAGGAGAAAGTTCAGGGAAACGTTCACAAGCATTTGAATATGTATTGAAATATTCTGGACGTTTTACAACAAAAGAACAATATGAGAATATTGTAGTAAAAGCAAATCCAAACGGAGAACTTTTGCGTTTGAAAGATGTTGCCAAAGTTGAATTTGGAAGCTCGATGTATGATATCTACTCTAATTTGAATGGAAAACCATCGGCGGCGATCGTATTAAAACAATCTTTTGGAAGTAATGCGAATCAGGTTATTGAAGAAGTAAAAGCGAAACTGGAAAAAATCAAACAAAGATTTCCAAAAGGAATGGATTATGAAATTTCGTATGACGTTTCTAAATTCTTGGATGCTTCTATCGAAAAAGTAATTCACACTTTAGTGGAAGCTTTTATCTTGGTAGGTTTAGTAGTATTCCTTTTCTTGGGAGACTGGCGTTCTACGGTTATTCCGGCAATTGCGGTTCCAGTATCTTTGGTAGGAACATTTATATTCATGACGTTCTTCGATATTTCGTTGAACTTAATTACATTATTTGCTTTAGTATTAGCAATTGGGGTCGTTGTCGATGATGCGATTGTGGTTATTGAGGCCGTTCATGCCAAGATGGAAGAAGAACATCTGTCACCATTTAAAGCAACTAAGAAAGCAATGCATGAAATCGCGGGGGCAATTATTGCAATTACCTTTCTTATGGCGGCAGTATTTATTCCGGTAGCATTTATGTCGGGTCCAGTTGGGGTATTCTACAGACAGTTCTCTGTTACTATGGCAACTGCGATTATTCTTTCAGGTATTGTGGCTTTGACATTAACACCAGCGCTTTGTGCGATGATGCTTAAAAATAATCATGGTAAACCTAAAAAGAAAACGCCAGCGAATAGATTTATTGATGCTTTTAATGAAAAATTCAATTTAGCGCAAGGTAAATATCAAAATCTATTAGGCAAAATTGTGAACAGAAGAGTTGTTACGATCACAGCACTTCTTGTATTCTGTGCAGGAACTTGGATTATAAGTAGTTCTGTTCCTTCAGGATTTATTCCGAATGAGGATCAGGGAATGTTTTATGCCGTTATTCAGACTCCTCCAGGTTCTTCATTAGAAAGAACAAATAATATTGCTGAAAGAGTTCAGAAAATTGCTGAAGATATTGATGGCGTAAAATCAGTTTCTTCGTTAGCAGGTTATGAAATTCTTTCTGAAGGTACGGGAGCAAACTCGGGAACTTGTTTGGTCAATCTTAAAGACTGGAGTGACAGAAAAGAATCTGTTGTCGAGATTATGCATGAAATGGAAGAAAAATGTAAAGATATTGCAGGAGCAAATATCGAATTTTTCCAACCACCTGCTGTACCTGGATATGGTGCTGCCGGAGGATTTGAGCTTCGTTTGCTAGATAAAACCGGAACTGTAGATTACAAAAGAACAGAGCAGGTAAATAACGATTTTGTGGCCGAATTAAACAAACAGCCAGAATTATCAAATGTATTTAGTTTTTACAGTTCTAGTTTCCCTCAATACATGATGAAAGTAGACAATGATCTGGCACAGCAAAAAGGTGTTTCTATCGAAAATGCCATGAATACGTTGTCAACTCTTGTGGGAAGTAACTACGAAATCAGTTTTATTAAATTCGGTATTAACTATAAAGTAATCGTTCAAGCTTCGCCAGAATATCGTGCACAGCCAGATGATATTTTAAAACTGTACGTGAAAAATGATCGTGATGAAATGGTTCCGTTTTCTGCTTTCATGAAATTGGAAAAAGTATACGGACTTTCAGAAATTACGCGCCATAACATGTATACTTCTACACAAATTAGTGGTTCTGCTGCAGCAGGTTACAGTTCTGGTACAGCGATTAAAGTGATTCAGGAAGTAGCAGCTAAAAAATTACCTAGAGGATATGACATTGACTGGGCAGGTATTTCTGCCGATGAGGTGGCGCAGGGAAATCAGGCGATTTGGGTATTCTTGATCTGTTTAGGATTCGTTTACTTGGTTTTAGCAGCACAATACGAAAGTTTTATTCTTCCGTTATCAGTAATTTTTTCATTACCAGCGGGTATTTTTGGAGCTTTCCTTTTATTAAAATTAACTGGATTAGAAAACAACATTTACGCACAGGTTGCCATGGTAATGCTTATCGGATTATTGGGTAAAAATGCCGTGTTGATTGTAGAGTTTGCAATTCAAAGACATGCAGCAGGAAAATCTGTTTTAGAAGCAGCAATGGAAGGAGCGAAAGAACGTTTCCGTCCAATCTTGATGACTTCATTTGCATTTATTGCTGGTTTATTACCGCTTGCTTTTGCAACAGGTCCAGGTAAAATTGGTAACAGAACCATTGGTACTGCTGCTGCAGGAGGAATGCTTGTGGGAACCATTTGTGGTGTATTTGTAATTCCGGGCTTGTATTTCATTTTTGCCAAAATTGCTGAGAAACACAAATTGGTAAAATATGAAGAAGAAAATCCATTAACAGAAGAAATTGACAACAATCATGTATAAAGTTAAATTATACCAATATAGTATCGCATTAGGACTTTGTCTTGCTGTAACGGGCTGTAAAGCTCCTGCAGCAGAGACAACTACAAGTCCGTTGAGTGCAGCAGTTCCAGAAGGTTTTGGAGCTGTCAAAAGTCAAGATACCACCAATACAGCAACACTGAAATGGAAAGACTTTTTTAAGGATCAAAATCTGAATGATTTGATTGATGTTGCTTTGAAAAACAATCAGGAACTAAATATGACTTTGCAGGAAATCGAAATTGCAAAGAATGATATTCGTGTTAGAAAAGGATTGTTATTACCAACCGCAGGAATTCGTGCGGGTGCAGGAATAGAAAAAGTAGGTCGATATACGAGCCAAGGTGCAGGTGATGCAACGACAGAAATTAAGCCTGGCTCAGAAACACCAGATCCGCTTCCAGATTTTACAATTGCTGCTTACGCGAATTGGGAAGTAGATATTTGGAAAAAATTGCGTAATTCTAAAAAAGCAGCTGTAAACCGTTATTTGGCTACAGTTGAAGGAAAGAATTTCGTAATCACAAACCTGATTGCAGAAATTGCTGATTCTTATTATGAATTATTGGCTTTAGATACACAGCTTGATATTGTAAAACAAACAATTACTTTGCAAAGCAATGCATTAGAAATTGTAAAAGTGCAAAAACAGGCTGCGAGAGCAACAGAACTTGGGGTTAAAAAATTCGAGGCTGAAGTTTTGACTTCTAAAAGTTTAGAGTTCGATATTTTACAGCAGATTAAAGAAAACGAAAACAAAATCAACTTTTTGTTAGGACGTTATCCGCAGGAAATAACAAGAACTCATAACGATTTCTTGGCGATGTTGCCAGCAGCTGTAAATTCTGGAATTCCTTCACAATTATTGATGAATCGTCCAGATGTGAAACAAGCAGAATTAGAATTGGTTGCTGCAAAACTGGATGTAAAAGTGGCACGTGCAGAATTTTATCCTTCATTGGATATTTCTGCTGCAATTGGAGTTCAGGCTTTTAAACCTTCTTATTTGTTGACAATGCCAGAATCACTTTTGTATTCTTTAGCTGGAGATTTAGTTGCGCCTCTTATCAATAGAAATGCAATTAAAGCAGAATTTTCTAGTGCGAACGCAAGACAGCTTCAAGCTTTATACAATTATGATAAAACAATTTTGAATGCTTATTTAGAAGTTTCGACACAGCTTTCTAAAATAGAAAATCTTCAAAAAGGATACGATTTAAAATCAAAACAAGTTGAAGCTTTAAATACTTCAATTGATGTTTCTAATGATTTGTTTAAATCGGCTCGTGTAGATTATTTCGAAGTTTTGATGACACAGAGAGATGCATTAGAAGCAAAACTAGAATTAATAGATACCAAAAAAGAACAGTTAAACGCTGCGGTTCATGTTTATAGAGACTTGGGCGGCGGATGGAAATAATTTTGCCTGTTAATTTGTAGTGAAAAGCCTTTTGAGAGTAAAATCTTGAAAGGCTTTTTTATTAAAATAATTCTTATGAATTAACATGAGAAAGCACTATTTTTATAAAACTCTAAAGAAATTACAATGAAGAAACTTCTTATAGGATTAATTATGTTTTTAAGTTTCAGCTGTGCTAAAAAAGAATTTATTATTTCGATAGAACAGCCATCTGAAAAGAAACTCGATGGTTTGAAACTCGAAATTCTTTTAGATAAAAAGACAGTTAAGGTTATTAATTTAAAAGCAACCAGTATTGCATCTTCTTACGAAACATTTGATATGTATGCCTCAAATGAAGGAGAGCATCTTTTGGAAGTAAAATTAAATGATACCATATTTAGTTATGATGTAAAATACCCAGAAGAAAAATATATTATTATAAGTTCTTATTTAAAAAAGAATGGCAAAATCCAATCGAGTATTTTGAAACAAAAAGACAAGTTTATTTTTCATTAAAGAAAAAAGCCTTTTTTAATTTTTACTTCGGCAGTATTATTTTTGCTTTAAAACCTTTATCTGGTTCGGTTTCAAATTCAATATTTCCTTTAACAGCCTGAATACGGCTTTCCATGTTTTTTAGACCGCTTTTTACAAGACTGCTTTTTTCGGAGCCTTTTCCGTTATCATTGTAATTTATCAAAACGGCATTTTGGGTGCTTTCAAATTTTATAACTACGAGACTTGCCTTACTATGTTTTTTCATATTTACCATCAGTTCCTGTAAAATTCGACTGACGGTAATTTTTTTAATGTCATCAATAGCATCCCATTGAATACTTTCTAGATTACTAATCAAGACATTTTGTTGATTGGTACTGTAAGCCGAAAGCATTTCTTTTATGCTTTTAGTAAAATCTTCACCAGTTTCAATACTGTCATTTTCTTTTGAAATTCCTCTAACACGAGAGTAAATATCATCCAATTTCTGCAGCAGGTTTTCTTTTGTGTTTTCTTTAGCCAATGACTGCGATTCAGCGTAGGCGATTACATTATAAACATCGTTTGCCAATTCATCGTGTATTTTTTTAGCAATCCTTGTTTCGGTTTCGTAAGAAGCTTTGACCTTTACAGCTTTATTTTTATTTCTAAAATAACGGATTAAAATAGTTATTAGAACCACTAGGAAAATAAAAATAATTACAAAAACAATGCGCTGGTATTTTGCTTTTTGTAATGACAATAAGTTTTCGGCTTTTTCCAGACGCAGTTTTTCGTTTTCGTCTTTTTCTTTTTGAGCGTCGTATTTTATTTTAGCTGACTTGTTTTTAAAGTTGTTTCGAACTTTGATAATACTGTCATTTATTGAAAAATACTTTTGTGTGTATTTAGGGACTTGGCTGCTATTATCGTTAGAAATTAAAATTTGAAGCGCTTCTAATCTTTCATCCACACTATTTAGTCGGGTTGAGATTTTATAGGCTTCCATGGCATTTTCATCAGATTTTCTAAGGTCTTTTTTTGAGTAATAATCTGCTAAATGTAAATAACTTTCTATGCTTCCGTAAGTATCTTTAATTTCTTTTCTTATTTCCAGTGCTTCATTCATTAAACGAAATCCTTTTTCGTCATATCCTTTTTTAAAATAGGCATAACCTAAATTGTCTTGATATCTAGATTTGCTATTAGCTAAAGATTTATCATCTAACAATTTTTTACTTAAAATGTCTTCTAAAATTGTAATGGTTTTATCATATTTTTTCTGAAATATATAAGTGGCAGCAATGTTGCTAATGGGCTCATATTTTGAGATTGGATTTGAATAATCTTTTATTGCTTCATTGTAATAAAAAATCGCGTCATCAAAGAGAGAAAGTTCTTTATCAGCGACACCCATTGCATTATTTATTGAGGCAGTATAAACGCTTTTCTTTTTGACAAAAGGTATGGCTTCTGTCAACGTTTCTTTACTTCCGTAATAATCACCATTGACCTGTTGAATAAGAGCTATTTCAATAAGTATGTATCCAATATTGGCACTGTCTTTTATAGTTTCATAAAGTTTTTTGGACTTGTTAAATTGATAAAAAGCTGTATTATAATTTTGTTTTTCATAATTATTAATAGCTGTATCTCGAAGCGTACGTGCTTTTAGGCGTATGGAATCTGTATTAGCATTTACAGTCTTTTTTTCTTCACAAGAAAAAAGGAAAAGAAAAATAATAAAAAGAAAAATCGGGGACCGTAACATACAAATTTACTTTCCCCGAAAATAGTAATTTATTAGATACTAAAAACATATTTTTATTCTTTCTCTGGTGGTGGTGGTGGTGGTGGTGTTCCATCACCAGGACCATCATCAGCATATCCTGATTTTGAAGGATTGATATCCTTTTTAGTTTCCTTTTTTACAGGAGTCTCGTACTCATCAGGAGTACAAGAAAATATAGTGAACAATAACGCAAAAGCGCTTATAAGTAATAGTTTTTTCATTTTTATTTATTTAGAAATTAGACATAGGTATTGCTGTCCGGATCTGATCCAGAAATTTTATTGGCGGCAATACCAATTGATTGAGGGAAGTGAGAGTGTAGAACTGTAAGACGTAATTTATACTTCCCGAATAAACTCGGTCTTACGGTTTTCCACAATGATAATTAGAACTAGTTTTCTATTTTTGTTTTAGTCTGCAGACAAAACTTGAACTAATTTCTGATGCAAAGGAAAGGCGCTTCTAGGGCATTGTAGATAAGGAATTCCCAGAATTCCCGCGTTTTCCTGAGATTCCCGTGAATTCCCAATAAAAACGAAAATGCAAGGCCTTTTTCTTTATTAATTGTTATTTAATGCTATAGAGATCTCTATTAATATAGATGCAATAAGTCACGAAAAAGTTGGATGAGAATGATTAAAAAAATATAGAAATAATATAGAATTTGGAACAAAAATTGAAAGTGCTGGAAAAGGTTTAATAGTAGAAGTCGAAAATAAAAGCATAGAAAAAAGATTTTGGTGAAAAATGAAATTAACGAGTCAAAAGAAGTTCCTAAAAGAGGCAAGATGAATAACACATTAGAAGAATACAAAAAGGCGATTAAAATTAAATACGAGCTCGAAAAAGAAGGTGAGTATTTTGATTATTTATACAGTCCTTCCCGCGGAAAACTCCGCGATTTATGCTGGCTTATTTTTGAAAATAATCCGAGTCGAGATGATTTGAATATTTTTAAAAATTTGTTCTGTCTCGATTTTGATTATGCTCAAAAAAATAAGTTTAAGGAACAAAAAGATAAATTCAGGCCAATTGAAACTTTCTTTAAAGGTGAAACTGATCCGTCGAATATCGACGCGATTAATCTTGCCGCTGTTATGGTCGATTTTCAGCCGCGCCCTTTTAAAAAATTTGTAGAAAAATGCAGAATCATTGAAGCAAAAGAAAAGGAATTTGCGGTTGGGCCAATAGGTGAAGCTGAACTAAAAAATGAGATCATAGAAATTGAGGATTTGGTGAAAAATGAAAATGAAGGGTCGAAAGAGGTTCCTGAAAAAGGAAATCTTTTTTTTAATTTTAAAGACTTATTTTCTAAAGAAATAGTTCAGAAAATTTATCCGAGAAAAATAATTACGATTGCAGTTGGAACTGTCGCAGTGATTTCTTCTGTCTGTTTGTATTTTGTACAGAAAAAAGAATAGGAGAATGAAAAGCATTTTGAAAATTAAAATGCTTTAAGAGATAAAATGAATGATTTTTTAAGGAGTAATTCTGAAGATAAAATAGTTTGTTTTGCGGCATATATTTACTGTTATTTAGACTATAAATATAAGAAAAAAATATTGATAAACCTACTAAAAATCAGTGAAATGACTGAATTTTTTAGTTGTTTTTTATGGAAAAATAGTTATGCCGATAACAGCTTTAAAAACCATTAAACCCTGTTTTTCTAAATAGTATAATTGTGATAAAATTATTTATATTTATAGTATACTAAATAATGATTTTGATTTCTATTAACGATCCGTTTAAAAAAGATTTTTTTATGAAAAAGCTTCTCTTACTTTTAATTGTTTTATGTGTTTTTGGCTGTAAAAAATATGTTGTAGCGTTTGAACAGCCGACAAATGCTAAACTTGACAATTTAAAAATGGAAATACTTTTGGATAAAAAGAAAGTGCAGGATATTAACTTAAAAGCAACCGAAGCATTACCGACTTATGAAACGGCAGAACTTTCGATTTCAGACGACGGAAAACACCTTCTTCAGCTTAAAGTAAAAGACACAACGTTTAGTTATGATTTAAAATATCCGGAAGAAAAATATATCATGGTCACTGCCCATTTAAAATCGAATGGAAAGGTGCATGTCGGCATTTTAAAACAGGCATATCCGTTTAGATTTCAATAATAAAGATTTGATTTGTTTTTTTTGGTTTTGAACTTGATTTAACCGCAAAGAGCGCAAAGATTTATTATCTTCTGAAGGTTTTATAAAACAAAAAGTTCGCAAAGCTTTATCAATAATAAGCTTGGCGAACTTTTTTATCTTTAAAAATGATCAAAACCCTTTGCGCTCTTTGCGTAATTCTTTGCGCTCTTTGCGGTTAAAAATTCACCTTGAGTTCAAGCATTTAAGACAAGAAATCCTTAAACCACAAACCAGAATGTTTAATTGTTCTTTTTTGGGTTTCAAAATCGACGTGAATTAAACCGAATCGGGCGTTGTAACCTTCGGCCCATTCAAAGTTATCAGTTAAACTCCAAACAAAATAGACGTCAACGTTTAAGCCGTCATTTTTGGCGTTTAAAATTTGTTCTAAGTGATCTTGTATAAAGTGTGTCCTTTTGATATCATATACTTTTCCGTTAGAAACCGTATCTGGAAAAGCGGCTCCGTTTTCAGTTATAATAATCTTTTTAATGCTTTGATATTCATTGAATTTCTTTAAAACATGATAGAGTGCCTGCGGATACACTTCCCAGCCCATATCGGTGGAAATTACATTTCGTTTTTCTGCACTTATTAATTCCGCGCCAATGTAAGGCGTTAAAAGTGAATTTTTGACCACTTCTCTCGTGTAACATTGCAGGCCTATAAAATCAAAATCGAAAGCAAGATTATCAAGATCGTTTTCACGAATATAATTGTTGAGCTTTTTAAGCACTGGAAGATCTTTTTGCGGATAACCCAATCCTAAAATGGGTTCAATAAAAGTTCGATTCAATAAAGTATCGACACGTTTTGCCGCTTCAATATCCTTTTTGCTTTCGGTTGCCGGCTCTATGTGTGTGCAGGAAAAAGTAGTTCCGATATTGGCATTCGGAACTTTGTTTCGAAGTATTTTCGCGCCCGAAGCCGTCGCCAGCGTAACATGATGCATGGCTTTTAAATAATTGGTAATTCCTTTTTTGCCGGGAGCGTGAATGCCAAGAAAATAACCTGCGCCGGTAAATACGGAAGGTTCATTAATTACCATCCAATTTTTAACACGGTCTCCAAAATATTGCGCGCAGACTTCGACATAATCAGAAAACCATTTTACAGAATCGCGATTGGTCCAGCCTCCGTTTATTTCTAGAGCATGCGGAAGATCCCAATGATAAAGTGTGATCCAAGGCTCAATTCCAGATGCCAGAAGAGCATCTATAATTTTATTATAATAATCAATGCCAGATTGATTTACAGGATGAAGTCCCGTAGGCATAATTCTCGGCCAGCTGATAGAAAATCTAAAATTCGGAATATTCAAATCACGAATAAGGTCAATATCGGTTTGGTAAGAGTTGTAGAAATCACATGCGATGGCAGCATGATGTCCGTTTTTTATTTTTCCTTTTTGAGAAGTAAAGACATCCCAAATAGACGAACCTTTTCCGTCAGCATCATGAGCACCTTCGATTTGGAAAGCAGCGGTTGAAACACCCCACAAGAAATCTTCTCCAAATTGATTTTTGTTCAAAAATGAGTTTTCAATTTTATTCATTCAAATGTACTTTCCTTTATTATTTTTTTGATTTATTAATGAAGGAAAGAAGATTGCATAGCTCTTAAAAAAAGCCATTCTTTGAATGATACTAGAAATTTTAGATTAAAGAATTTCATAACAATTAGTTTTATATCAAATTAATAAAACTAATGTGAATTTATTGTAAAGTGATTATTATCAAATGATTAAAAAAAAGGATGAGAAGATTTTAGTCTTCCCATCCGCAAAGTGTTAATCCAAGACCTTGGGCTTGTCTAACTGATTTTTTTAAAATTTCGCTGCGACAGCTTGATAAACCGCGGCAATTTTCTTTTAAATGATATTTTTTTGCACCTGTTGTACCGCAAATATATACGTTGGCATCGGGAGTGCGAAAAGAAGCCATAAAAACAAAAAGAAGTAGGATTGTGTATTTCATAAAATGATTATTTATTTGACTATTAATTGGTATTCATTTCCTTTTTTATCGGTAGCCTTTAATTTACCGTATGAAACCCATTCGGTATTAATTTCAATTTCGGCAATAGTATCGGAGGTTAAAATTCCAGCGCCGTATTTGCCCTGTACATTAATATTTCCGCAAACCGAATCTCCGATGACGTTTATTCCTTTTACATCATAGTTATATTCATAATGTCCAGGATTTCCGGTTCTATATTCGTATTGATATGTTTTATTTACATGATACGTTTTAGCTTCTTCTGGAGTTATGGTTTTACGGTCGTCTGCTGTAATTGCCGATTTATAAAATGAATTTATTTCTGGCAGTTGAGGAGGCGGAGCTGAAGCCTTTTCGCAGGAATAAAATGTAAATAGTAAAAATAAAAAAAGGTAATTTTTCTGCATAGGCTTTGTGGTATTTGGTTGAATTGGAAATTTTTGAGTTTATTCTTTTAGTGCTTCATCAATTTTTCCAGATAAAAAGATGTTACCTAAAAGTCCAAAACCAATTCTCTTAGTTTTTCCTTCAACTGTGACATTAGTAGTTGAGAAAAAAATATAATTTGACGAAGAAACCATATTGTCAACCATCATATTTATCATTGATTGAGCAAGAGCATTTCCTACCATTCCGCCAGCTTTTTGGGTTGGATTTTCGTTATTCATTTTCTTTTCTAAAAAAGCATTCATTTTTAATTTTACTTCTTCTTTGTGCTTTTCAGTTTCAGGGTTCGTTAGAGCGGTAATTAGTAGGATTAAGCAAGATCCAATAATTAAATAATGTTTTGTTTTCATAGTAGTAAGGTTACAGGTTATTTTTTTGAGATAAATCTAAATAGAATTAAGTTTTTTAAAGCGAGTACTTATACCTGAATTTGATCGTCATAAACCTCGATTGTTTCTAATAATTCTTTTTCGAATTGATAAATATCGTCGATTGAAGAAATCGGTAGTTTTACCTCCGTTTTATTTTCATTAAAAAGACTGATGTATTTTTTGCTTCCGTTGAGGTGAAGTCTAGTAAGTGGTTTTCGATTATTATCATCTAAAAGAATTCCGAAATAAGATTGGGTATCACGATGCACAATACGTTTTATCGGAATCTTTCTTCGTAAAATAGCTACTACTATTCTAAAACCTTCTAATTCCTCTTCTGTAGTTACAATTTTACTTTCGTCTTCAATAATTTCGACTTGTTCGTCTTGTTGTTTAATGGTTTCCTTGGAAAGTGCTGCGTTTAATCGATCATTGATTTTTTCGCTGATAAATTGATTTAATGATTTTTGAACTAAATCTTTAAATTCATCAACAACTTTTTCCGTTAGTCTTCCAGTATAAACTTTATTGGCAAAAAACTTAGTAAAATCACTAGATGGATTTTCAAGTTCAACGTTAATCAGCTTCTTAATTTCCTTGATAAATTTTAGCGAACTAGCGTTGCTTACGATATTTTCGACATTAAAATTGGACTTATGAAATTTTGTAATTTCATTAATCGTATTCTCTTTTAGATTAGTAATGTCAAATTCTAAAAATGGTTTTTCATCCATTTTATTTTGTGCATCAAGATCGGTGAAAAACTGATACGTAATTCCGTTTGTTAAAAGCGCAAATCGTGTTTTTGTGACATGAAAATAGCGGAATAGTTGCGAATTATGAACGGTCAATTTTTCTTTCCAGCTTTTGCATTCGACAATAATTATAGGTTCGCCATTCTGAAAAATAGCGTAATCTACTTTTTCCCCTTTTTTAAGACCTAAATCGGCTGTGAATTCTGGAACAACTTCCAGTGGATTAAAAGCGTCATATCCTAAAACATGAATAAACGGAAGCACAAAAGCATGCTTGGTTGATTCTTCTGTTTCTATTTTGTCTTTTAGCTGGTTTATTTTTTCAGCCAATGATTTCAGTTGAATTGCAGTTTCCATAGTGTTTTATTTTTGGTAGTTTATTTAAGTTTTATTCAAAAGTAAAACCAATAAATACCAGTGCATTATGGAAATCCGTAATGAGGAAAATTTTTAAAGAAGTTTTTTTTAGACGGATTTAAACAGAAAAAAGAGGACAATAAAGTACCTCTTTAAAACATATAAGTTTTGATTTTTTATTCTTTTTCTAAAACAAAATTTTTGATAATTTTATCCATGTTTGATGGCAGGTCGGCATTTTTAATTTCAAAATGTTTTATTTTCATTTCAGAAAGCCATTTACTCCAATAAGCTTTTATAACTTTTTCTTCAAAAGGATTATTCTTGCTCGGATTGATTCCTAAAACCAAAACTTCAAGATTTGATAAATCAGTATTTATTTTAGTAAAACCAAAATTTCCAGTATCAAATTTTTTCTGCCAATCGTTGGTATTTAATCCATTTTGTTTTATTAGTTGAGGTGTCAAATAGCTTGATAAATTACCATCTTTCATTTGAGTTCCTTCATAATATATATATCCGTCGGTCAAAATCACTAGAATGTTTCGATAACCTTTATCAATGCACTGATCTTGAACTTTACTGTCGAAGAAGTTCCAAATGTCAGAACCAATATATTTATCGTCTTTAATCGCCGATTCGTAAATTGATGCTGTTTTTGACGAATAAGTATCGTTAATAGAGTTCAGTAATTTTTTTGAAGCGTTGTCTTTATCAACCGTAATTCTTAAATCTTTAGAAATCGAATTAATTTCAGAGTTTTCGGGTTCAGGATTAAAGAATAATTGCATTTTATCATCAATCTGTCTCATTCTTTTTGACTTTAAATGCTGCGTAAAAGCTTCAGAAACTGATTTTATATATCCTAAATCTCGCTGGTAAATTTCCATAGTTGAATTTGGATTTTTTTTGAGACTTATTCTGTCTGATAAATCAATTAAAATACTGATGTTGTAGTTTTCAGAAACAGCGCTTTTTATTGTTTCTTCTTTTTCTGCATTCTTTGGATCTTCTTTACATGAAAAAAATAAAACCAACAATAGTGACATCGAAATTTTGAGTAATATATTTTTCATAATATTAGTTTTTGGAATAGACTAAATGTTGGAAATCAGGATCTACCAAGTTTAATTTACTTAAATGTTCTTCTGAGTAAAGTTCGCAGCTCTGTAAAAGTTCTTCTTTTTCTTTGTACGGTAAAGCCAGTTCAGTTCCTATAGCCTGAAACCATCCTTCTTTATATTGATGGTGGTAATGCAGATATTCTTTTACAGGAAAAACAAAGCCGTCAATTTTTGATTGAAGTTCTGATATTTTACCATTTATAGTTACGATCTGTTGTTTAAAATCATTGATTTTATTGATGTATTCCGTTTTAAGATTTTCAAGATTAAGTATATTCTCTTTTTTACCTCTTATAAAAGCTCTGATTTTGTCAATGTTTTCAAATTCTTTCATCACAAAATCAAACACAAGTCCCCAGATAATGTACACCACAAAACCTGCAAATATGATCATCCAGAATTCTGGTTCGCCCAAAGCAATATTCAAATTATAAGGAGAAGACTCTGTTGTTTTGTTAAACTCATATATTTTTTTCTCAATGATGTAAGCCAAAAGAGAATCGAATAAAAAGGTAATAGCGAAAAGGGAAATAAGTCTAAAAATATTCTTAAGTCCTTTTCCTTTTTGAACCATATGAATTACATAACCTAATCCCATAAAAACAAACGGAATGGTAACGACTAAAACGCCTTCGAGCCAGCTCGCTTTAAAAGCATTTGTAAAAGCATCGGCATCAAAAATAGCGGCAGTTAAACTGTCATTCGAAAATTCTTTGAAAAAAGCGGAATAAGAAGCCGATATGTAAAATACCAAAACATAAAGGGTAATGGGAAGTAATAGAATCAAACCAATATAAAATTGTGCTTTTAGACCTTTTCCTTCTTCAATTCCGTATTTATCAGGATTGCGTTTTACTTCGATAATTTCGTTTTTAATCTGATCAATATTATCATTTGTGTCCTGCTCTTTTTTTTCATAAATACCAATTGCAGCTTCCGATTTTTTAAGTTCAGTCCTGTTTTTTTCCTGTTCTTCACGATAAGGCTGTTTCAGTCTGTCTTGTTCCATTTTTTGTTTTCGACACTGATCTTCAAAACTCATATATAAATTTTGAAGACAGGCTTTTAAAACAATTGGTTTTCCAGTTGCTTTGACCGAGGCGGCGAAACCGCTTTGATAGTAGGTAATTCTAATTTGTTCTCTGTCTTCTTCATTTTCTTCAAAAATTCTAGAAGAGGAATCTTCAGTTTTCTTTAAACTGAATAATTGTGAAAGTGTTTTCATGATTTAAGCGTTTAATTGACTAATAATTTCTTCTTTTCCAATATTTTGCTGTACACAATCTATAAGGTAATCCGATAAATCGTTGATGTTTTCTTCTAAGAAATTGAATTTTCTACAGTATTTTTTCAACATATTCAACTCGTCATCAGTAACTTTTCCGTCTGCCCAAATAATTCTGGTGAGATCATATAAGTATTCAATTTTTGTATTTAAAGCTTCCGGAACAATGAATTCGGTATTTACAGGATTTGAGAAAAGTTTATCTAATTCCTCTTTTGGTATGCCGCGTTCATCAGCAAAATGATACAACATTTGTAGTTCTAATACATCAAAATGATCATCTGATAATGCCATTTGGTATAATCTCAAAAAATGGCTTTTAAGTTCTAGTGTTATCATAGTTTTGGGTGTTTATTTTAAAGATTCACAGGCTTTTCCGTCACCATCAGAATCTAGATTTTTGTAACAGCTTTTATTACTTTCGAATGTGGCTTGAGCCTGAGCTTGAGATGTGAAATCGCCACAAGTTTTAGTTGGGCAATCTGACTTTGCTTCTCCTGAATCTGAGCATGAAACTGCAAATGCAATTATTGCGAGTAATGAAAGTATAGCTTGTGTAATTTTTTTATGGTTCATGTCTGTGTTATTTTAGATTATAGATTAAAAATGTTAAAAGTCCAGTGAAGAGAAATAGAACAAGACATCCGCTGTTTTGGTAGAGTACACCAGGAATACCTGTTTTTGTAGAATAGCCATTTTTACTAAATGTGCCCATCTTTGTTCTAAAACTTGGAGAGATTCCAGATTTACTTACATTTAATCCAAGTCCGCCTCCAAGTTTGATTCTTTTTTGAAATCGAAAGCCCATGATTTTAGCTTGTGTGGCAATCATTACAACATGTTGCACAGCCGTTAGATTGTGAATATGTTTTTTTAGCTTCTTCAACTGCAGGTTTACAGGAAGAAAAAGAGCCTAAGTACTTTTTGCTTGCAATATTTTTAAAGTATCGACAATCATCTGTGTGAACTTCATGATCTCCGTTTGATTGGGCGGTGTTGTTTACGTAATAATTTTTCATGATTTTAAAGGTTTTAATTAGTATTAATGTTGTTTTGATATTTCAAAAGTAAACCCAATCAAAACCAGTATTTTACGGAAATCCATAATCCATGAATTTTAAAATCGAGAAATAAAAAAAGCTCCCGAAGGAGCTTTTAGAATTGAGAATCAGAAGTTTAAATAATCCCCATATCTTTTGTAATAGAAACCAAATGAACCGTATTATTGGCTTTAAAAAAGTCTTTGAGTTTAGATAATCTTTTTTCTACAGCACTTTTACTGTTGGGTTTAATATCTGTGCTTTTGAAGATTTCTATAATTTCATCTTGTGAAGTTCCGTCAGAGAGGTATTTTAGGATTTTAATATCGACATCATCAATTTCATAATTGTTTTTTTCTTGTAATGAAGAAGCGATTTCCGGAGAAATAAATCTTTCATTCGAAGTAGAAATTATCTGAATGGCCTTTTTCAAATCAACAATACTGTTTCTGCCTTTTAATACAAAAGCATCAATTTCAGAATTTTCAAATAGCGCTTTTATGCGCGGATTTTTTTCTTCGATAGAATAGGCAATGATTTTTAAATTGGGCTGCAGTTCACGAACTTTTTGGATCAGTTCGTCTCCACTTCCGATTTTGACTTCACGATGATCTTTTTTAAACGAAAGATCACTAATCAATAAATCAAATGGCTCATTATCCTGAATAGCTCTTTTTATTTTTGTTAAAGCATCGTCACAATATTTTGCATGCTGAAAATCGACAATATCAAAATCATCTAAAGTTTGTTTGACGGCTAAATTAAATTCTTCAAAATCTTCTGCTAAAATTACTTTTTTAAACATGGGCTTTTATTTAGGCATTGTTATTTTTACTTTAAAACCTTTATCAGGTTCAGTTTCAAAAGTAATAGTTCCATTTATCGCTAGAATACGGTTTTCCATATTTTGCAAACCATTTTTTATAATTTTAGATTTTTCACAGCCTTTTCCGTTATCTGTATAATCTATAAATAAATTATTTGAAGTGCTTTCAAACTTTAGAGCCGCCAGAGAAGCTTCGCTGTGTTTTTTCATGTTAACCATTAATTCATGCAAGACACGATGAATCGCTATCTTTTTTAAATCTTCGACAGCGTCCCAATTTACTTTTTCGATATTATTAATAATAACATTGGTTTGACTGCTATTATAGGTAGAAAGCATTTCTTTTAAATTTTTTGGAAAGTTTAATCCCGTGTCAATATCATTATTTTCTCTCGAAATTCCGCGTACACGTGAGTAAATATCATCGAGTTTTTGCAGTAATGTTTCTTTATTGTTTTCGTTAGTTAGTGCCTGAGTCTGGGTATAGGTAATAGTGTTAAAAACGTCATTTGCAAGTTCGTCATGGATATCTTTAGCAATTCTGGTTTCGGTATTGTAAGCTGTTTTAATTTCTACAAGACGTGTTTTGTGTTTATGGCGTTTTGTTAAATACATGACTAAAAACACAACGAAAATGGAAATGGCAATAAAAGTCGCATAAAATATGATTCTTTCTTTTTCTGCTTCTTGAAGTGCTAATAAATTTTCGGCTTTTTCTAAACGTAGTTTCTGGTTTTCGTCTTTTTCTTTTTTGGAATCGTATTTTATTTTGGCAAACTTGTTTTTGAAGTTATTTCTGATTTTAGTAATACTGTCATTTATAAAGGTGAACTTTTTGGCGTATTCTGTATTATTTGACACAGAACTATTAGTCATCAAAAATGATAAAGCTTTTAAACGTTCATCAACACTGTGTATTTTTGTTGCTGTTGTATAGGCATTTAAGGCAAACTGCTTTGATTTTTGAGGTTCGCTTTCGAAATAATATTCTGCTAAATGTAAATAGCTCTCAATACTTCCGTAATCATCACTATTGGTTTGTCTTAAATTTAAACTTTGCATCATAAGTACAAGCCCTTTTTCATTTATTCCATTTTTATATAATGCATAACCTAAATTATCTAAAACACGTGCATTTCTATTTTCGGGATCTTTTCTAGATAGTTTTTTATCTAAAATTGATTTAAGGATTTTTATAGCTTTATCATACTTATTCTGCCTGATATAGACGACTGCGATATTGTTTAAAGTAGATTTTTTGCACAATGAATCTGTGCAATCTTTTAGTGATTCATTATAGTAATGAAGGGCATCATCATAATTAGATAATTCTTTATCTGCTATTCCAAAAAAGTTATTGATGGAAGCACTGTAAATATCCTTTTTTTTGATATAAGGTAATGCCTCAGTAAGTGTTTCTCTACTTCCGTAATAATCTCCGTTGATTTGTTGAATGTGAGCCATCAGAGTAAGACTGTAAGCTACGTTGGCACTATCTTTTAAAGTTTCAAAAGCTATTTTTGATTTGTTTAAATTGTAAAAAGCGGTATTATATTTCTTTTGTGTAAGGTTTGTAATCCCTTTTTCTTGGAAATTTTTAGATTCATCTTTTAGAGCATCTTTACTCACAAGAATTGGTTCTTTTTCGTTACATGAAAAAAGAAAAACAAAAAGAATAAAATATAAAAACGGGGATCGTAACATAAAGTTTACTTTCCCCGAAATTAATAATTATAGTATTATTAAAATAATTTTATTTAATCTTTAGTTGGTGGCGGTGGTGGAATGATTGGTTGGTCCCCAGGTCCGTCTGCATACGTTGGTGTTACTTCTTTTTTAATTTCTTTTGTTATTGTATCATCTTCGTCTGCGCTGCAAGAAAATAAAGTAGTTGACAATAATACGAACGCTCCCATTAAAAATATTTTTCTCATGTTTTCTATGATTTAAGAATTAGAAATAGGTATTGCTGTCCGGAACTTTTCCAGATCTTTATTTGTGGCAATACCAAATTGTTTTTGGTGGGAAGTGAAGTGCGTAGAACTATAAAATGTTATTTATACTTCCCGGATAAACTCCGTTTTACGGTTTTCCGCACTTGTGTTTGAACTAGTTTTGTACTTTTGTTTTTGACCTGCAGATCAAAGCCATAACTAATTTTGTTGAGGCAAAGTAACAGCGCTTTTGAACCTGCATTGATAAGGAATTCCGGGAATTCCGATGAGGTTGAAAGAATCCGAAGAATTCCGAAGAAATACTAATAAATCCGATAGCTTATGCAGAACATTACTCAGGAAAAATTTAAAAAAGCAATTAGAGAAAAGTATCAAATTGAAAAAGAGGGAAAGAATTTTGAATTTTTGAATTCACCATCACCAGCTAAACTCAGAGATTTCTGCTGGGAGATTTTTACGACAGGTAGAAGTAAGGATGATTTGAATGTTTTTTATAATTTTTTTGGTTGTGAATTTTCATTAGAAAATAGAAGGAAGGTATTCGACCAGACAGATAAGTTTAGATCAATTGGTTTTTTCTTTAAAGGAAAAACTGCCGAAACTAATTCAAATGCATTAGATATGGCAGCTATTTTGGTTGATTATGAATTAAGACCGTTTAATAAATTTAGAACGGTTGGATTAAATTCAGTAAAAGAAAATGTAATTAAAGAAGTTGTTCTTGATAATGTAGTAAAGGAAACAATCGAAACTGAAGAGGAAGAGGTAAATGAAAAAACTTTAGATCAGGAAATCATTTATAAAACACAGCCAGTAACTCACTTTTTACAGTCAACACCTATTATAGAGAGTAGAAAAGTAAAAAGAGTAAAATACATTATAGCAACAGCTATAGTCGTTTTAATTGGTTTTGTTATTTTCTTAACTCTGTCTAAAAAAGAATGCATGCAATGGTCGCAAGATCATTATGAATTGGTTGATTGTGATTTCAAGCCACAAGGAATTGCTGTTTTGAACCCGGTGGAATTATTAGATGAAAGCCTAGTAAATCTTAAAAAAGTTCAGGTTTGCGATACAACACAATATTTTGATAAAAATGGAAATGCTGTTGTCTGGTACGCTAAAACAGCAAATGGTATTGATTTTTTTAACGGCCACGGACGTCATCCTGAAAACAATAACTCATTAAGACCTGTAACTCAGTATATTATTAATAAATATGTAAAAAAGCACTAATTCTTTAAGAATTTTACTGTTTTTTTTAAATAAATGCGATTTATGTAAAATTCGAATTGTAATCATGAAATTATATGTAGGAATATCCTATTAATTTAGCATTATAAATTTTTAACACATATAAACATGAAAACTAGAAAGATATTATTCGTATTAGCCTTAAGCTTGGGAGTGTTCGCAACATCATGCAGTAACGACGATAATGAGGGAGAAACAATCGTTCCAATTCAAGGTAAATATAACCTTCGTCAAACAGGAACAATTGTTAACGGACAAGAAGTATTAATCGATGCTCCTCAAAACCAAGCTGGATGTAATTTAGATTATTTAGAATTAAAACTAAGTAATACTGCAGTTATGGGAGATTATAACGGAACACAATGTGCTTTAACAGAAACTACTGGAACTTATGTAAGATCTCATAACGACTTAACGATCACTGTTGGTAATACTAGTTCTGTAAGTGATATCATGAACCTTACTAACAAGGAATTGAAAATTAAAGATAAAGCTACGGGGATAATCACTGTTTACAGCAGATAGTCTTCAGCTTTTAATTAAACTATTTTTTAGAGTTAAACCCAAAAAAGGGCAGTAATTATTATAATTACTGCCCTTTTTATATGTTTTAAAATTCTATTTATTCTACCGGAATATAAATATCAAACGAAGCACCTTTGTTTTGAATTCCAGATGCTGTAATAATTCCGTTATGGTTTTCTACAATTTTTTTTACGATCGCCAGTCCGATTCCAGTTCCTTTATAATGATCTCTTCCGTGAAGACGCTGGAATACCTCAAATATTTTTTTATTGTATTGATAATCAAAACCAATTCCGTTGTCTGAAACCTTGATATGACAATAATTTTGATTTGCTTTTAACATCTCATTCTGAAAAATTTTGCCTTTTCCGCATTCACTCGTGATTTTAATTACAAGTGGAATCTCCGGATTCGAAAACTTCAACGAATTACTGATCAGATTATATAATAATTGTCTAAACTGAAACGGAATAATATCCACTTCAGAGGTTCCGACAATTTCTATTGTGGCCGCTTTTTGTTCTATTTCTTCTTTAAGATCTTCTTTTACTTCATCAATAATTTTAGAAAGATCTGTTTTCTCAAACACACGTTCCTGAATATTGGTTCTAGAATACGAAAGCAAATCATTAATCAAAGTCTGCATACGCTGCGCAGCATTCTGCATTCTTTTAAATTTATCCTGACCGCTTTCGGATAAATTTTCTAACTCTTTCTCCATAATCTGCGAAGCAAAAGTCTGAATTTTTCGGAGCGGTTCCTGCAAGTCATGACTCGAAATATAAGCGAAGGACTGAAGCTCTTTGTTCATTTCTTCCAGCTCATTATTTTTTTGTTCAAGCTCAAGCGAATTTTGTTTTAATTTATCGTTGGCTCTTTTTCTTTCGGTCAAATCGTGTGTAACTTTAGAAAAACCAATAATATTATTTTGTTTGTTATGAACCGCAGTAATAACTACACTTGCCCAGAATAAACTTCCGTCTTTTCGTATGCGCCAACCTTCGTGCACCGCTTTTCCTTTTTCGCGGGCAATCTCCAGAAGTTTTTGAGGGAGTTTGTTTTTCTGGTCTTCTTTGGTATAAAAAACAGCAAAATATTTCCCGACGATTTCTTCGGCTTTATATCCTTTAATTTTCTCGGCGCCCACATTCCAGTTTTCGACAATTCCTTCAGGATTAAGATATAAAATCGAATATTCCTGAACTTCTTCTACCATTAAATGGTAACGTTCTTCACTTTTGGTAAGCGATTCATTTATCTGAATTAATTCTCTTGTTCTCGCCGTAACTTGCTGTTCGAGCTCGTGTGAAAATGCTTTTTCGGTATGAATATCTGTAAAAGCACCAACCCATTTTATAATCTTATCATCAAGATCATAAACAGGTTCGCCAATCACGGCGTGCCATCTATAAGTTCCGTCTTTTCGGCGCATGCGAACATCAGAGCGGTATATTTCTCCAGTTTTCAATGCATGTCCCCAAGTTTTAAGGCTTTCTTCAAAATCATCAGGATGTACGATAGATTTCCAAGATTCTTCTGTTCCAGGCTGTACTCCGGTATATTCAAGCCATTTTCCAGAGGCAAACAAAGCATTTCCTTCAGCATCGGTTTCCCAGATCAACTGCGGAATACTTTCTGTCAGCGAACGGAATCTCTTTTCGCTTTCTTCAATTTTTTTGCGGGCTTCTACTTTTTCGGTAACATCAATAAGTGTTATTTTAATTCCAGAAATAGAATTATCGCTTTCGCGGACAGGAGCATATTCAAAATCAACATAATATTCTCTGCCACCGTTTTTGTCATCAATAAAAAGCAGTGACTCAAATTCAGAATACACTTTACCCGATTCATATACCTTTTTTAATAATTTGGCATATTTCTGTTTTTTGAGTTCGGGAAATAATTCTAATATTTTTTTTCCTTGAACTTCTGTTTCGTCTTTTTTCCAGATATTATTGAGAAGTACCCAATTCGCCATTTCGATGGTAAAATCTTCACCGCGTAAAATCGCTTTCGGAATAGGAGATTGCATAATTAGATTACGCCATTTTTTCTCGCTTTCTTCTATATCCTGCTGATATTGTTTTTCGGCTGTAATGTCTCGTATGGTACCAATGAGTTTTTCGGGCTTTTTGTTTTCATCATAAAAGACTTTTCCTTTGCCTTGTATCCAATGTATTGATTGATCTTTCCAAATAACTCGTACTTCATAATTTAGAAATCCAGAACTTAAAGCTTCTTTAAAACCTTTATTTCGAATATTAAGATCGTCAGGATGCAGGTGTTTTAGTAATTCTTCATGAGTAAGCGCTATATCTTCGGTATAACCGCCAATAATTTCCAGATATCTTTTGGAGTAAATTGGAGCTTTGGTTTTTACATTTAATTCCCAAGTTCCAAGTTCACTGGCTTCGACCACAATTTTAAGACGATCCTCGTTAATCTCGATTTTTTTGCGAGCTTCTACTTTTTCACTGACTTCAGTTACAGTAACCAAAATGCCTGAAATACTGCCATCTTCTTCTTTTAAAGGATGATAGAGGAAATCAAAATAAGATATTTCCTGTTTGCCGTATCGATTAAGAGGAACGGGAACTTCATAACCGTGAAACGGAATTCCGGTTTTTAAAACACCGTCTAAAAGTGAGCTTACGGTTTCTTTTACTTCGGGAAGAGAATCGTATAAAGAGCGGCCGACAAAAGTTTCTTCTTCGCGATCTACAAGCCTAAGATATGTTTCGTTTGCCATTTCGACAATATATTCAGGACCACGTAAAATCGTAATTCCAACTGGAGCCTGTTTTACAGTACTGCGGAAACGTTTGTCACTTTCTTCAATTTTTTTCTTGGCTAAATTTACTTCTGTAACATCAACCGCGGTATTCATTACACCGTAAATTTTGCCATTGGTGTCATAAAGCGGCGTAAAACTATAATTGAAATAAAAGGTTTCCATTACATTATTGATCACCAAATCAAGACGCGTGTTTTTGGTATGAAAAGATTCTCCAGTTTCTAAAACCGCCGCCAATTGCTCAAAAACAGATTGATTTTGAAGTTCAGGCAGAATTTCTTTGTATAATTTTCCAATTACATCTGGACCTTTTCCCCAGACTTTAATTATAGATTCGTTAGCCAGCTCAATGCGAAGTTCTTTTCCAGCATAAACTGCAATAGGAAAAGGAGCATTTTCTACCAGTTGTCTTATTTTTTGTTCACTTTCTTCGACTTTAGATCGTGCCAAAACCTGTGCCGTTACTTCGGTTGCTATAGCAGCTACGCCGGAAATAGTTCCGTCGGCTTCTGTTAAAGCTTCATAAGCAAAATTGACATACGTATTTTCGGTAAGGCCGTTTCGGTTTAATTGAACAAAGCTTTCGTCGGCCGTAATTTTTTTTCCGTTTGTATAAACGTTCTGAAGAATTTCATCTAAACCCTGTTTTTTTAATTCGGGTAAAGCTTTAAAAATAGGTTCATTAATAATTTTTTCTGCTTTTGTTCCCCAGAGTTCAATCATTTGTTCATTGGCAATTTCAACAACATGATCTTTACCTCTAAAAATACACATGGCAACAGGAGCCTGCATAATATTATTGACAAATCTTGCATTACTTTCCTGCAAGGCATCGGCAACAATTTTATTCTCGGTAGTTTCAATTACCGTGACCAAAATACCACCAATTTTTCCGTCTTCTATTTTTATCGGACTGTATGAAAAATCAAAATAGCAATCTTCTATGTAACCATTTCTATTAAGCGGGACTTTAAATTCAGGAAAGCTGACTGCTTTGCCTTTCATTACTTCTGAAAACATAGGTCCGATAGTGTCCCAAATTTCAGAAAATGTATTTTTAGAACTTCCGCCCAAAGCTTCAGGATGTTTTGTAGTACCTAATATTGGACGAAATGCATCATTGTATAATTGTGTATAACTGTTTCCCCACGCAATGTACATTCCAAACGGATTACTGAGCATCATTGCTGTCATGGTTTTTAAGCTTTGAGGCCACTTATCAGGATCACCCAAAGGAGTTTTGCTCCAATCTTTAGAACGCATAGCAGTACCCATTTCGCCACCTTCGGACAGAAAATAATGTTCCTTTTTTTTGCGGTTCATTCAATGACGATTTTAAGGTTGCAGTATGAAGTTTGCTCTTTCGGGCTGTTTAAATTGATTTTCTGATGCAGTCGTCAATGCTTTTTCTATTACTTTTTTTAGTTTAGAAAAATCGCCTGGTTTACGAATATAATAAGACGCACCTTTTTTATACAGATTGTCTACGATTTCACTATCTAGTGATGTAGAAAAAATAATTACTGGAAGATTTTGCAGTTTTTGGTTTGCCTTAATTTCAGCCAGACATTCCAAACCATTTTTGCGAGGCATGTTTAAATCCAGAAAAACAACATCTGGAAGATTATTTAAAGCGGTATTTCCTAAACGTTCCATTAACTGTACTCCATCATGAACCATTGATAGATTTGCAGTTACAGGTATTTCATCGAGAGCTTCCTTAAAGAAATCGCAGTCATCATCATCATCATCTGCGAGTAAAAGATTGTACTCTTTATTCATTTTTTAGTCTCCTAAAATTAATTGTTAAAAATGTTTCGATAAATTTAACATTTTTAAGTCAGAATTCCGTCTTTTTAGAAGAATGTTTTTTATTCAATATCTTTTTTTCTTTAAATGAATAAAAAAGATGAATTACTCATGCAATTTTAATTGAAATTCTGCGTTTTAATTTTATGTAAATATCGCTCTGATATTTTATATAGAACTGGATTATTTTTTACTGCACACTGGCGCAGAACTCAAAAAAAACCTTGTAAACCCAGTCCTTTCTACCCATTAAAATTCACTGTTTACTGTTTACTTGTATATCAAAGTGTAAAAAAAATATACACTTTTTAAAATACAATATTCGCTAAATACCTCTACAGCAGTTTAGAACCATGTTGGCACGCCGCTTGCAAATGGAGTTAATGTCTAAATCTTGAATGTGTTCGTTTTTTTATTTCTGATTTCAAAAAGCAGTAAATAAACCCGAAAGAAAAGATTTTACTAAAAGCCCATAACAAAAAAATAATTAAAGGAGAATAGCATGGAAAGCGAAACAATCACCCCAAAACAATTTTATACAGCTAGTAACGCGGCGGTTATTGCTGACAACTCTTTAAACAGTTCATTTTTCGGAACTAAACAAAAATCAACAAAAGTACACGTAGAACGACCAAAAAGCGCTTTCGGTTTGGCAGTTTTAATAGGCACATTTGCTTTAATGCTGGTAGGAGGATATTCAGTTTTTCTATTACAAGATGATTTTGAGCAATTTCAATTAGAAAGAATAGAATCAACTTTAGGATTTCCATTTCTGATTATTGGTACAGTTTTATTCTTTTATCAAGCAGCAGTATTTTTATACAGTTCGTATTTATATTTAAGATACAAACCAATTGAGTCAGTTTCAGACGAATTACTGCCAACAATTACGATCATTGTTCCGGCATATAACGAAGGAAAATTAGTTTGGAATACACTTTTAAGTCTTGCAGAAAGCGATTATCCGGCTCATAAAATGCAGATTTTAGGAGTTGATGACGGAAGTAAAGACGATACTTGGTATTGGATGCAGGAAGCAAAAGCAAAATTAGGAGATCGTTTGGATATTTTTCAACAGCCTAAAAACCAAGGAAAACGTCACGCTTTATACCGTGGTTTTCAATTAGGAACTGGTGATATCTTCGTAACCGTAGACAGTGATTCTATTGTGAAAAAAGATACGTTAAGAAACTTAGTAAGTCCGTTTGCTGTAAATGACAAGTGTGGCGCAGTAGCAGGAAACGTTCAGGTTTTGAATAATAAAAAAGCCATTTTACCAAAAATGCTGAACGTAAGTTTTGTGATGAGTTTTGAATTTCAGCGTTCTGCAGAAAGCATGTTAGGTTCTGTTTTATGTACACCGGGAGCACTTGCAGCTTATAAAAAAGATGCGGTTTTAAATTGTCTTCCTGAGTGGATCAACCAGACTTTCATGGGACAGCCGTCTGATATTGGAGAAGACCGTGCAATGACCAACATGATCTTGAAACAAGGAAAACATGTATTGTTCCAAAAAAATGCAGTCGTGTTAACCAACGTTCCAGAAAATTATAATGGATTATACAAAATGTTCATTAGATGGAGTAGAAGTAATGTTCGTGAAAATCTGGCAATGGGACAATTTGTTTTCAAAAATTTCAGAAAAGAATCTAAATTCGGAGCTAGAATGTTGTTCTTGAATCAATTCTTCAAAATTGTGATGACTTATCCATTCTTAGCATTTTTAATCTATTTTGTTGCCGTTCATCCAGTGTTGTTTTTAAGCTCGACATTTTTAGGAATTTTAGTTTTATCTACTTTCTCAATGGCGTTTTACGCAAAAAGATACGATTTAGCCGAATCATTCTGGGCGTATACTTATAGTATATTTTACACCTTCAGTTTATTCTGGATCGCACCTTATGCCATCATAACTGCCAACAAAAGAGGATGGTTAACAAGAGGTCTATAAAAATATAAAAAAGAATATTTTTAAATTAAAAATATATTCCCTCCCCAAGAGAATATCTTTCTTTTTTTAAGAAAAACAGCTGCAAAGAGAATTTGCAGCTGTTTTTGTTTTGTATCAAATGGAGATTAAACCGTCATTAATTTCAGATCCAATTCAGCAATAATCTGCTTTTTCATTGAAGTATGAATGTAATCTAAAACTTCGGCATACGAAATGCCATATCGGCGTTCTATATTTTGTAAATGAGTTGGAAAAGTGTTCAGGATTCTATCATAATAAAGATCCAATTGTTCTTGCAAAGGTAAATCGTATTTTAATCGAAGCTGAAATCTACGAAGTAAAGCACTGTCAATAATTTCATAATGATTGGTCGCACAAATCAACAAACTATCTGACGGAAAATAATCAAAAAGCTGAATGATCGTATTGACCAAACGACGCATTTCGGCAACATCTTTATCCTCGCTGTCACGACTTTTTCCAATTTGGTCAAACTCATCGAGAAATAAAACCGCTCTTTCGCGGACTGCTTTATCAAAAATGGCTTTTATGTTTTTTGAAGTTTCGCCAATTCGAGCGTCTATTATCGTACTGAGATTGATAATGACAATCTTTTTATTGAGCGTATTAGCGATCGCTTTTGCCGTAGTTGTTTTACCGCAGCCCGAACTCCCGTGTAATAAAATCTTATTATCTACTTTAAGATTATATTTTTGTAATTCGGCAATATATTGGTGTTCCTTAATGACTTGCAGTAAAGCCGTTTTATTTTCATTGCTGAAAAACAAATCGTCCAAAGCAATTTTTTCAGTATCAATTACTGTAAGATCATTCAAGTTCATATGCGTATTATTTGATGCAAAATTAAGTTTTATTCCGCAATATTTTCGTTCCAGATTTCTTTTCCTAAAAAACGGTTTCCAAAGATCGAAGTTCCGACGCGAACCATATTAGAACCCTCTTCAATCGCGATTTCAAGATCTTGAGACATTCCCATAGAAAGTTTCAAATTATTCAAACCTTCAATTTTAGCCTCGTAAATTTCATCCCGAATTGTTTTAAGAAGTCGTAAAGAGGGACGCATTTTTTCTTTCTCAACATCCAATAAACCAATAGTCATTAAACCCTTAATATTCAAAGTGTCGTAATTTTTTATTTTTTTAATGAAAGTCAAAACATCTTCGGGTGCAAGGCCAAATTTACTCTCTTCATAAGAAGTATTGACTTGTACAAAAACATCCAATTTTCTATTTTGAGCCTGCAGTTGTTTATGCAATTCATCGGCTAAACTCAACCGATCCAAAGACTGAATACAGTTTGCATATTTTAGCACATCTTTGACTTTATTGGTTTGAAGATGTCCTATAAAATGACGTTCAACAGGCAACTGACCTAAAATGTGGTTTTTATCCCGAAGTTCCTGCATTTTATTTTCGCCCATTAGCATTTCACCCGCTTCAATCGCAATTTTGATATTTTCTGCAGGAACAGTTTTGGTTGCCAATAAAAGCTGCACCTCTGCAGATTTTCTTCCTGAAATTCGGCAGGCATTTTCTATCCGTTCGTGAACCTCTTTTAGGTTCAAAATAATATCATTTTTCATGTGTCAAAAGTATGACCAATCTGGAATATTTATTGTGTCCAGTTTTTATTATTTAAGCTGGTCCAGTAAGCTTTAGAAAATGAAAAAACTGGATGATTTTCGATTTTCGTATCCAACGTAAATTTGTACTATAAAAAGACAACATCTCAGTTAATTAAAAACTTAAAATAAAAATTATGAAAATAGCAGTTTGGGATACTTACGTAACCCGTAAAGACGGAAAAATTATGCACTTCGATATTTTGGTAGATGAAAATATTAATGATGCCGAACAAGTTTATGAATACGGTAAAAAATATCTTAAAAGTGTGGCGCAGGAAGGACAGACTTTATCGTCTAAAGAATGTCGCTTCTGCCATATCGATAAAGCGCCGATAGAAATAGAAAATCAGATATTGGAAAACGGTTTTTCTATTATCGAAATGGAAAATTGTAATTAAATTTTACAATCCTTTAGATTTGTTTGAGACTGAAAACGTTCTGTTTTCAGTCTTTTTTTATAATAATTTTGAAGCGCAATTATTTTAACACATAGCCACATAGTTTCTTGAGTTTTAAAAAGGCTTTTCACTTTTACTAAATTCACATAGCTATGTGTGAGAAACAAGCTTTTTTCAATTATCCTTTTTGTAGAAAAGAAAAATTTATGTTTCTATGTGTTTAAAATTTATGTGTTTTGAGTTGCATTGAAATGGAAATTGTAATTAAATTTTACAATCCTTTAGATTTGTTTGAGACTGAAAACGTTCTGTTTTCAGTCTTTTTTTATAATAATTTGAGCGCAATTATTTTAACACATAGAGACATAGTTTTTTGAGTTTAAAAAGGCGTTTCACTTTTACTAAATTCACATAGCTATGTGTGAGAAACAAGTTTCTTTCAATTATCCTTTTGCAGAAAAGAAAAATCTATGTTTCTATGTGTTTAAAATTTATGTATTTTGAGTCGCACTAAATGGTTTCTAACAATTTTAAAAACGCCTTTATTAGCGAACCTGCAGATTTTAAAATCAGTTTTTTTCCGCGTCTTTGCAATAGCAAATCCGTATAATCAGTGTCTAAATTTAAAGTAACTTAGAAAGTGCTTTTAAACCTTCTTCCATTTCTTTTTCAGATAATGAAGCGTAACCCAGTCGAAAACCTTTGACTGTTTCCTGATGACTAAAGCGTTCTGGATTCATGATCTGAATTCCGTTAGCTGCCATTTTTTTGTGAATCGATAAAACATTTATATCAGCTTTTGGCACGATCCAAAAGGCAAGTCCGCCGTCTGGTTTAGTAAAAGAGATTTTTTCTTTTAAATGAAGATTCAAAAGACTTTCAAAATAATCTCTTTTGGCTTTATAAACGAGATTCGCTTTTTTAAGATGGCGTTTTATTTTTCCTTCATTAATCAAATTCAAAACCGCTTCTTCCATAATATTATCGCCTTGAACATCGATTATTTTTCGGTGATGGGCTATTTTTTCAATATTTTCCAGTGAACTCACCAAATAACCAATTCGCAATGCCGGCGCAACTATTTTACTAAAAGTGCCAATATAAATATAATTTTTAAGTGCGTTCAAACTCGAAATAGGCAAGACGGGGCGCTGTCCAAAATGAAATTCATTATCATAATCATCCTCAATTATGGTAAAACCGTATTGATTGGATAATTCTATAAGTTTTATTCTTTTCTTTAAAGACAAAGTAACCGTTGTCGGAAATTGATGGTGCGGTGTTACATAAATGGCTTTTATATTTTGATGTTTCTTGAGATAATCTTCGACTTGATCGATATCTAGTCCGTCCGATTGAATATTGACTGGAAGCAGATTTGCGCCTGCATTTTCAAAAGCTTCCCAAGCTGGTTTATAACCTGGATTTTCGATCATAACAAAATCTCCTTTTTGCAAAATACAATGCGAAGCCAGATACATCGCCATTTGACTCCCGCGTGTAATACAGATTTGTTCTGGCGAAATACTCATGCCGCGCTTAAAATTAAGCATCTGAGCAATTGATTTTCTAAATTCCAGATTTCCCAGTTCGCTGCTGTAACCCATAATCTGCCAGCGTGATTTTCGACTGAATATTTCACGATACGCCCGCGCCAGATCGTTCATAGGCGCAAGACGGCTGTCGGGAAGTCCGTCATCAAAAACTAAATGTGGTTTTAATGAAACAGCAGGATTTTGAACAGTTGAAATGTTTTCTTTTTTAGAAATAATTTCGGGCAGTGAGTCAGTTACAAAAGTTCCTTTTCGGTCGATCGTTACCAGCCAGCCTTCTGCAGTCAAAATATCAAGCGCTTCGATAATCGTATTCCGATTTACATTTAATAATCCCGCCAGTTGTCTGCTTCCCGGCAAGGCATTACTGCTTACAAGTTTTCCCGTTTTGATAGCATCAATAATAGCATCGGCAATCTGCAGGTACAATGCTTTATCAAGTTTTTTATCAAGCTGAATTTCTAAAGACCACGGACGTAACATCTGGATGAGGTATTAGGGTTGAAAAATGAATCTGCAATAGTCCAAATTTACGTTTTTTTGAATTCGAATGCAGCAATGAAAAGCATTCGTCACTCTAAATTTTTTTTATATAAAAAACACCATGATTCAAGAGGAGAAATTTGTAAGTTCTTTAGTAAATAAAATTTTGAAGGAATTTTCTAATTTCTATATTTACGCCAATTATAATTAACCCAAAAAACAACCAAAACCGAAAATGAGAACAAAATTTACCATTCTATTTTTTATCCTATCTGTCGCAGGATTTGCACAGCAACTAAGTTACGGAACCGGAGGAACTGTTTACGATTCTGAAGGTAAAAAAGTCAAAACAAATACAGTCCGAGCAATATTGGGAGATAATAGTCCAGAAGCTTTAAAACTGTATAATGCCGGAAGAAGCAAAAAGACTTTTGGAAACATATTATTTTATGGAGGTTTGGGTTTAATTGCTGCAAATGTTATTTCAGAAATGAACAGCAACATCAATGACGGAGTTGTCGTATCAAGTTCTTCACAATATGTGACTACATATACATATACGCAAGACCGTGCCAATATGACGATGGCAGTAATTGGCGGTGCTTTTTTGGCAGCTTCAATCCCGATTAAAATTGGTTATCCTAAACGTATTAAAAAAGCTTTAGGAATTTATAATGCTAAAGTAGCTTACAATGATGAAGAAAAAATTCAGACTGTAATTGTGGCGTCTAATAACCAAGTGGGACTTCGAGTTATTTTTTAAATTCATTAGAAAAATAAATATTTAAAATCTGCGGCAACTCATTGTTGTCGCAGATTTTTTGTTTAAATAAGAAAGATCAAAAATGAAATACCGCCTACAATCCACAATTTGAAAAAAGAGGTTGACAAAAAAGACGTAACTTTAAAATAGTTTCGGTTTTTATTTCAATAAAATAAAAATCAACGACATGAAAATATTTTTTATGGGATAATTTACTACATATCAATTGATTTCTTAGATTTGTAGTAAGCACCATAAATTTTTTTGTTATGCCAGTAATTGAACAATCAGAATATAATTTTCCTTCTATTATGCATCGCAACAGACATGTTTCTACGATCTATGCTGCTTTGTTTAAGAAATTTGAAGTTCCAGGATATACGAGAGAAAAAAAAGAATTAAATGACGGCGATTTTATCAATATCGATTTTATTCTAAACGATTCTAAAAAAGCAGTTATTTTATGTCATGGTTTAGAAGGAGATTCTCGTAGAACCTATAATAACAGTTGTGCCGCTTATTTTTTACAGAAGGGCTTTTCTGTTTTTGCATGGAATAATCGTACCTGTGGCGGCGAAATGAATCGTCTGCCAAGATTGTATCATCACGGTGCAGTTGACGATCTGGACGAAGTAGTTCAGTTTGCGCTGCAAAAAGGATTCGAAGATGTTTATTTGATCGGATATTCGATGGGCGGCGTACAACTTCTCAATTATTTAGGATGGACAAAAATTGATTCTCGAATAAAAGCGGCCGTTTCAATTTCAGTTCCTACACATATTGCAACCAGTGCAGAAGTTCTCAAACAAGGTTTTAACCGTGTTTATTTAAAGAACTTTACTATTGATATTAAAAGAAAACTGAAATACAAAGCGGCACAGTTTCCAGATTTTATAAACCGCGATCAGATTGATAAAATTACTTCTTTTGATGAAGTCGATCAGTATTTTACGGCACCGCTTCATGGTTATGCCAGTCGAGATGATTATTACGAACGTGTTTCGCCAGAATTTTATTTAAAAGACATTACGACTCCGGTTTTGATTATTAATTCGCTTGACGATCCTTTTTTGGGAGAAAGATGTTATCCAAGAGCTATAGCAAAAGACAGCCAATATGTGTATCTAGAAACTCCGAAGTATGGAGGACATTGTGCTTTTCCACTGCGTAATTCAACCTATTCTTATGCAGAGAAGCGTGCTTATGAGTTTTTTGAATCTTGTAAAACTACTACAATAAATGCTTAAATGTTTTAAAATTAAGCAACCTTTAGACGTTTGAAAAACAAAGAGATACTTGTAAAAACATTTTACGATAATTGCAAAACAAAAAAGCTGTCCTTGTAGACAGCTTTTTTGATATTGAATCTTTTCAATTCAATTTAAATCCTAAAAATTAATTAATCTTAACCAAATGCGCTTCAATTTCAGCTCTGTTTGGTTCGTATTGAGCAGGAAGTTTTAAGTTTTTACCTAATTCTTCTACACTTTCATCTACCATAAATCCAGGATTGTCGGTAGCGATTTCGAATAAAACACCGCCTGGTTCTCTGAAATATAGAGAGTGGAAATAGTTTCTGTCAATTTGTGGTGTAATAGACAATCCGTAAGCTTCGATTTTTTCACGGAAGTGCATTAAAATTTCATCATTTTTAACTCTAAAAGCTACGTGATGCACAGAACCATTGGCAACATGTCCGCGTTTTTCATCAGCCAATTCAACCAAATCTACAATTGCAGCATTCTCTACAGTATCAGTTGCATAACGGTAACGATTAACATCTTGATCGATTAATTTATAACCAAATATTTCAGTTAAAATCGCCGCAGTTGGTTTGATATTATTTAAAGTCAAAGTAATGTTATGAAAACCTCTTGTTGCCACATCTGCTTTTACTTCGTCAGTTTCCCAAGGTTTTCTGTTATCGTCAGTTTTAGATTCTATTAACTCTAATTTTAAACCGTCTGGATCTAAGAAAGTCAAATATTTTTCTCCGAATTTTTCAGCAGGTTTGTTGTAAATTACATTATACTGCTCAAAACGTTTCTGCCAGAAATCTAAACTTCCTTTTGGAACAGAATAGCCGATTTCAGTTGCCATTCCAGAACCTTTTCTTCCTTGCTGAATTCCTTCTCCCCAAGGGAAAAAAGTCAAGATTGTTCCAGCGCTTCCTACTTCGTCACCAAAGTAAAAATGGTAGGTTCCTGGATCATCAAAATTTACCGTTTTTTTGATAAATCTTAATCCTAATATGTTTGAATAAAAGTTGAAATTACGTTTAGCGTCACCTGCGATTGCAGTAATATGGTGTAAGCCTAAAATTTTATTTTCCATGGTATTTATGTATTAAATTGTTGTTTGATTTTTCTTTTACAAATTTACGTCCGTTATGCCTGCTGATCGATTAACCTAGATTAAGAAATAAAAAAACGGTATTTTTTTCTCGTTTAAATAATATCCAAATAATATTCCATTTGAGTTAATATGTTGCAATACAAAGGTTTTTGGTTCTGTAACTATTTTTAGTTATACGATATATCGTAATTTTATAGCTCGAAAATGCTTTATTTCAAAAATCAATAGTAATTTAAACTAGGCTATTTCTTAAATTTACCTTTTACCCAATTAAAATACCACGTCAAAGAATAATTATGGAAAAGCCAGCAGATCAAACCGCAATTATGCTCAACAGATTGCAGGAGAGAGAAAAAGAACAAATGTTGGTTTTGTCGATCTGCAAATGGCTTTCTGAAGCTTTAACTAAAGAAGAATTTCACACGATTGTAAATGATGTTTTAAAAGAACAGTTTTTATTTGAAGATTTTATTTTCGCTTTCGCGGAAGAGAATCAAACGAATTATGAAATCTTCTATCAATTCTCAGATCAGAAAAAAACAGAAAATAAAACCTATACTATAAATGACGGTTTTTTTGATGTTTGTCTGGATGCTGCCGATTCAATTATTTTTGACTTAAAATTGTTAACTGAAAGAAAAAATAAACTTCCCGATTATCTTCATTTCGTAAAAAATAAAAATTTTAAAAACGGAATCGGAATTTGTCTCCCGTCTATAAAAGGAAACCAAAGTGTGCTTTTTCTATTCTTTAAAAATGCGGTCACTTTTACCAGAGAATCCAATCGGATTATTCGCAAAATTGCTTCACAGCTTTGTATAACGGTTAGAAATATTAAAGTATCTGAAGAATACGAAAGCAATCTAAAAGAATTGCAGTTTTTAAAAAATAATTTAAGCGAAAGAAAATCAGAAACAAAACTTATAAAAGAAGAAAGTTTTCTGGAGATTATCGGCAGCAGCCAAGTCATGCAAAAGGTCTTAGAATTAGTAAATCAAGTGGCGCCATCGCAATCTACTGTTTTAATTTTAGGAGAAACGGGAACAGGAAAAGAATTAATTGCGAATGCGATTCATTATTTATCGTCGGTTTCTAATGAAAAAATGATCAAAGTAAATTGCGCTTCAATTCCCGAAAATTTAATTGAAAGTGAATTATTCGGACATGAAAAAGGTGCGTTTACAGGAGCAACAGATTTAAAAATTGGAAAATTTGAACAAGCCAAAAACAGCACCATTTTTCTGGATGAAATAGGAGAACTGCCTTTGGAACTGCAAGGAAAATTATTACGCGTTTTGCAGGAAAAAGAAATAGAAAGAATTGGCGGTCAAAATTCTATAAAAGTGAATGCAAGAGTAATCGCGGCGACCAATAAGTTACTTGAAAAAGAAGTGGCCGAAGGTCGTTTTAGAAGCGATTTGTTTTATCGTTTAAATGTGTTTCCAATTTCACTTCCGGCGCTGCGTGAACGTCCGGAAGATATTGAAGCTCTGGGGAATTTTTTCTTAGAAAAACATTCGCAGAAAATCGGAAAAAAGATAAAAGGATTTTCTAAAAAAGTGCTTAAAAGCATGACAGCAAATCCGTGGCCGGGAAATGTGCGCGAACTCGAAAATATGGTTGAACGCAGTATTTTGTTTGCAAAAGATGAGGTAATCAAAGAGATGACTTTTTCGAAAGTTTTTATAACAGAATCTCAGAATACTGAAAATGAACTTTACACCAAAACTCTGCAGGAAGTAGAGGCAGAGCATATTTTAAAAGTTTTAAAAAAATGCAGCGGTAGAATTTCGGGACCTCAAGGTGCTGCAGTTTTATTGGATCTGCCTCCAACAACGCTCATTTCTAAAATGCAGAAATTAGGGATTAAGAAAAAGTACTTTTAGGCGATTTATTCCTGAGCGACTTTTATTTTTCCAGAAGAAACAGCCCAAAAAATCAGCAGAATCATATTGATGGCCAATGCAATGGCAGGAAACTGGAACGAAATTCCGAAAGCAATTAGATACGTTGGAAATCCGTAGAGATAATTATTTGTGATTTTTTTAATCGCTGAATCGGTAATTCCAGGACGCAGCAGTTTTTTGTTGTGGCTCGCAATAAACCACAAAAGGTTGTACGAAATATTAATTAAAACAAAGATTCCAGTATAAACAGCAACCGCGATATTAGAAGCTTCTCCATCAAAAAAACGCGCTAACAATGCAGTTGGATACGAAACGGCAGAAACCAGAAAAAGGATGAATCCGTTGGCAAACATGATTCCAGTATTACGACTGTAAATCTGTTTGAAAATTTTATGATGATTGACCCACATGATGAAAATGCTGAAAAAAGAAAGGGTAAAAGCAAGATACGTTGTCCATTCGCTTCTTAGAAAAGCCAATAATTCACTGCTGGTTTTTACAATTCCAATTTCGGGCGCATGCAGGTCCAGCACCAAAAGTGTGATCGCGATCGCAAATACGCCATCACTGAAGCCTTCTATTCTAGCGGTTTCTTTTTCCATTTTTATAAATTTTTAATAATTGAGAGGGTAGTTATTTTAACACATAGAAACATAGTTTTCTAGGTTTTAGAAAAGGCGTTTCAATTGTTTAATAAACATAGACGTTATGTAAACGTAATTCATTCCGAAAGCTTTGTCAAAGTTCAAAACTTTGACAAAGCTGCCATCGTTAAAGCTATGTGTTTAAACTAATTTTATGAATATCGATTTTCGGAGTTTAGGTTCGATATTTTTTGTTTTGTGTCCTTTACCCGTTGTATCTTCAACCAGTAATATTGAACCTGTTTCAAAAGTTCTTTTTTCGCCTAATGAAGTTTCGATTTCTACGCCGCCGTCTAATAAAACAATATATTGACGGTCTGGCGCATTGTGAAAATCATAATCGTAAGAAGGTTTTACTTCTCTAAAAACGATCGATTTTACAGGTTCGTCATCAGACAAAAAGCCGATATCTCCGTTATTTTTCAACGGAACTTCAAAATCTTCAAAATGACTTTCGCCATTTTCGTCGCTGTAAACTCGCGTAATCTGAATCATTATTTCTTAGAAAAAATAAGTTGATTTGCTAAGTCAATTTCATCCTGACTTATGGTATGTCCCATATTATCGTAGATTTTTTTGGTCACGTTAGCACCCATTTTTTTAAGAAGAGCTTCAGAGTCATTTACTCTTTCAACAGGAACATGAAAATCGGGATCGCTCGTTCCGATGAAAATTGGCGTGTTTTCAAAGTTTCCGTGATAATGCTCTTCATACACTTTATCGCCGATAAGTCCGCCTGTAAAAGCCACGACACCGCCATATTTAGCTGCATTTCTGGTTGTAAATTCTAAAGCAAGACAAGCGCCCTGCGAAAATCCTAAGAAATAAATATTTTCTTTTTCGATTCCGTTTTGCTGTACCGCAACCAAAACCTGATGTATCGCCTCTAAAGATCTTGAAAAAGAAGGTTCGTTTTCGTTGATCGGAGCTAAAAACGAATACGGATACCAAGTTCTGTTTTCTGCTTGCGGTGCTACCAAAGCAAATTTTTCGACATCAAGATATTTGGCAATCGATAAAATATCGTGTGAAGTTGCACCACGTCCGTGAAGCATGATTAAAGCTTTTTTCGCCTCGTTTAAAGGAACGCCGGCAGTAATTGTATCTAAGTTCATAAGCTTTGTTTTTAAATTATTTTTTCCAGATATCCAGATATTCGTCTGGATGTCTTGTGAATTGTGCGTGTACGTAAGGACAAAGTGCTTTAACCATCATTTTATGTTCGCGTACATACGAAACCATTTCTTCAAGAAGTTTTTTTGCGTAACCTTTTCCTTCGGCTTCTGGTTCAACTCCTGTGTGATAAACAGTTAGTAAATCATCTTTTATGCTAACGGTCATTTCGCCTTGTTTTTTTCCGTCAACATACAAATTGAAATTGCCGTGTTTTTTTTCGTCTAATTCTAGTTTTATTGTTTCCATAATTTTATTGTTTTTTTAACCGCAAAGAGCGCAACGATTTACGCAAGGTTCGCGAAGTTTTTTATGTGTTGGTTTTATAGTTACAAAGTTCGCTAAGCTTACGGTGAAGTCAGCTTAATCTAGATTAATAAGATTCCTTTTTTTATTTTAGTTTTATGCTATTTGGCACAGAAACGCAAAGAAACTAAGTTTTTTAAACCTTGTTTGTCATTTCGAGGAACGAGAAATCGCACTCGTAACCACAAAGTTTTTTAATCATTATTGCAGAATCCCGCGTGTGATTTCTCGTTCCTCGAAATGACAAACTATGCCTAATAATTAATATAGTAACCTTTGCGAACCTTGCGTAAATCTTCGCGGTTAAAAACTTCAAACCAAATTAATTATATCCCTGTTTTATCCCTAATTTTTTCATTTTTGAATACAAAGTTTGTGCTGACATTTGTAAAAGTGCTGCTGCGCCGCCGGGACCTGAAACTTTACCACCGCAATTTTGCAATGCTGTCAAAATATGTTCTTTTTCCATTTCTTCCATCGTTTTCATTTTACCCGAAGTTTCTTGAAGTGGTCTGGAAACAGATTGCGGTAAATCAAATTTTTCGATTTCATTTGTTTTAGAAAGCAAAACATTTCTTTCTATCAAATGTTCGAGTTCGCGAATATTTCCCGGCCAGTTGTATTGCATTAGTTGTTCCAAAGCATTGGCATTTATACTCGAAACGTTTTTGCGCGAACTTGCGGCATATTTTCTAAGAAAATGGCTGGCAAGCGCTTCAATATCTTCTTTTCGTTCTTTTAACGGCGGTAACTCAATCGGGAAAACATTTAATCGATAATACAAATCAAGCCTGAAACGACCTTCTGCAACTTCTTTTTCCAACGATCTATTGGTGGCCGCTATAATACGCACATTGATTTTTATAGTTGAATTGCCGCCTAGACGCTGAATTTCTTTTTCTTGTAAAACGCGTAATAATTTTACTTGGGAATCGAGTGGAAGCTCACCAATTTCATCCAGAAAAATAGTGCCGTTATCGGCTTGTTCAAATTTCCCGATTCGCTGCGAATTTGCGCCTGTAAAAGCTCCTTTTTCGTGTCCAAAAAGTTCCGATTCTACTAAAGACTGCGGTAAAGCAGCGCAGTTTACCACAACAATCGGATTGTTTTTATGATGCGAAAGATCGTGAATAGAATGTGCTGCACGTTCTTTTCCAGTACCGCTTTCGCCCAGAATTAAAACGGAAGTTTCTGTCGGAGCTACGATTTTTATTTTTTCGATTACTTCTTTCAAAACTTCGCTGCTTCCAATAATACCTTCGATTTCGGCATCAGCAACAGCAGGAGAATTTTCGATATAAGAACCCTTTTCTTCATTGTATCGGTATTTGGCAATATCCAGCATCACGACAAGATCACGTTCTCTAAATGGCTTTACCATAAAGCCATACGGCTGGGTTTCTTTAACTGCTTCCAAGGTCGATTGATTGGTATTGGCAGAAATATAAAGAAACGGTAATTGCATTTCGCGCAATTCCCAAGCAAGATCGATTCCGGTAAGTTCGCCTTTGAGCATAATATCGAGCAAAACCCAATCGGGTCTTTTGTCGGAAATTAATTTACGTGCCTGAACCACAGAAGAAGCAATGCCGGTTATTTCGTAACCCGCTTTGATCAGCATGATTTTTAAATCGTTTGCTACAATAAATTCGTCTTCAACAATTAGAATTTTCTCCTTCATTACCTAAAGTTATATAATTTCTGAATTATCAGCTGTGCCTTCAAATTCTGTATTTCGTGTAAAAGTAATTTTGATTTTTAATCCGTGATCATTTTTCATTTCAAAATTTCCATCAATTTGTTCACTTAATCCCATCATTAAATTTACGCCGAGTGATTTTCTTTCGGCAGCATTAAAATTTTCAGCAACGCCAATGCCATTATCAGCAATGATCAATTTATAATTATTTTCGCCGGTATTTTTTAGTTCGATATATACATCACCTTTTGTGTCCTGTGGAAACGCATATTTTATCGCATTATTGACGGCTTCGTTTATAATTAATCCGAGCGGAACAGCATGTGCAACATCAAGATAGACTTTTTCGGTGTTTAGAACAAAATTGATTTTTTCATGAGTATCAAAACATTCTTTCATGTAACTGATCAATTCATAAATATACCAAGACATATCAATATTGGCTAAATTATCAGATTGATATAATTTTTGATGAATGAGTGACATGGCGTGCATTCTATGCTGGCTGTTTTGTATCGCCAGCAAGGCATCTTCGTTATCCAGATAAGCCGATTGTGTGTTTAATAAACTAATGACAATCTGAAGATTATTCTTTACACGATGATGAATTTCTTTAAGAAGCCATTCTTTTTCAATCAGCATTTTTTTGTTCAGTTCATTTTGTTCATTAATCTCCTGTGTTTTGATTTCAAGCTGTTTATTGGTCTTCTTTTTTAATAGAAATCGATTGTAAAGCAGCAGGATAAAAAGAGTCAAAACAATTAGACTGGCAATAAAAACATATCTGATAATACTGTCGTTTCGAATCTGAATTTTCTGCAGTTTGTCTTGCTGTGTAAGAAGATCGATGTTTTTATCTTTTTTTTCGCTTTCAAATTTGATCTGAAGACTATTGATCTGCTTGCTTTTTTCGCCTTTATAAACCGAGTCAGAAAGACTTTTATATAACTGATAATGTTTTATGGCATTCTTATAATCGCCGCGGGAAGAATCTGCCTGGAACCAAGTAAGATGATTCTCGGAGCACATTAAATTATTATTGGTAGCAGTAGTTATAGAATCGATAAGTCTAATTATGCGATAGAGATCATTATAATTTTTAAGCTGGTAATGATAATTAGAATAGCTTCTCAAAATCTGCAATCTGTTTTCCTTTTCTTTCTCAGCATTTATTCCATAATAGGCAACAAGCTTATTGTAATATATTTTCGCTTTGTCAATATTTTGCAGCTTCCTGTAAACTGTAAGCAAAAGGTAATTCTCTTTCATTTGTCTGCCAATATTAGCAGTAGGAAAATTGAGCTGCATGTCTCTAATAACTTTGAGTGCGTCTTTTTCTTTTTTTTGTGAAATCAATACCGTGCATAGATTCTCATTTATTGCTCGAACATATTCTGTATCCTTATATTTTTTAGCTATTTCAAGAGCCTTATAGAAATATTCCTCCGAAGTATTTTTTTGTCTGAGGCTGTAATACGCCATTCCGACGTGATTGTAAATAGAACTCATTTGCAGCGAACTGTCTCGTACTTTTACAGCTGTTTTTTCTGCCAGCAACGCATATTTTAAAGATTCAACGCAATTTCCCGTTTGCGTATAACCTTCAGAAAGTAAATTGTATACGCCTTGCACATGAGGAAATTTTATGGATTGATAAAGTTGTAGTGATTCTTTTAAAAGAGCGATTCCTTTCGCTTGATTTTCTTGTATGATATATAACTCGCCAAGCTGTTTTAAAATATCTGCTTGTTTCTCTTTTGCTCCGACTTTCTTAAAAATTCGAAGCGCGGTTTCTTTATTTTTAATTTTGTCCTCAAAAGATCCATACATAGATAACTCTAAGTAGACATAGGCCTGAAGTTCTAGTAATAAATTGTTTTGAGTATAAATGAGGGCTTGTCTGGCTATTTTTAAACCGTTTTCAGGCCTGCCTTTTTCTCTTGTAATTTGAGCACTGAGAAGAATCGATTTTCCAATTCCCAATTTATAGTTTAACTGGTCACTTAGAACTTTTGCCTGTTTGTTTGCAAGAACAGCATTGTCCAAATCGTTTTTGAATTCGCCGTCTTTATTTAAATAACACTTTCCTAAAGTCAGCAGTAATTCTACTTTTTGAGTATCGTTTTCGGATACTGCTATTTTTCTGTTTATTGCAGCTGGATCTTTTTTAAATTGTGCAAAAACTTGTGTATGCAGGATAAACAGAAAAATCACCATATGCGTACTGCATAGGTGATTTTTAAAAGCGTTTACGAAATTATTACTCATTTTTCTCAAGATAACCAATTGTCATAAAACTGAAAATGCTAGTTGTTTCTATGATACCAATAACAAATAATCATGGCAGCTCCAGGTAAAATTAAAGTTCCGAGACCAAAAAACTTTCCAGCAACAGCTCCAAGAAAACAGCCTATTAGAAAACCAAAAATGGTAACCAATTGTTTTTTAAAACTTAAAAAAGAATCGGCATCATTTGTTCCGTTTTTAATCAGGTTTCCTAAATCCAGAGAAGCTTGTGTTACATTTCCGGTCATCATCGTTGTCGGGCCATGGGTTTCTTTAGCAAATAATTTTCCGAATGCATTCTGAAGTCCCATTGCAAATACCGTTGTCATTGCTACCGAGTACATTGCCCATTCTGAAAAGATTCCTAGATAACCAAAAACATACGCAGCTATTCCTGAAAGCATTAATATGACACCTTCCCAAAATAAAATAGTATAACGGTTTACACTTTTTAAAGCGATTCTTCCGCCGGCGATAACGGCAAGAATGAAGATCGGGAAAGTCAATAATTTGATCCAAGCATGTACATCAGAACCTTTGATGATTTGGTAGGCAAATACAATAAAGTTGCCCGTAACGTGTGCCGAAAATAAAGAATCTGCCGCGACAAAAGTGACGGTATCGCAATACCCTGCTATCATTGTAAGCAGCAGGGTTACGTACCAAATATTTTTTTGAATTTCCATAGTATTAATTTAAGTGGGCACGAAGCATCCACGCCATTTTTTCGTGAGTTTCTACAAGACCTGTAATGTAATCGCTTGTTCCCGCATCTTGTAAGTCATTAGCGATGTAATTGATGTTTTCACGCAGATAGATAATGATACTTTCGTGATCGATAAGCAATTCTTTAATGAAACCGTTAGCATCATTTTTCTCTTTTAACTCTTCTGAAAGATGTGTCAATTCTAAAAAGTCTTTTAGTGTTGCAGGAGTATAATGGCCTAAAGCTCTTACTCTTTCTGCAACTGTGTCCATAATTTCGTCAAGCTCTTCGTATTGTTTTTCGAAGAAAAGATGTTTGTTGTAAAAATCCGGACCTTCAATATTCCAGTGTGCTCTTCTTGTTTTTGTGTACAATACAAATTCATCTGCAAGAACTTTAATTAATACATCAACCACTTTGTTAATGTTTTCTTGTTTAATTCCGATGTTTGCTTTCATTTTAAATTAGGTTTAATAAATAATAATCAAGTGAATATTTTCCTGCTCCAAGAGCTAGAATCAGTAATAGAGATAAAGTGTACATATAAGGAACGTCTCGTACTTCGAGCGAATCTTTTCTGTGTACTACAAAATAACCAACGGCTGTTACGCCAATTGTTGGTAATACTGCTAAGCGGGTTCCGAGTCCGAGAATAATAAAAAACGGAACTACAGTATCGGAGAAAGTTGCCACCAATCCGTTTAGTTTTTCAGGAAGATGTAACGGATTCGGAACGTGTTCTTTTTGGCCGTTTTCAACTCTGAATTTTTTCATTCCATGTACTCTGAAAAGTTCAACAGCCAATAGAATTCTAAAAACTAGAATCGCAGCATTGTTGAATGAATTTCCTAAATCAGAAGAAAGGATTTGTTTTATAAGGTCTATCATTACGTTTATTTTTAAAAAGCAAAACAAGAACAGCCTAAAGCGCCCCAAAATGCATTGTAATTGTTAACAGGAACGTTGCTCAATCTTGCAGCGTCGTGATTATGTAAGTGCACATCGCAGCTGCCACTGCAACTGTGTATTTGTGATGTTAAACTTGGTTTTGCATGAGCATGTGCATTTTTCTCAATTGTACTTTGAAAACTGCTTCTCGCTGGATATCCATTGTAAATATTTGTCGGTGACCAATCTGGCAGAATCGGAATATGAGGCGGAGAAAATGAAGAAAAATCGCCATTAGCGTACACAATTTTTCCGTCAACAATGGTTAAATCGGCTTCGATTTTTTTGATATCTTCATCGTCAATGCTGAAATAATCGCGGTCTAAAACCACTAAATCGGCAAACATTCCGGTTTTAATATCTCCTTTTTTAGTTTGTTCCTGCGAAAACCAAGCACTTCCTCTCGTATACAATTCAAGAGCGGTTTGTCTGTTTAATCTCGTTTCGTTATACAATTGCAAACCACCGATTGTTTTTCCAACCGTCATCCAATACATAGAAACCCACGGATTATAACTGCTTACACGTGTAGCATCTGAACCTGCTCCAACTGGAACTTCCATTTCAATCATTTTTTTGATTGGAGGTGTGTTTTCTGCCGCTTTTGCTCCATAACGATCGGTAAAATATTCGCCTTGATACGCCATTCTGCTTTGTACCGCAATACCGCCGCCAAGTGCTTTTACACGTTCGATATTTCTTTCGTCAATAGTTTCAGCGTGATCAAAAATCCAAGGCAATCCGTTAAATGGAACTTCACGATTTATTTTTTCGAAAACATTCAAAAATCTGGTAATACTTTCGTTATAAGTCGCATGAAGTCTAAACGGCCAGCGGTTTTCTACCAAAAGGCGAACTACTTTCTCTAATTCAGCTTCCATGTTTTCTGGTAAATCGGGTCTTGGCTGTAGAAAATCTTCAAAATCTGCCGCAGAAAAAACCAGCATTTCGCCCGCACCGTTATGACGATACATGTCGTTTCCTTGATATAATTTTACCGTATCAATCCAATCTGAAAAATCTTCGAATTCGTGTTTTGGTTTTTGTGTGAAAAGATTATAAGCGATTCTTACCGTTAATTGATTTTTTTCGTTTAATTCATTAACCACTTTATAGTCGTCTGGGAAATTCTGAAAACCGCCGCCGGCATCAATCACACTTGTGATTCCGAAACGGTTTAATTCCTTCATAAAATGACGCGTCGAATTGATTTGATGTTCATACGAAAGTGTCGGTCCTTTTGCCAAAGTTGAATACAAAATCATGGCATTTGGCGTCGCGATAATCAATCCCGTTGGTTCTCCGTTTGCATCTCTTTCAATATGTCCGCCTGGAGGCGCAGGCGTATTTTTGTTGTAACCAACAGCTTTAAGCGCTGCTCTGTTCATAATTGCCCTGTCGTACAAATGCAGAATAAAAACTGGCGTTTCAGGAGCAATCGCATTAATTTCTTCCAAAGTAGGCATTCTGCGTTCGGCAAACTGAAACTCGGACCAGCCACCCACAACACGAACCCATTGTGGATTTGGAGTGCGGTCTACTTGTTCTTTCAGCATTCGAAGTGCATCAGCAAGCGAGGGAACGCCATCCCAGCGCAATTCTAAATTATAGTTTAATCCGCCGCGAATTAAGTGAATATGCGAATCATTGATTCCTGGAACCACTCTTCGGTTCAAAAGATCAATTATTTTAGTTTCTTCTGATGCAAAACTCATAATCTCACTGTCGTTACCAACGGCAATAAATTTTCCGTCTTTTATGGCTACAGCGGTCACATTTGGCGTTTCGGCATTAAAACTGTGAATTTTTCCGTTGAATAAAATTAAATCTGCTTTCATAACTTTAATTATTTAGCGTTAAGTTTTGTGATTGCTTCTTTAATTCCTTCACCCGCAACAGTATAAAATGCTGGTCCGGCAAGCAAAATAACTTTAGTCAAAGGTTTATGGTCTGATAATTTTTTTTCTTTTAAATACGTTTGAGTTCTGTAAGCTTCAAAAGATCCTAAAACTACATTTGTCGCTACCAAAGCTGTAGGAGAGTCGATTCCCGCATCTTTAATATCACTCGCAAAAGAAAAATTGCTAACGCCTAAACGCAAAGCCTCACGCATAGCAACGCTTCCTACGCTGATCATTAAATCTGGAGTAAATTTGCTGCGGTCGCCTAATCCAATAAGTAATAGTTTTTTTGATGCTAAAGTTCCTTTTGGAGGTGTAATTAATAAGGTTTCAAGAGCATGTCCTGTAAATTTGCCGCTTTTTCTCAATTCGGTAATCAGACCTTTAAAAGCGTCATCAAGGTGCACCATACCGTTAAGGTTGGCAGGAAGAGCAGGAGGATTGAAGATATCACCCTCTGTATATTCAAAAACGCAGGCAACTTGTAAATCTGCTTCTGCCGAAGATGGTCCTTGAACCAATCCGTTTACAGCAACTCCGTCTACTTTCCCCCAAGTAGTAGTCGATCCGAGTGCTGCGTTTTGTGCAAAAGCGTTATTTGTTAAACCTGCGCATAGTAGAAGAATTAGAAACGTTGTTCTAATGGTATAATTTTTAGAAATGGTTACGTTTTTCATGTTTGAAAATTTAGTTGTTGTTGATTTTTTTTAAACACATAGAGGTTTTGACGCGGATAAAACGGATTTGCTATCGCAAAAACGTGGATTTACACAGATTTTTATAAATTCTATCAATCCGTTTTTATCAGCGTTTTTGCGATAGCAAATCCGCGTCATCAGCGTTCTTTTCACATTTAGTGTTTAAATTATTTTTATGTTTTAAAATTTAAATCCAAGTCGGGCATTAAAGAAAAGGCCGTCTTTAGAATTTGGAATAATGTCGTTGATAAAAGCGCCTGTTTTAAAATACTGAATCCCGCTTACGACTGATATATATTTATTGACGCTGTAAGTGAAATTAGCTAAATAGGCCGTTCCAATATAGCGTTCGTCAGATTCACTTCCTCGAAGGTTCAGCGTTCCGCTTGGTCTGTAAACCCCGTCTTGAGTTGAGAATCGCCAGTTAAAAACTACATCGACCTGCATCTTCAGCGTTGGCAGTAAATCCATTGTGGCATAAGGATGAATATCGATAAGATTGACTGGTCCAACCTGCGGGCTGAAACCAAAATAACCTCCTTTTGGATACAGCGGATTAAAGGTTTGTAAATTCGGATTGTCTTTGTCTTGATCTCCTGAGATATAATCGTTTCGAAGATTTATGGTCGGTTTAAATTTGATGTTTTCAAAAGAATAACCTAAATCTGCCGAGGCTGTCCAAGCGTTTATATCTCCAGAACCAAAACTTCCAAATTGATAAGCGGCTTCGAGATTGTAGATAAAACCCCCGCCGTATTTCCAAAATCGTGTACCAACGGTATGTCGTTTTTCTGGAGCAATTCCTTGTTCAAAAAGTGATTCATTTCTTTTGATTCCGAGATAATACAAATCAAGATTTCCTGCTTTTGGAAAAATGATTTTAGAATAAGCGCCCCAAAGATTCAGTTGTTTCGACATTTTATTATCAAAAACGCCATTGTAAATCGTATCGGCCATCATCGCAAAACCGTCAATCGAGAATCGGGCAGAGGAGTACATTATTTTTCCTCCTGTAAAATACAATCTTGCATTTGGCCCTTCTCTTACTGAAATTAATCTTCCAGAACCGTAATCGAGTTCTTGTCTTCCAGCGCGGACAATGATTTTTTTATCTTTTTGCTGCCAAAGAGTGACATCCAAAAACAAATTCTGAACATTTAATTGATCTTCGTCAATACCTCTTGCTCCATTTACTCTGCCGTCTTCTAAGGCACTTCTTAATTGCGCAAATACTCTAAAGGTTTTTCCTAAATGAATATCGGTATGAAGATCGTAGCGCTGTAAAAGGAAATTGTTGTGACCAATATTTAATCTTCCCCAATCTTCATTATTGAAATCAACGTATTCATATCGTGCTTCGCCTCCAAAAGACAGGTAAAAATCTTTCTCTTGATTTAAAGGAACAAATTTTAGTTTCTCGTAAAAGTTTCGGGCTGAATCTTTCAGCGATTCGTAATTTTCGTCGTAACGCAAAAGCTTAAAATTTTGAGCCGATGCGATGCTTCCTAAAAAGAGAAAAAGAAAAAGTAATTTGACGTTGTTTGATATGGATTTAGCTGATTCCAAAATAATGAAGGCTTAGAGATTTTAGGTTGTTTTGTTTCAAGTTTCAGGTTTCAAGTTTCAAGTTGACCTTGAAATTTGAAATTGATTTAGTGTTTCAACATGTTGTGAGCATAGTGAATTCCTAATCCGTAAGAACCACCGTGTTTTTTCATTAAATTGGTTACTGGAACATAAGTTTCCTCACGAGCCCAGTCTCTTTGTAATTCTAATAAATATTGGATAGATGTAACTGGCTGCGCACCAGCTTGAATCATTCTTTGTACTGCACGTTCGTGTGCTTCTGCACTTACATCACCGCAGGCATCTGTAATGATATAAACTTCGTAACCTTCTTCGATTGCCGATAACGCTGGCCCAACGATGCAAACACTTGTCCATAAGCCGGCAAGAACGATTTTTTTCTTGTTTTTTGCTACGATAGCTTTGTATGCATTTTCGTCTTCCCAAGTATTCATTGATGTACGATCAATATATCCTGAAGTTGCAATTGGGAAAAATTCTTCTACTTCTGGGAAAACTGGTCCAGAAAAACTTTCTTCTGCAACTGTTGTAACTACAGTAGCAACATCAAATATTTTTGAAGCGCCGCTGATAATAGCAACGTTATTTCTTAATTCGCTTAATGGAATATTGTTTGTAGCAAATGCCATTTGACCTTCAAAGTCAATTAATACTAATGCGTGATTGTCTGGTGATAATAAGTTTACTGATGGTTTCATGTTATTTATTTTTAAAGAATTATTAATTAGATAAGCCTGTAAATTATTGGGCTTTGATGATTTGTATTGATTTGTAAGGATGAAGTATCTCCTGTTTTAGCTGGAGAAGTATATTAATGTGTAGAAAGTTTTCTGATCATTTCTACAGAAACAGAATCAGCGTAAATTCCAAAAGCGCTGGTTAAAACTCCTTTTATATTGTAGACGTCAGAGATAATTCCGTACACAATATCTTCGTCGCCGGGATCTGTATCGCCTTCAAAACGGAAAATATATTCAATCTTAAATTCGTCAGGCGACATCGACTGCGAATTATTGTTGTAACGTATACAGTTTACATCAAGATTAAAATTTTGTGTAAAACCTTGAAGATTCAGCCATTGAAGTGCTTCTGTAACCGTGTCAAACGAGGGTTGTTGAAATAAACTCATAAGAAGATTTTTTTTAAACTGCCTGTAAAAGCGAACTTTTATCAGGCAGTTTGGTTAATTAAAGTCTGTCAGATTATGCTTTAATAAATTCTAAAATATCTTTATTGATAGTTTCAGCCTCAGTTGTCGGCATACCGTGAGGAAAACCTGGATAGGCAATTAATTTTCCGTTTTTCAAAAGTGCTGCTGCTCTTGGAGCCTGACCGAATGGTACGATTTGATCGTCTTCTCCGTGTAAAACCAAAACAGGAATATCTAAACTTTTAAGATCTTCTGTGAAATCTGATTCAGAGAAAGCTTTAATTCCTTCATAATGAGCTAAAACTGAACCCATCATTCCTTGTCTCCACCAATTGTGTTTGATACCTTCCTGAACGGTTTGTCCTTCGCGGTTCCATCCGTAAAACGGGATTGGGAAATCATAAAAATATTGTGCTCTGTTAAATCCTGTTCCTTGTCTGATTTCGTCAAAAACAGATAATGGCACACCTTCTGGATTTGATTCGTTTTGAATCATAATTGGCGTTACCGCACTAATGATTACTGCTTTTGCGATACGGCCTTTTCCGTGTTTTGCTGCATAACGAATAACTTCACCGCCTCCAGTTGAGTGTCCAACGTGAATAGCATCTTTTAAATCTAATGCTTCAGTCAAAGCTGCTACGTCTGCTGCGTAAGTGTCCATGTTATTTCCTTCAGAACTTTGTCCAGAACGTCCGTGTCCGCGGCGATCGTGAGCAATAACTCTGTATCCTTGTTTTAGGAAAAACATCATTTGGGCATCCCAATCATCGCTAGATAATGGCCATCCGTGGTGGAAAACGATTGGTTGTCCTGTTCCCCAGTCTTTGTAATAAATCTGTGTTCCGTCTTTTACTGTAATTGTGCTCATTTGTTATGGTTTTTAATTATTGATTTAATTTTTACTATTTGTTTGTTATGTGGTATTGTGTTATTGATACTGCAAATCTATTGTGGAGTAGAAAGTGAATCTATTAACCTAGATTAAGAAGGCATTTATTGCTGTTAGTTCTTAATCTAGATTAATCTTCTTGGCTTTTGTCCAAAGCAATATTTTGATTGTTTTTATTTGAATTATTTGAACGATGCCCAACAATAGCCAAATAACATGCCTTTCTGCTGAAGCCTTTGTTTATAAGGGTTTTGTAGATTTTAGCTGTATTTTTTTGTTACGATATATCGTAAATTTATTAGCGTACTCATGAGAATTAAGGAAATTTAGAGAAGATTTAATCTTCAGTATGCAGCAAAAAAGAAAGTCTGATAAGATTATTTAGTAACCTTATCAGACTTTCTTTTTTTTAATGAAAATTTAAATTTTCTTTTCTTTAATCGAGTCTAAAGAAAAACGAAGAAGTGATATTTTATAAAAAATGGCGTTCTATTTCTGTGAAATATTATTTTTTATAAATTGAATTTCTACCACAGCGCCGTTTTCATTAAAAAACGAAACTTCGCCATCAAGCTGCTGTGCCAAACCTTTGATTAAATTGATGCCTAAAGTCTCAGAAAGATCAAAATCTTTAGGAAAACCAATTCCGCTATCTTTAATTTGAAGTTTTATTTTAAAATTCTCAAGAGACTTCATACTGATTAAAATAGTTCCTTTTTGATTCTCTGGAAATCCATATTTTATAGCATTAGTAATAGTTTCATTCAAAATTAGACCAACAGAAACCGCTTGCGCTTCATCTAAAAGTAACGGATCAAGCTCTACTTCGAAAATAATCTGCTGCATATCAAAAGTATCACGGAAATTGTGGAGTAGATCATTAATGTAATTTTCCATTTCAATTTCGCGAACAATATCTGTTCTGTATAATTTTTTATGCAAAAGAGAAATCGCGTACAATCTGTGCTGGCTTTTTTGAATGGCGTCAAAAGCTTCTTTATTTTTTAAAGTAGACGATTGCGAGCTTAAAAGACTCATCACAATCTGCAGATTATTCTTTACACGATGATGAATCTCCTGCATAAGCGATTCTTTTTCGATTACGAGTTTCTGTAAAGCTTCATTTTTATGATCAATTTCATTTTTTTGATTGATCAAAAGAACATTGTTTTTCTTCTTTTCCTGATAACTTATCCAAAATAGAATGATGCTTACTAAAAGAAAAGCGACAAGACAGACGCCAAATTTAATGGTACTTTGGGCGTGTACTGTTTTTTGTTTTTCGGCATCCATTTCTAGTTTTAGATTAGAAACCTCTTTTTCTTTCTTTTCCAGACCGTATAAAATCTGAAGTTCTTCGATCTGTTTGTTCTTTTTTTCATTAAAAATAGAATCGTTCAAATCTTTGTATTTCTGAAAATATTGGATTGCCGTAATGTAATTTCCTTTCGCAGAATCAATTTTAAACAAATACAAATTCGCTTCTTTGATTTGAGAAAGCTCTACAATTCCTTTTGGAAAATTAAGCGATTTCTGAAAATTGACTTTTGCCTTATCATAGTTTTTACGCTCTTCATAGAATTTTCCGAATTCAAAATAAGCTTCAGATAAATCAAAGTCCATGATAGAGTTACTTCTTTCATAAAGATTAATCATTTCAATGAAGTTAGTTTCGGCTAATTTTGGCTCGTTATTTTTGTTGTAACAATAGGCGAGAGAGCCGTAAATTATTGCCTTATCGTTGTTTTTTTGAGGAGGATATTCCTTTATGATATTTTGTACCTCTTTTAAAGCTTCTCTTGGTTTTTTTAATTGAATGAGCTCTTTACTCAATAAATCTGTAAAAGAGTACAGACTGCTATAATCCATTTTTTCTTTAGATTTAAGAATAGAGATTGCTTTTTTAAGCAGTTCGATACTTAAATCGTGTTTGCCAAGATCCTTATATGCAATCGCCAGCTGTTCATAAAAATCGGGAGCAAAGTCAAAATCCTTCGTTTCTTCCATGTATTTAACACAAGCAAGAGAATAGTAAAGGCTTTTGCCTAGATCGCCTTTAAGTCGGTTAACATCAGCCAATAAATCGTAAGTAAAATGCAGTTTTTTATAACCGATTTTTTTATAAATGCCCAAAGCCTGAAAGAGTTCTTTTTCTGCCAAATCCAATCTTCCTTGGTTTAAATGCGCATCAGCTTTGTATTTTATGAGATAAGCATAATTCTCAAGATCGCCTAGATTTTTGTACAGAACAGCGGCTTTGTCAAAACAAATTACAGCTTCATCAAAAGAGTTGAAATTTCGCGGAAACAGCCAAAATAATCTTCTTCCCTGCTTTGTCCATAAATCGGCTTGCTTTTTATATTGTTTTGTTTTTTGATAAAAAATCATAGCCTTTTGATAAAACTCAAGCGCTTTAGGATAATTATTTTCTTCGAATAAAAGTTCGCCGTAATAGAAAAGACACTTATGTTTCAGGTTCTCATCATTGATTTTATGACTAAGCACAAAAGCCTTGTTAAAATTAGCACGTGCGCTGTCCATATCAATTTTAAAACTATCTGGTTTGTATAAGAAATCGGCGCCATGCTCCAGAAGACCTTTAATTTTTTCTGCAATCAAAGTATGCTTTTTCTGAGCCGGAGTTACATTAGAATTTGGCTGAATAGCAGTAGAATAGCAATTCGAGCTAAGAATAAAAAAAACGAACCACAAATTTGCTATACAGCATTTAATCATAAGGAAATAGTAAAAAAAGAATTGTTCTTGGAAATTGTTTGCGGTAAAGAAAACAAATAAGTTTTTAAAAGTAGCTAAATTAGGATTTGCAAGCAAAATAATGTGCCATTGACAAAATAAAATGTGGAATGACGTAAAGAAAATAAGAAATTTATTTCTTTATTTGAATAGATCCTAGTTTACAATTTTAAGCCATATTTTAAATGAAAATTATACAAAGCTTTTGGTCAGGAAACTTAACTGATTTTACGAATAGTTACGGCTGGTTCTCTTATAAATACAATTGGCTCAGCTGGATATTAAGCTGTCATCAGCTAGTAAAATTTCATGAAGAAGTTGAGCTTTATACGGATCGTTTTGGGTATGAAATATTAATTAAAAAACTGCAATTGCCCTACACAAAAGTGCATGTGATTTTGGATGATTTAAATGAATATCACAAAGATCTCTGGGCTGTTTCTAAAATTAAAGTTTATGAAATGCAGAATGAACCTTTTCTGCACGTGGACGGCGATGTTTTTGTATGGGAATCGTTGACAAATAAATTTAAAGTTACGGCTTTGCTGACTCAAAACTTAGAAATTACAGCTGCCAGTTACATCAAAAAGTGGAACGAAATTTCGCCAAATCTTGTCTACATGCCAATTGAGATGGAAAAGTATCATACGAATCCCAATAATTTTGCTTGTAATATGGGAGTTGTCGGCGGGAATGATATTAGTTTCTTTAAAGAATATGCGAAAGCAAGTATCGATTTTGTGGATAAAAATAAAAGTGCATTTTCTAAAATTAATTGTCTCAGTTTTAATCTTTTCTTTGAACAGATTTTGTTTTACCAATTTGCTGCAATTAAAGAGGTAAAAGTTGACTTTTTGTTTGATGAAATATATAATGACGGCGAATATTTCGGCTTTGCAGAGTTTCACGAAGTACCGGATAAAACCTATCTGCATTTATTAGGAGTTTATAAGCGAAACCCTTTTGTATGCAAAGCGATGGAAGTCTACATCATGAAAAATTATCCAGAGAGTTATTCAAAATTAACCGCCTTGGTAAATGAAGCCGAAAGAAATCAAAATGAAGTGGAATTTCTAACAAAAGACAAGGTTACAGAATTGATCGAAGATTTTGATTTTGAACTTAAAAATAAAAAACATACAATCGATGATTATTTGTTGAAAAGAGATTTATACACAGAAAGCCTGCCCAATTATTTACAAAGTTTATTACGTAATAAGGAAGATTTTACGATTGTATTACTTGACGGATTTAAACATACCAGAACTAAGCGTAACCAGGAAGAAATCTCTTCTTTAGAAATTGAAGAACTCAATTCTGTACCCAGAAAATACGAATTGGATGATTTGGATGAAGAAGCGTTATCTGAAATAGCCGAAGGAACTCGATATTTTGATTTTATTTCTAAAATGCTGGTTCATTTTGAATATGATTCTGAAACTTCAAAAAATGATATTCTGATGTTGTTAAATAAAAAACTGACGAACTATATTGTTTATAAAATTATTGCCATTTATAAATAAGTCAAAAAAAAGAATTTATCAATGAATATTGAATGATGTTTTTGTTTTCTGAAGTTTTTACGACAAGTGTTATTGTATGAATATTATAAATGTTAAATTTTTACAAAATGTGGTTTTACGTAAGAAAATATAAAAAATTAAAACCATATTTGTCAGAGGAGTTCTGATTTAATGAAATATCAAAAACTATATTGTATTTGAAATATTAAATAAAATATATAAAAAATCTTACGTAAGGATAGACATAAATTCCAAATGTCTTTAAATGATTGGAATAGTAATCACTTTAATTATTTAATTATGTTTAAGAAAATTTCAAAAACAAAAGAGGTTAAAAAATTTGTTGCCCAAGACGTGCAAAAATTGACAGTTAAAGAATTAAAACAAACAATGGGCGGTTATCAAGAGCCTATACTTTGCTATGATGAATTTAGAAATAGATATTATCCTTGTTAATTAGTTATTAAGTCCAATATCAACTAAAAACTGCTTGTAATTTTACAAGCAGTTTTTTTATATTTAAATTTGTTGTTTATTTTTTAATTTCCAAATCTACTTTGAATTTTCCAATAAAGGGATTATCTGCCATTTGCGAATGTCCAATAACTAATATGTAATTTCCTTTTTGATGAAGTTGTACTTTTAAATCTACCCCAAAAGGACCATCGGATGTTTTGTCAGGAAAAATAATTTGATTGAAACGAATATTTCCTTTGCCTGTACTCGGCGTAATTTTTCCGTTTAATTCGCCAATATCTTCCGTTTTAAATTTAACGTAAACTCGGGATTGAATAGAATCTAAAGAACCTTCTGCGTTAAAAATGCCTTTTTCATCTTTATAAGTCATAAAAATAGTATCGCCAATTTGTTTGTTTTCTTCCTTGTTGCTTATGCTGCTCTTTTCAAGAACAGGTTCAGCATCAGAAGCTGTAACAGTGACATTTTGGGTTTCTTTTTGCTGGCAGGAAAAAAAGAAAATAGTAAGCAGCGGTATCATAAAAAATTTCATAATCGTATTTTTTAAGTAAGTACATCAAATTTACTTTCTTTTTACTACTATATGTTACATATTAATATTTGAGATTTGTATGTGGAGAATAGTAAAGTTTGAACCTTCAATACTTTAAAAAATAATTATTCTTGGAGAAATTTCGGGAAAGTAATAAAAATAAAAAATCGCAACTATCAATAAATTAGATAATTGCGATTTTTTTTTGTGGAGTCGCCGGGAATCGAACCCGGGTCCAAACAAGCAACTAAAGAGCTTTCTACACGCTTATTTCCTGATTGGATTTTCGATGTTAAGCTAGGTCAGGAACAACCACTCAACACTTATCTTCTTAATTTTCGAAATCCACCCGAAGCTCATGGAAATCTAGGTTTATTTTTACGGTTCCCCTTGACAGAACGCCACAAACCAAGGCTTTCTAGGAGAATCCAGCTTCTCTACCTTGTAGAGACGTGGCTAATCGTACTATGATTCGGATTATGCAGCTAAAGCGTAGTTATTTTCGCCGTGTAAAATTGTGAGATCTTATATTTACGAGCAAGGTCTCAATGCTCGACGTGCTTACTTTTCAATTCGACTTGCTGTCAAAACCAGTCGACCCCGAAAAATGAGTCTGCAAATGTATACTATTTGCAGTTACTTTTTATTAAAATTTTCAGAAAAATTTGGCTATTCTTCTTCTTTAAAATTAAACGGATAATCACCAAATACAGGAGCCAGTTTACGAACCGCGTAAGTGTTTCGCGTCATTTTGTTAGAAAGCGAAATAATCGTAACGCCTTCTTTCATCAAAGTGATGTAAGATGAAGTATTTCCATGCCACCAGCCGTTATGGAAGTAATAGTTCTGTCCAGTTTCCCAGTTAATCATTCTGATTCCTAAACCGTAATTTTTAGTTCCCTTACGTTCGTTGCTGTAACCGGTGTAAACTTGTTTTAGTAATTCGGGCTTTAAAAAATCAGGTGATTGTCTGGCGCGGTCAAATTTTAAAAGATCGCGTGCAGTAGAAAAAACATTTTTATCACCGTAAACATTATCCAGATAATCAAAACCAATTTCTACACCATTGCCTTTATAAGACGGAACAATTTTTTTACGTTCCTTATCATCATCAAAAACATACGTATGCGTCATGCCAAGAGGTTTAAAAATCATTTCAGACATTGCCTCTTTATAACTTAAACCTGTAATTTTTTCTATAATAAGCGCCAGCATAGCATAATTAGTATTGCAATAGCTGAAACGCGTTCCCACTCTCGACTCCAAACCAACATCTTTTGTAGCCAGAATATCCAAAATATCTTTATTGGTAAGCTGATTATGTCTGTCCCAAACCGACTTGTCGTGATCGGTAAAATAAGCATAATTACGCATTCCGGTACGATGACTTAAAAGCATTCTGATTGTGCATTCTTCGTACGGAAACGTTTTTAAAATCGTATTTACTTTTTGATCCAGATCGATTTTACCAGCATTAACCAGTTTTAATACAGCCGTAGCAGTTAAAACCTTACTTACCGAAGCAATTTGTACAGGAGTTTCGGGAGTTATTTTTGTTCCTTCATTTTTATTAGCAAAACCATTATATCTTTCAAAAAGAATCTGACCATTTTTAGCGACCAAAAAACTTCCATTCATGGTATTATTCGGCCAATTTTTATTGTAAAAATGATTAATTCGTCCGACAACAGAATTTTTATACGCCTGAGAAATTCTTTTTTCAGGACCTAAAGGTTTCATTTTGGGTAAAGTATCTTCGACTTGAGGTGTTTGGGCAGTTTCAGTTTTTTTATCTTTTCCACAAGAGCTTAAAACCAGTGCTGCGAAAAGGAATTGTAGTATCTTTGTTTTTTTCGTGAAAATCATTTGCATCGTTCTTTAAAAACAAATATATCGAATTCAATTTTGTTGATTTCACATTTATAGATGACTCAAAAGCCTGTTTTAACATTTTGTTAACATAAAATAAATTTAGTAGTTTGGAATTCAGCTTCTAACGGTTTTTAAACATTCTAAATTAGAATTTAGCAACAAAATTTTAACTAAAATTGTTATATTTGAAACAAATAAGATGTAAAAAGTTATATTATAAAAATATTTAAATCTGTTTAAATGAAATTTGGAATCATAAAAGAAAGAAAAAATCCGCCGGACAGAAGAGTTGTTTTTACTCCAGACCAATTAGCAAAATTAAAACAGCAGCATCCCGATTTAAACGTTGAAGTCGAAAGTTCTGATATTCGAATATTCTCCGATTTAGACTATAAAAATATGGGAATTGCGCTGACAGAAGATATCTCAAACAGCGATGTTTTATTTGGTGTAAAAGAAGTTCCAGTAGAAAATCTGATTCCAAACAAAAGTTATTTCTTTTTTTCACACACCATAAAAAAACAACCTCATAATAGAAAACTGCTTAAGGCTATTCTCGAAAAAAATATCGTTTTATACGACCATGAAACCATTGTAGATGAGCTTGACCGCCGTTTAATTGGTTTTGGGCGTTATGCTGGAATGGTTGGCGTTTATAACGGAATTCGTGCTTTCGGAATCAAATTTGAATTGTTTAAACTTCCAAAAGCAGAAACCCTTTCGGGAAAAGAGGATTTGATTAAGCATTTAAAGCGTATCACAATGCCCGCTCTAAAATTTGTAGTTACTGGAACCGGAAAGGTAGGGAGCGGTGCAAAAGAAATTCTAGATGCCATAAAAATCAAAGAAATAACGGTAGATAATTATTTAACTAAAAAATATGCACAAGCTGTTTATGTGCAGCTTGATGTTTTGGAATATAACAGAAGAAAAGACGGTCAGCTTTTAGACTTCAAAGATTTTGTAAATCATCCAGAAGAGTACGAATCAGATTTCGAAAAATTTACCAAAGTTTCCGATATCTATTTTGCAGGACATTTTTACGCAAGCAATGCACCAATGATTCTGACCAAAGAAATGCTTAATGCAAGCGATTGTAAACTAAAAGTAGTAGCAGATATTTCTTGTGACGTAAACGGTCCAATTGCCTGTACCATTCGTTCTTCTACAATTGAGGAGCCTTTATACGGATATTTTCCTTTAGAAGACAAAGAAGTAGATTTCTTTCACCCAGCTGCAGTTGCGGTAATGGCTGTTGACAATTTGCCTTGCGAAATTCCAAAAGACGCCAGCGAAGGTTTTGGAGAACAATTTATGGAGTACGTAATTCCTGCCTTCTTCAACAACGATAAAGACGGTATCTTGGAACGTGCAAAAATCACCGAAAACGGAAAGCTAACACCACGATTCAGTTATCTGCAGGATTATGTAGATGGAGAGTGAGGTTCTAAGATACTAAGTTTCTAAGCTTCTAAGTTTCTAAGCAGTTTTCAGCTTAGTATCTCAGAAGCTTAGCACCTCAGAAACTAAGATTAAACCATATCTTCAGGTTTAACCCATGCATCAAAATCTTCAGGAGTTACGTAGCCTAAACGAACTGCTTCATCTTTTAATGTTGTACCATTTTTGTGTGCAGTTTGAGCAATTTCAGCAGCTTTGTAATAACCAATTTTAGTGTTTAAAGCGGTAACCAGCATTAAAGAATTATCTACTAATTCTTTAATACGTTTATGGTTTGGTTCAATTCCTTGCGCGCAGTGTTCGTCAAAAGACACGCATGCGTCTCCAAGTAATCGTGCCGATTGTAAAAAGTTTGCGGCCATAACAGGTTTAAAAACATTTAATTCATAATGTCCCTGCATACCGCCAACTGCGATTGCCATATCATTTCCAATAACCTGAGCACAAACCATAGTTAAAGCTTCACATTGCGTTGGATTTACTTTTCCAGGCATAATAGAAGAACCTGGCTCATTTTCTGGAATATGAATTTCGCCAATTCCAGATCTAGGTCCAGATGCTAACATTCTAATATCATTTGCAATTTTATTTAAAGAAACAGCCAATTGCTTTAATGCTCCATGTGTTTCAACAATTGCATCGTGTGCTGCAAGAGCCTCAAATTTATTTTCTGCTGTTACAAAAGGGTGATTAGTAAATTGTGCGATATATTCTGCCACTTTTACATCGTAGCCTTTTGGAGTATTTAAGCCAGTTCCTACAGCTGTTCCGCCAAGAGCAATTTCAGATAAATGTGCTAATGTGTTTTTTAAAGCTTTCAGTCCAAATGCTAATTGAGCAGCGTAGCCCGAAATTTCTTGTCCTAAAGTTAATGGAGTTGCATCCATAAGATGGGTTCTTCCAATTTTTACAACATCTTTGTATTCTGCCGCTTTTTTTACTAAAGTAGCATGAAGTTTTTCTACACCAGGAATCGTAGTTTCGACTACCATTTTGTAAGCGGCAATGTGCATTCCTGTTGGGAAAGTGTCATTTGATGATTGTGATTTGTTTACATCATCATTTGCTTTGATAAATTGCTCGCCTTCGCCGATTTCAAATCCTTTTAAAACTTGCGCTCTGTTGGCAATAACTTCGTTAACATTCATGTTGCTTTGTGTTCCCGAACCTGTCTGCCAGATTACAAGCGGAAATTGATCGTCTAATTTTCCTGCTAAGATTTCGTCGCATACAGCAGCAATTGCATCTCTTTTTTCGATTGGCAGAACACCTAAGTCATAATTGGCATATGCAGCGGCTTTTTTTAGATAAGCAAAACCTTCAATGATTTCTGCCGGCATCGAACCCGAATTTCCTATTTTGAAATTGTTTCTAGAACGTTCTGTTTGTGCGCCCCAATATTTATCGGCTGGTACTTGCACTTCGCCCATGGTGTCTTTTTCTATACGGTATTTCATTTGTAGTTTGTAAAATGTTATTTGAAAAATGTGAAATGTTACTTGTGATAATTATAATTGAAAATATTCTTTTGAAAATGAGTGCCCTAGCCCTGATGGGAGCGGCATCCTTTTATGGTGGGGTTCACCATAAAAGATATAGCGGACAGCAGGAAACAGCTCCTGAAAATTATTAGGACGTTCTGTGAACTCTTTATTTAAAAGGTTTGGCATTCAAAAAAAAGCTTATTTAAAATGAGTATAAATATACGGATAAATGTTATTTAACGAAAATTGATTTAGATTTTATTGCTGAGGAAAAATATATGGCTTACATTTGTCGTAACATTCAAAAATTCCGGAAAACATGTTTGAATTTTCACAGTACTTAGGCTTTTTACTTTTCTTAACCATTCTTACAATAGGATTTTGGTTAATGTTTTTCTTAGTTGGTTTCGTATCTTATTGGGTTACGGGAGCAAGCTGGGAAATGATCAAAGAAAAAAAAGCTAAAAAAAGACAAGAAGAACAATCTGTTAAAATATAAATATTTTAAGATTGATGTCATAAAAAAAGGACCCGTTTTACGAGTCCTTTTTTTTATGCCCAAAAAAAATGAAATTCCAAAAAAAATGAAATTCCAAAATTTAAATTCCAAATTCCAATTGAGTGAGTATATTTAAACCCGACAGGTTTTTAAAATCTGTCGGGTTCTTCATAAATGAAAAATTCCAAATCCCAACTTTAAAAATTGGAATTTGGAATTTCAGTATTGGAATTTAAAATGTTATCCAGGAAATTCTCCGCCATCTCCACCGCCATCATTTTTAGGCTGTGCGTTTTTATCTCTTTCACCTTTTGGTTTGTTGAAACGGTAAGTAAATGATAAATTGAATTGACGTTTACGGAATTGGAATTCGCTGTATGAATTTACATTATCTAAATAAGTGTAAGATCTCATTTTTCTAGAATTAAATACGTCGCTGACATTAAAAGCAACTGTTGCTTTGTCTTTTAAGATGTCTTTGCTAAAAGCAGTATTCATTCCGAATTGGCCTAAGTTTTTACCTTGAGCGGTTTTTTGCTCTCCATTATACATTGCTGTCAATTGCCAGTCAATTTTGTAAGGTAACGTAACTTTAGAGTTTATTCTTGCGAACCAAGAATTAGCCTGATTGTCTAAATTTTGAACAATCTCGTTTCCTTGTGTATCTACGTAGCTGTTTTCTCCAGTTGTTTTTACATTAAAGAAGTTGAAGTTACTGTTCAATCTCCACCACTTGAAAGGTGTGTAATTCAAAGTAAATTCGAAACCAAATTTTTGTTCTCTTCCTAAGTTGATTGGAGAACTTTTAATTACTGGAACTCCGTTAACTTCGTCACCAGTAGGAGATCTTACAAAGCTGAAAACGTCTTTTGTGTCTTCAAAATAAGCCGAAGTATTAAAAGTAACTTTACTCCATCTTTTGATATAACCAATATCGTATTTGTCTGTTAAAGAAGGATCTAAATCTGGATTTCCTTGAAAGATGTTAATGTTACTTGCGTAATTAACAGCTGGATTCATAAAACGTCCTCTTGGTCTTGATAAACGTTTGCTGTAACTTGCAGAGAAATTACTTTGGTCTGAGATTTCGTAACTAATAAATGCACTTGGGAATAAATTGTTGTATTTTTTAGTGTTGAAATCGCTGTTGTCTAATAAGTTAACTTGGATATTTGTGTCTTCCCATCTTAAGCCAAATAAATAAGAGAATTTATTTACTTTGAAACCATATGAAGTGTAAAGCGCATTAATGTTTTCCTTGTATTCTAATGTATTTGATAAATTAGGATTTGGAGTTGTACCATTTGTAACATCATAAATGTTATTCAAGTCACCAAAACTTCCTTTGTAACCTGCTTCAAACTGACTTCCTTTGCCTAATGGTAATACATAATCTGCCTGAAATAAAACTTGTTTTTGTATTTGGTCGTTTAACGTAGTATCAAAGTTTGGTGAATCTGTGATGGTACTTTTACTGTCATCTGTATTTCTTGAAATAGAAAAATCTGCAGTAAGTTTGTGACCTTTATCGTTGAAATTTTTAATTAAGTTTGAAGTAAACTCAACATTCTCACTTCCAGTATCAGCGTTGTTTAAACGATAAGTTGTTCCTGTAAAATTACGACCAGCATCATAATTAAAATAATTGATCAAATCTCGGTCATCACCAGAGTTTTTTTGGTAATTAATGGCGTTTGTCCAGAAAGTAGTTGGAGTAATTGTCCACTCAAATCCGGCTCTTCCGTTAAATCCGTTTCTAATACGTTTAGTATCACGAGTTTCGTCTAAGAATCTTGTTGTGTTTTTGTTATCATCTAAATACTCAGAATTTGTTTTACCGGCTCCTTCATTTGTTCTGTAGTTGTATCCAGCAGTTGTGAAGTAGTTAAATTTTTCTGTCTTGTAATTTACATTGGCACTAAGACCGTAAGTTTCTGGTAAACCAGTTGAAGCAATCAATGTTCCGTTAAAACCTTGATTTTTTCCTTTTTTAAGAACGATATTAATGATTCCAGATCCACCTTCAGCATCATAGCGGGCAGATGGGTTTGTGATAACTTCAACTTTATCAATTGCATCAGCAGGAAGCTGTCTTAAAGCTTCTGCCATGTTGATAGCTTGTGATGGTCTTCCATCGATTAAAATACGGATATTATCACTTCCTCTTAAACTTACATTTCCTTCTGTATCAACAGAAACTGAAGGTACATTGTCTAAAACGTCGCTTACGCTTCCGCCTTTTACGATCATATCCTGACCAACATTGTACACTTTTTTATCTAGTTTAATTTCAACCGATGATTTTTCTGCACGTACAACAACTTCATTTAACTGCGCGGCATCTTCAGAAAGATTTACAGCGCCTAAATTAGTGTCTTCTTGTATGCTTTTTTGTTTAATTTCTGTTGGTTTAAAAGAAATAAACTCAATTTTGATATCATAAGTGCCAGGACTAACAGCAACTTCAAATTCTCCTTTAGGATTAGTAATACCGCCGGCAACAACTTTAGTATCGTTTGGCAGCATGATAGAAATTGTAGCATACTCCAAAGGCTGTTTTGTTACTTTTTCGAAAACTTTTCCTGTAACTTTGACTTTGTTTTTTGGTCCGGGACCTTCTTGTGAATAGTTGTAAAAGCTTGTCAATAATAAGACAAGCATTACAGCAAATTTGATTTTTTTCATTTTTTGGTGTCTTTGATCTTTTAGACGCCAAAAGTAGTTTTTGGTTTAAAGAGTCAAATCATAAAAAAATGTTAATAATGCATTTTAGAATTAATCTAAAAAAGAAGCGACCAATTCTAAATCTCTTCCAATAATGGCTTTTCCGTCTTTTATGACAATTGGTCTTTCTATTAAAATCGGATTGTCAACCATTGCTTGAATCGTTTCTTCGTCATTTAAATCTTTTCCTTTATAATTTTCGATCCAGATTTTTTCTTTTGTTCTAACGAGTTGTAATGGAGCTAAATTTAATTTTTGAAGTAAGCTTTTTAATTCCTCAAAAGTCGGTGTTTCTGTTAAATATGGAATGATTTCAAATTCCTGATTCGTGTTCTCAATAAAGGCTAAACAATTTCTGGATTTCCCACAGCGCGGATTGTGATATATTTGTATCATTTTGTTATATTTAAGTGTTTGTTTAAAGCTAGAATAAAAAAGCGGTATTTTAGCAGGATCAAAAATAAGATTATCTTATTAGAATTGAATTGTCATTTTTAAAATTTGAGTGTATGTTTTTAGAGCAAGGAATTAAACCTGAAAATAAATTTTGGAAATATATTTTAGGATCTGTTTTTATTATCACGGCATCTTTTGTAGGGCAGATTCCGCTTTCAGCAGCTGTTTTTTATAAAACATTTACAGAAAATCAAGCTTTTCCAACCACAAATGAAGGTGTAATGAAAATGTTCGAATCTAATATGACATTGTTTCTGGTGATGATTTCGTTTGTTTTTGCTTTTGCTGGAATTTATTTTGTGGTCAAGTTTATTCATCATCAAACCATGTTGTCTGTCACAACTTCTCGGCCAAAAACAGATTGGAAACGAATTTGGTTTTCTTTCTTTTTATGGGCATTTTTTTCTGTTTTGAGTTTTTTGTTTGTGTATTTAAAAGCGCCTGAACATTTTGTCTTTAATTTCAAACCAATTCCTTTTTTGATATTAGTAATTTTAGGTTCGCTATTAATTCCGATTCAAACCAGTACAGAAGAATATGTTTTTAGAGGATATTTGATGCAGGGGTTTGCTAATCTTGCCAAAAATAGATGGTTTCCGCTCATGATGACTTCTTTAATTTTTGGATCGATGCATTGGTTTAATCCTGAAGTGACTAAAATGGGAAATATTATCATGATTTACTACATCGGAACAGGTCTATTTTTGGGTGTTATCACTTTAATGGACGAAGGAATGGAATTAGCGTTAGGATTTCATGCTGCAAATAATCTTGTAGGTGCACTTTTGGTTACTTCAGATTGGACGGTTTTTCAAACGCATTCGCTTTTCATAGATTTATCAGAGCCATCTGCAGGAATCGATGTTATTCTGCCTGTAGTGGTTATTTATCCTATTCTGCTTTTTATTTTTAGTAAAAAGTATGGCTGGACAAATTGGAAAGAAAGATTATCAGGGAATATTCTCATCAACGAAGAAATAAAATAAAAAAGTTATGTCACATTTAACTCAACATAAAGTTCATAATTACTTTAAGCTAAACGGTTATCATTTAAACGCAAAAGATTTGTGCCGTGTGGCCTATAGCTATGTCAAAGAAGGAGATGCTTACGAACAATCTATCGGAGAATTTTTTCTGGATTGGTTCGATAAGAAAAGTTATATCGAAATGACCACTTCTGGAACTACCGGACTTCCGAAATTGGTAAAACTAGAAAAACAAGCCATGATACAATCGGCTCTCGCGACTGGAGATTTCTTTGGTTTAGAACCGGGTAACAAAGCTTTATTATGTCTGCCGACACAATTTATAGCAGGAAAAATGATGCTGATGCGCAGTTTGATTTTAGGATTAGAATTAGATGTCGTTGCGCCAAGCGTTACACCTTTGGCATTCAATTCAAAAGTTTACGATTTTGTTGCGATGGTGCCTTTACAAGTTCAAAATTCTATTGAAAAGCTGGTTAATATTCGTAAACTGATAATCGGCGGAGCAAAATTAGATACCGCTTTAGAAGAGAAATTACTGCCGATAAAAACAGAAATTTACGAAACATACGGAATGACCGAAACGATTACGCACATTGCTGCAAAACGTTTAGGAACGCAAGCTTTTTCGATACTGCCAAATGTAAAAATAAAACAAGACAATCGTCAATGTCTTGTGATAAATGTTGCTTCAATTTCTGATGAACCAATTGTTACAAATGATTTGGTTGATTTGATAAACGATCAGCAGTTTATTTTTCTAGGAAGAATTGACAATGTTGTGAATAGTGGAGGAGTAAAGCTTATTCCAGAACAAATTGAAGCAAAACTTATTAATAAAATTGATTCAAGATTTTTTGTAACTGGACTTCCTGATGCCGTTTTAGGTGAAAAATTAGTTTTGGTTATTGAGGGAGAAAAACAGGATTTCCCGACTGACTTTTTTGATGTTTTAGGAAAGTTCGAAAAGCCAAAAGAAATTATTTTCGTGTCAAAATTTAAGGAAAACGAAAACGGAAAACTGCTTCGTAAACCAAGTTTAGTTTAGTGTTTTTAGTTATTTTGTACATGTAAGAAAATTAGTTTAAATTTAATAACTATTAACTTTAAAAAAAATAACTATGAAACATGTTCTGAATCTCCCAAACGTGAAATTACTAAACAAGAATGAGCTTAAACAAATTAAAGGTGGTAATTATATTTATTATTTAAACGGTTATAAAATGGATTGTTCACAACCTCTTATTGAACAACCAACTTGTAAACCAAATAATATACCATCATTTTGTTTGACTTCACCAGATATGTGTCCAGATGAAGACTATTTGTCTTAGTATAAAAAAAAGCCTTTAGATCAATTTCTAAAGGCTTTTATCTTTATAAGATGGGCTTATTTTTTTATTTCTCCTGTATTTTTTCTTTCCATCAAAGCCATATAGAATCCGTCAAAACCAGATTCTGAAGCTAATAATTTACGGTCTTCAATAAAAGTAAACTGTTGCCCGATTTCTGTTTTTAAGAATTTCTCGACTTGTTCTTGATTTTCTGATGGTAAAACCGAACAAGTAGCGTAAACTAATTTTCCTCCTGGTTTTACAATTTTAGAATAGCTTTCTAAAACTTCTGCCTGTACTTTTCTGATATTGTCAATAAATTCAGGTTGTAATTTCCATTTAGAATCAGGATTTCTTTTTAAAACTCCCAATCCACTGCAAGGTGCGTCAATTAAAACACGATCTGCTTTTTCATGTAGTTTTTTGATCACTTTTGTAGTGTCAATAATTCTATATTCGATATTGAAAGCGCCGTTTCTTTTAGCTCTTAATTTTAATTGTTTTAATTTGCTTTCGTACAAATCCATTGCAATCAATTGACCTTTGTTTTCCATCAAAGAAGCAATATGCAATGTTTTTCCTCCAGCTCCTGCACAAGTATCTACAACACGCATTCCTGGTTTTACATCCAGAAATCCAGCAACCAATTGTGAGTTGGCGTCCTGAACTTCAAAAAGTCCTTCTTTAAAAGCATCTGTCAAAAATACATTGGCTCTTTCTTTTAATACAAGAGCTTCTGGCTGGTCTTTTAAATATTCTGTTTCAATATTTAAATCCATCAAAGTATTTCTTAAGTTTTCTTTAGTGCCTTTTAAAGTATTGGTTCTAAGGATAACTTTTGCCGGCTGATTTTGCGCTGCAATTTCTTTCGTCCAAACTTTTTCACCCAATTCTTTCACTCCAATTTCATCCATCCAATCAGGAATAGATTCTTTTAGAGCTCTAGTTTTAGATAGTTCGTCAAAACGTCCTTTGATCTTTCTTTCTGGCGTTCCTTCCAATTGTCTCCAATCAGGAATCGGATAACCACGTAAAACGGCCCAAACAGCAAACATTCTCCATAAATTATCTCTGTCGTAAGGTTCTTTTACTTCGGCAATTTCGGCGTATAATCTTTTCCAACGAACAATTTCGTATATCGTTTCAGCAACAAATTTCCTGTCAGAACTTCCCCAACGTTTGTCTTTTTTTAATGCTCTTGCTACCACTTTATCGGCATATTCTCCTTCATTGAAAATTGCATTCAAAGAGTCGATGGTAGTATAAACTAAATTTCTGTGTAATCTCATTTCTATAATTTGAGTTGCAAAGGTACTATTAATTGATTGAAAGTTAAATTTTTAATAGTGAATCTTACTTTGACTCCTATTAAAGAAAAAAAACACTCTAATTTAGAGTGTTTTTTTTGAAATATTTTTTAAGGCTTTATTCTTTCGAAACAATACGCGTTAAGCCAATATTTTCTGGAGCATGAAGCACCATTGGAAATTTCTCTACTTTAACTGAACTGCTGTCTAGACCAAAAGCTCTTTCTTCGGACAAACTCAGTTTTTTGATGAAGAAATAAGAATTCATGATGATGTTTTCATGCCATCTTAAATCATTGTCGTTTGATAAGAATTTCTCAGACAATACAAATTTAAAGTCACCAATAATATTGTTTTTGTTTAAAGATTCGTAACGGCTCGTAATATCCACTTCGCCGCGTTTTACCATATCTTTAATTACTTCTCTAAACATTAAATTGATTTTGGTTGGTTCTCTAAAACCTAAATTAAAATCAATTCTGTAGATATCATCTTTTGCGATTTCAGTTACTTTATATTGTGTTTTATAAGGTTCTGTTAGAATATTTACATGAACAAACCAATAAATATCAGCTCTTTTTGGACGCTTTTGCAGAATCGAATAAATTATTTTTTCCTCCAATTCATCAACACGATTCGCATTTGTCATATAAACCAAATGTGTTGCATATTTTGGGATAGATAAATCCTGGCTCAACTCTACTAAAACTTGTTTGTAGTCATCAATTTTAACGACTTTGGTGTAGTTTTTATTAATTTTCTTAGCCAAATACCAAATCGTCATTACCGAAATAAGCATTGAAGCTATGATTAAAGTAACATAACCACCTTCTGCAAATTTTGTAATATTAGCAAAAAGGAAACTGAATTCTATTAGCAGATAAATCGTGATAAGCGGTACCATGAAGTACAGTTTTACACGTTTCATGATTAAATAATAGTTCAATAAAATGGTCGTCATGATCATGCACAAAATAATAGCAAGACCATAGGCGTGTTCCATATTTCCTGACTTTTCGAAATGTAAAACGATTCCAACGCAGCCAATAAACAACAACCAGTTGATAGACGGAATATACAATTGTCCTTTTACCTCTGTTGGGTATTTAATTTTAACTTTTGGCCAGAAATTCAAACGCATAGCCTCGTTAATCAAAGTAAACGAACCGCTGATAAGGGCCTGAGAAGCAATAACAGCAGCTAAAGTTGCAACAACGATTCCGAATGGTAAAAACCAATGCGGCATAATTAAATAAAACGGATTTCCGTTTTCACCTCCTAATTGTTGCAGTGTACTTCCTTCGTGATGAATTAAATAAGCTGCTTGTCCAAAGTAGTTTAATACTAAAGTTGCTTTAACAAAAATCCAGCTGATTCTGATGTTTTTTCTACCACAGTGTCCCATGTCAGAATACAAAGCCTCAGCTCCGGTAGTACATAAAAATACGAAACCAAGAACGAAGAAACCGTCAGGGTGGATAGATAATAGTTTGTAAGCGTAATACGGATTAATAGCTTTTATAACTTCAGGATAATGAAGTACTTGAATAACTCCTAATGTTCCAAGCATTGCAAACCAGATCAACATCATCGGAGCAAAAAATTTGCCGACAAGTTTGGTTCCAAACTGTTGAATAGTAAATAAAACAAATAAGATGCTAATTACTATGTAAACAATAGTTTGTGTCTCCATTGTTGGATAAAAAGCCCTAATTCCTTCTACTGCCGAAGAAATAGAAATAGGCGGCGTTATAATACCATCTGCAAGCAGGGCACTTCCCCCAATAATTGCGGGTACAATAAGCCATTGAATTTTTGTTTTCTTGACTAATGCATATAATGCGAAAATACCACCTTCGCCGTGATTATCAGCACTTAAGGTTATAAGTACGTATTTTATTGTTGTTTGCAGGGTTAAAGTCCAAAAAACACAGGAAATACCTCCCAAGACAATATCTGCATTGATCGTGTGATCGCCCAGAATGGCTTTCATTACATATAATGGAGAAGTTCCAATATCTCCATAAATAATCCCTAAAGTTATTAGTAACCCCCCTAGAGTCAACTTACTATGTAAGTTTTTATGCGATGCGCTCATGTATATTTTTATAAAAGACGGTTGCAAATTTACTGTTTTAAAACAAATTAGCATCTATTATATTTAAATATAATTTTAAACATAAAAAAAGCACAATCCCCAAATTGTGCTTTTAGTTTTAATAATAATTTAAAATAGCAGTATTAACCTCTTCTTCCGCCACCGTTACCGCCTCTTGAATTAGAGCCGCTTTCTCTTTGAGGTTGTCCGCCTCTAGATTCTTGACTTACTCTAGGAGATTCAGAACGCTGCATACTTTGTTGTGGTCTTGCAGTATTAGCTCTGCTTTCATTGTTAGAACGATTTTCAGAATAACCTCTAGAAGAAGAAGGTTCACTTCTTTGACTGTTTGAAGGTCTGCTCATTCTGTTGTCAGAATAGCTTCTGTTTTCATTTGATCTATTATTTCTAGATTCTGTTCTCTGTGTGTTTTCAACTCTAACAGGATTGTTCTCTCTAGGTGTATTATCACGATTTGTAACCCTAGGCGTATTTTCTACTCGAACAGAATTGTCACGGTTTTCAGATCTTTGCGTATTTACGCTTCTATTTGTATTGTAATTTCTGTCTGATGAAACTCTGTTATCAGTATAATTTCTATTAGAAGATCTATTATCATTAGACGTTGGTCTTGATGTACTTGTTCTGTTAGTATTGTAATTGTTTCTATTACTTTCTCTCATTGCGACACGTCTTTGATCTAATTCATATCTATTATTTACGCTAGAGTTTCTTTGAGCAAAGCTGTAATTAGGGCGCATTCTTTCGTAACCATACGTACGTCTTGTTTCGTAAATAGCAGGAGCTCTGTAGCTTCTTCTATTGTTTACATAGTTGTAATGGTTGTTTACATTGATACAAACATTAATATTGTTTCTGTATCTAAAAACTGGATAAGGTCTCCAAGCTGTATAATACGTTGGATAATAGTTCCAATAATAAGTAGAACAATACGGTCTGTAATTGTTAACCCAGAATGAAGCATAGATTACAGGAGCAACGCTGTAAACAGGTTCGTAGATGTAATTCGCACCATACAAATAAGTGTTTCCAACAACCTGAACACTTACTTTATTGTAATTGTCTCTTTCTACATCAATCGTAGCCACGTCTTGATATACATCGCGATCAAGTACAGCTTGAATAATCACAACGTGAGTTCTGTCTTCTACAGTTTCAATTACACGAAGATAATCTACTTCGTCATCTCCATTTAAATCAAGATTTGATATTTGATATTTAGGATCGTTTAGACGTCTCTCGAAATCTTGAAGATTAGCTGATTCTCCAAACATAGAAGCAACAGCTCTCAAATCTAAATTATCACTTATATCTGAATTTTTTGCGTAAACAGTAGTCTGACTTTGTGCAGCACAAGAACCAAAAACTAAAGCTACAACCGCTATCAAAAGTAATTTCGTTTTCATGATAAAATCATATTAAATTATTTGTATTATGAGATATCCAATTACTGTGCCACAAAAAAAAGTTGTTGTTGCTGATAAATTGTTTTTTGAATGTGAATTTGTTTTAATTGTTTGTTATTAAGTGTTTTATAGTATTTGTTCCTTTGAGGAAATCTAATTTAAACGCTATTTTATTAGCTTATCAAATACCTTAAAAAAATAAATGTTTGTTTTAATTGAAGCATTATATATTCTTAACGCAGAATGAAAACCGAAGGTCTTAATTTTAAACGAATTATTTTCTGGTTAATTTCTTTGCGATATGCAGTATTCGATTATTACGATATAAAAAAAAATAATTTAAATAATATATGTGGTAAATAATCGTATTTTCGCAAAATCCTAAATCTAATTATATGAAAAAAATATTACTTCTTTTTGGTGCATTTTTGTTGTTGATGTCTTTTAAAACTTTCAATTATAAAGATAAAATAGAAGTTTACAACTGGTTTTCGACCGTAGAAGTTGACACTTTATTTAAAGATCACATTAGTATTCGTGCCATATCAATTGATAAAAATAAGGTTTGGTACGGAGGTGATAACTCTCGATTCGGTTTCTTTGATTTGGACAAACGTGAAAAATTCGAAGAGCACATTTACCGCGATACACTTCGTTTAGAATTCAGAAGTATCGCTCAAACTTCAAAACACGTTTTTTTACTAAGTGTAGCAAATCCTGCGCTGCTTTATCAAGTTGATAAAAAAACAAATAAAACTAAATTAGTTTATAAAGAAGTTAATTCTAAAGTTTTTTACGACAGTATGCAGTTTTGGAACGATAAAGAAGGAATTGCTATTGGAGATCCAACAGAAGATACTTTTTCTATCATAATTACGCGTGACGGAGGAGAATCTTGGACAAAAGTATTGTCTGATAAATTGCCTACAAACGCTGTTGGTGAAGCCGCTTTTGCAGCAAGTAATACTAATATTGTAATAAAAGGCGATCAAACATGGCTGGTTTCTGGAGGAAAAAAATCACGAGTGTTTTATTCTGCAGATAAAGGAAAAACTTGGAAAGCTATTGATACTCCGATTGTACAAGGTCGCGAAATGACGGGTATTTTTACAGCTGATTTTTATGATGAAAAGCAAGGTTTTATTGCTGGTGGTGATTTTGATGATCCAGATAGAAATTCAGATAACAAAGCATTTACTAAAGACGGCGGAAAAACCTGGCAGTTAATTGGCCAGAAACAAGGTTTTGGTTATACTTCTTGTGTTCAGTATGTTCCAGGCGGTAACGGGCAAGAGCTGGTTACAGTAGGAGCTTCAGGAATATATTATTCAACAGACGGCGGTGCAAGCTGGGTTCAATTATCTCCTAACGGGAAATTCTTTACACTGCGTTTTATAAATAAAAACACTGCAATTGCAGCTGGTTTTAACATTATGGCTCGATTGAATTTTAAATAAATTTGTTCACAACACAAAATAACAAGCCCCCTAAATAATAAAGTAAGTATTATTATATAGGGGGCTTATCGCTGTTGTACGTTATAACTTTTTTAATCTTTAGCAGCTTTATCTCGATATTGCTGTAATAGTTTTCGATTAAAGTCGTCTTCAGATTTTTTAAGCTGTAATATTTTTTTAGCAGAAAGAATTTTTTTCAAATTAGCCATGTATTTTTCTCTTAGAAGATAAAGTTCTTTATCTGTACTTTCCATTTGAGAAAGTAATGCAACTGCTTCTTTTTCGGTCATAGAACTTAGATTATCATCATCTAGTTTATGCAGGTAGGTTTTCATTTTTAAATGTCTTAATTCGAATTGCTTGTCGTCATAAGCATTATAAATAGGCCAGAATTTTTCTGCTTCTGTAGAAGTTAATTCTAATTCTGTAGTTAAAAATGAAACTTTAAAAGCCTTAATTTTTTCTCGTTTCTCATCTGCTTTAGTACTTTGAGCAAAAAATGAAAAACTTATCAGAAAGAGTAGGAGTGATAGTATATTTTTTATTTTCATATCGTAAGTTTTGTTTATTCTGAAATTAAGTGTTCTATGTTTGGATTTGAAGATAAAATATCTTCTAGAGTTTCGTCTTCTAGGGCAATATTCTCATTAAGCTTCTTAATGTCTTTATCGTCTAATTTTTGAATTAAATCGTATTGGTTTAAATTAGATTGGTACGATAAATAAGTTTCTAAAGTTGCTTCGTCTAAATCATTAGATGTTGCTTTGTAATTATTGACAATAGGAATCATTAAGGCAAAAACAACTACAGCGGCAGCAGCAAAACTTATTACTCTACTGCGCTTATAAAACGGAATTACTTTTACTTCTTTTTCTTCTATCTGTTGTAAAACTTTTGCCGAAAAATGGTCAAAATAATGCTCTGGAGTTTTAAATCCAGATTTTATTTTCGGTTCGTTTTCTAATTTAAATGTTTTCATAATAGCAATTAGATAGTTTTTATTACAAAAGGTTTAATTTGACGTAACATATAATTCAATTTTTTTGACAGCATGATGATAAGATGCTTTTAAAGCGCCTACAGAAGTACCTAAAATATCTGCTATTTCTTCATATTTCAACTCCTCAAAATATTTCATCTTAAAAACCAATTGTTGCTTTTCTGGAAGCGTTACAATAGCTTTTTGCAGTTTGATCTGAATTTCATCACCATCAAAATAACTGTCAGCTTTTAAGTTGTCAATAGTTTTATTTTGCAAATCCTCAGAGGTAATTCCGTTTAATTTTGCTTTTTGACTCAAAAATGTCAAAGCTTCATTAGTGGCGATACGGTACATCCAAGAAAAAAGTTTGCTTTCTCCTTTAAAGTTTTTAAGGTATTGAAAAACCTTTACAAAGGTATTTTGTAAAACATCATCAGCATCATCATGATTCAAAACAATATTTCGAATATGAGAATATAAAGGTTTTTGATAATCAGATAAGAGTTTTTGAAACGCTGTGTTCTGCGTTTTCGGATTTAATAATTCTTGTATAAATTCCTTTTCGTTTATCAAACTTTATAGATTTATCAAACCTTTATGGTTAGTTAGAATCTAATTTTTGTAAAAGGTTTAAAAAGGAACCTAAAAAAATTAGAATTCAGATTGTTCTTCTTCTGGTTTAGCTGTTGGAGTTGTTGGAGCCGGTTTTGGCTGTACGGGTTTAGCTTGCACCGGTTTTGGTTGTGCTGGTTTTGGTTGCGTTGTTTCTGATGGTTCTGTTTGAACTCCAGTTTCTGGATCGTAAACAGGAGTTTTAACAACAGGAACTTCTTTTGGTTTAATTGGGAAATAAATTTCAGTCATCAATTTAGAAGGACTTTTTACATCCAATTTACTCACACTTAAAATTTCAAGATGTGACCAAGCCAGTTCCGGAATTATTTTTTCATTATTAATAAAAGCTGTTGTTTTTGCAATTGCTTCGTTAGTATGCGAATAGTCTCCTGTAAGAGTAGTTTTTACGGCATCAAAACTATTTAGTTTTCCAGATAAAATATCGCTTCCAGAACTGATAGAAATTTCTTTATTGATAGGTAAACAAATAGAAATTTTTGCTAAACCTCTCGCAGTGTCATAAGTATGATAAATAATAAATGGTTTTCCGCTTGCTGAAAGCCCGTTTGTTTCGCTAAAATGAATCAACTTCGGAATTACAATTCTGGCATTCTTATTTATCTTTTGAATTTCGCTGGTAAAAGTTTGTTTAATGTATGGAGTTTCTGTTTTCTTTACTACACCATTAACTTTAATTGCGTAAGTTTTGGTTTCGTAGTCTAGGTTTTTGTCGATATTGGCAAGACTTTTTTCGTAAATAGTTCCAATAACTCTGTCTGAACCTCCGTGAAGAGCAGCGTAAATCTTAAACATAAAACTCATCGTTCCTTTACCTTTCCAAGTCACTTTGGTTTTTCCGTTTAAAGTATCTTTTAAGGTCCAGTTAATGTCGGCTTCTGTACCTTCTTGGTTTAATTTTTGTTCAATACTTTCGCCGTCTTTAGTTTTTAGAGTGATAGCGTTTCCTTTTCCTTCAGTTCCGTCCCAATAAAATGAAGCGCCATTTCCTGAAGTTTTTTGAGGGAAAGTCATTTTAATACTTGGATCTTCAAGCGCCCAAGATTCGAAATCTTCGTAATTTCTAAAATCATTTATATAGCTGTAAACAACTGCTCTTGGAGAATTGATTACTTTACTTCTCTCTACGTCAAAGTCGCCTTTTTGAGTGGCAACAAAAACAGTTAGAGCTACAAGGCTTAATAATGCTAAAAGAAATAAGTATTTAAGAATCTTCATTGGTAGGTTGTTTGGTCGTAAAGTTATAAATTTTTATTTCGAGTCTTACTTACAACAAGAATTTTATAACTTTTATTATGCTAAACTTAGACTTTTTATTTTTAAAATCAGGTAATAGATTAAATAAGCTTATCGTTTCATAAATATTTTGATTAAAAACAGAATAGCAATAAAAAGAAGAAAGACTAATAAGACTTTATAATTTCCTTTATAGAATATTTTATGAAGTGCTAAATCTTTGCGATATGCAAAAATCATGATGATAACAAACGCGATAAAAAAGCAGATTCCAAATGTAATTTGACCTTGACTGAACATAAATTTAATTTTCGACAAATTTAGAGAATTGAACGCGATTTTTAGTTGATTTTTGATTGGATTACTGATGAAATCATTTTTATTGATGTTAAAAATTCATTAAAATAATGTAATTTTAAAAACTGATACAAAAAAACAAAAAGGAGAATATGAAAAAACAACTCGACGCCGTAACAGAATTCCATACAGCTTTTAGAATTGGACATAGTCAGATGCCAACTGCAGACTTAAGTGCAGAGAAAAAACTGCTTCGATATAACTTAATGAAAGAAGAAAATGAAGAGTATTACGAAGCGGTTCAGAATAATGATATAGTTGAAATTGCTGATGCTCTTGGTGATATGATGTATATTTTATGCGGCACAATCATCGAACATGGACTTCAGGATAAAATTGAAGCCGTTTTTGACGAGATCCAGCGCAGTAATATGAGTAAGCTTGGCGAAGACGGTCAGCCGATTTATCGCGAAGACGGAAAAGTAATGAAAGGGCCGAATTATTTTAAACCTGATTTTTCTAAATTATTATAAAAAAGTACTATTTAAACACATAGAAACATAGTCTTTAAATTGAGGAGCTTGCATCAATACACATAAGATATGTGTTAAGAAACGGGTTTCTTTTTAATTTTCTCTTTACATCTCTATAATTCTATGTGTTTAGGATTTATTTTGCGGAATAGCAATAAAAAAGAAACCCGATAAAACTAAATTTATCGGGTTTCTTTTTATAATGGTTTTGGATTATTGAACTTTAACTGTCCATCCAAAAGTATCTTCAGATAGTTTGTTTTGAAGGCTCGTTAATTTTTCTTTTAAAAGAGAAGCGTAAGAATTCTCAATTGGAGTCATCTCGTAATAAGTATCCTGATAAGAGAAACCTTTAATAACACTGATTACTGCAGCAGTTCCAGCCCCGAAGATTTCTTTTAAAGATCCGTTCTTTGCAGCTTCAACCAATTCTGAAACAATAACTGGACGAACTTCTACATTTAAGCCTTCTTTTTCAGCCATTGCGATCAAACTTTTTCTAGTAACACCATCTAAAATTCTTTCGCTTGTTGGAGCTGTCAATAAAGTATCGTTAATTCTAAAGAAAACGTTCATTGTTCCCGCTTCTTCTAGTTTTGTATGTGTTGCATCATCAGTCCAGATAACTTGTTGGAAACCATCTTTGTTTGCCAAATTAGTTGGATAGAATTGAGCAGCGTAGTTTCCAGCCGCTTTAGCAGCACCGATTCCGCCGTTTGCAGCTCTGCTATAATGTTCTGCAATAATTACTTTTACTTCACCTCCGTAATATGCTTTTGCTGGAGAAAGTAAAATCATAAATTTATATTCATCAGATGGATTTGCGATTACTCCAGGACCTGTAGCGATCATAAAAGGACGAATATACATACTTGCTCCGTTTCCTCTTTGAATCCATTCTTTATCTAATTTCAATAATTCATTCAAACCATCCATAAAAACAGCTTCTGGAACTTCTGGCATTGCCATACGAACAGCAGAATTATTGAAACGTTTGTAGTTTTCATCTGGTCTAAACAACCAAACATCATTATTGTCATCTTTATAAGCTTTCATTCCTTCAAAAATAGCCTGTCCATAATGAAAGACTTTTGAAGATGGATCCATCAAAATAGGAGCATAAGGTTTAATGACAGGGTTTTGCCATTGCCCGTTTTTAAAATCGCATTCGAATAAATGGTCTGTAAATACAGCACCAAAACTTAAGTTGTCAAAGTCTACTTCGTTTATTTTTGTCGAAGTTGCTTTTATGATTTCAATTTTGCTTGTTTGAGTTGTACTCATAGTTATGTAAGTTTTTTGTGAGGTATCAAAATCTAAAGTAATGATACCATGTAAAATAGAATTTATTGAATGCAAAATTAAGTAAAAATCTCTAAAATACTTGGTAAAAATTCATTAATTCCTGTCTTTAATTGAGATTTATTTATCCTATAATAAACTCAAATATTTAATTGGTTTTTATAAAGAATTTATGAAAAAAGTATCGTTTTTTAAGGCTTTACGCATTTGTTTTAAGTAAATTTGAATCTTAAAATGGCTTGAAAATCAATAAAAAGCTGACATAATATTCGTAAAAGTGAAAAGAGAAATAATTAAGACCTTAGATGGCTCAACCACAATTCGTTTGCCAGAATGGGATGAATGTTACCATTCTAAACACGGGGCAATTCAAGAAGCAAAACACGTTTTTATTAAAAACGGACTTTCGTTGTTCGAAAATCCTGTCACTATATTAGAAATAGGTTTTGGAACTGGTTTAAATGCTTTTATCACTTTTTTAGAATCAGTAAGAAAAGAACAAACTATCGATTATGTTGGAGTAGAAGCTTATCCCGTTGAAGGCGATGAAATTCTGGAGATGAATTATGCTGAAGAATTGGAAGCATTGGAATTTAGTAATATTTTCGAAAAAATGCATAAATCACAATGGGATGAAAAAACAGAAATTAGCAGCCGGTTCTCGTTAACCAAAAGGAAACAATTTTTTCACGAAATAAACGATTTTGAAATTTTTGATTTGATTTATTTTGATGCCTTCGGATATAGGGTGCAGCCCGACCTCTGGAGTACCGAAATATTTCAGAAAATGTACAATAGTTTAAAGCCCGGCGGCGTCTTAGTAACTTATGCAGCGAGAGGAGTTGTAAAAAGAAGCATGATTGCTGTAGGATTTACCGTAGAAAAATTAGCAGGTCCTCCAGGGAAACGAGAAATGTTTAGAGCCTTGAAAAACCCTTTAAAATGAATTGTTTAGAATGATTCTAGATTGATTTATGTGTTTTAAGAAAACGTATTCGTAGATAAAGTTTTTAAAAAAATAAGTTAAAAGAGGTTTTTATATAGGTAATTTGTTTAAATTTGGTGCGAGTTTAAAAAAATAGATAACCCCCAAAAATCTTATTTTATTATGTCAAAAATGATGTTCGATTACACGAAATCTATACTTGAAAGAGTTAGTTTCGATCCGGTACTTTTCTGCAAAGAGTTAGAAAAAGCTATCAAAACACTGTTACCATATGAAATGGAGCAATTACAAGAATGGTTGTTAAATTTTATTATTGAAAAGCCAGAACTAAAACCTAGTCTACTACTAATTACAGTATAAAAAAAGGAGCCAAATTGGCTCCTTTTTTATTATGCTTTCTTTTGCAGCGGACTTATGATTTGGACATTCTGAAAAACAATTGCACCTTTTATAACGCCAGCAATTGTAGATCGGAGTGCATCTATAATCTGCATTTTTAATTCGCTCTTTGGGTAAATCAAACTTACCTCACGAGCTGGTTTTGGTTCCTTAAAGTTTCGTAGTTTCAGTTTATCGGATTCTTTTAAGTCTAAGGTGTGCAAGTACGGAAGTAACGTTGTGCCCAAACCTTCGTCGGCTAATTTTATAAGAGTCTCAAAGCTGCCGCTCTCAATCTGAAAATTATTTTGATCTGCTTCTGAAACCGTTTTGCAAAGATTTAAAATCCCGTCTCTAAAGCAATGTCCGTCTTGTAAAAGCAGAATTTCATTCAAATTTAAATCAGCAACTTCGATTTCTTCTTTTTGAAAACTAGAATGACTCTCAGGAATGTAAGCCACAAAAGGTTCGAAGTATAAAACAATTTCTTTTATTTTTTCGTCTTCAAGTGGCGTCGCAGCAATTGCCGCATCCAAATGACCATTCTTTAATTTTAGAATAATCTCTTCTGTATTTAACTCTTCAATCAGCAGTTTTACTTTTGGATATTTTTTAATGAAATTATTTAAAAACATTGGTAAAAGAGTAGGCATGATCGTTGGAATAATTCCTAAACGAAACTCGCCTCCAATAAAACCTTTTTGCTGTTCTACAATATCTTTTATTCTGTCGGCTTCATTAACAATGTTTTTGGCTTGATTTACAATTTTTTGCCCGATATCGGTAAGCTGAATCGGTTTCTTGCTTCGATCAAAAATTAAAATATTAAGTTCTTCTTCTATTTTTTGAATTTGCATACTCAACGTAGGCTGCGTAACAAAACATTTTTCGGCAGCAAGAGTGAAGTTTTTGTGTTCGGCAACTGCCAGAACATATTGTAATTGAGTTATCGTCATTTTGATAGTATTTTGTGATGTAAAAATAAGAAAATATAATTTTTAATTATGTATATATTTTTGAACATACTTTAATTTTGTAGTAAATTAGAGTAAAAAATAAGTATTATGAAAACAAATATTTTAGGACTACCTGTAAAAGAATCAGAATTATTAGTTCAGGAATTAAATGTGTTATTATCAAATTTTCAAGTTTATTATCAAAACTTAAGGGGAATTCACTGGAATATTCGTGGTAAACGTTTTTTTGATTTACATGTAAAATTCGAAGAATTATATACAGACGCGCAACTAAAAATAGATTTGATAGCTGAAAGAGTTTTGACAATTGGCGGAACACCATTGCATACTTTGGACGATTATATCAAAAACAATAAATTGACTGTTGGTAAAAATATTTCAAATGATGAAAAAGCCGTACAATTAATCGTTCATTCATTGTCTGATTTATTGAAAATCGAGAGAGAAATATTAAACAAATCTGGCGAAATTAACGATGAAGGAACAAATTCGATGATGAGCGACTTTATTGCAGAGCAGGAAAAAACAATTTGGATGATGAACGCGTGGTTGGAAGAAACGCTTTAATCGATTGTTTTTTAAATAATTATAAGCAGAATGGAGTGAAAATTGCATTCTGCTTTTTTATTATTGTTAAATTTCTATAAAAATCTCTTTGATTTTATCTGTTTAACGCTATTTTTGTTTCGATGAAATTAGTTGCACGCATATTATTATTCATATTTATTACTTTCTTATCGACTCCGACAATTGTTCAGGCGATTAAGAAAAGTAACAGTGCGACTATGTCTATCAGTCTTTCAGAAGAAGAAGTTCATAAAGAACTGAAATCTATAGTACATCCGACAATCTTAGAACACGAAGTTTTATTGCCGATTTGTATTGAGAAAAAAACAATCATTTCTGAAAATATTGTAAAACTTGACAATATTTCTCCGAGCATTTTTGCTCCACCTCCCAATTTAGTATAATACTTCCGATTATTTTGAAAGTAACTGTATTTCTGTGAAATACGGTTGAATCTTTATGTATCAATTTTTTAGTATTGTATTATGACAAAAAAAATCAATCTTTTTGCCAACCTTAAATCTGACTTTGCTTCAGGTTTAGTGGTTTTCTTGGTGGCTCTTCCGTTGTGTTTAGGTATTGCAATGGCTTCTGGAGCGCCTCTATTTGCTGGAATTATCGCTGGTGTTGTGGGTGGTATTGTTGTTGGTTATTTAAGCCAGTCACATATTAGTGTATCAGGTCCTGCTGCTGGGTTAACAGCTATTATTTTAACCGCTATTACCGATTTGGGAGCTTTCGATGTATTTTTAATGTCTGTATTTATTGCTGGATTAATTCAATTGGCATTAGGATTTTTAAAAGCCGGAAGTATTTCAAATTATTTTCCAACCAATGTAATTGAGGGAATGTTAGCGGGTATCGGAATCATCATTATTTTAAAACAATTGCCACACGCTTTTGGTTATGATGCAGATTTTGAAGGAGATCAAGCTTTTATACAAAACGATGGGAGCAACTCTTTTTCGTTTTTATTTGATGTTTTAAATCATATAAATTTAGGAGCTGTGGTAGTTTCTGCGGTTTCTCTTGTAATCTTGCTTTCTTGGGAGAAAGTTCCATTTTTAAAAAGAATAAAATTAGTTCCAGGTGCACTTGTTGCGGTTATTGCCGGAATTGCTTTAAACGAAATTTTTGTATCAACAGGAAGCAGTTTGGCAATTGCAAAAGAACATTTGGTTTCTTTGCCAGTTCCAAAATCTTTTGATGATTTTAAATCAATTATAATTACACCAAACTTTGGAGCAGTTACAAATCCACAGGTTTGGGTTGTTGGTATTACAATCGCTATTGTAGCTTCTATTGAAACTTTATTATGTATCGAAGCTTCTGATAGGATGGATGTTCAAAAACGTTATACAGATACCAATGTAGAGCTTCGTGCGCAAGGTTTAGGTAACGTGATAAGTTCACTTTTAGGAGGACTTCCAATGACTTCTGTTGTAGTACGTTCATCTGCGAATAATAATGCAGGAGCAAAATCAAAAATGTCAACCATTATTCACGGTGTTCTTTTATTGATAAGTGTATTGTCTATTCCAGCTCTTTTAAATAAAATTCCGCTGGCAACATTAGCTACAGTTTTAATTTTGGTCGGATATAAATTAGCAAAACCAGCAACTTTTATGCATTTCTGGAAAAAGGGAAAATACCAGTTTGTTCCTTTTATTGCAACATTAGTCTTTGTTGTTGCGACAGATTTGCTAAAAGGTGTTGCGTTAGGAATCATTATTAGTATCATTTTTGTTCTTAGAGGAAACTTAAAAAGAGCCTATATTTTCAAAAAAGAAGAATATGAAGACGGAGATATTATCCATATTGATTTAGCGCAGGAAGTTTCATTTTTGAACAAAGCTGCAATTAAACAGACTTTAACCGAAATTCCAGAAAATTCTAAAGTTGTTATTACTGCACATGATACAGAGTATATTGCGCATGACGTTTTAGACTTAATTCGTGAATTTAAAGAAACCAGAGCTATTGATGAAAATATCAAAGTAAAGCTTAAAGGTTTTAAAGAAGCCTACGAATTAGAGAATACTCCAGAAAACAACAATCACGTTACGATCGAACATTATTATGATGTTGCTAAAAGAGAAATGGTTCAGAAAGAAGTTTTAAAAGAAAAATTTTAAACTGTATAAATTAAATTAAGAGGTTTTCTAAGTAAAAGAAATGTCAAAATTTAGGTAACTTTACATTTTGATAGTGTTGCACATTAGAAAATACCACTAAAAACAGAAAAGAAATGAGAAAATTTTATGAGCAGTTATTAGAAAACAATAAAAAATGGGTTGAAACTTCATTAGCAAAAGATCCTAATTATTTTGCTGATCTGGCAAAAGGACAACAACCGCCATTATTATGGATTGGGTGCTCTGACAGCCGTGTTCCTGCTAACGAAATTGTTGGTGCAAAACCAGGTGAAGTTTTCGTTCACCGTAATATCGCAAATATGGTTGTACATTCTGATATGAACATGCTGAGTGTACTGGATTATGCGGTAAATGTTTTGAAAATAAAACATATTATTGTTTGCGGACATTACGGATGTGGAGGTGTAAAAGCTGCTATGGGAAATCAATCAGTTGGAATTATTGATAACTGGATTCGTCACATTAAAGATGAGTACCGTTTGCATGACAAATATTTAAATTCAATTGAAGATGAAACAGAACGTTTTAATGCTTTCGTTGAAATCAATGCTAAAGAACAAGTTTACAATTTAGCTAAAACATCAATCGTTCAGGGTGCTTGGAAAAATGGCCAAGATCTTATGCTTCACGGTTGGGTTTATGGATTGAATTCTGGTTTTGTAACAGATTTAAATGTTACAATCAGTTCAAATGCTGAGCTTGATAATGTTTATCAATTAGATCTTTAATAGATTTTACTTAATAGAAAAAAAACGCCCTTTTTAAAAGGGCGTTTTTTTATTTTGTCTTAATTTTTTATTTAATCATAATAATATATTTCACTTATACGTCCAGAGTACCAATCTTCGCGAATATCATAATAAGTGAAATTATTTAAATAATTTGTAAACATTCCATAGTACTTATCTTTTTCTGAAAAAAAAAATCGAGTTCTGTAATTGTCAACCATAAATAGTTCAGTATATAACTCTCCTGTATTAGTGTTTTACTACATGTTTTATAGAAATTTTCAAGCTATTATAATAATTAGTGATTTTTTTTTTCAGCTTGTGAATCCAGGTGTTTGATTGTGGGATTTGTCAAAAAATTCAACATCGATTTCTTTATAGAATAAAGTGTCATTTCTAAATAGATATGTTATAATCTTACTATTTAACTCGTTTTTAAAATAATCTAAGTTTTTTTTAGAGAATCTTCTTTGTCGAAATTCCATAATTGTGTTGGACACAATTTTCTTTCTTTGTTTACTTCTGGTTTTACATTAGAATACATATCATATTTCGCAATAGATTTAATAGTATCGTCAATCACATCATGGTCATCTGATGTTGCTATGTAAGAATATTTATAAAACCCATTTTCTTTCAAAGTTTCTTGAGTTATAGGGTTAGTTAAAAAATGATTAATTTTATCTGTCTTATTGCAGAAAAAAAGCAATAAGACAATTGATAATGATGCTGCTATTTTCATTTTATTGTTGCTTTTAATCTATAATATTTCCGTTTTTCTAATCACTACCCGCTTTAATTACAGCCTAATAGCAGTGGAAGTAGTTTCCATATAAATTTTCTAAAACATCTTGATAATTACGCTCTTTGTAATTTACAAAAATGGCATAAGAAGTATTTTTTATATCAAAACTATTTCCAATATAAAATTGAGTTTCATAATTATCTAGCATAAATCGATTAGAATATACTTCTCCTGTTTTCTTGTTTTTAATTTGTTGTGGCTTAATTGAAATTTTAAGATTGTCATAGTACTTAATAATTTCATCCATACTTGTAAAATTGGCTATTTCTTTTCGGGACTTATCTAAAGAAAATACAATTATATGTTTGTACATTAAGGTATCATTTCTAAAAAGATAGGTTATTATTCGATCATTTAATTTATTTTTAAGATAGTCAAGATTTATTTTTTTTTTGATTGAATCTTCGCGAAAAAAATGCCATAACTGAGTTGGACGTAATTGCTTTTTATCATTTTTTTCAGGTTTTACATTGGAGTACATATTATATTTAATGATAGACTTTATGGTGTCATCAATGTTATCCTCATACTCATTCCCACTCCTAATTGTATCTATAGATGAGTATTTATAAAAACCATTATCAATTAACTCTTTTTGTGTTATTGGTTTCGGTAAATAATGATTGATTGTATCTTTCTTATTGCAGGAAAAAAGCAATAAGACAATTGATAGTGATGCTATTATTTTCATTTTATTGCTGTTTTTAATCCATAATCTTCTAATTCTTTTAATATATCTGTTTCATTTTTTTCTGGTTTTTCACCTCTTTGAGGAGAAACATAACCATTTGTATTGTCTCTTTTGTAATGTTGATAAAAGGTTTGCTCGTCAAGATAAACAGGCCCGTTAACTGGGTATGTATATTCTGCAAGACTAAACCTAGGCTCTGTACTTAAGGTAAATCCTAAAATTTTTATTGCGTAATCAGCAATTACTGCTGCTTTCCCTGGTATAAAACCAACAGCAGCTGTCATAATTCCTAGAAGATTTAGTTTATTGTTTAGTTCTTCACGATTTTCGCAAACTTTTAAATAGGTATAGTTTATATAAGTTCTGCGATTACAAATGGAAGCTTGTATGATATACTTATGAAATTTTTCTAATAAATATGTATTTCCGTTTCTAAAAGTAATCTGCTTCTTTTTTATTACAAGATTATGGAGTTCCTTTTTGTCAACACATCGCTCTATTTCTTTTGTTATTTTAAATGAAGAATCTAAGATATAGTCACCATTCTTATATTTTAATCGAAATCGTGTAATTACTTTTTCACCTTTTATTATTCGTCCTTTATTATCCATATAAATAGTTAGTGCACTTAAATAACAATTTCGTGGAGTTGTAGAAACGTATTCTCCCTTTTCAACAGGATCAGTATAGCATTTGTTTAATTCTAAAGAAGTTAATGCTGTTATGCAATGAAATAATCCATTGATCTTCATTGAAATACTTTGAGTGTAATATGACCGATATAAATCTCTATATTGATACTCTTCCCAAGGTTCTGGAATAATTTCTGGCTCATAATCACCAAGACTAATTGATGCTCCCATTTTTATATTTTTACAGTTTTAGTAAAAATATTTTATAAGAATAAAAAAAAGAACCAACAAAAGACAAAAAAGTATTATAATAAGTTTTTTTATTCGTTTTCGTCTAAGTTTTCATTAAATGCAGAAGGAAGCATCGTCGGAATAAACTTTATTAATATTGGAAGTAATAAACTACCGCCCGGAAGTAAAAATATAGTCAACGACGGAATGGTTTTGCAAATGTCCAAAAGCTGTTTTTTTACTTTTTTCTTTTCTTTGGCATCTAAATCTCTTGTTGTAGAATAAGCCAATAAAACCATCAATTCTTTACTCTGAACAATCTCTTTAATCAATCTATTTTTATTTCTAATAATCAGTTTAACAACACTGTGTGTCATTTGATCATAGAAATGTTTGACCGGATTGGAATAATTAAAATAGGGGATTTTCTTTTTGTGAGTTGTAATAAAGTCGTGAGTTGTATCGATGCTTTTTGTTACAAAATCATCGCCTGCACCCATAACCGAACCTAATGAATATAGAAAATAAGATTCTTCATTTTCGACAACACCATCACTCCATAAAGCCATTCCAGCCATATCGATCAAATAATAATGCTCTAATTTATTTTTGAAATAATCGAGTTGTAAAGTTTCTAGAGTTTCAATAGTAACTTTTGAAAATTTAGAATAACGTATTGAGGCTTCGAATAATTTAATCAATAAATCATCATGCTGTGATTTGGCTGTTTTGGTTTTCAAAGCTAAACCAACTATTCCTAGTACAGTTTCTTCAATACGTTTTAGATATTTTTCTGGAATTTCGCCATGTTCTAGATATTGTCTAAAAGCCAAAACATCAATAAACAATAATGCATTGGTTACTAAATGCGAAAAGTTTTTACTAATAATACTGTCATTAGTTTGAACTCTTTGATCGATTATGTTTTCTAAAGAATGCGAAGGAGTATCTTTTGGTAATAAAATTTTAAACAAATTAAAGCCTTCTGGATTCATTTGTTTGTAAAACTTTAAAACCTCTGAAATAAAATTATTAGGTTCCGAATTTCTTTTTTCTAAACAAAAAACATGATAAAGTGTGTTGAGTAAAGCAACTTTAGAAATTTCGGTTTTAAACCAGCCTTTTATCGGAATAGGAACCTGAGAATCAATGGCAATGATATGACCGTAAATGAACCCAGTTTCCCTTACTTTATAGTAAAAAGAATCTGCAGTCTCAAAAGGAATCGCCTCTGAAAACTTTTGTTCACTAAAAAATTTATCGATCCAGCCGTGTGCTGATGGGTTAATCATTGACTTAATTTTGCTGCTGCAAAGCTATGTCTTTTTCTTGTTTCAGTATTCATTTTAAATGAAATAACCACTAGATTTTGTGAAAATTTAGTGGTTATTGCGTTTTTTCTTATTTGATGATTCCTGCACAAGCAACTCTTCCGCCGGCATTCCCAGTTGGCTGGGTTGTAAAGTCATCTGTTCCTGCATGTACAATTAAGCCTTTTCCTAGAACATCTTTGTTGGTATCGCCACATCCTATACACCATTCGTCAGTAGTAAGAGTGATTGTTCCGTTTCCTTTTGCATCTGCGGTAAAGTTCCCGATATCACCTTTATGATATTCTCCAACTCCCCATTTTCCATGTTTTTTGAAAGTTGGATTCCAGTGTCCGCCGGCAGAGCTTCCGTCTGCAGAACTGCAATCTGCTTTTTCGTGAATGTGAATGGCGTGAACTCCAGGTTCAAGTCCACTAACTTTTGCTGTAAAAGTCACTTTTCCGTTTTTCTCTGTAAAAACAGCTGTTCCGCCTACTTTACTATTGCTTTTTGGTTCTAAGGCAACAGTCAGAGTCTTGGCATCATTCGAGTTTGTATTGGTCTTACAGCCAATGATTAAGGCTGTAATTATAGCGAAAGAAACGATTATCTTTTTCATATTTGAAGGCTTTTAAATTAATTATTAAGTAAATTTAACATAAAATAACGGAACTAATTAACTCTAAAAGTTAAAAAAAAGACAAACTCTTCAGCATAATTTACAAACTCTTTGACAGTTTAGTCCAAAAATATTACGTAAATTCGAGAAGTGTTTTTGATTTAAAGTAATGAAAATCAGTGTTTTGATTTGTTAAATTTAATTCTTGAAGTTATGGCTAAGAAAATATTCATCCTCGTTTTTTTGAGCTCACTATTAATTTCCTGCTCTATATTTAAATGCAAAAAGAAAGATGCTGTTTCTCAGCTCGATGGTACTTGGGAACTCAATTATATTACGGGTCCAAAAATAGCTTTTGAAGGGCTCTATCCTAATAAAAAACCGACGATTGTTTTTGATATCAAAGAAAATCGTGTTTCGGGAAATAACAGCTGCAATTCTTATACTGGAAAATTGAGCGTAAATGCAAATTTAATCGATTTTACACAGCCGATGGCAGTTACAAAAATGATGTGTATGGATGGCGCACAAGGCGAACAACTTTATATGAGCACACTTCAGAAAATTACATCATACGACATCACAGATGAGGGTAAAACTTTAAATTTTATTTCTGGAGATATTGCAATGATGCGTTTTACTAAAAAATAAAATCATGAAAAATACAGTATACATTTTATTCTTTTGTTTGTTTTCTTCGAGTTTCTCGGCTTTGGCACAAGAAAAATCAAAGAAAGAACTTAAGGCAGAAAGAGAACTTCAGAAACAAAAAGAAGTTCAGGCATTAATTGATAATAAAAGCTTTGTTTTTGAGGCGCAGCGATTAACGCCTCAAGGAGGAAGATTAATCAATTTAGATTATAATACGTATTTCTTGAACTTTAATACCGAAAAAACCACTTGCGATCTGCCTTTTTTTGGACGCGGTTTTAATGTTGGTTATGGCGGTAGTGACGGCGGTATTAAGTTTGAAGGAAAACCCGAAAATATTAAGATTGAAAGTAAGAAGAAAAGTACAACTATCAAAACGACTGTAAAAGGGCAGAATGATGTTTATGATTTAATGTTTAATATTTTTTATAATGGAACTGCAACATTATCTGTAAACAGCAATAATAGAGGTCCTATTTCTTATGACGGTATAGTAAGTGCACCTAAAGATACTAGTAAAAAATAGAATGATTGTAGTATAATAGACTTTTCAAATTTGTAATAAAATCAATATATTTTTTGATCATATAGGTAATTACAAACAAATTTAAAATCAAAACTATGAAAAAATTAAGTCTTATTCTTATCATGGCGGCAGCCACATTTTCATCTTATGCGCAGTCTTCTTTTAAAGAAGATGTAGAAGTAGTTCAAAGTCTTTACGGAAAATCTAAAAGTGAGCTCGTAAAACAGTACATGAACTTATCTGATGCTCAAGCGACAGCTTTTGCAAAAGTGTATGACAATTATGAAACAGAGCGTAAAGCACTTGGACAGAGTAAGTTTCAATTAATAAATGATTATGCTTCCAGTTATGAGACGCTGACAGATGCAAAAGCTGATGAATTGGTAAAAGGAACTTTAAAAAATCATATCGCTTATGAGAAACTTTACACTAAAACATACAATCAAGCAAAGAAAGCGATTGGCGCCATAAATGCAGCAAAGTTTATTCAGCTTGAGGTTTATCTGCAGACTATTATTCGCAGTGAAATTTTAGAAGCCATTCCTTTTATCGGTGAATTAGATAAAACGAAAGTGAATTAATTTTCATTTTTAACCATAAAAAAAACGGAGATCATTTTTAAATAGTCTCCGTTTTTTTTATGATTGAATAGTATTTATTTAGCTGTTTTAACCTTATAAATTTCATTGACCATTCCGTCGCGAAAGCTATCAAGAGTTAATTCCCAAAACATGATTCCTCCTAATTTCTTAGCTTTTACATATTCTGTTTTTGCTTTAATAGATTTTAAATCGTCTGATGTTGCAAAAGTTTTTGTACCAGCATTGTACCAATATGGAGCTTGTGCTTTTTCGTCATAAAAATATTTCCAGCCGTTAGCTTCAGTATAAACAGATGAATAGTTTTTAAAGTCAACACCTTGAAAGTGTTCTCCAGCCTGATATAATCCGTTGTTGATATTTTCTACGTTTTTCCATTGTCTGGTATAAAAAGCACCTCCAATTACTAATTTTGAAGCAGGAACACCTTGTTTTAATAAAAATTCAACAGCTCTGTTTGTAGATTCTTCTTTTGGATTTGTGCTGTATAATGGAGTGTGATGTCCAGTTACTGTAGAGTATCCGTTTACTAAATCGTAACTCATAATATTAATACGATTTACTAAAGGAGTTACCGCTTTCCAATCAATAGATTCGTCTAAATATTTTTGGAATCCACCTGCAGCAAAACTCAATTCGTATTTTTTGCCTAATGTAGAACGTAATATTTTTAACAATTCTGTAAAGTTTGGTTTATCAACAGCTTGGTATAAATGACCAGGAAGTCCTTCAATTGCAGGATATTCCCAATCTAAATCTAATCCGTCTACTTTATAAGAATCGCTTAATGCTTTTACTGATTTTGCAAAAGTCAATCTGCCTTCTGCTGTAGAAAATGCTGTAGAACAAGGCTCACAACCTCCCCAGCCACCAAGAGAAACGATAATTTTTAGTTGCGGATTTTTCGCTTTAAGCGAAACCAATTTTTTGATTGTAATAGAGTCTTTAGGAGAATCTACAGTTAATTTTCCGTCTTTTAAATGACAGAAACTAAAAATAATCTGGTCTAATTTATTGACCTCGTATTGATCAATTAAATTAGCATCGCCAGTGTAGTAGGCGATAATATCCATTTTTTTATCTTTTTGCGCAAAAATATTGCAAGAGCAAAGGCAAAATAGAAAAAGTGCGATTAGGTTAAATCGTTTCATTTTATGTTTTTTGAGTTTTTAGAATGTTAAAAGTACAGCAATACACGCAATAATTCATATTATTTATGAATCAAAAAACAATTTTAACGAAAATTTTGCAAATAGTTGCAAAAATATTGCGTCGCTTTGTCTTTGAATTAAAAATTAAATGCCACAGATTACAAAGATTTAAATGATTTAAAAAAATCCTAATAATCCTTGAAATTTGTGGCAAACAAAAAAAATAAACCCGCACAGTTTCGGACTTGCGCGGGTTTAAAAACAAATTAAAAGCTAAAAACTATTTTATATTAGAAGCAGTATGAATTCTCTGCAACTAATTTTTCTGCGATTTTTTCTCTCAATGCCACAACATTTGGCAGATTGGTATATTTAGTGAAACGTTTAAGTCCCATTAACATCATACGTTGTTCGTCGCCTTCAGAGAAAGAAGCGATTCCTTCTTTTCCTCTTAAGTTTACAATATCAACCGCTTTGTACAAGTATAATTTTGCCATAGCAATTTGCTCTTGTACTTTATCTTCACCTTGAGATTTTGCTAATTTTTCAGTTCTCAAGATTGTACTTTCAGCCATGTAGATTTCGATTAAGATATCGGCAGCAGCCATTAATAACTGTTGGTGAGAATCTAAATCCGGTCCGTATTTTTGAACAGCGCTTCCCGCAACCATTAAGAAAACTTTTTTCAAGTTTGCTACGATTACTTTTTCTTCTGCGAATAATTCAGAGAAATCCGGAGTATCAAATGATGGAATTCCCATTAATTCTTCCTGAACTTTCATTGCTGGTCCAAGTAAATCAACGTGTCCTTTCATGGCTTTTTTGATTAACATACCTACAGAAAGCATTCTGTTGATTTCGTTTGTCCCTTCGTAGATACGAGCGATACGAGCATCTCTCCAAGCACTTTCCATTGGGGTATCTTCAGAGAATCCCATACCACCGAAAACCTGAATTCCTTCATCAGAACAGTTTTGAACGTCCTCAGAAACAGCCACTTTCAAGATAGAACACTCGATAGCATATTCTTCAACACCTTTCAATTCTGCTTCTTGGTGAGAAGTTCCTTCAGCCTCACGAGCAGCGATTCTGTCTTCGATATCTTTTGCAGCACGATAAGAAGCACTTTCTCCAGCGTAAGCGCTAGTTGCCATTTCAGCTAATTTAGAACGAATAGCTCCAAAAGATGAAATAGAAGTATTAAACTGAATTCTTTCGTTAGCATATTTTACTGCTCCAGAAGTAACTCTTCTTTGTGCATCTAAACAAGCCGCAGCCAATTTAATACGACCAACGTTTAAGGCATTCATAGCGATTTTGAAACCGTTTCCTCTTTCAGATAACATGTTTTCAACTGGAACTTTTGTTTCGTTGAAGAAAACCTGACGAGTAGAAGAAGCACGGATTCCTAATTTATGTTCTTCTTCATTCATAGAAATTCCGTTTGACGGATCGTTTTCTACGATGAAACCTGTAATATTTTTATCATCTCCAATACGAGCAAAAACGATGAAAACGCTGCAGAAACCTGCATTCGAAATCCACATTTTTTGACCAGTGATAGAGTAGTATTTTCCGTCTTCAGATAAAACAGCTTTAGTTTTTCCTGAGTTAGCATCAGATCCTGCGCCTGGCTCCGTTAAACAGTAAGCACCAAACCATTCTCCAGAAGCTAATTTCGGAACGTATTTTTTCTTTTGCTCTTCAGACCCATAAAGTGTAATTGGCATAGTTCCAATTCCAGTATGAGCACCAAAAGCAGTTGAGAAAGATCCAGTTGCTCCAGAAATGTAGTCACAAACCAACATTGTAGAAACAAATCCCATTCCTAGTCCGCCGTATTCTTCTGGAACCGCAACTCCTAAAAGTCCCAATTCACCCGCTTTACGCATAGAAGATTCTGTATAAGCGTAATCTTTTTTCTCAAAACGATCTTTATGCGCCCATAATTCTTTGTCTACGAACTCTTTTACAGAGTCACGCATCATTAACTGCTCTTCTGAGAAATCTTCTGGAGTAAAGATGTCCTCACATTTTGTTTCTTTTACCAAAAACTGACCACCACGAGTCACGTTTTTTTCGATTGTATCTGCCATGATTATGTTTTTTATATATTTTGTTTTTGCTCAATTTTTGTCATTTCGACGAAGGAGAAATCTCCGCGACGATTATCCGCATAGTATTCCAATCTTTGTCGAGCCACTTACGGAGATTTCTCCTTCGTCGAAATGACAAATTGAACGTATATACTTTACTTAATAATATCTTTTTACAACACCTCGTAGATCCCAGCAGAACCTTGCCCAGTACCTACACACATAGAAACAATCCCGTATTTATTACCACGACGTTTCATCTCATCAAACAACTGAACTGAAAGTTTAGCACCAGTACAACCTAGAGGGTGTCCTAAAGAAATTGCTCCACCGTTTACGTTTACAATGTCTGGATTTAAACCTAATTCACGAGTTACTGCTAAAGCTTGAGAAGCAAATGCTTCGTTCAATTCGATTAATTCGATATCGTTTAATGTCATTCCAGCTTGTTTCAACGCTTTCGGAATCGCTTTTACAGGTCCTATACCCATAATTCTTGGCTCAACACCAGAAGAAGCAAAGTTTACCAAACGTGCAATCGGTTCAAGGTTTAATTCTTTAACCATTTCTTCACTCATGATTAAAACGAAAGCGGCACCATCGCTCATTTGAGAAGAGTTACCAGCCGTTACACTTCCGTCAGCAGCAAAAACCGGTCTTAAACCTGCTAAAGCTTCTTTAGAAGTTCCTGCTCTTGGTCCTTCGTCTTTGTTTACAACGTATGATTTTGTTTCTTTTTTACCATTTTCATTGATGAAAGTCTGCTCAACTGTAATCGGAACAATTTGTTTATCAAATTTTCCTTCTGCCTGCGCTTTCAAAGCTTTCATGTGAGAATTGTAAGCAAACTCATCTTGATCTTCTCTGGAAACATTGTATTGTTTAGCAACCGCTTCGGCAGTTAAACCCATTCCCCAGTAGTAATCTTCGTGACCTGCTGCTGCAACTTTGTAATCCGGAGTTGGTTTGTAGCCTCCCATCGGAATATAACTCATACTTTCTGCACCACCAGCAATGATACAATCTGCCATTCCAGACTGGATTTTAGCAGTCGCCATCCCGATAGTTTCTAATCCAGATGCGCAGTAACGGTTTACAGTTACTCCAGGAACGTCCTCCACTTTTAATCCCATTAAGGAGATTAAACGACCAACGTTAAGACCTTGTTCTGCTTCTGGCATTGCATTTCCAACCATTACGTCGTCAATACGTTTTTTGTCAAAATCAGGCAGTTCGTCCATCATAAACTGGATCGTTTCTGCAGCCAATTCATCAGGTCTTTTAAATCTAAAAACACCTTTTGGAGCTTTTCCAACTGCTGTTCTATATGCTTTTACTATATATGCTGTTTTCATTTGTTTTTGTTTTTTAAGAGTATAGAAGATAGAGTATAGAAAATAGACTTTACAAAGTCTTGAATCGATATTCTATTGTCTTTGTTCTATTTTCTAGTTACGAAGTGGTTTTCCTTTAGTTAACATATACTGAATACGCTCAAGAGTTTTTCTCTCAGTACAAAGAGATAAGAAAGCTTCACGTTCGATATCTAATAAATATTGTTCAGAAACTAAAGTCGCTTCAGATAAATCACCACCAGCCATTACGTAAGCCAGTTTGTTAGCGATTTTCTTGTCGTGTTCAGAAATGTATTTTCCAGCTTCCATTTGATCCGTTCCAACTAAGAACATCCCTAAAGCTTGTTTTCCTAAAACCTTAATATCGTTTCTTCTGATTGGCTGTGTATAACCCGCTTCAGCCATTAACAATGCATGTTTTTTAGCTTCAGCGATCTGACGGTCTTTGTTTACCACGATAATATCTTTACCATGTTGTAAAAGTCCAGTGTCGAAAGCTTCATAACCAGAAGTAGAAACTTTTGCCATTGCGATGGTTAAGAAATACTCTTGAAGAACGTTCAATTCCACGTCATTTTTACGGAACAAATCAGATGCTCTTAAAGTCAATTCTTTAGAACCACCACCACCAGGGATAACTCCAACACCAAATTCAACTAATCCCATGTAAGTTTCCGCAGCGGCAACTACTTTATCAGCGTGTAAACTCATTTCGCATCCACCGCCAAAAGTCATTCCGTGAGGCGCTACGATAACTGGAATCGAAGAATAACGAACACGCATCATAGTGTCTTGGAACAATTTAATTGCCATGTTCAATTCGTCATATTCCTGCTCAACGGCCATCATGAAAATCATTCCGATGTTCGCTCCAACAGAGAAATTCGCTGCTTGGTTTCCGATAACTAAACCTTGATGTTCTTTTTCTGCTAATTCGATAGCTTTATTGATAGCTTGTAGAACGTCGCCACCAATGGTATTCATTTTAGATTGGAATTCTAAGTTTAAAATTCCATCTCCTAAATCTTGGATAATTGCACCACTGTTGCTCCAAACTTTTTTGCTTTCGCGAATGTTGTTCAGAATAATAAATGAATCTTGTCCAGGAACTTTTACTTGTGATTTTGTTGGAATATTGTAGAAATAAGTCGCTCCTTCTTTTACAGTATAAAAGCTGTCACTTCCAGAAGCCAGCATTTCAGTAACCCATGCAGCAGGCTCTAAACCTTCTGCTTTCATGATTTCGATTCCTTTGGCAACACCAATAGCATCCCAGATTTCGAATGGACCATTTTCCCATCCAAAACCAGCTTTCATGGCATCGTCAATTTTATATAATTCGTCTGAGATTTCAGGAATTCTGTTTGAAACATAAGCAAACATTCCAGCGAAACTTTTTCTGTAGAATTCTCCCGCTTTGTCCGTTCCTTTTACTAAAACTTTAAAACGATTAATAGGTTTATCGATTGTTTTAGTTAATTCTAAAGTCGCAAAATTTGCTTTTTTTGCAGCTCTGTATTCTAATGTATCTAAGTCTAAAGAAAGAATATCTTTATCTACTTTTTTGTAGAAACCTTGTCCAGTTTTGCTTCCTAACCAATTATTTTCCATCATTTTGTTGATGAAATCAGGAAGTTTGAATAATTCGTGTTGTTCGTCTGTTGGACAGTTTTCGTAAATACCGTTGGCAACGTGTACCAAAGTATCTAATCCAACAACATCAACCGTACGGAAAGTAGCCGATTTTGGACGACCAATTACTGGGCCAGTCAATTTATCAACTTCTTCAATTGTTAATCCCATTTCTTTAACTAAATGGAACAAACTCTGAATTCCGTAAATACCAATTCTGTTTCCAATAAACGCTGGAGTATCTTTAGCAACAACTGAAGTTTTTCCTAAGAATTTAGATCCGTATTCGTTTAAGAAATCCAATACTTCTGTAGAAGTTTTTGGGCCAGGAATAATTTCAAATAATTTTAAGTAACGCGCAGGGTTAAAAAAGTGTGTGCCGCAGAAGTGTTGTTGAAAATCTTCGCTTCTTCCTTCACTCATAAAATGAATTGGAATACCAGAAGTATTAGAAGTAACCAAAGTTCCCGGTTTGCGGAATTTCTCGATTTGTTCAAAAACTAATTTCTTAATGTCTAAACGTTCTACAACAACTTCGATAATCCAATCAACATTAGCAATTTTTGCCATGTCATCTGTCGTATTTCCAGTTGTGATTCGGTTCGCGAATTTCTGACTGTAAATAGGAGAAGGTTTCGATTTTAATGAGTTCGCCAAATGGTCATTTACCACACGGTTGCGAACGGCTTTGCTTTCAAGCGTTAATCCTTTTTTAGCTTCAGCTTCTGTCAACTCGCGCGGCACGATGTCAAGCAGTAAAACTTCAACACCAATGTTGGCAAAATGACAAGCTATACCTGAACCCATAATTCCGGATCCAATTACAGCAACTTTTTTAATTGTGCGTTTCATAATTTGTTACTTGTTTGTTTTTTGTTAGAATTAGAATAGTTTTTGATTATTCTTTATCTGTATTTTCTGTTTGATTAAAAATGTTTTTATCGTGAATCAATTCATTAATGATTTCAGAAACCTCAATAAAATGATTTAATTTTTCGTCTGATACGTGTTTTCTAACCGTTTCGTTAAATTTTAAAACGGTGTTTTTAGACAGTTCTCTTTTTTCTTTTCCAAATTCGGTCAGATAGATCAAAACACCTCTTCCGTCGCTCGGATTTTTTTTGCGAACAATCAAACCTTTGTCTTCCATTGATTTTAATGTTCTTGTTAAGCTCGTAGCTTCCATACCCATTCTTGGACCTAAAGCGGTTGATGGCGTACCTTCTTCCTTATCAATACTTAACAGAGCAAATCCTGTTGCCATTGTAGCATCGTATTTTGCAGCCTCTTCATTATACATTCTAGAAACAGCCTGCCATGTTGCTCTCAAAATATAATCTATCGTTTTGTCTTTCATAGGTAACTATATCGATTTCAAATATAATCAAAAAATACTATGCATGCATATAATTTTTTGATAAATTTTTGGTTAGTTAAAAAATCCCTTTGATTTCGAGGGTTTTGTGGTTTATTTATTTTGAAATATACTATTCTTTTTTTGGATTTTAACAATTTAACTTTAGCAAAAATCTCTTTGTGATATTTATTTTGGTTTTAATTCTGAATTATTCAAAAAATCATGCATTTATTTCAGTAATATTTGGTTCTTGGTATTTAGAAATAGCTTCGTCTAAGATCTTTTTCATTCTGTTTCGAAGGTATTCTGGTTTCAAAACTTCCAATCCACAGCCAAAGCCTAATAGTAAACGTTCCATTTCATAATTTGGAATTAGAAAAAGGTGAATGAGTATGCTGCCATCTTCATTTTCCTTGATGAGACGTTGTGAAGCATGTAAAGGTTTTGTAGTTACATAAGGCGCATTGACAGCATCAATCCACAATTCGATTTTTCGCGGCTGAAGACCCGAATTAACAGTTACACCAATAATATTCTTATAATACGATTCAGCATCAAATTTTTCTTCTAGATAATTGAGATTAAAATCGTAATCAATAGCAATAATTCTATCCAATGCTAAATTGGTAATGGGCTGAGAACCTTTTTTCTTTCCGATAAGAAACCAGCGGTTATTAAACTCTTTTAAAATAAATGGATGAAAATGAAACTTATTCTCTTCTCGGGATTTAAAAGATTTATAGGTTATTACCAGTACTACTTTTTTGATAATCGCCTGATAAATTTCATCTAAAAAATGTAATCCTTTCAGCTTTTCATTTTTGTCCAAATAGATTACGGGCTGTGTATTCGATTTTTCAGAATAGATTTTATCTTCCAAACGCTGCAGAATATCCGATACATCGCTGAATAAAGAGAAATCTTTGAATTGTTTGAGCATCGAAACGGTTTCGGTCAAAACATTCATATCGGTTTCCGTCAGCGGAATATCGGTTATCGAAAAATCTTCGTCGTCATACTTATAATACTTTTTATCGTACACTACGATTGGAGCATTATAACCCAGTTTTTCACTGCGCATCATCTGAATATCCATCTGAATCGTTCGTTTGCTGATCGGAATTTGTCTGCCCTCATATTCTTCTAAAGCCTGAGAACAGCATTCGATCAAATCTTCCAATGTCCACTGTCTGTATTTATTCTGCAGACATTTATCGATGGTTTTGTAGCGAATTAAGGCGTTTTTGTTTTGTGACATACTGTTTGTGTTTTTTTTCGGTTTGAATTGTAGAGACGCATTGTAGTGCGTCTACGCAACGGATATCCACAACGTTAGACGCACTGCAGTGCGTCTCTACATATATACTTTGTGTTCAAAATCCGACAGGTTTTTAAAATATGTCGGGTTTAACAACGGAATTACGTTAATAATGAAATTTCTTTTTCAATATTTGCCCGAGCTTTCTCTTCATATAAATTCTGAAACTCATCCGTTTGAAAAATAAATTCGTATTCCAGAAAATGTTTCAAAGCTTTTGCACGCCCGGGTTTGTAGAGTAAGTCGGGATAAAGACGATATTCTTTTCTAATTTGTTCAAAATAGATTTGATAATCCTCCCATTCTTTGGCTGATTGATTTTTAAATCAAAATCAATCAGCCAATTAATATCTTCAATTTTATTATGCTGATGCAATTGTGTAGCGCAAATCGCCTCAAAAATGAGATCTTTATCAAGAACCGAATTTTGATCTAAAACCTTTACTGCATGTTCGGCACTTTTGAGTTCGTTGTCTTTTCGCGTTACCTTATATATAATGTCGTGATAGAAAATGCTAAAAAGAATTTCATCTGGTTTTTGAAGTTGAGTTTTATATTGATCAAATAATTCGATCATTTCTTCTAAATGCGTCAAATTATGATAATATCTCGATTTCTTGGAATATGCTTTTTGTAATTCAGTCCAGTTTTGCTGAATTTCCTTATCTTCAAAACCAATATTCAGCAGTAAATCGGTGTAGATTTTTTTTAAATCCATATTAATCTTTGTATTGAATAGAGCCTCGGAGAAGCGCAATATTTATAGCTAATTACATTCGTGCATAGAAGAAAGCTCTGGAAGAGCTAAATAATATTTATAGCAAATTTATACACAACGGTTATAAAAGCTCCAGCAGATCAAAATATGTATAGATCAATATATTTCAAATTACAGAAGCTCTGAAAGAGCTAAATATTTATAGCTAATTCATAAACCACGGTTGTAAAAGCTCCATCGGAGCGACACTTCAGCATTTATGTTGATCAATATATAAATATGTCACCCCACTGGGGCTCTTCGGATACATCGAAAAAAAAGCTATAAATATACCGTCCCTCTGGGACTTTTTTTCTCAAATTTAAAATTCTTTTTTTACTGCGCAAAATAATTGCGTAGTGATTTTGAAATCTTTGCTCAAGAAATAAAACAAACAGAATTTCTAAAAAAGGAAAAACAAATTTTCACTACGCAAAATAACCGCGCACTAGTTTTGAAATCTTTGTTCAGAAATAAAAAACAAACGTTCATAGAAATAAAAATAGAGTCTAAATAGGTCAAGTCTGAGTTACTTCGAAAACACTTTCCAATGTACAAACTTATTCCATTACCTTTTAAACTCATATTATAAATTGGGGCAGTAGCTCAGAGGTAGAGCAGGTAATTTTGAAATTACCTTAAAAGGTCAATCAGAATTTACTTCTCACACTTTTAATGTCCAGGTCGCGGGTTCGAATCCCGTCTGCTCCACAATTTGAATAAAATTTTTTACTGCGCAAAATAACTGCGCAGGAGTTTTGAAATCTTTGTTCAAGAAATAAAACAACACGTTCTTACAAATAAAATTAAATAGAGCAGGTCAAGTTTAAGTTACTTCGAAAACACCTTCCACGTACACACTTAAACAATTATCTCTTTATTAAAATCTGAAGCAGTAGCTCAACGGATAGAGCACAGGTCATATTAGTTTCGAAATTATCTCATTGAAGGTCAATCTAAACTTACTTCAATCGGGGACCCTGGGGTTATGGGTTCGAATCCCATCTGCTTTACTATTAATGGTCAATTGAAACTTACTTCTAGAAATTGGTTTTTCTGGTTCGAGTCCAGCAAGTTTTAAAATCATCATTAATAAAAATATCGAGGGTCAAGATTAACTTACTTCTCGGGGAAACCCACCAGATAAAACAGTTCATCAATTACACTCAATTTCAGGTCAAGTGTTTCTTACTTCAAAACTCTTTTAGGTAGAACTCAGAAACGCCATTATCTAAATTTATAAAAACTAAAAAAAATGAAAACAAAAGAATTATTAAAAATCAGTTTACGCCAAAATGCTATTTTCATTCCATCAGAAATGATTACGAATGAGGTTAAAAATTTATCAGGAACAACATCCGTTTTGTTAGCCAATGTTTCAAAATTGGGATTCACCTTTTCTGAGTCATTGCTTCATGCTTTAAACAACGTAAACCCAAAATATAAAATCGAGGTTTTAGAAGTTTTAAGAGAAATTCTAGGAACCGATAAAAACTGGACGCCATTGGTGAAAGAATGGAATATTCCAACTGGAGAAAATGTGGTAGATCATATCCTGACATTGTTTGCAAACGTTTTTAAAACTAAAAACGGAACAACTTTGCAATGTGGTCATATGATCCCAGATAATACTTTTCCGTTAGAAAGATACAACGGTTGTCCGTTTTGCGGAACTCCGTTTGAATTTGGTAAATTGGAAAATATCGGTCAAGGAAGCAAATTGAAAGTCCTTGAATTGTGGACTGAAAAAGAGTTACAAGACTTCTATATTTCATTATTACAATCTAAAACAGCTTTAGACGCAACTCAGGTTGATAGTTTAAAAGTAGCTTTAAAATACTTGCCGCTGCCAAAAACAGACATTGCAATGAAGGAAACTTTGATGCTGGTGATTGATCTTTTGATTGAAAACGGTAATGAAGATCAGGCATCTCAATTTTTGAAAACACCAACAGATATCTTACGTTATTTATGGTATAAAAATACCGGAATGCTGCAGATTATCGAGCCAAAAACGATTGTAAAAAGAGCGTCTAAAAACGGTCAGCATTTTTATGGTGTTTTGGATACAAGTGTGCAGGCTAGAATTGCAGCTCAAAAAGATTTGAAACTTAAGTATTCTCGAAAAGAATGTTTAATGGTCGCGTCTTGGTTGAATAATATGGAAATGGATGTAGAAGCTATGTGCGAAACTATGCATCCGAAAAGAGGAATGTGGGTTCGTTTTATCCGCGCCTTGCGTTTGGCAGAATACAGCAAAAGAAAAGGATTTGAAAAATTGAATTTTTTAATGGATGTATTCTACAACCAAGTTTATGATGTTTGGCAAAGCAAAGTGAATTCGTCAAGATTGAAATTTGATGCCGATAAAACATTTGCGTTGTTAAAACAGCGTCCAGGTTTGTTTGCACGTTCATTATTTTCGAATATGCTTTGGTTTGGTGCAGAAGAAACTGTGGCGCATTTTTCTGAGATTATCGATAAAGTTCCGGCGAGATTGATTTTTACTTTGAATATGTACGCACAGAACTATTTTGATAAAAACATACAACGAAGTGTAAAACCTTTGGGAGGAAATAACAAACGTGTTGCACCAAATGCATTGTTGAATTTGTACGAAGATTTTATGTTAAACGACATGAAAGCTAAAGTTGAAGATTTGTGTATTTTGGCAATGAAGAAACGATTTGCGTCGGTTTCAAACCCAAACAAAACGATCTATATCGATCCGCAATTGTACAATATGCCAGTTTCGATTGGTGATAGAAGCGATACGGTTCAAGATCTGCCAGTTGCTTTAATGGGAACACGTTTTCCAATTGAAGGTAACGAAGTTCGATTGTTTATGCAATGGGGTAAAGATTTACCAGCACAGCACTTGGATATGGATTTAAGCTGTCATATCGCATATGAAACACGTTCAGATATCTGTTCTTTCAGCCGATTAACTACAACGGGATGTCAGCATAGTGGTGATATCAGAAGTATTCCGAATAAAATTGGAACTGCTGAATACATCAACATCAACATCGACGAATTGGCGAAAGCCGATGCAAAATTTGTGACTTTTACCTGCAATGCGTACAGCAACGGAAGTATAACGCCAAATTTGGTTGTAGGTTGGATGAACAGCAAATATCCGATGAAAATTTCGGAACGAACAGGTGTGGCGTACGATCCGTCGTGTGTAGATCACCAAGTTCGTGTGACGCAGAATGTTGCCAAAGGTTTGGTTTTTGGAGTGTTGGATGTAGCAAAACGAGAAATCGTTTGGTTAGAGATGACTTTCGGAGGTCAGGTTGTACAAGGTTTGGATTTTAAAGGAGTTCAGGCTTTATTGGCAAAACTAAACAGTAAATTGAATATTGGTAAATTGTTACAGCTTAAAGCGGAAGCTCAAAACTTGACAATTACTGATGATGAAAATGCTGATGAGGTGTACAACGCGCAATGGGCAATGAACGCTGCTGCGATGACACAATTATTAATAGATTAATTTTAAGCCACGGATTCTTAAATGAGTTCGTGGTTTTTTACTTTTAAAATTGAAATATGCTAACAATCAAAGATATTAAATACAAAGCTGAAAAAAAGTTTAAAAGAATAGAAATCAGAGATGATGTTTGGGGATTTCAAATACAACCAAATACTAAATTTTTGAAAGGAATTAGCAGAAAACAAATTGATGAATTACAGATATTATTTGGATTTGATTTTCCTTGGGATTACAGAGAAATGCTTTTGCTTATTGGAGGACTAGATACTGAAGAAATTTCAGTGGATCCAGATGGAGAAGAAGAAGTAGAATTTGATAATTTTTTTTACCAATATCCAAGAGATATTGAGAAATCGAAATACCTTGTTGAAGACATAGATACATATAAGATGTATGCTGAAGAAGCTTTAATTGAAGCTGGATTTGATGTTTCTAAAATTGTGGGTTACATACCAATTTATAGCCATAGAGTACTTGTCGTTTTTGAAAACAAATATCTTTCTCCGGTTATTTCAGTTTGGGGTGGCGATATAATTGTATATGGAAATAACTTAAAAGAGTATTTAAAGAATGATTTTTGTAGAAGTTATAATTACTAAATATGAAACCAATCTATCAAATATTTGGTTCCGAAAATTCGCTTGATGTTGATTTGGTTTTCTTTATTGAAGAAATGCCTAAAACGATAGCAGAAAAACTTTCATTGGCAAAAGAACTTACCAATTCTGTAGCCGCAGATTTTCCTGAAAAAGTAATTAATGCCAATCTTGCTGTCTGTCGAAATGGTCATTTAATCGAAGTGTATAAAGGAACGACAGATGAATTAAACAATTCCTTATTTTATACTTACGGTTTTCATCAACAACAATATAGCAATCAAATAAATAAACTTTTGAAAAGAGATATTGATTTGAAATTTTTGAGGAGCACCCGAATGATTTTGTCATTTTTAAGTAAAACAGAATATCGTGTTGCGGTAAAAAATGCTTTAAGAGGAGAACTGAAAGAAAAGATTCAAGTTTTAGAAACAGTAGATCTAAACCAAATTTCTTCTTTCGGAAAAAATACAAATTATCAGGATGTTTTAAAATCAATAGCTTTTCAATTAGGACAATCAATTTTACTTGATGCAGGGAAAGAAGTTTATACTAAAAGTCAAATTGCAGAAAGTTTTCCAGAGTTAAAAAACTATCTGTTTCGGGAAGAGAATACTGATACTGAAAACTTACAGCAATATCTTTTGAAATTTGTCGAAATACTAAAAAACAGAATGCCTCAAATGACAAAACTTTCAGAATATAAATAAGAAGAAATAAACAATTTTTAACTACGCAAAATAACTGCGCAGCAGTTTTTGAATCTTTGCTTTAAAGATTAGGATAGAGTGACAAAGGCTCAGACTGGCAAAGGGACAAAGTTTTATAATAGATGAAAAAAACTTTGTTTCTATGTGTCTTTGCAACTTTGTCTCTTAAAGAAAGATTAGAACACATGAATACAGCACTTTTAAACGAAATGATTTCAAAAAACTATGTCAGAGTAAACAAACACCCTGAACATGATTTGTATATTTATAACTATACACAAAATGCTCAATTTGAGAGAATTTGGAACGAAGTTACACTGAGCTGTCGCGGTCTTATTTTGGACGAAAACAGAAATGTTGTCGCAAGGCCATTCGCTAAGTTTTTTAATTTGGGTGAAGTAGAAAATCAAATTCTGCCAAAAACAACTTTTGAAGTCTATGACAAAATGGACGGTTCGCTTGGTATTTTGTATTGGGTAAATGATGTGCCTTTTATGGCAAGCCGGGGCTCATTTTCCAGCGAACAATCGGATAAAGCCAATGAAATGCTTCACGGAAAATATAAAGATTCATGGTCGCTTTTAGATCAATCAAAAACGTATTTGTTCGAAATTATTTATCCAGAAAACCGAATCGTTTTGGATTACGGTGCGAATGAAGAATTGGTTTTGCTGGCCATTATTGATACACAAACTGGAGAAGAATTTCCACTTGAAAACATCGGTTTTCCTTTGGTTGAAAAATACGACGGAATCAATGATATTTCACTTTTAAAAGAGTTGAACATTGATAATAAAGAAGGTTTCATTATTAAATATGCCAATAACTTTCGGGTAAAAATTAAGTTCGACGAATATTTTCGTTTACATCGGATCATCACTCAAGTTTCCAATCTCAACATTTGGGAATATCTGAAAAACAACCAGCCTTTTGATGAAATTCTGGAGCGTGTTCCTGATGAATTTTTCGCCTGGGTCAAACAAACCAGAAACGATCTAGAAAATAATTATAAAGCAATTGAAAATCAATGTAAATTAGATTTTAAAGTATTGGAAACTCGGAAAGAAACTGCTTTGTACTTCTTAACTTGTAAACATTCAGGTGTTTTATTTGCAATGCTAGACGAAAGAGATTATTCGGAGATAATTTGGAAACTCATTCGTCCGGCGTTTGAAAAACCGTTTAATAGAGAAGAAGAATTATTTTAATTTAAAAATCCGTTTTTTTTCGCGTCTTTGCGAAAGCAAATCCGTTTCATCTGCGTTACATTCAACTTAAATTAAAAAAACAACAACTGCGAAAAATAACTGCGCAGTTATAAAACAATATTTGTGAAAGCAAAACAAAAGCCATGATTATAAAACTTAAATCGGACAATAAATACTTTTTAGATATTCTTTACAAAAATCCAAATACGGATAAAGGTCTTTATTTGAAAGAATTGAAAGACGGAATCGTAATTGGAAACGTAATCAATGAAAATGAGTATCACTGCGTTTTTCTAGATGGTAAAAAAAGTTACCTGCCAGAAGAAGGAAATCAAATCGATTTTCAAAGTTACTGCAGTCCGTTATTGGCTTTAAACATGATGACGGAATTTTTTAACCACTTGTACAAAGAGAATGAAGTATTAAACGAAACGGTAATTTCTTGGTTAGAAAAAAGTTATAATGAAGTTGATACCGAGAAATGTACTATAGAAGTTCCAACTTTTTTTATTGATACTAATTGGTACAAAAACGGCAAATATCTTTTGTCTAAATATATTGATGGAATTTCGTTACAACATAAAATCGGGAATAATTTCGAATTAACGATAGAAGGAGCAACAGTAAGAGAAGCGGTTCAAAAATTTTCGCTTGTGGCGTTGTTTACGCATTTCACTAACAAATATGCGGTTTACACGTTTATAGACGATTATTTTATCCAGAAGCATATTACAATGTTTACCAATCTTACAGGGATTCCGTATTTCGTGTTTTATCTTTTTATCAAGAGAATAATGCGTTCGCCGATTCAGTTTGAGAAATTTAAACCACAATTGGAAGCGTATTTTGATAACCAAGTTCAGTTTGTTTTTACCGATACACATCAGTCTAGAAAAGAATTTATTTGCAGTAAAATCAATTTTGATGAACCCATTTTAGACTTTGGCTGCGGTGAATTGCAATACTTTAAGCTATTGAACAAAAAAGGATTCGAGAAAGAATATTATGCTTATGATGAGGTTGATTTTAAACATATTGCCGACAAAATTCAGGAAACTCAAAGAGCAGAAAATTTATTTTGGATTGAAAATACTGCAGAACTTAAAGATTTTGAAGGGCAGATCATTTTAAGTGAAGTTATAGAACACAATTCATTAGAAGAAGCAAAAGCGTTACTAATCTGGATTCGTGACAATACAAATTTCACGACATTATTTGTAACAACGCCAGACAAAGATTTTAATGTAAATTATGAATTGACAGAAGAATTTAGACATGATGATCATGATTTTGAATTATCAAATAGTGAGTTTAGAGATTTGATTGATGAAATTTTTCCAAATCAAAAAACATTTCATGGAGTAGGCGATTGTGTAAAAGGCATTTATCCGACAAGTGCAGTAATCATTCAAAAAAAGTAAAAAAAATGTTAGATCATAAAGTTAGAAATAGAATAGAATGGTTTTGCAAAAGTAAGATCAATGATTTTTCACCAACGATATCTCCGGCGCCAAAAAGCAAAGCCAAAAACGAAATAGAAAGCATCGAAGAAGCTGTAAATTATTATAGAGCAAAAGGTGTTACCGAATTTGTGGTTCAGAAAAAATACATGGGTTCGTACTGCACCATTTACCTTAAAAGAAATCTTGAAGAAACCTATTTTGTTTCTAGAAATGGTTTCAAAATGGATCATATTGATGTAGAAAAAGCAATAAACAGCTTGAAGGAATTGCACGCAAAAATGCTTTTAACGTTTCCTAATTTCGATACGATTCTAATTGCGTCAGAGTTACTGCCTTGGAAAGTTTTGGGAGCAGGATTAATAGAGAAAGAGTTTACAGGTTATTATGATGCTTTGCAGACGCATAACGATTATTTGAAAACTTCTGGATTGCTCGAAAAATTAGAAAGTGTCAAAAAAGATACGCTGTTTTCCGAATATCTTTCAGACAAAAAGAATTTGAGCAGAAAAGAATTCGCCAGTAAACATAAAACGCATATTGTGCGTCAGTATGAAGCTTTGAATTCGGTTAAAATTCCAGATTTAGACAAACAGCAAGAATCATTAGAAGTGTTTAAAAATCAGATTGATACTTTTGGTAACGAAGGCGATGTACATTTTAAACCTTTTACGATTTTAAAAGTGGTTGGGGTTTCTGGAGAAGAATCGATTCCGAATAGTAATTTGACTTACGGATTGGTAAATGACGATGCATTTTTGCATTTAGAAATTACAGATGCTAACCAAGAAGAAAACCTAAAAGAAATTTATTCTTTTTTCGAAAAGCTGACAGAAGCCAACGAAGAAGGTATTATGATTAAACCAGCGCAGAATTACATCAAAAACCTGCCGCCTTGTTTTAAAGTCAGAAACAACAATTATTTGACGATGATTTACGGCGTTAATTTTCATCAGGATTTTGACCATTATTTAGACAAGAGAAACATAAAAAAGAAGCTCGAGCAATCTATAAACGGCTGGGAAATCAACCAAAAAATGCTTCAGATTCCGTACAAAGATTTAGAAGAAGAAAACTATTTGATGCGTTTATTGCTTTTGAAAAGAATCAATAACGAAGAAATTGAAAAAACATTAGATCCAAGATTATAATACGATTATAGACATGAAAAAGATACCAACATTAACGATATTAGTAGGTTGCCCAGCATCGGGAAAAAGTACGTTTGCCGAATGGAAAGTGCGTACCGAGGCGAAAACGATGCGAATAAGTCGTGACGAAATCCGTTTTTCGCAATTTCAGGAAGTGATGGATAATGCTGTAGAAAGTATGATTTCTAAGATCATAAATGTGCAGATCAAAACCCTGCTTTCAAATGGTTGGAACGTGCTTTTGGATACTTGTAACGTAAAGCTGGATTATATAAAACAGCCCATAGCCGAGTTTTCTGAAATGGCAAATATCGAATTCAAAGTATTTGATTTACCGCTTGAAGATCTTTTTATCAGAAATGACAAAAGAGATCGAAAAGTGCCTAAAAAAGTGATTGAAAACATGTTTTACCAGTTGCAGAAAACAAAAGAAAATTTTGATTTTAAACCCATCAGAAAAGTCGAAAAAAACTTGGAATACTGCGATCAAAATCCAGATTTGCCAAAAGCAATTATCTGCGATCTTGACGGGACATTGGCTTTAATGAACGGAAGAAACCCGTTTGACGCCAGCAAATGTGACGAAGACGAATTGAATAATCCGGTAGCAAACGTATTGAAAAACTACAAGAAATTGGGGTACAAAATACTATTGGTTTCCGGAAGAGAAGACCGATATAAAGAGCCAACGTTGAAATTCCTTCAAACACACGAAATCGAATACGATGATTTAATCATGCGTAAAACCAAAGACAGCCGAAAAGATTCCATCATTAAAACCGAAATCTATAACGAGTCTATAAAAGATAAATACTTTGTAGAATTTGTGTTAGACGATAGAAATCAAGTAGTTGATACTTGGAGAAATGAATTGAAGTTACCGTGTTTTCAGGTGTATTACGGAGATTTTTAGTTTTTGAGGGGCAAAGGTTCAGAGGTTCAGAGGGACAGAGGTTTTCTCGCTGTCGCTCGGGGTTTCTTTCCTCTAAATGTTGTTTCACGCAGATTCGGCAGATTCTAGCAGATTTGCTTAGATTTTTTTTAATAATCTGCGAAATCTGCTTAAATCATTTTAAAATCTGCGTGAAACAAAAACTTTGCATCCTAGCGTCTTCGCGGAAAATTGGAGGAATGAATTGAAGTTAACGTGTTTTCAGGTGATTTTTAGTTTTTGAGGCGCAAAGGTTTAGAGGGGCAGAGGTTCAAAGGTTTTTTTGTTTCACGCAGATTCGGCAGATTCGGGCAGATTTGCTTAGATTTTTATAAATAATCTGCGAAATCTGCTTAAATCTTTTTAAATCTGCGTGAAACAAAAAAACTTTTCGCCCTAGCACCGTCGCGGAAAAAAAACAAAAATAATTTTAAGGCAACAGAGAGAAAAAACCTTTGCCCCTCTGTCCCTCTGAGCCTTTGTAACTTAAACAAAAAAAATGAACAAATATGAGCGACTGAAAGCAGAATTAGAAACAGTCGGAAATGGAAAGATGAAAGCATTTGGAGATTCGATGCTCCCGATCTTAAAAAACGGAAGTCTGCTGACTTTCGAGAAAAGTGAGAATTATAAAATAGGCGACATCGTCTTTTGCAAAGTAAAAGGAAGATATATAGACGCCCACAAAATCATAAAAACAGATGCCAACAAAGGCTTTTTGATAGCCAACAATCACGGATTCGAAAACGGCTGGACGAAGATTATTTACGGAAAAGTAATTCAGGCAGAGTTTAAGAATCAGATAATTTATTAATTGAGGTTCAAAGGGGCAGAGGTTCAAAGGGGCAAAGGTTTTTCGCAAAATGACAAACTATACCCAAATTTGTTTCACGCAGATTCGGCAGATTCTAGCAGATTTAATTAAATTTTATTTAAAATAATCTGCGCCGATCCGCTTAAATCTTTTTAAATCTGCGTGAAACAAAAACTTTGCGTCCTAGCGCCTTTGCGAGCGTATTAAAATAATAATCAACTCCAAAATAAAAAAACTTTGTGCCTCTGCACCTTTGAACCTTTGTAACTAAAAAGAAATGAAAACATATATAGATATCGGAATTAATTTAACCAATAAACAATTCCACAACGACATAGACGATGTTGTACAAGACGCGGTAGATGCCGACGTAACAAAAATGATTCTAACTGGCACAAGCGTGCGAAACAGCGAAGAATCTGCAAAAATTGCGAAGCAATATCCAGGCGTATTATTTGCTACGGCTGGAATACATCCGCATGATGCGAAGAGTTTTGACAATCAGAGTATTTCGAAGCTTCGAAAATTATTAGAACAGAAACACGTCATTTCGGTCGGCGAGTGCGGACTCGATTTTGACCGCGACTTTTCGCCGCGAAACAAACAAGAAGAATGTTATAGAGCGCAGTTAGAACTGGCGATTGAAGTTCAGAAACCTTTGTTTTTGCACGAAAGAGCCGCTTTTAGTTCTTTTATGAATATCACAAAAGACTATCTGCCAAAACTGCCAAAAGGCGTTGTGCATTGTTTTACAGGAAGCCTGCAAGAAGCCAAAACCTATCTCGATAACGGATTTTTTCTAGGTTTTACGGGAGCGATTTCAGATGCCAAACGTTTCAGTCATTTAAAAGAAGTTATTCAGTACGTACCGCTCGACAAAATGATGATCGAAACCGATGCGCCGTTTATGCTTCCTAAAAACGTCCCCAACAGTCTTTTGAAGAAATACCACGAACGACGATGCGAACCGTCTTTTCTGCCTTATGTAGCGGGAACAATATCACAGTTTAAAGGAATTGCTTTGGATAAAGTTGCGGAGGAAACGACTAGAAATGCTAAAGGCTTTTTTGGGATTTAAGATTTTAAAAGTTTGTATAGATTTACAGAAAAAACAGTAATGGAACAAGGAAATGAAGATTTCAAGATACTCACAGATTATGTATTGTCAATTAAATTTATGCAACGATTTGATTTTATTGACTTTATTGATTTTGATTCAATTGAAGATTGGGCAATACAATTAATCAATTTAGGATGTGAGAATGAAGCTCTTTATACCTTAGCTACTTTTTATAAACCTATTAATCCTGATGAAATTATGCCTTATTTAAAGCGTACTTTTTTAGAATTGAATTTAAAAGAAAAGGAAGGAGATGAAGCGAAAATATGTTATGCACGATATCATTTTAATAGAGTTATAAAAGGAGAAGATGTGGAAACAAATTCATTCTATGCTTCAATATTCTGTGATGGAGATGGTCGAAAAACACATCCAGATGAAGAACTTGATTTTGGTGTTCTTAGTGAAATTTGGCTAGATATGAAATATGATCCTGACTATTGGTATAGAGGAGTTAACATCAGCAATATTGAACAAAAAGTTATTGAAAAGGCTATATGGTGGTTAAAAAATAATCCATTAAATTAAAATATTTAAGACTCAATTGAAACATAAAAGTTTGATCAATGACAAATCTTAAAAACCGAGGAAAAGAAGCCAGCGACGACGCTTTGTTTGGAACTGAGAAAATGCAGTTCAAACTAAAAGAAGCCGTAACCGATATGCATTATTTTTTAAGCCGAGGTTATGGCGAAAAATCAACATTAGCTTTAGTTGGAAACCGTTATAGATTAAATGCGCGTCAGCAACAGGCGGTTCGTGGCATGAGCGCTTCACAAAAACAGATTGATGACAGAAAAGCAAAAGAAATCGAAAGTCAGGATCTGGAAGGAAAAGAGATTTGTTTTGACGGATTTAATGTTCTGATTTTACTAGAAAGTATTTTATCTAATGCCTATGTTTTTAAAGGGCAAGATGGTTTTATACGAGATTTGTCAAGTGTGTACGGAACTTATAAAAAAGTACAACAAACGTCTGAAGCTATAGAATTGATTGGTGTTTTTTTTAGAAAAGAAAAAATTAAAAAGGCACTTTGGCTATTTGATAAACCCGTTTCAAACAGCGGTAAATTAAAGCAAAGGATTGAAGAAATTGCTTTGAATAATAATTTCAATTGGGAAGTGCAATTAGTAAACAATCCTGATAAAATAGCAGCTGAAAGTAATTACATAGTAGTAACTTCAGACGCTTGGATTTTAGATAACGCTTTTGCTAATTTCAATTTAATGAAATATATACTGTCGCAAATGAGTGTAAAAGAAACTGTAATTTGCCTTGAATAAAAATGAAACAAAATCTCTTAAACGAAATAAAAGCCGTAATTCCAGATTTAAATCTAGAATGGAGAGAGAAATACGCGCTTTTTTTGATAGACGAACATCTTGCTGTTTTTGAGCATATGCTTCGTTTTTATTTTTCGCAGCAAACAGAATGGGTCAGAAAGCCTTATTTTAAAGACGAAATTGTAGTAACATTACAAGATAAAATGTTTTATTTTGAAGCAGTTTTAGAAAGTTTTGAAAACCAATCGGATCAATTGAGACACAATCTTATCAAAATGTTTGAAGAAACACCTTTCGAAATCCTGCTTCTTATTTTAGGGCAGCGTTTAACTTCTGCCAGCAGACGCGACGAAACCGGGATTCCGCCTCCGAGAGAATTTCTCATCAAAAGCTGTTTTGAGCCTTATAACAAAGAGATTTCGGTTGCGGTGCGGGCTTGGGAAAAACACGCGGGCAGAAATGCAACAAGTATTTTGGGAGAAATAAAAGGAAATCGAGAACAAAAACGATTGTCGGCCGAGAAATTAATTTATTACATAATAGGATATAAAACTTGGTGGAATGTATTTTATCATTTCAAACATGGTTTGGTGTACGAAGCAAGAATAGAAAACGGCCAAGGCTTAAGATGGTCTGCAGACGGGAAACAGTTCATCGGATTTTTAGAAGATTTTTTAGAAGAGTAAAAAATGAAAACAGAAAAGAAATATATTTTTAGTACAGAAGAATGGCAAACTTGCATTAAGGTTTTACAAGCGCTGAAAGATGATCCGTTTGAAAATCCAGACAATGATTTGTTTGCGGGTTTGATTACCAAAATTCATAAAAATGCTAAAAAGAATTTGCGCAGCGTGAGTTATTCTTCTAAAAAGCAAGAAGATCTTCAAGTCAGTTTGAATGCGACTTTGGTTTCAAAAGCATTGAACGGAGAAACTTTGTTTGCTGAAAAAGAAAATCCAGATGAACAGCAGTTTACCGAATTGCATTTGCCTAAAAACTGCTACGCTTGCAATCGTTCTTATAAATTAGCGCATAGTTTTTACACCAGACTTTGTCCAGAATGTGCCGAAGAAAATTATGAAAAACGTTTTCAAAACATTGATTTAAAAGGACGAAATGTAATCCTTACAGGCGGACGCGTAAAAGTAGGTTTTGCGACCGCTTTAAAACTTTTACGGAATAATGCCAATGTTGTGCTTACCACTCGTTTTCCTGCGCTTGCTTTAGAACAGTTTAAGCAAGAAAATGACTTCGAGCAATGGAAAGACAATTTGATAATTTACGGTCTGGATTTAAGGAATTTAAATGCCATAAATGAGTTTGTGTCGTTTTACAAATCCAAATTTGAGAGCTTAGATATTTTGATTAATAATGCAGCGCAGACTATTAAATATACAGATGAATATTATCAGCCTTTAATTCGAAAGGAAGAAAAACTGCTAAGTCAATTTTCGCTAAATAAAAAACTAATTGCCAATAAAACTCCAGTCGCAGCAGAAGTGAAAGCATTAGAATATGGAATTGAAGAAAAGACAGAAATAGCACTTTCACGTTTTGGACAGCCTGTAGACAATCGTGATAAAACAAGCTGGAATTCGACTTTAGAGGAAATCAGCATGTACGAATTGGTTGAGGTAAATTTGATCAATCAGATTGCGCCTTATTTTTTGATAAAAGAACTCAAACCGTTGTTTCTAAATTCGGATTTTAAAGAACGTTTTATTGTCAATGTAACATCGTCTGAAGGCATTTTTAGTTACACCAACAAAACGATTTTTCATCCGCATACCAATATGACAAAAGCGGCTTTAAATATGATGACGCTGACATCGGCCAAGGAATTTGCAGAAGATTCGATTTACATGACCAGCGTAGATGTAGGTTGGATTTCGACAGGAGCTAAAGAGAGTCTTCGAAAGAAACAATTTGAAGAAGGATATGTGCCTCCATTAGATTCTGTAGACGGGGCAAGCAGAATTTTTGATCCAATATTTCTAGGAATCAACGGAAAGAGTATATTTGGGGTCTTGCTTAAAAACTATAAAGTTTCGGCTTGGTAAAAAATTAGGGTAGTAGTTTAACTGGAAAAATTTGCTGCTGCCACTGTAGTTGTTTTGGGTTCAAATCCCAGCTGCCCTAAAAAGGTGTTAGCTCAATTGGAAGAGCGCCAGATTGCTAATCTGGAGGTTGCGGGTTCGAGTCCCTGTACACCTTTGTTTTTTAAGGTTCAAAGTTTCAAAGGTAAAGAGGTTCAGAGGGGAAAAAAATTTATGCCTTAGGGCCTTCGTGGCAAAAAAATACAGCTAAAAAGGTGTTAGCTCAATTGGAAGAGCACCCCCACCAAAGGGGCGGTTGCGGGTTCGAGTCCTTGCACACCTTTTTTTTCAAGGTTCAAAGTATCAAAGGTGTAGAGGTTCATGAAAAAACTTAGTGCCTTAGTGCCTTCGTGGCAAAGTCATTTAACCGCAAAGTAATACATGTACTATTTGTCATTTCGACGGAGGAGAAATCACACGCGGGATTCGACAAAGATATTTAACCGCAAAGTTCACAAAGGTTTCGCAAATGATCGCAAAGTAATACCCGTAATATTTGTCATTTCGAGGAACGAGAAATCTTCGCAAGTAACTCCGTAACGAATATCCAATCTTTGTAGAGCTACTCGCGAAGATTTCTCCTCCGTCGAAATGACAAACTATACGCTTAATGAGATCTTTAAGTAAAACCTTTGCGACTCAGCGTCTTTGCGAGATTAAAACAAAAAAACTTAGTGCCTTCGTGGCAAAAAAAAAATGAGGTGATAGTTCAACTGGAAGAATACTTGCTAGGCGCAAGAGACTGCGGGTTCGAGTCCCGCACACCATACAAAACTTAGTTTCCTCGTGCTTTTGTGGCAAAAAAATCTTGGCTTTTAAATCAGGTGTTTGTACTTGGTTTGAGGGCTTTTTGTTTGTATACATTTGATAACAACTCTATGATGTATTATAGAAAGCCATAATTATTTGATTAAATTTTTATCATCTTTGAAAAGTATCTTTAATAAAATTAATATAATTAAATCAATAACCAAGTCATTAGAACAACAAGTTATATGTAGATTTATTAATTTTTAAAGAAAGAAAATTAAAATAAAATATATGAACAAACCAGCTCAAATTTTAGAACTAGAAAAAATATATAAGATTTCAATTAATGAATCTAAGGTTACATATAACAGAAATTCATATTCCTTAAATTCAAAAGGTGAAATTGTCTCTTTAGATTTGAGTCTTAATAATATAAGTGATATTTCAACTCTAAAGAGTTTTAAATCCTTAACGCATTTAAATTTAAATACTAATAAAATAGTTGATATTTCAGTTTTAAAAAATTTACCATTATTAACTAATTTAATTTTATCTGATAATGAAATAATAAATATTTCAAGTATCAAAAATTTAACATTATTGGAATATTTAGATTTGTGGTGTAATCAAATTTCAGATATTTCCTTTTTGCAAGAGTTAGAATTTCTTAAAATACTAAATTTAAGCTACAATAATATTTCTGATATTTCAGCTCTAAAAAACTTAGATGAATTAATTTCTTTAAATCTGTGGGGTAATAATATTTCTGATATTTCGGCTCTACAAGATTTAGTTTTATTAAAAAATTTAAATTTATGGAGTAACGAGATTTCAGATATCTCAATTTTAGAATCATTAGTATTATTAGAAAATTTAGAATTAGGTATTAATAATATTTCGGACATATCTGTTTTAGAAAATCTTAAAAAATTAACTTCCTTAGATTTAAGTTCTAATGAAATTACTGACATTTCTATTCTACATAATTTACCATTACTAAAAAGGTTAAAATTAAATAGTAATGTAATCAATGATATTTCAATTATAAGTAACTTGAAGTTGCTAATCGACTTAAATTTGGGAATCAATAAGATTTCTGATATTTCTATTTTGAAAGAGTTAATGCTTCTTGAGAGCTTGTACATACATCATAATGATATTTCTGATATTTCTATTTTAAATGAATTGACGTTACTTCGTGAACTTAATTTTTCAAATAATAATATTAAGGATATCTCACTTTTAGAAAATTTAAAATTATTAACAACATTAAATGTTTCAAATAATCCAATCTCTAATATATCTGCCATAGGAAATTTACCAAACCTTAAAAATATATATTTGGCGGGAATAGATTGCGATAATTTTGCCGTTTTAAAAGATATGTTGAATTTAAATGAATTACATATTTCTAATAATAATATATCAAATCTTTATTTTTTAGAAAATTTAATTAATTTAAAAGTTTTAGATATTAGTTGTAATAAAATATTGCAACTAAATTTTTTGCAGGATTTAAAAAAATTAACTAAAATTTATTTAAACTCCAATGAAATTTCTGACATTGAAGAATTTCAATATTTTGATCCGCTACCCTCATATATAGAAATTGATGGTAATCCTTGTTTTGATAGTTATGATTTGAAATTTGAAAAGAAAAAAAATCATCATGATTTAATTTTAAATCTTTTAAAAAAAATTAATGAAGAGAAAAAAGAATATGTATTACCAACAAAGGTTTTATTACTAGGAAATACTGGTTGTGGGAAATCTACTTTACTAGATTACATATTGCAAGACAAAAAAAATAAAGCATTTAAAAATAATTTGGCAAGTACACACATTATTCAAGTCGAAACTTTTCCTAAAAAACTTAAAAGAAATTCTATACCAGAAGCTGTTTTTTATGACTTCGGAGGCCAAGATTATTACCATGGACTGTATAAAGCATTTTTAAGTAATGAATCTTTAAATATTTTATTGTGGAATAATCAAAATGATGAAAATCAAGTAAGAAAGGATAGAAATGAGCAATTTACAAGAGATTATGATAGAAATTATTGGCTGTATCAATTAAAATTTCAATATGATAAAAAAAATAGTAAAGAATTAAATAAGGGGACTGAGCCAATTATTTTAATCCAAACTCATGCGGATAATGAATTATCTAGAAGAGAAACCTATCAAGGAAATTGTTATGATTTTAATATTATAAATGAGTTTTACCTGTCATTTGATTCTGCATCAATTTCTCAAAACAAAACTTTAGATATTGGTTTGCGTTATTTTGAAGAAACTCTACATGAACAAATAAAGCAAAAGCAGATAAAAAAGTATGAACCTATTTGGTATAAAAACTTTCTGAATTATATACTTCGATCTACAAAAAAAAGTTATATAAATCTCTCTGATTTGGCATCCGAATACAAAAGAGACAGTGATTTAGATAACAAATTATTACCAGAAGTTTTGAGAGAAATTGCACAGACGGGATTAATTTTGTATTATAAGGATGATAAAGATTTAAAAGATGTGGCTTGGCTTAATCCTTCTGGGATAATTGAAGATATTCATGACAGAGTGTTATCTAAAGATAGTATTAAAAAAAATAAAGGGATCGTACAAAAGGATTTTTTTGACAACTTAATAAAAGATGAAAAATTAATTAAATTATTGGTTAATCAGAAGGTTATATTTTTAGATGAATATGATAATAATTACATAATTCCAGGGTATTTGCCATTAACTGAAGAAGAAGATAAGTTGTATGAATTACTTACATTTGATTTTATTGAACCTAATTTTATAATGAAGTATGAGCATTTTATTCCATTTGGATTGATAAATCAACTTGTATGTTTTTATGGAAAAGGAAAAAGTAAAAAACATTATTGGAGAGATCAATTGTTATTTACCAAAGGGAATTCTAAAATATTAATTAAGTTGGACTTTACAAATCTAGAAATTTTGGTGTCTATCAAATCTAAAGATAGTAATGCCAGAATTGAGAAAATACAACAAGAAATATTTACTGATATTCTAGATATATATTGGGATAAGAATGATAAATATAAAATCCTTGAGTATATACAACCTAAATACTATAAATTTCATGATTTTGATGGAGAAAATATTGATAAGTTTAAAAATGTTAGTATAAATATTGAGAAATTTGACATTAAGCATTTTGATGTGGATCATCTAAATGTTGATATGTTAGATAAAGTAAATTTTAAAATAAATTCTTATAATGAAATTTTTAAAGACTCATTGAAAAGCCCGGATGATTTATATATTTCAATTGATAATAAGTTTTTTGTTAATCATAAAGATCTGGAAGATAAAGATAAAACAGTTAATAAAATTATGTCTTTTGGTTTAGAAACTAGAAAGGAGATTCAAAATAATAAAGAAATTGAAATAAGAAGAATAAATAAAACTAAATTTAGTGAAAAGGCTAGTGGACTATATAGAAGCTTTACAACTAATAAAAATACTGAGAATATGAAAAGAATATTTATTTCTTACGCAAAGGAAAATAAAAAAGAAGTTAACGAATTTCAAAAACAAATTGCACCATTCAAATTAAGTAAAGAAGTGGAAACTTGGCATTGTTCAGAATTGCAACTTGGTGAAGATTGGGATTCAAAAATAAAAAGTAAATTTTATGAAGCTGATATTATTCTTTATTTTATAAGCGTTGATTTTTTTAGTACTCCCTTTATCTTAGATGAAGAAGTAAAAAGAGGTTTCGAAAGGGATAATGATCCAAATGATAATGTTATTTTAATACCGATAATTTTAGAAAAGATTCACTGGGAAGATTTATTAGGAAAGTATTCTTCAAATTTTAAAGGTAAAGCAATAAATTCATACGATAAATCTAATAATGCTTGGTATGAAATTGTGGATGATTTAAAAAATCAGTATTTTAGAAAGGCAGATGCCGACAGTACTAAAGCTATTTTAGGGCAATCAAAAGAAAAAATGAAAGCTCAAGAAGATATAATAGAAGGAAAGTTATAATTAATAAAAAAAAGTAGTCTTTTTCTTTCTTTTTAAAATAAAAGAATATCTTTGTAATGCAAAACAATCAAAGGAGTAATCCTTAAACTTTTTTAAAGTTAACATAAACGAATACCTCGTCATGGTGAAGGAGCAGGAAACTGCCCTAAATCATTCCTTTGAATGTTTTGCACACCTAAAGCGAGGTATTCGCGTATCTAAAATTTTCTATTATGCAAAAAGAAAATCAAAAACCAACACATCGTGATGTAGTGCCATCCGTACTTAATTTCCTTTCAGACGAAATGTTTGATGGAGATTACAAAGAACAGCCAATGTATTTGCAGGAAATCTTCGAGCTCCTCATGCATACAGAATTTGGCGACGATCAACATCTAAGGCAAAAAATGCTAAGCTGTTTACGAACAAGCAGAAATCTGGCAGAAACTTTAGCTCCGTTTTCAGAGAAGCAAATTTATAAGGCTTGTGCCAGTTTAAAAGTAAACCAATAAAAACCTAAACCCTGCAAATTGCTCTTGCAGGGTTTTAAAAAAATGTTCAATAGAAGATCTTATTTTTGAACTTTAAATTTCATGAAAAATGAACTACAAAATATCATTTCAGGACAGAGCCAAGTTAGGCATGGAGATACTATCCAAACAATCTCCCGTTACCTTAGAAAAAGCAAGAGCCCAAGCGGAACGTATAAGTAGAGAAAGTAAATCAAAAGTTAAAAAGAAGAGATAATAATGTTTTGATTTTCAAAATACTTATTGTGATTGATTTTTGAGATTAAAAAACTCTACCAATAAAAACCCAAACCCTGCCAATACCAATTGGTGGGGTTTCGTACATGCTTAATGATTTCTTTTTAAATATATTCTTTCTTAATCATTAGATTTAAAAAAAAAATGTTATACTCAAATTTTATTTAAGGATAATTGACATTATTAATTAACTCAATTAAATTCCCTTTTTGTTTATATCTTCCTTTCTCAATATAATTTTTATAATAAATAGGTGAGTATGTATTATTATAAACTGCTTTAAATTTAAACCCATTTTTTGTTTTAATAAAAACCAAAGAATCATCAAAAGGAGAATATATTTGTTCAATTAAAAATGTGATATTATTATTTCTGTCATTAAATAGCATAAATTTTATAGGCATTTTACAAGTGCCAATTTTTCTAGTTATGATATAGGGTTTATTAAAATCTTTAGAATTTAAGCGAATAGTCATTAGTGAATCATTGTCGTTACATTTCATTGGCATTTCGATTTTTCCATAACCAATTTTAGAAAAATCAATGTCAAATGAAAGATTAGATTTCGTTTTATCTTCTTTACAAGCTATTAATAATATTGCACAAATTATAAGAAATTTATTTTTCACGCATACATTTTTCATATCTCAATATTTTTTTCAATTCATTTGTATAGTTCATTCTTTCTTCATAACCATTTGGAAGAGCATTATTTTTTTTATAACCGTTAATCTCTTTTGAAACTGTTAAAGTATCATCTTGGTCAGCAAATTGACTAATATTTCCTTTAAAAGATCCAATGTTTTTCCAATAGAAACCTGATGCGAAAATGGCTAAATGCAGTTCTTTTGCAACTCTTGGAGCAAAATCATATAATTCTTTATCAGTAGGATTTTTTTTTAGTAAATCAACATAGAATTTTTCATAATTATAGTCATGAGTTAGCTGTAGTAATCCTCTTCCTCTATAATGTTCCCCACCACTTAAAGTCGATATAGGATTAGACTCATAACTTTTATGAAAGCGCTGAGATTCCACATAGCTTTGAGCTAAAAAATGTATTTTTCTTATACAGGTATTAATTTCATATTTTTCCAAAGCTTTATTTAATACATTAGTAAATGTCTGTATGTTTGTATCTTTTTCTTGTATTTTCTCAGTGTTTTTGTAATCAAAAATATTTGTTCCTTCTTTATCAAAAGCATTTTTTTCTACACGATATTTATCAACTGCGTTATCTGGCCTTTTCCCTCTATCTGTACTAGAAATGATATTTCCATCTTTGTCTACATACAGAGTATTACCTCTTTTATCAAACTGTATTTCCTTGTGTACGTTATCACTTTTCCTCAATTTTGTAATAAGATTTTTTATTTCTTCTTCCGTAAAATCACGATTACAATAACAAGCGGTTGGTTGTGAGTCAGCTCCAATCGTAACCCTTCCACAATGATCCCAAACCTCAGGTAAATTGCCTTTAAGGTCGAGCCATACATTAGCGTTATCTTTAAAATAGAAATCGATAAACTGCACCGTTTCCATGAGATTTTTACTAAATGTAATCTCAATAATATCGCCGTATTTTTTTACCCCTAAATCATGTTCTATCACATTTTTATGATTAGAAATAAATTCTTGTCCTGCAATAGTTGTCAATTTGTATCTCAAATATCCATCTGGATCACTGGCATACATATGTGCTTTTTGAAGTTTAAACTTTAATATAGTTTTCTCTTTTTTGATGGCATCAGGTTTAAATTCAATTTTAATATCAGAAACTGCTGTGTATTCCTTTTTTATATGAGAAGAAATAAGATTTGTTTTGCTGGCAGAAATAACCTTAAAATCATTGCTTTTTTGTAATTCTGCAAATGGCACAAAATCGTATGCGCTTACATAATCATAAAATTCAATTGCCATAATTATTTATTTTTAATTGTTTTGCTATATTATTTTTTATCACGTTTTCTGTAATTTTCAAAACTGTTTTTTTTAGTGGTTTTATGTTTTTTGAAGGGGATTATTAACTACATATACAATTAGGACAATTGTTTTTTAAACTTAGATTTATAAAAACAATTAAAAAACCACCACAAGTCATAATTATAATAGAATAAGTTTTTTTTGAATTATTAGCAAAGAAGTTTGACACAGAGAAATTATATTCAGTTTTACCAATAAAAACCCAAACCCTGCCAATACCAATTGGCGGGGTATTTTTTTGCAACCAAATTGTACTTTTAATTCGTGAGATTTTTTAACAGTTAAAAGATATTCTTTTAAGAGAAACTTGCTGTAAAATTCTTATTTTACCACTTCAAAATAAAAGCCTTTAAAGATGAATATAAGCATCTCAGTTAAACAATTAGGAAAAAAACATCCGTTGCTTCAGGAAAAAAATATAGCATTGGCGATAGAAAATCCTGTTATTACTACACAAAAACTCATAGAATCGATTGTTGATCATCAGGTACAATTGTTCCGTTCTGCTTCATTTGAGTTTGAAGACGAAGACAAAATCCATCTTCCAAATGAACATTATTTACCCATTCTTACCGACACCGGAAAAGCAGGTTTCGGAGCGCTGTACAATCACAACCAAGTCGATTTAGCGAAAGCGCAGGAAAATGCGATTCAAGCTTTCGAAGACGGTTTGTATGCAGTTTTCTACGGAGACGATCAATTGGAAACACTAACCGAACAAATCGATTTATCTCAAAATAAAAACCTCACTTTTATCAGGCTGACTTTCTTGGCGGGAAGCTACTGGTAGTTGGAAATTCCAATTTTTTAAAATTCCAAATTCCAAAATCTTGTGTGAAATCCTTAGACTTCGCTCAGGAGGACAAAGTGAAGCAATCTAAAATCTAAAATCAACAATCTAAAATCATACGCATGACAATTGAAGATCTTTTAAAAAGTAAAGTAATCGAAAATCCAATTAAGAGATTTAAAAAAGAGCTGGAAGAAATTGTAAACAGTAATCTGGTTACGAAATTATTTTCTGGAACAAAACTAAAAAAAGAAGTGGCGGAGTTTGGTCTGGAACTCTTGAAACTTCAGGACAATTATTACAGCAATTTTATTTCGCTGGGTTCTAAACAAGCCGAAACTTTTACCGCTTTGGTCAAAGAAAATATGTGGGAAGATAAAGACTATTACGATCTGCTGGTTTATTTCTTTGGCAAAGAAAACGCTGTGTATGTAAAAGAAGCTTGGAACAGACTGCCTCAAAAAATGTATCAGAGCGGTTACACGAGACGATCTTTTAGAGCGCCAAATCATAAGAGTTATTTGCTGGTAAATCAGATCAATTTTCTGCGCTCTCTGCTCAACGGGCCGCACAAATACAATTACCAAGACAGCAGTACTTTTTATTATAATTTGAGTATTGAAGATGAAATTCGTTACGATACCGAAATTTCAAATTCTATTAATAAATTCATGGTTTGGTCTTCGGCATTAGATGCTGGAAAAGAAGGACTTTATCAATTGTTTGAAGATATTATTTTCAATAAAGATTCACACGGAAAAGTGTCGAGAAACATCATCAAAGCACTTTTAAACAGCGAAAAAAAGGAAAGCTGGGAGCTTGTAGAAAAATTGCTTTTGGCTGCACAGCGCCAGGAAGGTTTGCGCCAGACGGTTTTAGAAGCTTTAGACGAAACCAGTATTGGCGCTTTGCAATACATGATCAACGTGATTTTAGAAAACAAATTAACTCGTTTTTCATCAGTCGTACGCGCTATAGATACGTGGACAGGATTGGGCTGGGATTCTGAAAAAGAAACGACGGTTCGAAATATCCTGCAATTGGCAGCAGATTATTTTGCTAATCAAGATTTGATTGCAAAAGGCATTCAGAGCAAAAACAATAATGAAGTTTATATGGCGCTTTGGGTTCAAGGCGTTTTGGATGTCGAGAAAACGGTTCCGTATCTGCATGAATTACTAGAAAAAGGTTCGGTTGAAAAGAAATCCATAGCGTTGAAATTTGCGGGAGAAACCAACGATCCGTATATCGAGATGCCTTTGTATTTTAAAGCTTTGGACGATGAAAATCTGCAGGTTTTGGCTTTTGCTCTTCCGAGAATGAATATGCTGCTGGAAGCTAATGCGAAGTCGAAATTTTATATAGAAAATGCCGAATATCCTAACTTTTTTACTAAAGCATTTGACCTTGCTCAAAAAATAACAGAAAAGGAAAAAACGTTTGAAGGAAAAGTGTTTTCATGGCTTAACATCAAGTTTGAAAGAGATACGCTTTTTGCAGCAGCAATTAATCTGGTTGGAGACAATAACGAAAGACTAGAAGCGGTTTTAGAACATTTTGAGGGTTTTTCTATTCAGCTAAGAGAAAAACTGACTCGAAATTTATTGGGCAGTTTTTACAATTATTCTTTTTCTAGTTTCCAGAATAATAAGGTAAAAGAAACGAAAACACCAACCGATTTTCAGAGAAATTTTGCTTTGCGAATTTTAAAAGACAGGGGAGAATCTCTTGTGGCTTCGGCGATTTGTGTTTTGCATAACCAGAGTTTGACTGAAAACGAATTGTCGACTTTTCAGGAATTGTACAAGCGTAAGAATTCTAATTTAAAGAAAAATCTAACGGCCATTTTAGTAAAACAGGAAGACGAGAAAATTACCAATTTTGTTAATGAGACTTTAGAAAAAGGAGATCTGGAACAACGTATGTCGATTCTTGATTTAATGCTTCAATTGCAAAAAAGTGATAAACTTGCTGATAAAGTAAATGATTGGGTTGCAGCATACGCAGCAAGACCAAAAATTACAGAGAAAGAAACGAAATTCTTAGAACAGTTGGAACCTGAGAAAAAGAAAGATATTTTGAGCGCCGAAAATGGATACGGATTTTTTGCTCCAAATGCCGTTTCGCCTTACGCTTTGCCAAAACCAGAGGCTGATTCTTTGTATGCAAAAGCCGTAAAATCACACCAATATGGTTTTACTAAACCAATGTCGCACATAAAATCTGAAATAGAGAAACTTTACAAACTATTTCAGGAAAACAGCAGTTATGAGTACGAAGTCGATAATTACGACAATAGTAAAATGACGCTTTTGCTGGGAAATACTTTTAGACAGATAAAAAATGTACAAGAAGAAAACGCCGAAAGTGCTGCGACAAATTATCCGTTGTACGAAGTTTGGGCGAACTGGTTTGAAAATTCTGGTTTAGCCGAAAGCGATTTGTTTCTCATAACGCTTATCAGCAATTGCGATAGAAAGGTTTTCCGTGATTTCTTAGACAAACATGTTTTTTATTATAAAGACTTATTGCCGCACCAAAATAAAAGAGGTTACGATTGGGATAATGCGGTTTTGAATATTTTAAAAGCGCTGCAATTAAAATATTCATTTAAGGAAAAAACAGATTTCTTAATCGATGCCTGCAGTACTTTGTATGCCGATATGCCAAAATCTATTTTGGAGTTTGAATATGTACCTGGCAAAAACGAATATTATTATAACAACGACAACGGAAACGGCTGGCAGAATCAGAACTATTTTGATGTTTTTCTGCATAAAATAAGTCTAGGAGATTTAACCAAAGAACAATATAATAAAGTTTGGAATTTGTATCGTTGGAGACAATTTAGCGGTTTAGAACGCAATATTGTGTACAACAAACCGCCAATGTATTTATATTGTGCCGCTTTTGAACAAAAATTAATTACCGAAGGAGAACTTTATGAAGGTATTCTGGAAGGCGAAAGAATTTCTATTTTAACAAGCGAAAACAAAAAGCATTACAGACATTTTGGAGGCGAGGAATTGCTTACTAAGTTTCCGTTTTTGGTTCCGATGATTGATAAAATCCGCGAAAACTTTTTGGATATCGAAGTCAAAAGAGGCGATTCGAATACTTCGGTTACGCATTTGGTGCAGAGTTTCCAGAAAATTTTTGGGGTCAATCGTTTGGTCGAAATGCTTACTGCAATGGGAAAAGCCAGTTTATACAAAGGCTATATTTATTCGTGGAGTTATACCGATTTGACGAAACAGAAATTGTTTAGTTATTTATTAAAAAGATGTTTCCCGCTTGAATCTGATACGCAGGCATTTTTTAACGAATCGATCAAAAAAGCAAAAATCTCAGAAGAAAGATTGATCCAGACGGCGATTTATGCACCGCAATGGCAAAAACTAATTAGTAATTATTTAGACTGGAAAGGTTTAGATGAAGGAATCTGGTGGTTTCATGCACATACCAAAACGGCAAGTTACAGCGCTGTAAATTCGGAACTTGAAAGTGAAGTGGCTAAATTTTCGGCAATTGACCTTCAGGAATTTAAAGACGGTGCAGTTGACAAAGATTGGTTTGTTTCGGCTTATAAAAAATTAGGAAAAGCAAAATGGGAACTTTTGTATGAATCGGCAAAATATGTAACCGACGGAAACGGACACAGACGTGCTAGATTGTACGCAGATACTATTACGGGCGATTTAAAAATTAGAGAAGTTACCGCAAAAGTAAAAGACAAACGCGATCAGGATTATTTAAGAGTTTACGGATTGGTGCCTTTGAGCAAAACAAGCCCGGAAAAAGATATTTTGGCGCGTTATGAATATTTACAGCAGTTTAAAAAAGAAAGCCGAGAGTTTGGTTCGATGAAACAAGCAAGTGAAGGTTTGGCAATTCGTGTTGCTTTAGAAAATCTGGCGCGAAATGCCGGATATCCAGATCCTGTTCGTTTAACGTGGGCGATGGAAACCAAACAGATTCAAAATATTTTATCGAAAGAAACAGAAATTACGCTGGATGATGTAACCATAAAACTGGTTATTAATAAAGAAGGGAAAGCCGATTTAGTAACGCTGAAAGGAGATAAAGAATTAAAATCGATTCCGCCGAAATTCAAAAAAGACAAAGCAATTTTAGAATTGACCGATTATCGCAAAACCATGCGTGAACAATGGACACGTTCGAGAAAAGGTTTGGAAGAAAGTATGATTCGAGGCGATGAATTTTTATTCGCAGAAATGCAAAACCTTTTTGAACATCCTATTATTTCTAAACATTTGGAAAAACTGGTATTTATTTCAAGTGATAATCAAATAGGTTTTTATGTGGACGGAAATCTGATTTCGGCTTTGGGCGAAGTTTTGTATTTAAATGAAAAACAAACTTTTAGAATTGCACATTGCTATGATCTGCATAAAAATGGTGTTTGGGTTGATTTTCAATCGTATTGTTTTGATAATAAATTACAGCAGCCGTTCAAACAGATTTTTAGGGAATTATACGTTCCAACTCCAGATGAGTTAAAAGAAAAATCAGTTTCTCGCCGATACGCGGGGCATCAGGTACAGCCAAAACAAACTTTGGCTTTATTAAAAACACGTGGCTGGAAAGTAGATTACGAAGAAGGTTTACAGAAAGTTTTCCATAAAGAAGGGTATCAGGTTAAAATGTATGCAATGGCCGATTGGTTTTCGCCGGCAGATGTAGAGAGTCCGACTTTAGAAACTATTGAATTCCATTCATTAAAAGATTATAAAAACATTGCTTTTGAAGATATCAATCCGAGGATTTTCTCAGAAGTAATGCGCGATATTGATTTAGTGGTAAGTGTTGCTCATGTCGGAGGCGTTGATCCAGAAGCAAGTCATTCTTCTATCGAAATGAGAGCGGTTTTACTGAGAGAAACACTGCGATTATTCAAAATCAAAAATGTTGAAATCAAAGAAAATCATGCCATTATCAAAGGACAGCTGGCCGAATACAGCGTTCATTTAGGAAGTGCGGTTGTACACCAAATGCCAGGTAGATATTTGTCGATTCTGCCAATTCATTCGCAGCACAGAGGACGTTTGTTCCTGCCGTTTGCAGACGATGATCCGAAATCGGCTGAGGTAATGTCCAAAGTTTTATTGTTTGCGAAAGATAATGAAATTCAAGATCCGACTATTTTGAGCCAGATTGATAAAACGTATGCTTAAAATTATGATGTTAGAATACCTAACAGGTTTTTAAAACCTGTTAGGTCTGATTAATAACCACTCGGATTTAAAAAATAATTGTATGTATAATAATCCTTTAGCTGATTTCAAAAAAGCTCTTTACAGCATTGTTCTTTGTCTGGTGCTTTCAAGTTGTTTTTTGCAGACTCAGACAATCAATAGTCCTGTATATGATACCAATGATTTTATTTTAAAAAATATATTTTCTGAACAAAGCATCTTTCCAGATTATAAAACATTGAAAAATACGAAAGAAGTTTATGCAGAGTATACAGAAGGTCCCTGGAAAGGCAGAAATTATACTTTTGAATATGACAAGCAACAACGCATTATTTCTTATAAAAGAAAAATAAATGATGATATTGATACTTATAAAATAGAATATCTTGATGATGGAACAATAAAACAAATTGATCACAGGAATGAAAGAATCAATTTTAAATTGAAATCCTATGATACGATATTATTTAAAAGGCCAGATTCACTTTTTTTACAGGTATTGGTAAGTTTTGGTAGAGATCATGTTACTTCTTATAATTTTTACTACGACAATTTACATCAATTAAAAGAAATGAAATTAAAATCAGATGATATAGAAAATAATAATATAAAATATTATTATGAAAATAAAAACCTGATAAAGACAGTAAGTACAGTTTTCGATGAGCATATGAAGACGTTATTGACATACTCTTACACTTACAGCTACAACAATAAAAACGAAGTTAGCGGTTACCTTTATAGTAGTATCTTTAGGTATGAAGGAATAAAAAAAGAAGAGGGCAGCTATGTTGTGTCACGTGAAGGAATAAGGGAAATTGGAAAGGGTAAAAAGCAAATAGTTCACTATACTTATGATCAACAAGAAAGAAAAATACTTACAACAGACATTAATTTTCCTTATAAAATGAAATATACTTACAAGGATTTTTGATTAAGAAAATAACCTTATCTTAAAAAAAATACCCCAAATAGTTGTTTTACTATTTGGGGCATTTTTGTTTAATAGGACTATCTGTAACTAATATTTATTTGATAAGTCTGCCTCAGATTTTAAAAGTAAAAAAAACAAACTGTAAATCTATCTTAGGTATTAATAAAAAAGAGTAAACTTTTTTAGACAACGGATGATTTGTGAAAATTTGTGCAATTTGCGGTAAAAAATCAATTTTGGTTCATTTTGCGGATAGGCATATTATTTTAAATTAATTTCTTAAACGGCTACTTTAGCATGCAAAGCCATTCTAGTCGCCAGAATATGTTCGCAAGGTCCTTTTCGCAATTGATTGGATTTGTAGAATGAACATTCGCAACTACCTTCAATCAGTCGGTTATCTTTGTCTAAAACGGCCAAAGTTGTATAAGTGTACTCTTTATCGTTTACTTTTCCTTTTATCTGTAATTGATCGCCTTTTACAGAAGTATCAATTTTGACGCGGTTTTGCGTGATATAAGCGTTCGCAACTTCTTCCTGCGGACTTGCAAAACGTAAGCTTTTCATGTTCAACGGCTCCTGAGTTAATTCTCTTACGCGGTATAAACCTAAATTCAAATCGTAGATTACGCGTCCCGCCTGTGTATAAGCTGTTAAAGATGCCGAAACTACAGACGGATCGAGACTTAGTTTTTTAGCCAGATTATCAGACGTATCGAACCAATTTTCTTTTAAAGCATTAAAAACTTTTTCCTGTGTAAACAAATCCACGTTGCTTCTTGGTGCCATTAAATCAAAATTTCCGGCAGTGCTCCAGTCGTTTTTTGTCCAGCCCGAAAGTCCCAACGTATAAGACATATCGCCAAGATCGGCAATAAAAAATGATGGCAGACCAGAACCTAATAATACAACTTTGAAGTTTCTTGCAACTGGAATTAATCTTTCCAGAATTAATAAACGGCGTCTTCCCCAAATACGAATTGTTTTTGCTTCGTTTCCTTGAAAAAGCGAACGATGAAAAGTCAATTCGTCATAAGAAGGCTCAAAAACTGCTTTTATAGGTTTGTCTGGTTCGAGTACAAATCGTAAAGCTCGCGGTCCTTTCTTTTCTTTGAAACGTCGCAAATACTGGCACAAACTAAAAATATCCATCGGATGTAAATCAAGCACCGTTGCTGGAAGTGTCATTGCAGAACTTACCTGCAAAAATCCTCTAACCCAAGAGTCAGGCAGATCGATTTTTACTTCTTTATAAACTTCTTCGTTTGTTGTTTTGGCCTCAAAACCAGAAGGATCAATTTTGAACTCGGTTTCTTTATAATTTCTTATTTTCTGAAATTCATTATACAATCCTTCAGAATAATCAATATTGGTGGTACCGCATTTAAAATCACTGATTTCGGTAAATATATTATAGTTGCAGCTCAACTTTCCGTAAGACGATTCGTCTTTGCTGAAACATTCAAAAAATACTTCGTCGGGATGAACGGTAATTACAGGATCAAGAACAAACCAGGCATCTTTATCATTTTTATATAAATAATCAAAATAGGCAGACTTTGCTTTATTAAAAGGCCCCATAACAGTGGCTTTTTCTTTATGAACGGCATTCAATTGTTCTTTTAGCTCCTGAATTCGCGCACGGACATTTTCGATCTGGAAATCGGCCATATATTCGCTCAGCCAGATTTTTTCCTGTTCGGCTGCCCATAATTTGTATTGCTCTTTGTCCTTTGGAAAAAAACGTAAATCTGAAATCACCACGTCGTGCAGTGCAGAAATGGCTTCCCTAAAAGCGATTTTCTGATTTAGTTTTCCAACAAAAAAAGTCGGTTCTCGCAATGTATCTGGCGAAAAACTCATGCCGGTACTATTGGAAGTGTTATTTACAATCGTGCTGCCACTGTATTTATAATCAAATAACATAACTTAGTTTTTAAGGATTAAATGGGTATTCAACTGCGGGTAAAGCGTTTTTAAATCGGTCAGGATTTCGATACAATTCGCTTTGTCCTGTATGGCAACTGTCGCTGAAATTTCATCCAGAATTTCGGTTACAAAAATTGCCGCTTCTTCGGTTTTTCTTCCTTCATTTTGTAAAAACTGAAAAACACGCTGTTTAGCAATTCGGGCTTTATGCACTCTGGTTAATACAGAACGGAAATAAAAATTGAGTTCTTTTAACTTTGACACATTATCAACCGCATACGTGTTGAGGTAATTGGTCACAAAAAGCTGAATATTTACGCTCGGATGCTGGCTTAATTTGGTTAAATAAGTTACGCCGTCGTTTGGACTAAAATATCTGGTAATCATTTCTTTTCCAAATTGTTCTACCGCCGGAAGCACAGAATCTGTAATACTGATCAGACAGTCTAAATCCCAATCGGATTCATCAAATTCGGTTTTAAAGAAATTAAAAGCAAAGGCTCTGGTATCATTCCAAGTCGTATCTAAAATAGCCAAAGCATTGTTTCTTTCGGCACGGATTCTTTCTTTATTGGCTATGAAATAATTCCAGGCCCATTGTCTTATTGCTAAAATTTCGTGATTTGATAATGCAATAATCTGCGGAATAGTAAAATCAGAAATACGAGAATATTGTTTTAATATTTCGTAACCTGTTAATTGGCTTTGTCTGTAATTGGCGTAAATTAATTTAATTACATCACGCGGTTTTAATGCCGTATTCCAATGATTGACAGTTTCTTCGAGTATGAATTTTTTGAAGAGTAAATGAGCGCCTTCAAATTTTTCTTTTCTGATCATTGCATAAACGGCGCCCGGAAGTGCAATATCAAAAAAGCCCGCATTAGATTTTCCTAATTTGGTAATGCATTCTAAAACTGCTGAAAGAACATCTTGAAAAGGATTATGAAATAACGCTAATAAAGATTCGCTGTTTGCTAATAAATAATCTTCCTGATAATTGTGTAAAAGCTGAATACCATTTTTTCTAATCTCAAGATTCTCGTCTTCTAAAAAGAGCGTAATCAGCGAAAACGGAATTTCTTTTGAAGCTACTTTTTTAGATTTCAAAATTAAAATTGTACTCGCCAGCAGATTATTTGTTTTTAAATCAGAAGAAACCAAACTTGCCACAATATCCCAGCTTAATTGTTCCAGTTGAGCTGTTGCAATTATTTTAAGTCTTTCAATCGCAATTGCTGCCAGATTATTGTTTTCCGGAGATTCTTCGAACGTAAGTAATTCTACAATAACTTTTCCGGTAATTACCTTGGCTTTTTCTTCCGTGAATGCAAATTTTTCTAAGGCAGAAGCAATCCAGTTTTTTAGTTCTGGAATTTCATTAAAAATCAATTTTACAACATAATCACTATCATTAAAAAATAGGGCAGTATTGGCTTCAATTTGTTTTTTTGCCCAATCTCTTGCCGATTCTGTTTTAGAATTCAGGACATCAGCAACAAAACCAACCTGAGTTGCCAGTGCATCATTTTTTAAAAGAATAGTTTCAAATCCTAAATTGTTTGGAATGGCAAAATTGCTGTTTAAGAGATTTAAAATATGAGTTTCGTCAAAACGACCGATTAAAGTATTAAAATCGTTTCTAGCTTTTAAATTAGTATAAGCAAATTGATGAATGATATTCATCTGAGCTTCCATAATTAGCTGAATATAAGCTTCTGGAAAAGCATCCCAATGTTCAGGAAATAATTCTAAACGATTAGAAACTTTGCTTTTATCTATTTTTTCTTCCTCTTTAATAATAAGCGTCTCAGGCTTTTTTTCTTCTTCTTTTTTACCAAAGAAAGTAGAAAACACTTTTTTTGCAGTATCTAAAACGGAACCTGAATTTTCAGTAGAAGCGTTACTTGTTTTTCTTTCCTCTTTTTGATTGTAATCAATTCTACTTGGATCATTTTCAATAAAATAATAATTATTTGTCGAGAAAACTTCCTGACCAAAAATGTATTTCAGTTTTGAATTTAGAATGCGTTTTGGATCGTTTCCAAATAAAATGGTAGACAACAAAGTCAGATTAGAACATTCAGGGTAATCTATGACAGTATAATAATATCTTCTATCATTATAATTGTATTGTCCGTAGTTATTTACAGGAGATTTTCCAGATTTACTGTAATCATATTCGGTATACTTTGATAAAATCGAAACAGCAAATTTCAGGTATTTTTTAGCGTCTTTTTCTTCATTCAGCCCTTTCAGGAAATTAAGGCTGTTTTTCTGAAAATAAAGTTTGGTAAAGTTAGAAAATGCGATTTTGGTATCTTCTCTTCGAAGTTGTTTTCTTAGCGAAGCGTTAGAGTTAAACATGGCGTTTTCATTTTCAAAACGATAAGCAAGAACGGCAATCGCATCGGCATCGTTTCTTAAATGAGCCAGTTTATAAATTGCTCTGATATGTTTAAAATAGGGCGGTTTAAAAGAAACAGCTTCTAATAAAAACACAACAATTTCGTGTAGTTTCGCATCAAATTTTGCGGCTAAATACAAAGCAGTCAGATACGTAATGGCATTATTGGTTAATTCTTCTTTTAGAAAATTAACTAATGAATCATAATCTTTTTTGTCAATATAATATCGGGCTTCCTGCGGAATCGTTTCGAGAATAGCACTAATATGCTGTTGTAATTCAGCATCTTTTAAAATTCCTAATAATCCTTCATGCGCCAGATTTCGGATGTATTCTTTTTGTTTTCCTTGAAAAGCATTTGATTTAAAAACTTCTTTTCCGGCTTCGGCCTTGAGTTTTATCAAAGCCCAAATCGCTGCGTAAGTTTGTAAATCATCTCCTTTTGAAGCCAATTTAATAATGTACGGAACAGCTTCCTGGATATCCAATAAACCAGCTCTCCAGATGACACGGCTGGTTTTCCATTGGGTTTTAAAAGTATTTTTACCCGTTACTGCATCTTGCAGACGCTGTAAAATAACACCATTTACAGAATCTGGCTCTACGCTTTCCAGCGAAGGAAGATCTATAAGTGTTTCTATTTCTGAAGCGTAACCTTTGGATTTTTTTTCATTTTCGAGTTTATCAAAAATAACCTGTGCTTTTTCTTCAGACACATATTCGGGAGTTTTGGTGCCGTCTTTTAATACCGCGCCTCTTCTTCCGTATCTAAAATTGACCACAAAATTGGTGTCATCAATAGCACATAAATCTATTTCGTATACTTTATCTGAATTCCCTTCTTTATAGAAAAGTTTAATCTGTTTAATTAATTTCATAAATCAAAAGGCGCTTAATTAAAAAATATTCCACCAGTTTTCTGGCTTTTGCTCAACTGCTGTTTCTTCTTTTTCTTCTTGAACAGGAATTACAATTGGAGTTTCTTCTTTCGGAATACTTATTTTTTCTATGTTCGGTAAGCCGTGCAGCTTTATAATGTTTTTCAAGTTTTGTTTAAATGCGGTTCCTTTTTGAGGACTCACCATATTTACATAATTAATATAACCTTCAATGGCATTAATTACATGAACGGCTTTTCCCCATTTCTGATCTTTCCAGCCATTCTTTTCGATATTGTGCAGAAGAGCGCGAAATTTTCGTAATTGGTTTCTATCTACATTCAGCTTATCGTTAACCACAATTCCGGTCACTTTTTGCTGCGTACCTTTTCGCATCACATGAATTTTTTCAGGATGAATGACAAAACCTTCCGCTTCGATTATTTTTTTTGTAAAATGTAATAAACGCGAAACATTCTGGCTGTTTTCCTGAGTTGTAGAAAAACTCATATCATCTGCATAACGTGTGTAGCTGAAATTGAGTTTCTTTGCCAATCCGTTGATTTTTTTATCCAGTTTGTAGACAATCAGATTACTAATTGCCGGACTTGCAGGAGATCCTTGCGGTAATTTGCGTTCACCAGCCTGAACGTAATACGTAACGCCGTCCAGAGTTGTTTCGTTAATTTCAGAATACGTACACACCAAACCTAAAATGGTTGCAACTTCTTCAGAATAACCTATTTTACAGAATAATCCTTTTACTCTTTTGTAAGTTACAGTTGGGAAAAAATCCTTTAAATCGATATTAACAACAATGTCTTTGTTAACGTGAGGTTGTGCATTTGTTACAATAGAACGTTCTTTTACAAAACCATGCGCTTCTATTGTATAAGGTATTTTATGAAGTATATTTTCTAAAATCCAGGTTTGAATTTCTTTCAATTTTGGCTTTGGCGCCGATATTTTACGTTTGCCGCCCGATTTCTTTTCAAGCTCAAAAGTGTGGTAATGATTAATTTTAGAAACCTTTCTGTTGTAAGCAAGATATTGCAAAGCTTTTAAATCGATATTCATGCTTTTTGCTAACGCCAGCGCATTTTCAAAAACAGGCAGATTGTATTTTTCTAAAATTGCAGTATTTGATTCTTTAAAATTTAATCCTTTTGATACTGCTTCGCCTAAATATAAAATCTGTTTTTCTTGTAATAATTTCCAGTTTTCGGCTTTATCAAGACGTTTTTGTTCCTGCTTTAATTTGGTTTCAGCTCTTTTTTCTTTAGCCACTTTCATTCTTGCCTTACGCATTTCAAGAACCATTGCTTCTCTATTGCTAAACTTCCTGTCTTGTGCCAAAAGCTCATTCAATTCCTTTTCTATCGCAGCTTCCTGCTTGATAAGGATTTCAGATAGAGTAGGTTCGGCGCTAGACTGCCAGAATCCTAAACGCTGCATTTCTTCTAATATGTAGCTATCTTTTGAGGTAGCTTTTATTCTATCATAAATTTGTTGTTTACTAAGCTGTTCAGACATAAATTATAATCGATTTTTATATTAAAAAAAAGCCCTATTGCAGCAATAGGGCTTAAAGTTTAGAACCTTCGTATTCTCTAAGGACTATGTCTATCAACTCCAGAGAAAGTGTACTAGGCGTACAGTTAATCTCGAGGAGGTGGAACCGAAACTGTACGCCTAGTACACTTTCTCACCAATAAGATAGAAGTAGTGCTGAATGTCAAATAATTTTACACCGATGACGAAACATCATCATTTTCTTTTACAAGAAAAAGCAAGGTATTTCTTAAACTCAAACAAACATAGAAAAAAAAGTTTTAATAGAATGCGAGAAAAATTAAAAATCGATTGCCTTTTTTCAACTTTTCTTTTCTAGTGTTTGTAAGGGTTTCATTATGAGTGAGAAGCATTTTTTGAATGGATATTATAAAATTGTAAAAAATTAATTGAACTGTGTTTTGATGAAAAAACCGCAGTTTAAAATCAAACATTTTCATAAGTATTTGTTAAATTAAGATAAAAAAGACTACATTTGTCTTCGAAATAAATAATTAAATAAAAACACATTATCATGTCACTACAAAAAAATTACGATCGTTTAGCAGGATTTCTTCCTACTGATGACTCTGGATGTGGTATGTATTTTTATAAAATTGAAATGTAAAAAGAAGTTTCAAACTCAATATAAAATATAGAAAAGCGTCCTAAAAATGGGACGCTTTTTTTGTTTAAAATGGTTTTTTCTAAAAAAAGGAAAGTTGAAACAAAAAAAAAGAAGGAGAATAACAGTTGAAAATGATTAAAAATAAACCTTAACTAAAAAAAACTAAAAAAAAATAACTGAAAATGTTTAATGCGTAAAATAAATATCGAAATCTAATCTTGAAAAGTAATCTGATGATAAACAGTCATTTGATAAAAATAAGAATCTGCAAAAGAAAGCGGACTAGAATTTCTATGCTTTAAAAATGAGTTTAACTAATTGATAATCAGTAAAATAATTTGAAAAAAGATTTGGATAATTGATTTTTTCGACTTTATCTTTGCCGAAGAAAATCTGAACAAAGATTTTCAATTAAAAAAAATGATTTCAAAATATAACACAACATATAAAATGAATTTCAAATTAATATCAAATATAAAATCACTGCAATCAAGCCTTTATCTTGGTTGTTCAAAAATACTGGTGCATGAATATGGACTATAGGATACGTATATCTTATAAATCTTGTAAGCACCTTTAATCGGGTGCTTTTTTTATGCCCAAAAATTACTGATTTTGTAGCTCAATCGGCAGAGCAATTGGATAGTACCCAATAGGTTAAAGGTTCGAATCCTTTCAAAATCAAAAGAAATGTTCTTTAGAAAGGGACAAAGGGGCAAAGACGCAGAGGGACAGAGGTTGCAAGTCTTAATAAAAACTTTGCGTTTTAGCTTCCGATAGTTATCGGGATTGCGAGATTAAAAAAACTCTCGTAAACGAAATGTTCTAAAAAGAAAAGCAGGAATGGTGAAATTGGTAAACGCGGCTGACTTAGAATCAGTTTTTTGAGAGTTCGAGTCTCTCTTCCTGTACAAAAGGTAAATAAATTGGAAAGAAATAAATAGCGCCGGTGAGGCAATAAAAACAATACAGGAATGGTGAAATTGGTAAACGCGGCTGACTTAGAATCAGTTTTTTGAGAGTTCGAGTCTCTCTTCCTGTACAAAATTTTTCTTGAAGCGGCAGAGAGAAATTAAAAATTAAGAATTAAAAATTTAAAGCTTAGCGAGTGACTTAGAATATTAGCCGCTTCAAAAGAAGTTGAATTAAAAAAAATAAAAATTTAGAAATCATGGTGTTGTATGATAAAATTATAGTGATTGATATTGAAGCAACTTGTTGGGAAACTACGGAGGAAACACTCTTAAACCAGAGAGAAATTATCGAAATAGGAGTATGTAAGTTAATCTTATCGTCGGGAAAAATTGAAAATAAACAAAGTTTTTATATCAAACCGGAAGTTTCTCAAGTTTCTTCTTTTTGTACCCAATTAACTGGAATTACAAATGAAAAACTACAGATAGAAGGAACTTCTCTTGAAAAAGCATTAAAGAAAATTAATTCCAAGTATTCGGTAAAGTATAGAACATTTGCAGGTTATGGAGATTTTGATCAAGAAATATTAGAACAAGAATGTAAAGCAAAAGCAATTGAAAACCCATTTAGAAATGACTATTTGAATATAAAGACACTTTTTAATTTAGCTTACCTTCAGGAGAAACCTCAAGGATTATTGAAAGAGCTAGAGTTAGTAGGAGAATCTTTTGAAGGAAAGAATCATAATGGAGCGGATGATGCTTACAATGCAGCCAAATTACTGTATAAAGTTTTACAGAGATAACAATAAAAAAAATGAAAAAGATAAGTACATTATTTACCAAAAATCCTAATGATTTAGGCAGGGTTATAGATAAAATTAATATTGAAAATAAATGGGTTTTTGATGGAGAAGCTATTGCAACGAGAAAATTTGACGGTACTTCTGCAGCTATCATAGATGGAGAAATATTTAAAAGATTTGATGCTAAGAAAGGAAGAAAAATTCCTGAAGGAGCAATTCCGTGTCAAGAAGCAGATCCAATTTCAGGACATCACCCGCACTGGTTAAAATGCGATCGATCAAAATCTGAGGATAAGCATTTCTTTGAAGGTTTTGATGAGTTGGAAAACAAAATGGATGGAACTTACGAATTATGCGGACCAAAAGTGCAAGGTAACCCTGAAAAGTTTGAAAGACATACTTTGGTAAAACACGGCAGTGAAATTCTTGATTTTGTAAGTCTTGATTTTGATGATTTGCAAAGTTTTTTATCTGAAAATGATATTGAAGGAATTGTGTTTCATCATAAAGAAGATGAAAGAATGTGCAAGTTGAGAAAAACAGATTTTGGAATTAAAAGATTAAAATTAGAAGCAGTTTAAAATTAAGGTTTGCCACGAAGTCACAAAGTCGCAAAGAAATAAAAAGAGAACAAAAATTTAGCGACTCTGCGAGAGATTTAGAAAAAGTAAAAAAGAAAAAACTTAGAGCCTTTGTGTCTTAGTGGCAAATAGAAATTAACATTATAAAGTAAAAGTTATGAAACAAGATTACAATCGAATTGCCTTAGTGGGTATCGAACAGGAAGAATATGAGACTATAAAAGCTAGTTACTCAGGACATATTATTTGGCATCAAGCTATTCCGAAAATTGTAGTTAAGGATCAGGTGCTTTATATGGAAAAATCAAACGGAATCGGAATGCTTCCTGTAGATAAGGTTGTCTATTACGGAATTTATGACAATGATTTTGATTTTATCGCCGGCTTAGCAATTTGGAAAGGAGAATGTTATCCGAATGCTGCAGCGATGTTAGACTGTCGTTTTAAGATTCCTTGCCTGGTAAAAGCTTTATCTCTTTCGAGATTTAGTGCACCAAGAGGTTTTGTAAGCGCCGGCGCTTCTGTAAATGTTACGAACGATACGGTTGCCAAATGGGGAAATTGGCATTGCGGTGAAAATAAAAATCGTTTTACCGGAGAATGGGAAAGCGAATTTACCGCCACAATTGAACCTTATTACGAAGGCGAAGCCGTTCGTATCATGATGATTGGAGATATCTATTGGCAGATTAAGTTAGAAGGAGACGATTGGTTAAAATCTATCCATCCTGATAACGCTGGTTTTATGCCAGTTGACGAAGATTTGCTTGCCGATACGAGGCACATTAAAGAAGCTTTACAAATGGATATGATCGGAAATGATTATATCGTTGCAAAAGACGGTTCCAAATATCTATTAGAAGTAAATCATATTCCGAACATAACACGATTTGAAGAAGTTCGAAAAGCTTATTTAGAAACCGTTATAGAATGGATTAAATAAAAAAAATACTGCTGCGCAAAATAAATGCGCAGTAGTTTTAAAATATTTGAGTACGAAAACCAAATGATGAATAAGGAATGGCTTTCTTCAAAAAAAAATGAAAATGAATCAAAAAATATTTTTTACGTCTGATCATCATTTTGGTCACACGAACATAATTAAGTTTAGTGAACGTCCTTTTGCCACAGTTGAAGAAATGGATGCAGAACTCATTAAACGATGGAATGAAAAGGTAAGTCCGAGAGATATTGTATATCATTTAGGTGATATTTCTTTGGCGAGACCAGAACGAACTAAAGAAATTTTAGACCAGTTAAACGGTTCTATTTTTCTTGTAAAAGGCAATCACGATAAATCGGCGTTGAGTTATACAAAACGATTTGAATGGATTAAAGATTATTACGAATTAAGTGTTGAAGATCAAGATGCGCCAAATGGCAGACAGAAGATTATTCTTTTTCACTACGCGATGAAGGTTTGGAGAAGTTCTTTTAGAGGAACATGGCATTTGTACGGTCACTCTCACGGTCATTTGTTTGATGACGAAACTTCGCGCTCGTTTGATGTCGGCGTTGATTGCCATAATTACGAACCGCTTTCTTATGATGAAGTAAAAGAGCGAATCTTAAAGAAAGATTGGAAGGCTCCGTTTGCAGACAGAGAATTGTAGAATTCGTAAAATCAAAAAGTAGCTATTAGCAGTAAAATGCTGAGAGTTTTAGTTTAACAATAAAAATTTAAGGATGAATCAGGAAATAGTATTTGCGTCCGGCCATTTTGGTCAAACAGATATAGCGGAGTTAAGTGAAGTTCCATTTGCCACAATTAAGGAAATGGATTTGGAACTTATTTACAGATGGAATGAAAAGGTACGATCAGGGAATAGTGTATATCATTAGGAGGTAGTTCTCCAGCAAAGTAGTGGTGTTTTAAGCTTTGCAGATATTGGATCCCCATGATTTCTACTTTTCGTGAGGTTCCCAAGAATTGCAAAAAAAAATACCATGAAAAACAATACATTAAAACAATACAAAAAAGCGATTAAAAATAAATATGAGATAGAAAAAGAAGGCAGATACTTTGATTATTTGTATAAACCTTCTCGTGGTAAGTTGCGTGATTTGTGCTGGCTTATCTTCGAAAGTAATCAGTCTCAAAATGATTTAAACGTATTTAGAAATCTATTCAGTTTAGATTTCGATCATACCAAAAAAAATAAGTTTAAGGAAAAGAAAGATAAGTTTAGACCTATCGAAACTTTCTTTAAAGGAGAAACAGACTTAACGAATATTGATGCAATAAATATGGCAGCGATTATGGTTGATTTTCAACCGCGTCCATTTAAAAAGTTTCATGAAAGTTACAATGTCGAAGAATCAAAAGAGCTTAAAAGAATTGATAAAGCTTTAGCATTTTTTGACAAAAACAGTTTTGTAAAAGAGGAAAAGTCAACAAAACTGCTTAAGAAAAAAGGTCTCTTCGCAAATTTTGCCATTATCTTTTCTAAAAAAAGAGAGAAGCAAATAGCTTTAGAGAAAATAGTTCCGACTTAGATTTAATTTTTAAAAACAAAGAAACGCCGAATTGCAGCGCAAACAAAAGCTGCAATTCCAGGTGTTAGAACAATTATTAAAAAAACAGAAAAAATGAAAACTACAGATAAAATTATTATCATCGATTTAGAAGCCACATGCTGGCAAAGTGTGGTCCCAAAAGGGCAGCAAAATGAAATTATTGAAATCGGTCTTGCCGTTTTGGATTCAGAAACCGGAGAAATTTCAAAAAATAAAGGAATATTAATCAAACCGCAGCGCTCGACTGTGAGTACGTTTTGTACGGAACTTACGACTATTACGCAGGATTTACTAGATAAAAATGGCGTTAGTTTTGAAAATGCGATCAATCAGCTGGTTGATGAGTATAATCCCGATTTGTATACTTGGGCAAGTTACGGTCAGTATGATCTTAATATGCTTAAAAACCAATGCAGTTCGTTTGGTATTCCGTATCCAATGGGTGAACAGCACATCAATGTTAAAAGCTGGTTTGCAGAAAAGTTTGGCTTACAGAAACCTCAGGGAATGAACGGTGCACTGCATCTGCTGAATATTCCGTTAGAAGGAACACATCACAGAGGAATTGACGATGCAAAAAACATTGCCAAAATCATGCATTGGTGCATCCAAAATTAAAATTTAGAATTTGTTTGTGAGTACGGACTGCCGATTGCGTTTGGCAGTCTGTATTATTGATTTTTCCTCTAGATATTGCTGTTTCAAAAGCCAATTTAATTTAAAGAAAATCAGGTGATTTTATTAATTTATATTGAAAAAGAAACCCTATTTTTGGAAATGTCAATAGTATAAAACTTTGAAAAATTAAACCCAAATGAATAACCAATATTGGTCTTATGGAGAATAAAGACATGCCTTTTTTAGAGACCATTTATCATTTAAGAACAATCGAACAGATCATTCTTTACAACAAAATGACAAAAGTTTCGAGTAAAGAAGAAAGCGAAACGATCTTGTTTTTGGAATCGGAGTATGAAAATGAAATTCTAGAATATCCAGGGCAGGCGCCCGATTTTCATGGAGAAGCGGCTTTATGGGGAGCAAAGACGCTTTATTTTGCCGCTCAATTGGTTTTGTTTAGAGATCATAAAATAGAGGAACTGCCTGTTTTTCTTCCCGAATTTAAAGGCAAAATTAATGCACAAGTTCTATTGTCTGCCGATTTATGTTTGAGGTTTTTACCGCAGATTATTTTAGAATTAAAACGCATTGACCCTGACGATAAATCCATTTCAATTTTAGAAAAACACATGACCGATTTTAGTTATTCGGCAATTGGGTTTGATGTTGTTTCTGAAGTAATAAATCCAGACGTTGTTTTTTCTGATTCATGTCTTAAACAATTGTATTTGAATCGCGTAGTTGAAAGAAAAGCGAAGAAAAATGCAGCAATTGAGAATGTGAAAACCGAGCTTTTAACCGGATTTGGAGATTATAAACATGTGTTTTGGAACGAATTGTAAAAATAAATTAATAGTTATAATAAAAAATTACCCTGATCAAAAATGAAGTCTACAGAGAAGTTAAATGTTGTTTTACAGCATATTAAAAATGTTTTTGTTGGTAAAAACGAAATTATCGATCTTTTAGGAATTGGATTACTCGCAAAAGAAAATGCCTTTTTGTTGGGGCCTCCGGGTACAGCGAAAAGTGCCTTGGTTCGAGCGCTTTCAAACGGGATTGAAGGCGGTAAAAACTTCGAATATCTTTTAACCCGTTTTACAGAACCAAACGAGATTTTCGGACCTTTTGATATTCGTAAACTAAAAGAAGGAGAGCTGATTACAAATACAGAAGGGATGATGCCAGAAGCTTCGATGGTTTTCTTGGATGAAATTTTTAATGCCAATTCGGCTATTTTGAATAGTTTATTGATGGCATTAAACGAAAAAATTTTCCGTAGAGGAAAAGAAACCAAAAAACTGCCAGCCTTAATGTTTATTGGTGCAAGTAACGTACTTCCGGAAGACGAAGCGTTAAATGCACTTTTAGACCGTTTTCTGATTCGTGTAAAATGTGATTATGTTGATCCAGATCTGCTTCATGAAGTGCTTTTGGCGGGATGGAAAATCGAAAGCAGCAGCGATTTGGAAATACCGAAAATTACTGCTGATGAAATTATTGAATTGCAGTCGCTTTGTCGTACGGTAGATTTAACTGGAATTAGAAAACAATATGTTGACGTTATTCATAATCTTAGAAATACAGGGATAAAAGTTTCAGATCGTCGAGCTGTAAAACTGCAAAACTTAATTGCTGCGAGCGCCTTAATGTGCGGCAGACAAGAAGCGGTTGTATCTGATTTTTGGGTTTTAAAATACATTTGGGATAACGAAGAGCAAATCGAAATTCTCGAAGGAATTATAAATCATATCATCGAAAAAGACGATTCAGATTCACAGCATCCTCAGGCTTTGTTCAATAAAACGCCAAATCCGGAAGAATTGATGAAGGAGATGCAGCTTTTAACACAAAGATGGCAGGACGAATCGCTTTCTTTTGAAGAACAAAATGTAATAAAAGATAAATTAAGATATCTGCAAAGCCGTTGTGACTGGGTTAGAAACAACGATCAAAAGCAATATATTCAGAAAGAAATAGAAGCTTTGTGGCAAAAGATACTTCAAACGGTTTAAAATGTATTTTTTAGAAATAAATAAAAAACATATCGATTTTTTAGGCGCCATAAGAGATTGGGAAAATGTAAAAGTGGCTTTTGACAGCGAATCGGTTTGGGTAAAAGATTTTCATTCAGAACAATTAAATGCGATCGAAATTCAGCAGATTCCGTTTCATGTTATTTATGAATTAAAAGAAAATCTGTTGTTTAAGAGAGGAAGTTTACTGCCTGTAAAAAAATTACCTTCAGGTTTACTTTGGTCACCAATTATGAGAGCAGTTCCTGTTACGCTGCCCAAATTCAATCACAATTATTTTGGGATCGATCAAAAGCTTGAACTTCGTTTAAAACCGTCGGAAATAGAAAATGAAGCTTATGCATTGCTTACTAATTACGATGATTTGAAGGATTATATAGAAACAGCCCCAGACTTTAGATTAAAGCCGCTTCAATGGGTTATAGTTAAAAAAAATATCTTAATTATAGGAAAACCAATGCTGCCGATAAAAGGGAAAACATTCTGGTTAAAGAATGATTTTTTACTACCGTCGGGTTATGATTTTGAACACTCAATTTTAGCCAAGACAATACAGGAAAACCTAAACCCTTTTGGAGAAGATTTGATCGTTTGGAATACAGACAACAGCTGTTTTAAAATAACAAAAGAAAGTTTGAAACCGCTGTCAATTAGTTCGTTTCGCTTAACTTTTTCATAAAAAGAAATAATGGAATTAGAAAAATACTTTCAATCTTTTGAACACTATTTTTGGGAATTTGACACTCGGATTTCTTCTGATAGCGGAGGCGAGATTATATCAATTCCGAATACATTTACGATTGCTTACGAAGAATTTATTTTTGAAGTTTTAGAGTTTCTATCAGAAGATGGTTTTCCTCCTTTTGGTTCACTTTTGCTTGCAATAATAGCAACAAATCAAGAGAATGAAAATGCTATTCTAACGATACAATATATAGCAGAAGAAAAGAGTAAGTTAAATAAAAATTCTTATGCTAATCCTGACGGTGATTTCTTTAGAACTGGTGCAGTCCTTGATTTTTTAAAAATTTTAGCATCATTGCCTGAGGAGTATAAAAGAGGCGAAAAACGTTTTCAGCTTTTTCAGACTATTTTTCATAATTGTCACAAAAGAGTATCATCTGATAAGGCAAAAAATATACTTGATCAATATCGAGAAAATCAAAAAAACGGCATAAAATTTCGAAACAAACCACAGCCTTTTAATCTTGGTAGTTTTATTAAAGATTTTAGAACAATTGCGCTTTTAAAGGTAAAATTTCCAACCGTTGAAGAGCTGCTTCGTGCGATAGAAAATGTACCGCAGGAAGAAATAAAAGAACAATTGCCAGAAGAAATTCTGGAAGTAGAAGATACTTCAGAAAATCCGTTAGATTTTGTTGAACAGCTTGTTCAAGAAGAAAAAACATTTCAAGTCGGAAGTCTGATCAAGCATATTTGGTCCGGATTAAATATTCCGCTTCATCATAACATGCCAAGCGCACAGCCATTGGGCGGTGTTTCTGATCTAACTAACAAAGGAGATTTTGATAAACTGCTTATTTCTGAATTTGCGCATGATGATGACGTTTTTATGTCCAGAATTGCCAATAATGAAGCTCTATATATACAGCGTGAAGTTCCTCCGGAAGCCGATAAATTTCAAAGAATATTAATTATTGATATTTCTTTGATCAATTGGGGAAATCCTAAGATATTGGCTTTTGCATCGGCGATTGCTGTCGCTTCACATCCAAAAACAGATATCGAATGCAAAGTTTTCGTAGTTGGAGATACATACCAAGAGATTTTTGTAGAAAATGTAGATCAGGTAATAAGTTCTTTAGAGCATCTTAGTGGTAAACTGAGTTGTGCAGAAGGTTTGGATTTGTTTTTTAAAGAAAACATTCTGAACGATAAAAGTCAGGAAATCTTTTTTATTTCGTCTGATGAAAGTTTGAAATTACAGCTTATGCAAAAAGCAATGAGCGAATATTTTAATCAAATTAAATATGTTTTTTCAACGAATGTAGAAGGGAAAATTTCGATATTCAAAAATCAGAATAAAGGAAAAAAACTGCTTCAGGAAATTGTAATGCCTTTAAGCGAACTATGGAAAAGAAATAAAGTTAACAATGTTAGTGTTTCAAATCTTACGATCGATAGCAGTATACCGCTGCTTTATCCGGCAGAACGAAATTACAAGCATATTTTCCATGAAAATGATAAATATTATATTCATCTAAATGGGACTTTGTTTTTATTTTCTAATGATAAATTTGATAAAGGATTTAAAAAGATTGCATCCAACATACCTTATCATTTAGGAGGAGAATTTTCGATAAAAACCAACTCAGGCGGCATGCTTTTATTGCTTAATTATTCCTATAGTTCGTCGGTTATTACAATCGTAAATCTTAAGACAAAGAAAGTAATAACCCATAAAGCTTTTTCGGATGAAGAACAGCCTAATAAGCTTCATTTTTTTCCTTACAATCTTCATTTTTATTTTACCGATAATGTGAATTTCTGGAAAGTAAAAGATAACGGCGAAGTGGAGTTAGAATCTGATCCGATGGTTGTGTCGGCTTATGATGAGTATTTTAGTAAAAACTATCTTTTTATAAGAAATTTTAAAAGCAGTAAATCCAAGTTTACGTTTATCAAAAGACTAGATCGCGTTGGTATAGATTATGGAGAAATCAGAATTAATACTTATTGTTTAAGAAATTCAATTTTTGAAAGAGATAGGAGACACTCTAGAGATGATTCAAAAAGATTCAAGCCTTTAGTAAATCTGGTATTAAAAAACGCAGGGCCAAAAAAAGTAACTGTCATTAAGATGATTATGGACAATACAGGTAAATCGTTGAGTGAAGTTAACGAAATTATCTCTCAAGATTTGGGGATTATTCTTGAAAATACAACACTTCATCCAGCAGAGAATTTAAAAAAACTGCTTGAAAATATTGGAGCTGTCTGTTACATGGAAACAAAATTCTATGAATCTAAAGATGGAAGTAGAATCTCCAATCAAGATGGAATTTTAATTTTTGAAAGCAGTAACAAAACTATTCCGGTATTTTATATTCCATTTGTTTCTGAGCAGTTAACGGTAATGGCAACAGTAGATGAATTTTCTGGGAACAACTATTTTATTGACGAAGAAAGCTCGCAACAGCTCATAGATGCAGATTTGTTTAACGAAAAGTATTTAAATCCTTTTATTTCGAATGTATTGCCATGGAATTAAAATTAAAACTACATAGCAAAAACTCTTTTCCAAAAGAAGGGATTTTCATTAAAAGCAATTCTATAGGATTTTGGCTGGACGAGATTCAGAATTTGGGTTTAGCACTCGAAAACTGTCGTGTTTTTCCAGTGCCAGGAACTGCAGCGAATGAACTTTACGGTTGTATGGTTTTGGCAGATGTTCGGAATACCAAAATAAAAGATCTTGGAAAGAATAATTTTTATCAGTTGATAGAGAACAAACTTTTTATTCCAGAAAATACAACAGTAGTTCCAAAATTAGCCAAAGAAGAATGGGGTAAATTGTTTTCGGATCATTTTCATTTTCTGCATCCCGATATTGGACTTGTAGAATTGGAAGAAGAAATAGTTTGGTCTGATTATATTCAGAAACCAAACCTTTTGGATATCGAAGTGATAGAACCTCGTAAAAGTGTTGCAATTCCAAGTTTTATTTCTTCTTTGAGAATTGAAGTTGATAAAGAAGAACTTTTAAAACAAATCGAAGATCCCTATTCTGAAGAAGAAAAAGAAGAAAATCTGCCTTTTAATCTAAAGAAGTTAATGATGGGCAACAATAAAGAAATGGATAAGTTTTTGGCTTATTTGGAGAAACATCCAGAAAAAGCAATGAAACTGGCCATTCCATTAGATACTATCGGCTCGGGCAGAGGAGGACATGAAGGAATATTTACTTTTAATTCAGGTTTAGTAAATGACTTTAATTTAGAAGGTTTAGGAGGTTTTTTGAATAAATTGTTTTCAGGAAATGGCTTTACAATTAATATGATCAGATGGGGAATTTTAGTCCTGTTTGTTGTTTTGGTTAAAAGCTGCGACGGCCCAAGTTCGCCTATAGATTTTGGATCGATAATGAAATTTATGTTTTTATGCATGATTATTTTCTTCTTTATTAAAGCGGCAACTGCGAACAATGCGAGCGATCGAACCCGCACAAAAAGCAGTGGAGGTGCAGCTCTAGTAGATTCAGACCGATTTAATACGCTGCAGAACCGTTACGAGAAAATGGCGGAAGAGTATGTAAATAGAAAAGAGTATGAGAAAGCGGCACATATTTATCTCAAACTGTTAAAGAACAATCACAAAGCAGCAATGGTTCTAGAACAAGGACAATTGTATCGAGAAGCTGCCGGGGTTTATCTAAAATACCTGCAGAATAAAGTTAAAGCGGCAGAATGTTATGAAAAAGGGCATGCTTACAACGAAGCCATTGAACTTTATAAAGAACTTAATCAAGACGAAAAAGTGGGTGATTTGTATCTTATTTTAAAGAACAAAAAAATAGCCGATAGATATTTTAGAATCGTGATCGAAGATTATAAAAAGAATTCGCAATATGTAAAAGCTTCTTTAATCTATAGAAATAAAATTGGAGATCCAAAAGAAGCACAGGAATTGCTTTTGGATGGCTGGAAGACCGGTAAAGATGCTTCAAATTGTCTGAACAATTATTTTGCGAATATTCTTTCCCATGAGGCTTTGTCTAAAGCAATTACAACTCGTTATGAAGAAGACGTTGATGAAAAGAATAAAATTAGCTTTCTAAACATCTTAAAGCATGAATTTAATAAAGGGCAGATCCTTGAAGAAGTGACCAGAAATATAGCCTACGAAATTGTAGCAGATAAAATCGAAGAAAGACCAGAATTGGCGTCTGAATTAATACACTTCAATAAAAACAATACGTCAATGACAAAAGATGTAATGAAGTACAAATTGAAAGTGAAAAGAAGATATTAATTTGGTTGATGAAAACAAAAACGGCTGTCTAATTTTAGACAGCCGTTTTCTTTTTTTTGGTTACATTATTTTGATTTAATTATTCCCGTAGATTTTAGCGTAAAGATCTTTGTAGATTTCTTTAATGATTTTACGTTTTAGTTTTAAAGTAGGAGTCAGTTGCCCGCCGTCGATAGACCAAACATCTGGCGTTAATTCAAAACGTTTGATTTGTTCCCAGTGTCCGAATTTCTTGTTGATTTCTTCCACTTCACTGTCAATACGTTTGATTACGTCTGGATTTGAAGCGATTTCTGCCGTAGAATTTCCTAAAGTAATTTTATGAATTTTTGCCCATTCTTTTACAAATTCAAAGTTTGGCTGAATAAAAGCAGAAGGCATTTTTTCACCTTCACCAATAACCATAATCTGCTCAATAAAACGAGATTGTTTCATAGCATTTTCGATCATTTGAGGGGCAATATATTTACCTCCAGAAGTTTTAAACATTTCCTTTTTACGGTCTGTAATTTTAAGGAAACCTTCGCTGTCAATTTCTCCAATATCTCCCGTATGGAAATAGCCATCAATTACAGCTTCAGCAGTTTTTTCGGGATCTTTAAAGTAACCTAACATTACGTTTGGTCCTTTTAATAAAATTTCGCCGTCTTCTGCAATTTTAACTTCAACATTACGAATTGGTTTTCCAACAGTTCCAACTTTAAAACCTTTGTTTCGCTGGTCATTAACAGCAATTACAGGCGATGTTTCAGTCAAACCATATCCTTCCATAACTGGAATTTCAGCTGCTGCAAACACTCTTGATAAACGTGTCTGTAAAGCAGCACTTCCAGAAACCATTAAATCTAATTTTCCTCCTAAACCTTCTTTCCATTTACTGAAAATTAGTTTGCGGGCAATTTTTAATTGAAATTCATACCAAGCACCATTTGCTCCGTATGGTTCATATCTTAAACCTAAATCAATAGCCCAGAAAAACAGTTTTTTCTTGATTCCAGTTAATTCTGAACCTTTAGCGTATATTTTATCGTAAACTTTTTCTAAAAGTCTTGGAACAGCTGTAATCACTGTTGGGCGAACTTCTTTTAAGTTGTCACTGATTTTATCAATAGATTCTCCAAAATAAACCGAAACGCCATAATATTGATAGATATACAAAATCATTCTTTCAAAAATATGACAAATAGGCAAGAAGCTTAAAGCGGTGCTTTTTCCTGGATCAAACGGAATTCTTGGCGCACTGTCCAAAACGTTTGAAACAATATTTTGATGAGAAAGCATAACTCCTTTTGGTCTTCCTGTCGTTCCAGAAGTATAAATAATGGTAGCTAAATCTTCCGTTTTAATACTGTCTTTTCTAGCTTCGACCTCACTCTGGTTACTTTCATCTTCACCCGCCAAAAGCAGATCTGTCCAGTGTTTGCAGCCTGGAATTTCATCAAAAGAGTAAACTTCTTTTAAAGTTGGTACATTAGCTTTAATAGCATTTACTTTCTGCAATACTTCAGTATCAGAAACAAAACAGTAAATACTGCCGCTGTGGTTTAAAATGTATTCGTAATCTTCTTCAGCAATTGTTGGATAAATAGGAACATTTTGCGCACCAGTCTGCAAAATACCGATATCCATTATATTCCATTCCGTTCTATTGTTCGAAGTGATTAAAGCAATTTTATCATCTTTCTGTACGCCCATGCGTAATAATGCTCTTGAAACAGCATTTGCTTTTGCAATATATTCCTGGCTAGATGTTTTTTCCCAGACCCCATTTTTTTTGGTTGCCAAAGCAGCCGGAAGGTTGTAAGTTTCTTGTTGATAATAAGGAAAATCAAAAAGGCGTGTGATTGAAACCATGTTTAATATATTGAATTTTATTGCAAATTAAATAAAATTTGGGAATGATTTTTAATTTTATAAAATTAAATGGCAAAATTTATGGGTACTATTAAAATTCAACGAAAACGTTTTCTTTTTTATAGTAAATTTTACAAAAAACCAATAAATATTTATTTTGAAGAGAACTGTTTACAGTTTATTGAACATTATAGTCTTCATACATTTTTACTCTTTCTCCCATCAAGAACATTTTTTTCTTGGCAAAATGAATAGAAAACTGGCTATAGCTCCATTCATTGCTGTCATTTGTTCTGTACCAAAATGTGTACGAAGCGCTGTTAAATCCTTCTTTGATAATAGGTTTGCCTTCCCAATTACATTCGATACCCCAGTTGATCTTTTGTTTGCTAAGATCATCAGATTGTATAACTCCCGTTCCGTCTGGATTAAGTACAGTGCTTGGTTCTTTTTTATCTGGAGGTAAAAACGTTCCCGAGATCGGATAATCTAGGGTATTGGTAATATAATGTTCTTTGGCTTTATACATAATTTGATCAACCTGAACTTGTGAGTGTGATTTTAAAGCAACAAAAAATAAGGCAAAAAGTAATACTTTCAAGGTTTTCATTCGATGTAGGTTTAAATTGTTTGGGACTAAAATAAATCTAATGGCTAATTTATCTCTTTGCGAATATAAACCAAAAAAGTTAATAGAATGTAAGCTTGAATATAAGAATCATGCTTTTAATTTTAATTTTTGTCAACTAAGTTTTTTACTCCGTGGAAAACTGATTTTCCAGCAATTTTTCTTTAAAATCGGATTTAAAAGTGTAAGCAAAGTAAGCATCAAGCTCGAGTGTAGGATTTTGAAGTTCTGTTATTTCTAAATAATAAAGTGTTGTTTTTATAACGAAAGAATTAAAGAGATCTAAAAAAGGTGTTTTTTCCCCTGTCAAAAACAGGAAATAACAGTGATAATATGAATTATGAGGCAATTACTTTTACAACAATAAATTGCGGAAGCCGAAAAGCAAACGAGTAGGCGTTATTAAATCAAAATAATATGGAGACTGCTTTATTTTTAGCAATGGGCTGGTGCGGTACTAAATATCCAGGCTGGTGGAAACGTTTTTGGAAAAATCCACTACCTCCGCCAGATCCAGAACCTTGGTGGAGTATTACATTAATTGGAATTGGACTTGTTGCAGGTGCTGCAGGCGGGTTGTTCTTCAGTAATGCTATTTTAGATAATCAATTTTTTGCAGGTCAGAATGCAGTTGCTTCGGGGCTATTTGCTTTTGGTGCTTCAAATGTTGTAACAGGCATTGCTTCAGCCTTTAAAAACTAAAAAAATGCCTCGACTTAGGGATAGCGTCGGGGCATTTTTTTAATGAAATATTTTTCCGTCTCGAATTCAACGAAATTATTTTTAGCCACAGATTAAGAAATTAAGATGATTTATTCACATTTTAAAAAAATAATCTGTGAGAATCCTTTAATCTATAAAAAAATAATTAGTAAAAATTCGTGTAATTCGTGGCAAAAAAAACGCCCGAATTATCGGGCGTTTTAGCAAAAATATATTTCTTAGTTTTTCTCAATCCATTTTCTAGCATTGATAAAAGCTTCATGCCAAGGTGTGTACTCGTCATTTCTGTCTTTTGGATAATGTGCCCAGTTCCATTGGAAAGTAGAACGCTCAATATGAGGCATTGTAACCAAATGTCTTCCTGTTTTGTCACACATCATAGCTACGTCGTAATGCGAACCATTTGGGTTTGCAGGATATCCTTCGTAAGCATATTTAGAAACAATGTTGTAGTTTTCTTCACCCATTGGTAAATTAAATTTACCCTCTCCGTGAGAAACCCAAACTCCTAAAGTGCTTCCTGCCAAAGTTGATAACATAACCGAATTGTTCTCCTGAATTTTTACAGAAGTAAAAATACTTTCGTGTTTGTTACTGTCATTATGAAGCATTTTTCCGTGAACTTCGTGTTCTGGATTAATCACTTCTAATTCCATAAACAACTGGCATCCGTTACAAATTCCAACAGATAAAGTATCTTCTCTCTTGAAAAAATTATCCAAAGCTGTTTTTGCTTTTTCGTTGTATAAGAAAGCTCCAGCCCATCCTTTAGCAGAACCTAAAACGTCAGAGTTAGAGAATCCGCCGACAGCTCCAATAAACTGAATATCTTCAAGCGTTTCACGACCTGAAATTAAATCGGTCATGTGAACGTCTTTTACGTCAAATCCAGCCAAGTACATAGCGTTTGCCATTTCACGCTCAGAATTACTTCCTTTTTCACGGATAATAGCTGCTTTTGGTCTTGGTTTTGAAGCATCAATTACGGGAGCCTTTCCAGTAAAATGACTTGGGAAAGTATAATTTAAAGCCTGATTTTTATAGTTTTCAAAACGTGCTTTTGCAGTGCCGTTTTTAGATTGTTTTTGATCTAATAAGTATGAAGTTTCAAACCAAACATCTCTATAGGTTGGAATATCCAAATTCCAATTTCCAACTTCTAAAGTTGCAGTATTTTGAACTGAACCAATTTTGAAGAATTCAATATTGTTTACTTTTAATTTAGCTTCCACCGCTTCATTTGATCTAGCCTGGAATACGATTCCGATGTTTTCTGCGAAAAGGATTTTCAATAAGTCTTTTTCCGCGAAAGCTGAAAAATCAATTTTAGCTCCCAAATTCACATCAGCAAAACACATTTCTAATAAAGTAGTGATCAAACCACCGCTTCCGATATCGTGACCTGCTAAGATTTGGTTATCAACAATTAATTCCTGAATCGTATTAAATGCATTTTTGAAGAAAGCCGAATCTTTAATTGTAGAAGTTTCGTTTCCGATTGTATTTCTGATTTGTGCAAAAGAAGAACCTCCAAGTTTGAAATCATCTTGAGACAAATTGATATAATAGATGGAATCTCCGTCTTTTTGTAAAACAGGTTCTACTACTTTTTTAATATCAGTACAGTTTCCAGCAGCAGAAATAATAACCGTTCCCGGCGCAATTACTTCATCATTTGGATATTTTTGTTTCATAGAAAGTGAATCTTTTCCAGTCGGAATATTGATTCCCAATTCGATTGCAAAATCTGAACAAGCCTGAACAGCTTCGTATAAACGTGCATCTTCACCTTCATTTTTACAAGCCCACATCCAGTTTGCAGAAAGAGAAACACCTTTGATTCCGTTGATAATTGGAGCCCAAACTAAGTTTGATAAAGATTCTGCAATTGCATTTCTAGATCCGGCTGCAGGATCAATCAAAGCCGCGATAGGAGCGTGCCCGATAGAAGTTGCAATTCCTTCTTTTCCTAAGAAATCCAAAGCCATTACTCCAACGTTGTTCAATGGTAATTGTAATGGACCTGCATTTTGTTGTTTCGCTACTTTTCCTCCAACACAACGGTCAACTTTATTTGTCAACCAGTCTTTTGAAGCAACCGCTTCTAAACGTAAAACGTCTTTTAAATAACTTTCGAAATCATTTGCCGAATAAGAAACGGTAGCATATTTTCTATCGATAGTTTTATCAGTCATAACCGTTTTTGGAGAACTTCCGAAGAAATCTTCTAAAGCATAATCCATCGGTTTTGAACCATTTGACTGCGATTGGAAAGTAAAACGGTGATCTCCTGTCACATCTCCAACTTCGTACATTGGAGAACGCTCTCTGTCAGCAATTCTTTGTAATGTATCGATATCTTTTTGACCAATAACCAATCCCATTCTTTCCTGAGATTCGTTACCGATAATTTCTTTTGCAGAAAGTGTTGGGTCTCCAACTGGTAATTTGTCTAAATCGATCAAACCTCCAGTTTCTTCCACTAATTCAGAAAGACAGTTTAAGTGTCCGCCCGCACCGTGATCGTGAATCGAAACAATTGGATTATTGTCGCTTTCTACCAAACCACGAATCGCGTTTGCAGCACGTTTTTGCATTTCTGGGTTTGAACGCTGAATCGCATTCAACTCAATTCCTGAACCGAAAGCGCCAGTATCTGCAGAAGAAACCGCAGCACCACCCATTCCGATTCTATAATTTTCTCCTCCAAGAATAACGATTTTATCGCCTTCTTGTGGTTTCTTTTTGATTGATTGATCTAATTTTCCGTAACCAATTCCACCTGCTTGCATGATTACTTTGTCGTAACCAATTTTACGGTCGTTTTCAGAATGTTCGAAAGTTAAAACAGAACCTGTAATAAGCGGTTGTCCAAATTTATTTCCAAAATCAGAAGCTCCGTTTGAAGCTTTGATTAAAATATCCATTGGTGTTTGGTACAACCATTTTCTTTCTTCAACTGCATTTTCCCATTTTCTGTCATCGTTTAAACGAGAATAAGAAGTCATGTAAACAGCAGTTCCAGCTAATGGCAATGAACCTTGCCCTCCTGCTAAACGGTCACGAATTTCTCCTCCAGATCCTGTTGCAGCTCCGTTGAAAGGCTCCACAGTTGTTGGGAAATTGTGTGTTTCTGCTTTTAATGAAATAACCGAATCAAATTCTTTTACTTCATAAAAATCAGGTTTGTCAGCAGATTTTGGTGCAAATTGCTGCACTTTTGGTCCTTTTACAAAAGCAACGTTGTCTTTGTAAGCAGACACAATATCGTTAGGATTTTCCTGAGATGTTTTTTTGATTAATTTGAAAAGAGAAGTCTCTTTTTCTTCACCGTCAATAACAAAAGTTCCGTTGAAAATTTTGTGACGGCAGTGCTCTGAATTCGCCTGTGAGAAAGCAAAAATCTCAGAGTCAGTTAATTTTCTTCCTAGTTTAGTCGAAAGATTGTTTAAGTAATCAACTTCTTCTTCGCTTAAAGCCAAACCTTCAACTTTGTTGTAAGTCGCAATATCATCAATTTCTAAAATTGGTTCAGGCTGAATGTTGATTGTGAAGATTTCCTGATCTAATTCGTTGAATTTTTGAGAAAGCATCGGATCAAAATCAGTAAAATCTTCCGTTGCTGGATGAAATTCTTCGATTCTGATAATGCCTGAAATTCCCATGTTTTGGGTAATTTCTACCGCATTAGTACTCCAAGGTGTGATCATAGTGGCGCGCGGACCAACAAAAAAACCCGTCAGTGCGGATTTATCGATCTTGTTTGCGTCGGCAAAAAGCCAGTTTAATTTTGAAATGTCTTGAGCTGAAATTTCGTTTTGCGTTTGTACGGCAAAAACAGTTTTGCTTTGGTTTTCAAAGAAATGGATCATTTTTGTGTGTAGTTTGTTGTATTGAGCTGCAAATTTAGTTTAAATAAATAGCAAGCGCAAATTTGGAAACCGTCTCTTTAAAAAAAAGTTGAAGTTGCCATTTTATTGCATAATTTTTCTTTTTGCCATAAAGACGCTGAGGCTCGAAGATTTTTTTATTTTTAATGATGTGAAAGTTTTTATTTTTAATGGATTGTCGTGATTTCTCAAATTTTTTATTGACTGAAATTTTAGTAAAACTGCTAAAATAGTGCTCTCGCAGATTTTTGCAGATTTTGCGGATTTTTTTCAGTTGGGAGGATTTAAAAAAGATTTTTTCACGCAGATTTGTTCAGATTTGAGCTGATTTAACTGATTTTTTATTTTTAAATTGGCTAAATCTATATTCAGTATATGAATCTGCTCTATCTGCTAAATCTGCGAGAAAAAATAGTAATGAGAATTTGAAAAATAATTTCACGCAGATTTGTAGAGATTTGAGCTGATTTAATTGATTTTTTTATTTTAAAAATCTGCTTAAATCTTTATTCATTATATCAATCTGCTTTATCTGCAAAATCTGCGAGAAAAAATAGTAGTAAGTATTTCAAAAATAATTTCACGCAGATTTGTTCAAATTTTAGCAGATTTAATTGATTTTTTATTTTAAATCTGCTAAAATCTTTATTCGGTATATGAATCTACTTTATCTGCTAAATCTACGTGAAAAAAATATACTATAAGTTTAATTTCTAATTAATAACAATCTTTTTAATCAAAGTTTTTTCTGCGGTTGTAATTTTAACGATATAAATTCCTTTCGAAAGATGCGATACTGATACCGCATTGTCAGATGTATTTTGTTTTTCGAATACCTTTTGGCCTGCAAAAGAAATTATCTCTATCGAATAGGATATTGAATCGCCATAACCAATAGTAAAATTTCCGTCAGAAGGGTTTGGATAAATAACAATTTCATCTGAATATTCGACAATTTCTTCATCTTGAATAGGTAAAGCCATTTTGCTGGCCAAATTATTACAAGTGTCCTGTGAATAAGAATTCCATTGTGAACTTAAATTAAAAGTTGTTGATGGAGAAGTCACCGTAGATTTTCTTCTTAAGGTAACGTCAACAGCGAAGTTGGCAGTTCCACCGTTAAAAGTTCCGATAATATCTATTAAAACGCCATTTTTGAACAAACCTACGGCATCATTTCCATTAAACATTAATTCTGTTGCAGTGGTCGAAATGTTGGCAGCGCTTGTAGAAAAACAGCTTGATGAAATAGAACTGTTTACTACAACATATTTACTTCCTGTTGCTAATGTTCCGCTCAAGGTTAAACCGGTGCTCCAAGAACCAGCGCCATTTGTTTGTTTTTTAATGGAATAAATAGACATATTGATACTGCTTCCAGTGTTATTCGCAATTTCCAAAGCTTTATTATTTCCAGAACCTTCAATGTATTCAGAGAAAAAAAGTTCTGTTGCAGTTCCTGTTCCGCCGCTATTTGTAGTTACAGAAATAGTGTTGCTTGACGCTGAAGCATTTCCTGCTGCATCTTTTGCTTTTATATAAATTGAATAATTGGTTGAAGCCGTTAAACCATTTATTGTTGCAGTTGTTCCTGAAACAGTTGTCTTTAAAACACTATTAGCATAAACATCATAGCCTGTTACACCAACATTGTCTGTAGAAGCTGTCCAATTTAAAGAAATAGAATTTGCTGTTTGGCTTGTTGAAGTCAAACTAGAAGGAGCTGTTGGAGCCTGAGTATCTGATGAAGAAGTTCCTCCCCAAATCTGATTCACATATTCAGGATGATCTATGTACGGATTTCTATTGCCTTGGCGTGCGTAGATTGCATTATTTCTAGTGATTTCTCTTGCGCTTACAGGATCTTGTGCATGCCATGCTAAGAGGACATTTAAGAAGGCAGTTGTAAAAACTTGGTTGCTGGATCCATTAAACATTGGATATGAATAACCTGAAACCGTATTTTCGTAACGCGTTGCAAAGTAAAAATACATTCTGGCAATATCACCTTTAAAAGCATTTATAGGTTCAAATACAGTTCCGCTGTATCCAGAAACGGAGCTTGAACCTAATTTACTTCCGTTCTGAGAGGTGTAGGTTGCAGAACCTACTGTTCCGTGAGGATAATTGGAACGCATTCCGTTTACTTTTCCATCGGTTGGAGTGATAAAATGTGCATCGGCGACCATTGGCGATTGCTCGTTAAAAACTGACTGCGGAATAATGTGTTCTCTGTTATAGCAATCTCCTTCAACAGAATAATTGCCGCATCTTTGTGTCGTTCCGGTTGTATAATTGTACGGATCTGTTCCCGATGGATTTTCAGAATACATGTCTAAGATTGTTCCGTCGTTTTCGTAGAAATTATCAACGTCAGAAGTGAGGTAAGTGGTGTAAAGACCTGCGTAACCGTTATTGGTGTGGCCTTTAATAATGTTGTACAATTGTGTTTTTAAAGTGTAACCTGTTCCAGTAGCCGTGTTGTAATAACCAGACGGAATTTGAGCAAAACCAATTGCAGTAAACAGCAATAAAAGTAATAGGTAGTTTTTTTTCATAAATAATAGATTTAGGTTTAGTTGTAATACGGTTTTTAAAATATTGATTTTTAGAATTTTAAATTAAGTATTGTAACAAATCTATTACTTTTTTGAATGCGTCACGTTAAGCGATGTTTAATTTTGGATATATTTTCCTACCCTGTATTTTTAGAAGAAAAAAAATCCTGCAAAGACACCGTTTTATGTCTTTGCAGGAAATTAATGCAATTAAACTATTTTACTTAGTTGATGATGATTTTTTTACTGCTCGTTTTCGAACCTTGTGTAATTCGAACAATATAAATTCCTTTCGACAAATTATTTACGGCTATTGAAGAAGAATTATTGTTTTCTTTTGAAAATAGTATTTGCCCTAAAATTGATATGATTTCAATATTTGATTTTTCGTTTGAATCTTTTAACTGAATAGTAAAATGACCATTTGAAGGATTTGGATAAATTGAAAAGGTATTAGAATCAAAATCTCCAGTTCCTAAATTTGCTAAAGTATGGCTTCCTAATCCGTCACATTTGTCTTTTTCATAGACATCCCATTCACCAGCTTTGTTAAAAGTGGTATTTGGAGCAGAAATAGTTGGTTTTCTTCTTAAAGTTTCATCGATAGAAAAATTGGGAGTTCCACCATTAAAAGTTCCGATGATATCTATTAAAACATCGTTTTTGAATAAACCAATAGGATCATTTCCATTAAATTGAAGTTCTGTAGCATTACTTGATAAATTGGCACTTGCTGGATTATAACAAGTTGCGGTTCCCAGGCTGTAAGCAATAACATAAGATGCTCCTTGTGTAAGCGTACCAGTAAGAGCCAATCCAGCAGTTGTTGTCCATGCACCAGCTCCATTGCTTTGCTTTTTAATGGTGTATTGCGTTAAATCTACTGTGTTTCCTGTAAAATTTGAAACTTCCAAATATTTGTTGTTTCCAGAACCTTCAATATATTCTGAAAAGAAAATTTCATTTGCAATTGTTCCGCCACCTGTAGACGCAGCAGTGTTTCCGTCAACAGAAGTGCTTGCAGTTGATAAATTATTTGAAGTATCTTTTGCCATTACATAAAAAGAATAAGTTGTAGATGGTGTTAAACCAGCAACAGTTGCAGTTGTTCCAGTTTCATTTTGTTTAAAAATTCCATTTACATAAATCGCATAACCAGAAATTCCAACATTATCTGTAGCGGCCGACCAGCTCAAACTAATTGTGTTTGAAGTGCTAGCGGTAACAGCTAAATTTAACGGAGCAGTTGGCGGCGTCGTGTCATCAGCTTCTGTAGTCCAGATTGCTTCTACATATTCAGGATGGTCAATAAATGGATTTCTGTTGTTTTGACGCGCATAAATTGCATTATTTCTAGCAATTTCTCTGGCATTTACGGGGTCTTGTTTGTGCCAAGCAATAAGCTGACTTAAAAATGCGGATGTAAAAACTTTGTTTGCTGTTCCGTTAAACATTGGGTACGAATATCCTGAAACTGTATTTTCATAACGAGTTGCAAAATAAAAATACATTCTGGCAATATCACCTTTAAACTCATCGATCGGTTCAAAAACAATTCCTGAGTATCCAGATAACGAACTATTTCCTAATTTACTTCCATTTAAAGAAGTGTAAGTTGCTGTGCCGACATTTCCGTGCGGGTAATTAGAACGCATTCCGTTTACTTTTCCGTCTGTTGGTGTAATAAAATGAGCATCGGCAACCATCGGAGATTTTTCACTAAAAACAGATTGTGGAATAATATGTTCTCTGTTGTAACAATCGCCTTCAGCGGCATAATTTCCACATCTTTGAGTAGTCGCAATACTATAAGTGTAAGGATCTGTTCCTGTTGGATTTTCAGAATACATATCTAAAACTGATCCGTCATTTTCATAAAAATTATCAATATCAGACGTTGCGTAAGTGGTGTAAAGACCTGCATATCCGTTATCAGTATGTCCTTTAATGATGTTGTACAATTGCGTTTTTAAAGCGTAACCAGTTCCTGTTGCAGTATCATAATATCCTGTTGGAATTTGTGCGAAAGCAGAAGTAAAGGCAAGAAAAAGTAGAAAAAAGTAGTTTTTTTTCATAGGTAAATGGGTTGAGATTGGGGAATCTTAAAGATGAAATCCTGTTTTTAATTAGAAATTTAATTTTGGCAAGATTACAGTTTTAAAGAAAAAAAGATGTTAAGCCATGATTATTTTTAATAGCTATAGAAGAAAAAAACTCTAGTCTCAACTTTTGATACATTTACTTCGGAAAATCTTTACTTTGATAAGCTCCCAAATCAGGTGGAGAAGTTCTCGTAATTCCTAAAATATCAGTTGAAATTATATACGCCTGATTTCCTTTCGCGAAAGCGGCAGAATTTTTATCAATATTCAATTTGTTTTGATTGATATTGTAATACTTCGGATTTTCATTCAAAATAATATTATTGTAATGCACAGCATCTGTTTTAAATTGATAATCGGGATTGGTTGTTGAACTGCTGAATTTTAGAAGACAATTATTCAATTGATATACAAAAGCAGCATTGGCATTTTTACTTAAATTAAATTCGTTGGTTGCAGAACCGTAAATAATGCAATTGTTAAAAGCAGCTTGTGTCAGCGGATTGGTTTCTGGAGTTGCACCTACCAGATTATTACTCAGATTCACTGCAAATTGTGAACTTCCAGACCAATTGTTATTAAAAGTACAATGTGTGAAACTGTAACTTCCACCATAAACACATGAAAGAGAGGCTAGTCCACAATAATTTACGGCAATGTTTTCGCCATTAATTTGAGCGTTTTGAGCTAATATTCCATATTGAGCGCAATTGTAAAGCTGTGTATTTTTAATTTGAACAATATTGTTTGGACTTTTGAAATCCAAACCAATTGTTGCATTTTTTAAAGTTAAATTAGTGATAGTATGGTTTGTACTTCCGTCAGCAAATAAAATAGAACCCCATTGTCCTGGGATATTAGAATAAAGAGATTCTAGTCGATCGCCTTCAAAAACGACTTCATTTTCTAGTTTTTCAGTATTCGATTTACTTCCGTTAATTTGAAGAGACGCATTATTATCGACATAAATTCCAGAATTAGCGTGAAAATGTACGCGCGATCCCGCTTCAAAATGGATAGTTTTATTTTGAGGAACTCCAGCATAACCATAAATCACATAAGGTTTTTGATTTGTAAAAGTCAGTTCATTGTCTTCCAAATAAAATCCGTCAACATCTTTGTCGTCAATTTTTATTTTCTCTTTTGAGCCGTCAGGATTTTGTTTTGGAAAAAGAAAAACAGCATCTTGAATCAAGGTAACCAAAGCAACTTCTTGAAGATTAGCACCGCTGTCAAACTGAATTTCATCAGTATATAAAAAATCTGTTGGATCAGCGTCTGTAATATCGGCTGTTGTTTCTATAAAAATATACAAACTGTCTTTTGCCAGAAGTGTAACGTTGTTAAAAATCTTTCCATTATTGCCAGACATTCCGTCAACGGTCATTCGGTATTTTGAATTTAAACCTTTTTTTAATTGAATGATCGGAATCGAGATATCGTCTTTACTTTTATTGTAAACTTTTAATTGATAAGTGCTCGAACCAATATTCTTAAAAACAGTATCCAAATAAACAGTATCTCTGGAAAACTTTAAATCTCCTGAACTCGCAACAGTATCAAAATCAGTTCGGCAAGAACTCAAAGCTATGAATAAACTAAAAAAGAAAAGTATAAAGTATTGACGCATTTAGATATGTTTTTTGCCAGAGATTAGATTTTTTTTTCAGCTACAAATTGCACAAATTCTACAAATTATTGAAGCCTCCGAATTGGTGGAAATTTGTGTAATTTGTGGCTAAAAAAATACTTTTAAGCCAAAAGATTGTTTTTAATTCTTTTTGTAAAAATAACAAAAAACTGACAAGTTCATAATTGATTTTTAATTTTAGAATCGGATTTTTCGATTTGTGTCTTATCTTTCTTTAATTTTACGATTTTAAAGAATATTTTAATGAATTATACAAAAGAACAAATTTTAGCGCACTGTAATGAGTTTTCTAAAAATACATTAATGGAAACGCTGAAAATTGAATATATCGACGCTGGAGAAGATTTTTTGACAGCAAAAATGCCAGTAAATCCTAGTGTTCACCAGCCAATGGGATTACTTCACGGAGGAGCTTCTGTTGCTTTGGCGGAAAGTGTAGGAAGCGCAGCCTCATTCTTTTTTATCAATCCGAAAGAACAAGAAGTACGCGGAATTGAAATCTCAGCTAATCATCTAAAAAGTATTCGAGAAGGTTATGTTTTTGGTACAGCCCGAATTATTCATAAAGGCAGAAGTCTGCATTTGTGGGAAATCAAAATTACAGATGAAGCAGGAAATTTGGTTTCGCTCTGTAAATTGACCAATATGGTTTTGGATAGAAAGAAAAATGAGTAACATGAAAGATTTTTTTTCTAAAATTAAAAAACATTACGAGCAGCAATTACCTTTTATACTTTATTTAAAACCAAATACCTCAAAGATTGTCGGTTTACTGCAGCAAAATAATACGTTGCATAAAGTTGAAAACTTCACTGAAAAAGGGTTTGTTTTCGCCTCTTTCGATGAAAAACAATTGATTTTAATTCCAGAAAGTGAATCAGAATTAATCAGCGCTGAGAAAGAGATTACCATTTTTGACTCTATCGAAATAGATGATCAGGATTTTGATCCAGAAGCAAAATTTCAATATGAATATTTAGTTGCACAAGGAATCAACGCTATTAAAAATGAAGAATTCAAAAAAGTAGTTTTGTCTCGAAGTGAAGAAGTGCCTTTGTCTGAATTCGATTTTGCAGAAGTTTTTCAGCGATTAACATTTCTATATCCTGCCGCTTTTGTGTATTGCTTTTTTCATCCTAAAATTGGTTTTTGGATGGGAGCAACACCAGAACAATTATTAAAAGCAGACGGAAATGAGTTTGCAACAACAGCTTTGGCTGGAACTCAAAAAGCATCTCCAGAAACTCAGGTGGTTTGGGAGCAGAAAGAAAAAGAAGAACAGCAATTTGTAACTGATTTTATTGTCAAAAGACTTAAAGAATTTGTTTTGTCAGTTTCGGTTACAGAACCGTACAGTTTTAGAGCAGGTTCGATTTGGCATATTAAAACTGATATTTCGGGTATTTTAAATGATAATTCCACTTTAGAAGAAGTAATCGATACACTGCATCCAACCCCAGCCGTCTGCGGATTGCCAAAGAAAAAAGCAAAAGCTTTTATTTTGGAGAATGAAAACTACGATAGAACTTTTTACACTGGTTTTCTGGGCGAATTAAACAGCAGTTTTGCCGGCGAATCCAGAAGTTCAGATTTATTCGTAAATTTACGAAGCATGCAGATTCAGGACAATAAAGCGATCTTATACATGGGCTGCGGTATTACAAAAGAAAGTATTCCAGAGAAAGAATGGGAGGAAAGCGTCAATAAATCCATGACGATGAAAAGAGTTTTGAAAAAATAGAAAACAGAAAAAAAGAGTAAAGAAAATAGATTAAAGTTCAATTTGAATTTTTGAGAATTGAAATTGATTTTTGATATTGATATTGTAAAATATGAAATTAGATATACTAGCCTTTGGCGCACATCCTGATGATGTTGAATTGGGCTGCGCCGGAACAATTTTAAAAGAAGTTTCCTTAGGGAAAAAAGTAGGTATTGTAGATTTAACGCGCGGCGAATTAGGAACGCGCGGAACGGCCGAAACCCGCGATGAAGAAGCAAAAGTTGCTGCGAAGATTTTAGGCGTTGTAACGCGCGAAAACCTGCGTATGCGCGACGGCTTTTTTGTTAATGATGAAAAGCATCAGTTAGAAGTCATAAAAATGATTCGCAAGTATAAACCAGAAATTGTTTTATGCAATGCAATAGACGATCGTCATATTGATCATGGAAAAGGAAGCAAACTAGTTTCTGATTCTTGTTTTTTATCGGGTTTAATGAAAATTGAAACTACTCTTGATGGCGAAAAACAAGAAGCTTGGAGACCGAAAGTAGTGTATCATTATATTCAATGGAAAAATATCGAACCAGACTTCGTTGTAGATATTACTGGTTTTGAAAAACAGAAGATAGAAGCGGTTGCAGCATATAAAACGCAATTTTACGATCCAGATTCAAAAGAACCTGCGACACCAATTACGAGTAAAAACTTTTTTGAAAGCTTAAATTATCGTGCGCAAGACTTAGGAAGACTAGTTGGGAAGGATTTTGCAGAAGGTTTTACAGTTGAAAGATGTTTGGCAGTCAATAGCTTAGAAAATTTATTGTAAATTTTTCATTTTTTTCTTTGTAGAACTCAACCTTTGTTCTATATTTGCACTCGCTAAGCAGAAAAATGGTGGTTGTAGCTCAGCTGGTTAGAGTAGCGGTTTGTGGTGCCGCGGGTCGCCGGTTCGAACCCGGTCAGCCACCCAGAAATCAAAGCCTTGAAGAAATTCAAGGCTTTTTTTGTGCTTTTATTTTTTTAAACCATATAAGTTCATGTAAGTAATTTAAGTTTTACTTTTTTTAAATAAGACTAACTTAATCGCATCTAAATGAACTTATATCACTTATATGGTTTAAACAAAAAAAAGCACAACTGTAAGGCTGTGCTTTTCGCGGTTATTATATTTGGTTTATGTATTATCTTATTTCATCAAATGTAGTTCCTTGTTTGATATCGCCGGTTTTAAATCCTTTTTTGAACCAGTACATTCTCTGTTCTGATGTTCCGTGTGTAAAAGAATCTGGAACTACGTGTCCTTGCATTTTGCTTTGAATAGCATCATCACCAACTGCATTTGCGGCGCTTAAAGCTTCTTCTATATCTCCAGCTTCAAGCTGTTCTTGATTATCATGAGCCCAAACACCAGCATAAAAATCGGCTTGGAGTTCTAAAGCTACTGAAAGTTTATTGGCTTCAGCTTCGCTTTTGCCTTCTTGCTCTTGACGCATTTTGGCAGAGGTTCCTAATAATGTTTGAATGTGGTGGCCAATTTCGTGTGCAATTACATAAGCGATTGCAAAATCACCTCCTTTGGCACCGAATTTTGTTTTTAATTCTTCAAAAAAGCCTAAATCCATATAAACTTTACGATCTCCTGGACAATAAAACGGACCAGAAGCTGATGATGCGCCACCGCAAGCTGTGTTAACAGAGCCTCTAAAAAGAACCAATTTAGGTTTCTCGTATGTCATGCCGTTTTCAGCAAAAATTTTCGTCCAAGTGTCTTCATTATATGCCAGCATCACTCGAACAAATTTTCCCATTTCTTCATCTTCCTTGCTCAAAGGGGCTGCGGCTTCAGTTTGCTGCGGTCCGCCTTGCATTTGTTCTAAAGCAGATCCGATCGTTTGACCTGTTTCTCCGCCAAAAACATTTAATAGCAAAATGATAATCCCAATAACACCACCGCCAATAACGGCTTTTCCGCCAGAAATTCCTCTTCTGTCTTCAACATTATCACTTTCTCTTTTGCCTAACCACTTCATATTGAATTGTATTAAAAATTTTTAGATTTTTTGCTGTACGAATTTATATATTTTTTATGATAAATTTCACATTCAGAACAATTATGTGCTAATAATAATTTATCGCAGCCATTTTACTAAAGCTTCTTCTACAGTTCCTTTCATAATAGGCTTAGAAATATAATCATCCATTCCGGCAGAGATGCATTTGTTTCTTTCTTCTTTTTCTGCGCCGGCTGTAACGGCGATAATAGGAATATCACGCCCTTTTTTTGTATTTCTAATCGCGCGGGTAGTTTCGTAGCCATTCATAATTGGCATTTGAATATCCATAAAAACGATCGTTGGGTTTATGCTTTCAAATCGCTGTACTGCTTCGTAGCCGTTCTCACATTCGAAGATATAAGCATTGCTGTATAGATTTTTGATTATCGTTTTTAAAAGCAGCATATTGACTTTATTGTCTTCTACAATTAAAAAGGTGATGTTTTTCTCGTTAGGTTCGTTTTCTTCGGATTCTATGTCTAAATTTAAACTTTTGATTTCGGCGTTGTATTTGTCGTTAATGCTTTGATTACTTGTTTTTAAACTCAAATCAAAATAAAAAGTACTGCCTTCTCCAATTTTACTTTCGAGCTGTAAACGGCTTTCCATTAATGCCAAAAGTTGATTCGAGATTGTTAGTCCTAATCCAGTTCCGCCAAATTTTCTTGTTGTAGAACTGTCTTCCTGAGAAAAAGCTTTAAATATTTTCTTTTGATTTTTCTCTAAAATTCCAATTCCAGTATCAATAACAGAAAAGCGAATAACATAATTGTCGTTTTTGTCTTTTCCTAAAACAGAAACATTTAGTTTGATTGATCCCTGATTTGTAAACTTGACAGCGTTAGAAAGCAGGTTAATTAAGATTTGTTTTATTCTAACGATATCCGTCCAAATATATTTTGGAACATCTGAATCAACATTCAATTCAAGTTGGAGATTTTTTTGATTCGATTCATAAACAATCAAATCAAAAACCTGCCCGAGTACTTTTTTAATATCATATAAATCAATAAAAAGTTCTAGTTTTCCTGCTTCAATTTTTGAAAAGTCTAAAATATCATTAATAATTTCAAGGAGTGAATGTGCCGATTGATTGATTGTAGTCATATATTTTTCCTGAATTTCTTCCAATCCAGTTTTCATTAGCAGATGGGTAAAACCAATTATTCCGTTAAGCGGTGTTCGAATTTCGTGCGACATATTGGCTAAGAAATCCGATTTAGATTTATTTGCCGCTTCCGCTAATTGTTTGGCTTTAATGGCGTCTTCGATTTCTTTTTTATTGGTAATATCAAAATAAATACCGCCGACAAACTCAATTTCATCATCTTTCTTAATAACGTCGCCAAATTCTTCAACCCAAATGTATTCGCCTGTTTTTCGTTTTATTCGATACACATTATGGAGAGGCATTCCCTTCTGCAGATTGTCAATTTGATTGTTGATGACTTCTTCTTTATCATCATGATGAATCAACGAAAGAAAAGATAAATTATTTTCTATAAACTCCGATTTTGAATACCCTGTTAGGTTTAAGACTTCGTCATTTAGAAAGATCTTAGTAGAAAATGCGTCAAATTTTGATAAATAAACTGTTCCTGGGATATTGTTGGCGATTAATTTGAATTTTTCTTCACTTTCTAAAATTCGGGTTTCGTTTCGATTTCTTTCTAATGCCGACGAAATATTATTGGCTAAAACCTGAAAAATATAAATTTCTTCTTCAGACCATTTTCGTTCCTTGGTGCAATCATCAAAGCCAATAAAACCTGTAAATATATCGTTGATAAACAAAGGAAGAATCAGGATCGATTTTATTTCGTTGTCTATTAAAAGCTGTTTAAAATAACCATCTTCTAGTCGTCTGGTAAGCGTATTAAGGATTTTTTTGTTTTTTGCGGCATCATAAATCTCTTGCAGATTTTCTTCCGTCATATGACGAAGCGGTGTAATTTGATGCGCAACACCCATTCGCGACCACTTGTATTTCTGGCATACCGTATTAGAACTAAAATCTCTTTCGTAATAATACATATGATCTACTTTAGCCGCTTTTCCGATCAAATCATACGTTTCCTGAAACATTTGCTGTGTGGTTTTACTCAACAAAAATTTCTCTGTACAAAGTGAAAGTGCATACAAAAGCTGACTTTTAAATTCTAATCTTCGTTCTGCTTCTAATCGCATCTGCGAAGAAATCGCTAGCGAAATTACATCTGAAATGGTTCGGGCATAATTGATATCTTCGTTATCCCATTCCCGTTTTTTTTCGGTGCTTTCAAAACAAACGACTCCTGCCAATTGTCCGCTGAAAAAAATTGGGACATCTAGCATTGATTTAATATGGTTTTTTGTAAAATAAACTTTTTCAAATTCAGAAGTTTCTAATTTATTAAAAACGTCTGGAGCATTTATTATCGCTTTGTTTTTTAGTGTTTCAAAATAAATTGGATACGATTCTTTATCTAGAATATTTTTGTCGCTCAAACTCTGATTGTCAATACTGTAAAGGTTTTTGCAGCTGATTAAATCTTTGTAATATTTCCAAAAACTCACACGATTGGTTTTGCTTACAATTGCTGCTTCTTTTATGATATAATCAATTACAGTGTCGAGTTCGTTATAACTGCTAAAGTCAGTTGTAGATAATTTTTTGGTCGAATTGTTGTAAGCTTCAATTTTTTCGAGACGTCTTTTTTTCTCGTTTTCAATGTTTTTAATTTCGGTAATATCCCTTGCAATTCCTGAAAAACCAATGGTTTGCCCAGATTCATTTTTGCGGACAATAATTTTTTGCGAAATCCATAATTCTTCGCCGTTTTTCTTTACGATCGGAATTTCAATTACGGGATATTTATGGGTATTAAGAACGATATTCTCGTAAAAATCAACTGCATTATGGATGTAACTGTCATCAATAAAATTTGAATAATGCTGTTTGATGATTTCTTTTTCGGAATAACCTAAAGCAGCGTAGGCAAATTCATTTATAAATGAAAAATAACCGTCGCTGTCAATTTCAAATATGATATCGGTTGCGGTCTGAATCAGGTTTTTGTATTGATCTTGAACTAAAATCTGCTCTGTTACATCTTGTCCGATGCTGATAATGAGGTCTTCAGAGAATTTTTTGTCTTTCCACTGAATGTATTTAAATTCGCCGTTTTCGTTTTTAAGTTTTCGAATATAAAGTTTGTCTTCGGTTATAAATTGATCTGGCTTTTTTAAAAATTCGACATCTTCGGTAAGTTCCCAAAACTTCAAACCCATAACTGCTTCCGGCTGATAACCTAGAATTGGTGTTATGGTTTCGCTGCAAAAAAGTATTTCTCTTTTTTGATTGGATGCAATGGTAAGCGAATTTCCTTTGTGAACAATTTCACTGGCAAATCTAAAATTATCGCGATTGTTCTGCAATACTGCATATTTAACTTGATTAATGATGAAAATCAAGATGCAGAAATTGATTAAAAGAATCGAAGATTTTATCGGAATCAATTGTAAAGCTACCGTTACAATTAAAAAAGTAAAGACAAGACCAACAAAAAACCAATAAATTTTAATGGGTTTTAGAATGTTGTAGGAGAAGAAAAACGATATCAGAAAGACAATTATCGGCACAACGTCATTTGAAAGTAAAATGATATTAGAGCCGACATAACTCATGTAAATAAAGAAACAAAAGATAAAAATCTGCTGAATATGCTCTCTCAGCCATTTTACACGGTCTGTTATAGCATAAATAATAAGAACAGAAACACCAATGGAAACATTAATAATAAGTAAACTTTTAGGTCTTATTTTAAAGATTTCGTTGATGATTTCGATAACAATAACCGCGATTCCGAAGAATAAAATGTAAAGCTGGTATTCGCGGCTTACGGTTTCTTCTTCTTTCTTTTTTTCAATGAAATTACCAATCTTGGCTTTGATCCTGAAAAACTGATAAACCAATAATGATAAAAATCCCAGCAGCGACAGACCTAACAAGATAAGTTTCGGATTATTGTAGAAAATAATATCCGAATTAAATACATACCAGTTTGTCATAATTGATTTCAGGTTATTACCAAAATTGGTAATTCCTGGTAACAACGAACTGAAAAAACTATAGGCTGCTGCCATAGAATTTGGGGTATGTTGGTTAAGTAAACAGCCTTTAAGGATTCTTAAAAAGAGTTGGTGAATCTCTTCGTTGGGTTAAGAATACTCTGTATTTAATCTAAATCCTTTTGACCGATAGTATCAATCGAATTTTCTTCTTCTTCTCTAGTAAAAATTTCGTAATAAGCAGCGTAAATCATAGATGTATTAAAAACAATCGTAAACAATACTCCTACACCGCAGGCAAACGCACCGACAGCAGAACCAATAATTCCGAGAAGGAATGCTCCAAAAATCACCAATGGATTTTTAGTGACAAGTACTATACTTCCTTTAATTGCATCGATTGCTTTAAGATTTCCGAATACAATCAGCGGGACTGTGAAATACATGAAGAAGTTGATGAAAATTGAAATAGCAACACCCACAAATACAAGACCTGCACTTTCTAGTGTATTTGCAATTGCATTGTTTACAGCACTTACAATTAGCGTTGTAACAAATAGCTGCGCAAAATAGGGCGCTTTGTAGTAATGGAAAATGTTCGAAACTTTAAATTGAATGTCTTTAGCTGCCGAATCGGCCATTTTAAAAAAGCCTGCACCAAATGGGGCAAAGAATGCCGAAGCAATAGAAACACCTATTGTAGAGATTAGTATTTCATTTAAAGTTAATTTTGATGGCTGCATGCTTTCCAAAATAACTTTAGATACATTTTCTAAGCCGTAAACAGCTCCTAAAACGACCACCAAAATAACGCCTATTATAAAAGAAAAAACTAATATTATTAAGGCAGAATAAAGTGTTATTTTTTTGAAATTTTCAAAAGCATTATCAATAACACTAGAAAGATTTAATGTATAGCCATTTCTTTTGATCTCATCAATTTTGTCAAGTGTAGATTTCATTTTAATGTAAAGTTGTTTTATAGACTTATGTGTTTAGCTCGTTACGTTGTCGTAAATATAATATTTTTAATCAATTCCGTCTAAAAATCTACAAAACATAACGAAATTGTTTTCCAACATTTATAACCAGTCTAAAAGACGTTTTATCGAAGCTAATTTGTCTTTGTAAGGCGCGTAACGCATAGGAAGATCAAGCCAATTTCCTTTTTTAACCATGGCTTTGTGATGCGAAAAAGTATCGAAACTCAACTGACCATGATAAGCACCCATACCGCTGTGTCCAACGCCGCCAAAAGGAAGACGTTTATTAGAAAAATGAACAACTGTGTCATTAACACAACCGCCTCCAAAAGAGTATTGTTTGATTAATTTTTTAACGAATGAATTATTTTCACTAAAAATATAAAATGAAAGAGGTTTCTCATAACGACTTACCACGTTTTGAATGTCGTTGTCGTTTTCATAAGTTAGAATTGGTAAAATCGGACCAAAAATTTCTTCTTTCATTACTGGGCTATCCAAATCGGGTTCTTCGAGAAGAGTAGGAGCAATGTATAATTTGTCAGGATTGCTTTCTCCTCCAAACAAAACATTCTCGTTTTGAATCATATTTGTCAAGCGATACCAGTTTTTGGTATTTATAATTCGGGCGAAATCGGGAGATCTATCTATTTTTTTACCGTACGCTTTTATAATTTCTTCAATCAAATACGTAATGAAATTAACTTTCATATTTTTCTGAATCAAAATATAATCGGGTGCGATGCAGGTTTGTCCGGCATTTATAAATTTTCCCCAGACGATTCTTTTTGCTGCCAGTTTTAAATCGGCTGTTTCGTCTACTATACACGGATTTTTTCCGCCCAATTCTAAAGTAACCGGAGTCAAATTCTCAGCAGCAGCTTTTGCTACAATTTTGCCTACAGCGATACTTCCGGTAAAAAAGATATAATCCCAGCGTTGTGCCAATAGTTTATTAGAAACTTCGACTCCGCCTTCAAAAACTTCAACATGATTGATGTGAAAAGTCTTTTCTACGATTTTTGCAATAATAGCCGATGTGTGCGGCGTAAGTTCTGAAGGTTTTAAAGTAACACGATTTCCTGCAGCAACGGCCGCGATCAAAGGGCATAAAGCAAGTTGAAAAGGATAATTCCAAGGAGCAATGACTAAGACATTTCCGTAAGGTTCTTTGTAAAGAAAATCGCTGGAAGGAAAGTTAAGAAGTGATGGAAAAACACGTTTGGGTTTTGCCCATTTATTAATGTTTTTAATCGTTTCTTTAAGATCTGAAATGACATAACTAGTCTCAGTAACAACAGCTTCGAATTCTGGTTTTTGAAAGTCATCATACAAAGCTTTAATAATTAAATCTTCGCTTTTCTGAATATTATACAGCAGCTTTTTAAGCGTTTCTCTTCGATATCCGATGTCACTTTTATAATCCATTTTTCGATCAGCTTGTTTTTTCTCTATGCAAGTTAATCGATTCTAATTAAAAAAATAACAATTAAATCATAAAAATCAGACAGCATTCCAAATCGGATCGTCTGGAGTTGGAGCAATAATTGTAATGTCTTCTTTTGAAACAGGATGTACAAAGGTCAGTTTTCTTGCATGAAGATGAATACCGCCGTCTGGATTACTTCGATCTGCACCGTATTTTAAATCGCCTTTTATAGGAGAACCAATTGCAGTTAACTGTGCGCGAATTTGATGATGACGTCCCGTATGAAGATTGATTTCTAAAGCCGTATAATTTTGAAGTTCTTTTATAATAGTATAATCCAAACTCGCTAATTTGCTGTCTGGAACTTCTTTTAAATGTGCTTTGGAAGTATTGTTTTTTTCGTTTCGCTTTAAATAATGAACCAATTTTGCTTTTGGTTCTTTAGGTTTGTTTTTGACAACGGCCCAGTATGTTTTTTTGGTTTCACGATTGCTGAACAATTCATTCATTCGCGAAAGCGCTTTACTAGTTCGTGCAAAAACCACGATTCCAGTTGTAGGTCGGTCTAAACGATGAATTACGCCTAAAAAAACATCTCCGGGTTTATTGTATTTTTCTTTGATGTATTCTTTCACAATATCAGACAAAGGTTTGTCGCCTGTTTTATCGCCCTGTACAATGTCACCAACACGTTTATTTACGACAATAATGTGATTGTCTTCGTGCAGGATTTGGAGATTATTTTTGTTGGAAAGAATTTTCAAAGTTGAAAAATTTTAGATTTTAGAATATAGAATATAGAATATAGAATATAGAATATAGAATATAGAATATAGATTTTAGATTTTAGATTTTGAAAAAGTTTGGCTAAAGCCTACGACAGAACTTAAAAAATACCTCCAGCTAAAGCTGGAGGCAATTAAAATTATTTTTGAAAAGCTTTGAATCTTAAACTTTGTGTCTTAGAGTCTTTGCTGCTAAAAAAAACTTAGAATCTAAGAATCTCAGAACCTTAGCAACTTTTAATATTGTTCTTTATTATTAGGAAAATCACTAGACTTAACATCAGCAGCATACTGACCGATTGCTTTCGTCATTTCATCATATAAATTTAAATAACGACGTAAGAAACGCGGGCTGAATTCATTATTCATTCCAAGCATATCGTGAATAACCAAAACTTGTCCGTCAACGCCTCCGCCGGCACCAATTCCGATAACAGGAATCGAAATGCTTTCTGCAACTTGTTTTGCAAGATCAGCAGGGATTTTTTCAAGAACCACTGCAAAACAGCCAATTTTTTCGAGCATTTTTGCGTCTTCAATTAGCTTTTCAGCTTCTTCCTCTTCTTTTGCACGAACGCTGTAAGTTCCGAATTTGTAGATCGACTGAGGTGTTAAACCCAAATGTCCCATAACTGGAATTCCAGCATTTAATATCTTTTTGATTGATTCTCTAATTTCTTTTCCGCCTTCTAATTTTACAGCATGAGCGCCGCTTTCTTTCATGATTCTGATAGACGAACGCAAAGCTTCTTTAGAGTCAGATTGGTAACTTCCAAAAGGTAAATCAACTACAACCAAACCTCTTTCTACTGCGCGAACAACAGAAGAAGCATGATAAATCATTTGGTCTAAAGTGATTGGCAGTGTAGTTTCGTGACCCGCCATTACATTGGAAGCCGAATCTCCCACCAAAATCACATCGACTCCGGCAGTATCAACAATTTTAGCCATTGTGTAGTCATACGCCGTAAGCATAGAGATTTTTTCTCCATTGCTTTTCATTTCAATTAATGACTTTGTTGTGATTCTTTTATAATCTTTTTTTGCTACTGACATTTTATGTTTTTTTTTGAATATGTAAAAGTATTGAATAAATGTAAAACGAAGATCAGCAATAAAAGAATATTTAGATGCTGAGAAGTTTTCCGTTTCTAAATTCGAAGTTTATGAAGTTGTTTTTTAGCCGCGAATTTCACAATTTTCAAAACTTGTAAAAATTTTTTAATTCGTAAAATTCGCAGCTAAAAAAAATCAGCAATCTGCCATGTTTACAGCAATCGCAAGACCACCTTCTGAGGTTTCTTTATATTTTGAATTCATATCTTTTGCAGTTTCCCACATCGTATTAATAACTTTGTCTAACGGTACTTTTGCATTTTTAGAATCTGTTTCAAGAGCCAATTCTGCTGCATTTATCGCTTTTATAGCGCCCATCGTATTTCTTTCGATACACGGAATCTGAACCAAACCTCCAATAGGATCACAAGTTAATCCTAAATGATGTTCCATTGCGATTTCTGCTGCCATAAGAACCTGAGCCGGAGTTCCGCCCATTAGTTCGCAAAGTGCCGCTGCGGCCATAGATGACGAAACGCCAATCTCTGCCTGACAACCGCCCATAGCTGCAGATATAGTAGAGCCTTTTTTGAAAATACTTCCGATTTCGCCGGCAACCATCAAAAATTGTTTGATTTCTTTTTCGCCTGCATTATGGTTTTCAATCACCATATAATACATTAAAACTGCTGGAATCACACCAGAACTTCCGTTTGTAGGTGCTGTAACCACACGGCCTAAAGACGCGTTTACTTCATTCACGGCAAGTGCAAAACAGCTGACCCATTTTAAGATCTGGCGGAATTTGACTTCGGTTTTTCTAATTTCTTCCAGCCAAGACTGCGGATCATTATAATTTGATAAACCAATTAAGTTTTGATGCATATCAAAAGCTCTTCTGCGAACGTGCAGACCACCTGGAAGAATACCTTCAGAATGGCAGCCAATATACATACATTCTAACATCGTGTTCCAAACACGCATTAATTCAGAATGAACTTCGGCTTCTGGACGCATTGAGATTTCATTTTGATACACAATTTCAGAAATCGATTTGTTTTCAGAAATCGTATAATTCAACAATTCAGCTGCGTTTTGAATTGGAAACGGAAAAGCACATTTTATAACTTCTTTCTGTTTAGCATTGCTGCGTTCTTCTTTTACAACAAATCCGCCTCCGATGGAGTAGAAAGTAGATTCATACTCCGAATCGTCCGCTTTGTAAGCCGTAAATTTTAATCCGTTGGCATGAAAAGGAAGAAAGTCTTTATTGAAAACAATATCTTGAAGAAAGTAAAACGGAATCATTTTTCGGTTTGCTAAATTGATTTCGCTTGTAGTTTCGATTTTCTTGATAATTCCGGCTATATCATCAACTGGAATATATTCGGGATCTTGACCGCTTAAACCCAGCATTACGGCCAAATCGGTAGCATGTCCTTTTCCTGTCAAAGAAAGAGAACCGTATAAATCAACTTTTACTCTAGTGATTTCGTCTAAAATTGCTTCGTCTTTTAACTCTTCTAAAAAACGTTCTGCAGCTCTCCAAGGTCCCAAAGTATGTGAGGATGAAGGGCCGACACCAATTTTAAGCATATCAAAAACTGAGATACATTCTTCCATTGTTTTAATTTTGTTATCACAAAGATAATTGAATAATGCAACGAATTAATATCTTTTATTATCAATCTTGCGTATTTGTTAAAAAAAATATTAAATTTTAATAATTCAGCAACGAAATAAATTTAATTGCTTAATATGCGGTTTCCGTAAAAAGTTCGCTAATTTTCGGTATTTTTGTACGGAAGTGAGGCCAAAAAACCTCAATTCTTTTATTAATACTTTAGGGATTTTGTTTTAATTCTGAAAAACGTCTTTTTACAAATTATAATACCGCAAAGAAGATTAAAGTTACAATATGATAGAATTTTTCAGGCATTTATTACAGGAATTCGAATTACCTCTAACCAACCCAGTATTGATTTTTTCGTTAATACTATTTATAATTCTGCTCTCTCCAATTTTACTAAAAAAAATAAATATTCCAGGTATCATTGGGCTTATACTTTCTGGTGTTGTAATCGGACCACATGGATTTAATATTCTGGCCAAAAATTCGGCAGTCGATTTATTCTCAACCATCGGACTTTTGTATATCATGTTTATAGCGGGGCTTGAATTGGATATGAATGAGTTTAAAGCCAACAGAAACAAGAGTTTGTTGTTCGGTTTTTTTACGTTTATTTTACCACTTACGATAGGTTTTCCAGTTTGTTATTATCTGTTACAATACGATTTTAATGCAAGTTTCTTAACGGCAAGTATGTTTGCAACGCATACTTTAGTTGCATATCCGATTGTGAGCAAACTTGGAATTGCTAAAAACCAAGCGGTTGCAATTACTGTTGGAGGAACAATTTTGACCGACACAGCTGTTTTGATTATTCTGGCGGTAATTATGGGAAGCAGTCAAGGAAATCTTACTCAGGCGTTTTGGCTTAAATTGGGAGTTTCCCTGGCTATTTTTTCAGCAATTATGTTCCTTTTGATTCCGAGAGTCGCTAAATGGTTTTTTAAGAAATTAGAAAGTGAAAAACATGCGCATTATATCTTTGTACTTTCTGTAGTTTTCTTTGCCGCGTTTTTGGCAGAAGTAGCAGGAGTAGAGCCAATTATCGGCGCATTCGTGGCAGGTTTGGCATTAAATCCGTTAATTCCGCATTCATCTGCTTTGATGAATAGAATTGAGTTTATTGGAAATTCATTATTTATTCCGTTTTTCTTGATTTCTGTCGGAATGCTGGTAGATATAAGTGTTATTTTGAGCGGACCAACAGCTTTAATTGTTGCTGGAACTTTAAGTGTTGTAGCCATTTTTGGAAAATGGATTGCAGCCTTTTTTACTCAAATTGCTTTTAAATATACCAAAACAGAACGCCAGTTGATTTTTGGATTGAGCAGTGCACACGCAGCAGCCACTCTTGCTGTAATTTTAGTGGGTTATAAAGCTAAAATCTTAGACGAAAATATCCTTAACGGAACCATTATTTTAATTCTGATTACTTGTATTGTCGCTTCATTTGCAACCGAAAAAGCGGCAAAAAAAATCGCTATCTGCGAAGAAGAAGTTTCGCATGAAGACGCAGGAAAAGATTTCATGCTGGACGAACATATTTTGATTCCGCTTGCAAAAACATCTGCAACGGCAAGTTTGTTAGATTTTGCTTTATTGATTAAAGATAAAAAATCGGCAAATCCTGTGACTTTATTGACGATTGTTCCGAATAACAATCAGGCTGAAAAGAATATTTTGAAATACAGAAAAGCCGTTGATAAATTTGTAATTCAAGGTTCGGCATCAGAAGTAAAAATAAATACTATTGCCAGAATCGATCATAATCCGGCGAGTGGAATTGCTAGAACGTCTAAGGAAATTATGTCGGATATTGTGATTATCGGATGGCCGAGAAAAACAGGTTTCTTAGATAAAATTTTTGGTGAAAATGTCGACTCAATTATCAATAACGTTGACAAAAGTCTTTTTATCTGTAAATTAGAAAAGAATTTCATTGAAGAAAAAAGACTGGTTTTTGTTTGTCCGCCATTTTCAGAAAGAGGAAAAGGGTTTCATTTACTGTTGCAGAAAATCTGTCGTTTATCTCAGGAATTAAGTATTCCGATTATAATTTATGCTGAATATGGCACACATCAAATCATTCAGCAAATTGCCTTAAATTTGAAATTAAATGCAAAATTAGGCTTTAAGAGTATCATGGATTGGGAAGATTTCGAAAGTATTTCAGACGAAATAAAACCTACTGATTTAGTTGTTTTCAATCTTTCAAGAAAAGGTTCAGTGTCTTATCAATCGATCTTCGATAAATTACCTCAGAAATTCGAAAAATCGTTCCCAGATAACAATGTAATCTTAGTATATCCGCAGGACGACCGACAAGAAAGCGCGATGGATGCATACGAAGATTTTACTTCGACACCTCTAGCAAAAGGTATTGAAGCAATTGAACAGATTGGTCGAGGTATTGGAAGTATTTTTAATAAAGGTTAATTTTACTAAAAAGTTAGGTAAAAATTAAGGCTAAATAAGGAAAAAGCGGTTTACTAATTAAAATATTTTATATGAACCACAACGCCAAATCAATCCGTCCGTTTATCGGTTCCAAAGATTTTCAAATCTCCAGAAAATTTTACCAAGATTTAGGATTTGAAGAAACTGTTTTAGCAGCCAATTTTTCTGTTTTTAAAACAGGAGAAATCGCTTTTTACCTTCAGGATTATTACGATAAAAATTGGATAGAAAACACGATGATTTTCTTAGAAGTTGATGATGTCGAAAGATATTACAACGAACTTTCAGCTTTAAATCTTACTGAGAAATATGGCGTAAAGCTAACACCAATTCGTTATGAAGAGTGGGGAAGTGAATGTTTTCTGCACGATCCATCTGGAGTTTTGTGGCATTTCGGAAAGTTTAAATAACTCCTAAAATAAACTTTGTTTTAAGTAAGAATAATTTTATTTTCGTCTATAGTTTAAAAGCAAAAAAATGGATGAAATTATAAATTATTATAATGATTTGGCAGGCTCTTACGATGAAAATCGGTTTGATAATACTTACGGAAAATTTATAGATCTTCAAGAGCGTACTATTTTAGATAAAATAATTAATCCAGAAGAACACAATGTTGATTTAGCATGCGGAACAGGAAGACTTTCCAATTATGCGCAAATCGGTATTGACGCAAGTGCAGCAATGGTTGAGATTGCTAAAAAGAAATTTCCAGAAAAAATCTTTCTTAAAAACGAAGCCGACGCGCTTGATCTGGATAATGATTCTGTAGATACGATTCTGAGTTTTCATTTTTTCATGCATTTAAATGAAATTAAAACGAAAAAAATATTAGCAGAATGTAATCGAGTTTTAAAAAAGAACGGCCGCATTATTCTGGATATTCCGTCAAGTAAAAGAAGAAAAATTCTTGGCTACAAAGCAAATAATTGGCATGGCGCAAACAGTTTGAGCATTGCTGATTTTAAGCAGCATCCCAATTTTAAAGTCAAAAGAACATTTGGTGTTTTATTTTTTCCGATACATCGATTTCCTAACTTTTGCAGAAGATTTTTTGTAAAGATAGACTCAGTTCTGGCAAATTCTTTTCTAAAAGAATACAGCTCGTATTTAATTATTGAATTGGAAAAGAAATAAATATGTGGCGACAATTCAAAATCAGATTAAAAATAGCAAACAGATTTAGAACAGATCTTTTTAATAAAGATTTGTTTAAATATGCCGTTGTATCTAATGATAATTTACATTTTGATTATGAAATTTCAATCGAGCAGGAAATCAAAAAAAATGCAGGTTTTGAAAACAAATTGTATAATCTAGAATTGGCCGCCAAAAAGATAAATCAATACGTTTTAAAACCGGGACAAATCTTTTCGTTTTTTAAAATTATCGGAAACCCAAAATTTCATTTTAAAAAAAGCAGAACGATAGTAAATAATGTGATTGTTGAAGATGTTGGAGGCGGCATTTGCCAAGTTTCTGGAATAGTGTACCAAATAAGTCTGATTGCAGGATTAGAAATTCTAGAAAGGCATAATCATTCTATCGATATTTATACAGAAGAAACAAGGTTTACTCCTTTAGGAACGGATGCGACAATTGTATACGGTTATAAAGATTTAAAAATTAAAAATAACTTTTCGTTTCCTGTAAAATTTCAAATACATATAAAAGAAAATTCTTTGCATATTAAATTATTAAGCACACAAAGTATTCAGAAAAAAGAATTGTTTTTTGAATCGGCCATTAATGGAAATAACATAGTTGTAAATATATTTGACAGTGATAGAAAATTACTCAATCAATCAAAATATAAAAAAATGAATCATCATATTTGACAACGATTATCTCAAGCCAAAATCTCCTAAAACTCGTGTATTACTTTTACGCTGATACCAATCGTTATAAACCAATTCTAAGTTTTTAACTTCAAATTCTCCAAAATCATAATCACGATATTTTTCTGAGATTTCGATTAACTTCTTCGGATCTTGAAGTTTATCCTGAAAACGCATAACTGTGGCATGCGCTGCAGAAATAGTATATCGGCTGTCTATACTTTGTTGTAAACCAGAATTTTTGAAGTTTTCGCGTAATTTATTTCGTAAATTATTTAAAGTTTCATCAGTTGGAAATCCCTGAATCATAATCGCTGATGGAGATGCTGTTATGCCTTTAAATTGAATTTTAATACGGTCAACTTCAACCAGACTTTTACAGATGATTTCGATATAATCGTTTGGTGAAATTTGGTTTAATGCAAATTCTTCCGAACAAGAAATAATAGACATCACGGTGATATGAATGTCAGAATCGGGATAAAAATACTGCTCAGGTTCTGCTTTTCTTAAATCGTAAAGTAATAATTGTATTTCTGATTTTATTTCGTCGCTTGGACGAATAAGCAGTGTAATTCCAAATCTAGAATCGGATTCATTTTTAATAAGTGAGTCGATGGAATATTTTCCGTCTAAAATAGCTTCTTTGGCAGTTTTGTAAAGCTGATCGTAATGTTCTTGTAAGTTCATTGAGAATTATTTCTTTTTAGTTTTCTCCAAATTCTCTTTTACTCTAAATTTTACAATTCGTGTAATGAGATCAAAAGGCATCGGATCTTTTAACGGAAATTGTACAGAACCTTTTCCAGATTTATATTTCGAAAGTTCTTCGCGAAAAGTTTCATGTCCGCTCGGAAGCGCATACAAACCAATATGATTTTTAAAAGCAGCAAAATAAACTACAATTCCGTTTTGCTCAAAAGCCGGCATTGAATAGCTGATTTTCTCCTTTGCTTCTGGAGCCGCTTTCTGAATTGTCATCCTGATTTTCTCTAAAATCTCCTGAACATCATTCGGAAATGCTCCAATATATTCGTCGATATTTTCGGGTTTTTTAACTTCCATTTTTTTTTGTTTCAGGTTTCAGGTTCAAAGTTTCAGGTTTTGTTGGGATGTGAAATTAAACGCAAAGTTCGCAAAGATTTTTGTTTGGTGGTTTTATAAAAAGGCAAAGTTCGCAAAGCGATATGTGAAAAACTTAGCGTGCTTAGCGTAAATCTTTGCGCACTTTGCGGTTAAATATAAGTTCAAAGTAAAGAACTTGAAACTTAAAACTTCAAAACCTGAAACAAAACCTAAGCTAATCCTTTCGGAAATCGATCAAGAACTAAATTCAATATTATTTTATGTTCCAAATATGCTTTTGCTCCTGCTAAAACCAATGTAAAACCTTCAGTAGAATTTCTGACTTGATCTATAATTTTATCGGTATCGCCATGAAATCCAGAATTTGTAATGCTTACAAAAGTTTCATTTTCGTTTAACGGACTAAAAATCCATTCAACCAAAGTGGTTTCGTCTGGATTTCCCCATTCTACGACAATTTTTTTATTTTCCTGTAAAACCAAAGTCGTAACCGAAAGCGAAAAACCATACATCTCCCAAGTCCATTCTGTTTTTTGGTTTTCTTCTAATTTTCCCGATCCTTTCGTAAACCAAAATTTATGGGTAATCTCTGGATCAATAAAAGCCTGAAAAACTTCTGAAACAGGTTTTCGAATCAGCATTTCGGCCTTCGCATATTTATTGTTTTCTGTTTTCATCTTTTTAAAATTGTGAATGATGAGTTATGAATTATTGGTTGGAATTTTGAAAGAAATGTAAAGATAAGGCTATTTTTTTACATCTAACTCTCAGCCATTATGTTATATAGTATAACAGAAAATTTATAACTCATCATTCCTAATTAAAAAATTAAACCTCTTTCTTCTCAATCCATTTTCCAACAGTCGGTGCCGTATAATTTTTCATTTGATACAATAAATCATCAATGTTATCACTTACCAAAAGCATTTTTTGATTGACTTCTTTTAACAAACCTTTTTCGGTCATCGTTTCGAGCAAAGTAATTAATGCATCGTAAAATCCGTTAATATTTAAAATCGCGATTGGTTTTTTATGAAGTCCCAGCTGTGCCCAAGTCAGCATTTCAAAAAGTTCTTCGAGCGTTCCAAAACCTCCGGGAAGAGCAATTACACCATCGCATAAATCGCTCATTTTGGTTTTTCTTTCGTGCATGCTTTCCACCAAAATTAATTCGGTTAAACCTAAATGCGCGATTTCTTTAGAGCGTAAAAAGTCCGGAAGAACACCAATTACTTTTCCGCCAGCTTGTAAAGCACCATCAGCAACAGCGCCCATTAAACCGACGTTTGCGCCGCCGTAAACCAATTCTATATTTTGTTCTGCCAAAGTTTTTCCAACTAAAACGGCTTGTTCTTCATAAATTTTGTCTGTACCAAAACTAGAGGCACAGAAAACGGTTATTCTTTTCATTATTTGTGTAAGGTTTAATATAAAAGTTTGATGTGTAAACGGAGACTAATTTATTTGCGCAATTCGTATTCAAAAAAAGGTACCTCTACACCATTTATTGTAAATGTCATATCATTGATTTTTGTTGCTCCAAGTTTTAAAACAGCTTTTTGAGAACGGAAATTTTCTGCCCCAACATGAAAAAGGATTGAATGAACATGCTGAAAAGCATAATCGATCATTAATTTTTTGTTGGACTCATTATAAGGTCCGCCCCAATATTTTCTGGTTATAAAAGTGTAACCAATTCCAACACTCGATTTTTCGGGATTGTAATCATAAAAACTTGTCGTTCCCATTATCTCATTAGTTTCTTTGTCGAGGATTAAGAAGGAACTTTTTGTTTTTATGATTTCAAGAAAAGCACTAAATCCTTCTCTTGTATGTCGATCTTTTACAGGATTTTGTTCCCAGATTAAAGGGTCGGAAGCCGCTTCAAATAATGCTTCAAAATGTTTTTCTTCTAACGGAATTAACTTTGTGATTTTGTTTTCTAAGAAATCGGGCTGTAAATTGAAGTTTGATAGTGACATTTTTTTCTTTTAAATAATGGTTAAAATTTAAATTCTTCTACTCAACAATTACGAATCGTTCTTTACTTTTTTATTCTGTAAACAAAATTATGTCGCGAAGGCTCATTATAATATGCCATATTGATTTCGTCTATTTTTTCGGCACCTAATTTTTCTATTGCTTTTTGCGAACGGAAATTTTCGGCACCAATATGAAAATGAACTTTATCAGCGGCTTGAAATGCATAATCCAGCATCATTTTTTTTACTTGAGAATTAAATCCTGTTCCCCAAAATTTTCTTCCGTAAAAAGTATATCCAATAAAAATACTTTTATTTTCGGGTTCGTAATCGTAAAAACGGGTACTTCCGGCAACTTCGTTTGTAGTTTTGTCGATAATAAGAAACGCTCCTTTGCTTTCTATTGCGCCTTCAAAAAAGTTTAAAAATACTTCTTTTTCATATCGGTTTTTATTCGGATGCTGTTCCCAAATTAACGGATCTGAAGCCACTGCAAAAAGATTTTCAAAATCAGTTTCTTTAAGCGGAACTAATTTAATGGTCTCATTTTCTATTATTTCGGGTTGTAAATTTAAAATTGGAGTATTCATTTTTTTATGTTTTAAAAGTGGTTTTGTTTTGAAATTCAATGACAAATACTATTTATATCTTTTTTATCTGAACACAAGAGACATTTTCCATTTTAATTTTACTTATTTTTTTCAGCATTCCAGTTTCTGGATTTCTTTTAAAAATAGTTGCATTTCCAGAAAGCACATTGGTAACAATTAAAAAATTTCCGCTCTCATCGAGTGCAAAAGTTCTGGGATGATTTCCGTAAGTAGATTGATAACCAATGTTTTTTAAAAGTCCGTTTTCGTCAATAGAAAAAATAGCAATGTTATTTTCTTTACCGCGGTTTGAAGCGTATAGAAATTTTCCGTCGGGAGAAATATGAATGTCAGAACTTTCAAAACCTTCTTTTATTTTTTCGGGATGCGCTGCAATACGCTGGATTTTATTTAAAACACCATTTTCGTAATTATAAACACTTATTTGTCCAGCCATCTCTTCAATACAATATCCGAATTTTTGATTGGGATGAAACGTAAAATGTCTTGGTCCCGCTTCTAAATCGGTTTTGGTAAATGGTGTTGTTGTTTCAACCAAAGGCTTTTTCAGATTTTCATCAAAGGCGTAACAACGTATTTTATCGGCTCCTAAATCGGGTAAAAACAAATAATCATGGTTTGGAGAAAATACAGCCGAATGTACGTGCGAACGTGTTTGTCTGTCTTTGTTTACACTTCCGTCCTTATATTGAAAATTCTGTGCAAGCGAATCAATTTTGCCATTTTCTAAAATTGGATGAACCGCAACACTTCCTTCTGTATAGTTAGCGTTTACAAGCCATTTTCCGTTTTTATGAACCGACAGATACACAGGATTTTCTCCACCGCTGGATTGTTTGTTTAAAAAAGTAAGCGATTTTTTTTCTGGATTGAATTCAAAACTGCTTACACTTCCGGCATTTGGCGTTTTGGTTTCTGTGCAGGCATAAAGATATTTTCCGTCTGGCGAAAGCGTTAAATAGGACGGATTGATTATGTTTTTAACCGATGTTATTTTCTTTGGATTTCCCTTCATATCCAATTCGTAAACCTGAATCGATTCGGCATTTACATCACGATTGTAGGAACCCAGGAAAACATAAGTGTTCTGGGCATTTCCTTGAACGCTGAAAAGGAAAATAAAAAGGAAAAATTTTAATAGCTTATTCAATTTATTTTTGTTTTAAGAGATATCGATTAATTTAAATCTTTTATTTACATGCTTTTAAAAACTTTGAAAGTAAATTTTTATTGAATTTTAAGGGCATTAAAGTGTCTTCAACAACATCATATTCAAAAAGTTGGTTTTTTGAAGGATCAAAAGTATATCTTGCAATAGTCGGCATTCGATCTGGATATGTTTCATGAAGACTTAAATCATAAGTTTCAGAATAGCTTAAAGCTTTATCTGTTTTGGGATTTGGACTTCCTTCGACAGTAATTCCAATAGAAGTTCCTCCATTTTTTACAACAGCTTCATACAATCCTTTTGTGTCTTTTATGTAGGAAGGCGAAGTTGTCAAAATTTCAATAACAACATCAACACAAGCTGTAGAATCTGTTGTTTTTTCGATTGGACTTGTTTTTACAGAATCTTTTGCAGCGATAGTATCAACATTTTTAGGTGTCTTTTTTAGGACTATTTCTTTTTTATTGCAAGAAAAGAAAACCGTTATAAGCGCTAAGAAAAATACTTTTCTTTTCATTTTTATATTTATTTTATAGAATACCTTCCCACCATTTTTTAAACTGCTGATTCTCATTTCTGAGTTCGACCAATTCACCAATCATCGGAGTAACTAACGGAAAAGGATTTTCAAGGTTTTGATTCAATTCTGTTATTCTTTTCAAAGGTTCATCCCAAGGATGAAGTGCCAGAACAAATTTAGAAGAATGAACAGGCAAAACCCGTTTAGGTTTTAAATCTTTCATTGCATTTATGACATCTTCCGGCATATTATGAATGTATTTCCATTTTTCGTCATATTGGCCGTTGTCAATAAGAGCAATATCAAACGGACCATATTTTTCATAGATTTCTTTATAATGAGAATCATAACCGCTGTCACCGCCCAAATACATTTTGAAATCGTTTGTTTCTAAAATAAATGAAGTCCAAAGCGTGTTGCAGCGTTTAAAACTTCTTCCCGAAAAATGTCTTGATGGAGCGGTATAAAGTGTTAGATTTTGATCTAATGCTACTTTGTTGAACCAATCTTTTTCAATAATATTTTCTGCAGGAAAACCCCAAAACTCAAAGTGTGAACCAATGCCAAGAGCCGTGATTACTTTTTTTGTTTTTGGTTTGAGTTTTAGAATAGTTTCATAATCCAAATGATCATAATGATCGTGCGTTATCAGTAAATAATCAATTTCTGGAAGATCATCAACGGTATAAATATCTGTTCCTTTAAACGATTTTGTCGTGCCGGGAATAGGCGAGGCGTTGCCGCTAAAAACAGGATCGATCAAGAAACGCTTTCCTGCCAATTGTATGAAATAAGAAGAATGTCCGAACCAAACCAAAACATCTTGATCCAGCGAAAGTGCTAATAAATTTGTTTTTACTGACGGAATCAAATCGGTTGGAGTTTTTCTTTCTACTTTTTTGAAAAAGAATTCATAAAACATCGAAAAATAACTAACTCCCTCGGCAAGATCCGGCGTGTAATTCTGATTTTCAAATTTTCCGTTTTTGTACTGAGGCGAATTCAAAATAAGCTTTAATCTATCACCAGAAGGAGCTTTTCCGAATTTCGGTTGTTGCATAAAACCCCAAAAGGCAATTAAAAAAAGGGCTATTAAAATTAAGAATGTGATCATTTTTTATTTTGGAGGATATAATTTTAAAGTGTATTCGATAGAAAGCAAAACGATCTTTTTTAAGATTTCTATGTCAATATCAGCTAATTTTTTAATGTATATGCAAGCTTTAGAAGAGGTATGTTTTCCGAGTTTCGATAAAAATTCTTCTTTCTTTTCCTCCGGCAGATAAAAATAAACGGTCATTGCCGCTTTTCTAGGCGAAAAACCGGCTAACGGCGCATCTCCTTCATGACCGCTATCGTATTTATAATGATAACTTCCGAAACCAATAATACTTGGTCCCCACATTTTTGGTTCAAAACCTGTTGCTTCTTGTAGTATTTTAAGAAGCTCAAAAGCATCTTTTCTTTTGGCTTCGTTTTCAACAGCGTTAATAAAATCAGTAACACTATCTTGGGTTTCGGTAGTTTTATTGGTTGCCATTTTTATTGTTTTTGGTTGAACAAATCACTTTTCAAAAGCAGTTTTTTGATGTTAATTCCCATTTTATAAAACAAATCAGAATTTGCATTCATTTCATTTTCTAATACAATCATACTCACATCATTTTCTGGGAAATACAAATTTAAAGAAGAAAAACCATCTCCTAGACCAGTGTGCCCATAATATTTAGGAGATTATTTGTCAACAATTCTGAGTCCGTAACCATAGCCGACTTTTTCTTTTCCAAAAACATTATGCTGTGCCAAAATAGTATAGTGGATCATTAATTGATACGTTTTAGGTTTTAAGATTTTTCCTTTATGAAGATTATTATTCCAAATCAACACATCATTTGCGGTTGAAATTACTCCAGCAGATGGAACTTTATAGGGAGTAATTAAAGAGTTTTCTGCTTTTTCTAATTTACCATTTTCATTCATATAACCCGTAACCAAATTTAGATTATTGTCTTTAGAATAACAAAAAGTATTCTTCATTTTAAGACTTTTAAAAAGAGCGCCAGCCACTTCCGCGTAAGGCTTTTTAGTAACAGATTCAATAATCAGCCCTAGAAAAGGATACCCTTCATTACCATATTTAAACTGACTTCCTGGTCTAAAAGCCAGAGGTTTATTTGGATCAACAATTCCGTGTGTATGATTTAATAATTGATGAACTGTTATAGAATCTGCCCAGCTTTGTTTTAGATTTGGCAGGTATTTTTTGATTGGAGTCTGCAAATCTATTTTGCCTTGTTCTACTTCTTTCAAAATTAAAACAGCCGTAATTTGTCTGGTGTTAGACATAATTTCAAATTGACTGTCCATCTTTAAAGGCACTTTTGTGTCAAAATCAGCAAAACCGACAGCTTTACTGTAAATTATTTTTCCTTTTTGAGAAATTAAAATCGTTCCATTAAATTTAGGAGAAGATGCCGTCAGAGTGCTGTCAATTTGAACAGAAAGATCTGCTGTTTTTTGTGCAAATGAATTACAATTTGAAAATAAAAAAAGAACGGTTAATACAGTAAATCTGAAAATTGAATTCATTTAAAAGGTTTGCTATTTATTGTTTTGGTTTATTGTTGATGTCTAATTGAAATTATGATTATTTAAAACATTCCATTTTCATTAATGGTATCTTTGGGAACAGGCTGTCCTAAATCCCAAAGCTCGACGATTTTTTCTCCCTCAAATTTAAGGATATGAACTACTGCAAAACCTACATCAACCGGAGTTTGTTTTAAGTGTGAATGAACGGCAACTAAATTACCGTCTTCCAAAACATGATGAATTTTAAAAGTCTTATTTGGGTTGGTTCTGGCAGATTCTTCCATTGCCAGCATTAAAGTGTCAGCATCTCCTTTAAAATAAGCGTTGTGATGTTTGAAATTCTTTCCTACATACAATCGAAAACCTTCATGTGAATGTCCGCTTGCAGCGAGATTCAAGAAGTTTTTAGCAATTTCTTTCTTAGTCATAATTCAAAATTTTAAAGTAGACTAAGGTAAGAAAATTAGCGCTTTGTTTTTTTGCAAAAATGAATCTGAAAGTTATAAAATTACAGACTTTATAAACAGATTTAATTAATTAAAAAATCATTTTAAAGCTGCGTGAAATCAAAAAACTATATTTCTTCAGATTTTATTTTAGAAAGATCAATTCCAAGTTTTGTAAACTCTTTTTCTCCCAATTCAGTAATATAAAAATGCTTGTCGGCCGGGTTATTTTTGGCAATCCAGTTTTTGTCTGCAAAGTTTTCTAAAAGAAGTTCTCCCAGTTTGCCGCCAAGATGTTCGTAGCATTTTTTGGCGGGTTTTATTTTTGTTTGAGCTGCCATTGTCTTTAGTTTTTCTTTTTTAAAGCAATTTTTGCCGCCAAATATGCCATCGGAATATAAGCTAAAACGGCATCGGCCAATGAAAACCAAATTGGAGACGGAAGCGTGAAAATCATGACAATTCCTCCGAACAAAAAGAATGCTCCAATACACAATGCCAATTTCTTTTTATGATTAAAAGCGATTAAAGCTGTTGTTAATGCACCTGCAAAAGTACCAAGTGCATGTGCTAAAAACGGAAAAATAAAATGTTTAGGTTCAAATAAATGCATCGTAGCTTTTAAACCTTCGGCAGTAGTAACGTCTGCGCCATTTGGCGGTGGAATTATAGAACCGCTGATGGTAATAATTCCCATATTAACAACGCTTCCCACAATAAGACCAAGAAGTACAGCTAAAGTATTTCTAAAAAATGGATTCATATCTTTCGGTTTTTAGTTGGACTAAATTTATGAAAAATATGAATTGAATTTACCGAAATGTTTTAGTTAAAAGACTGCCTAAAAGCAATCGGAGAGACGTTTGTTTTGGTTTTGAATAATTTACTAAAAGACTGTTGATGCCCAAAACCCAATTCAAAAGCAATTTCGCTGATGGATAAATTGGTGGTCGAAAGTTTTTCTTTGGCCTTTTCGATCAATTTATTGTGAATGTGCTGCTGCGTGCTTTGTCCAGTTAACGATTTTAATAAACCGCTCAAATAGTTTGGCGAAAAATTTAGATTTTCAGCTATTTCGTGAACAGTTGGTAAGCCTTTCTTTTGCAAAGAATCACTGCTGAAATAGGTTTCCAGCAGTTTTTCTAAGCGTGATAAAATTTCGTGATTACTTATTTTTCGGGTAATAAACTGCCTGTTGTAAAAACGCTCCGAATAAGTAAGAAGCAATTCTATTTGAGCAATAATTACATCTTGGCTGAACTTGTCAATATTAGATTGATATTCGTTCTGGATGTTTTTTAGAATATCCAGAATCATTTTTTGCCCTTTGTCAGAAAGATGTAAAGCTTCGTGAACGGCATAATCAAAATATTCATATTGTTTGATTTTCTGTGCAAGCGGCGTGTTCCAAAGAAAATCGGGATGAATTAATAATGAATATCCAGTGTGCTGTAATTCGGAATTTCCTTCAATAGAAAATACTTGTCCTGGCGCGATAAAAAGTAAAACACCTTCTTTAAAATCATATTCCTGCTGGCCGTAACGCATTTTTGCATTAGCGTTTTTCTTTAACGCTATTGAATAAAAATCTAGTATTAGACTTTTGGGTTCGTTCTTGTTAAGATATTTGAGATCTTCAAAATTATAAACGCTCACAAGCGGATGCTCAGGTTTTGGCAAATCTCGAAACTCGTGAAATTCGCTGATACTTTTTATTCGATGCGGTTGAGAAACAGCCATAAGACAAGTTAATTACTGATTGTATTTACGTGCAAAATCTTTTGCATAATCTGCGAGTTTTGTTTTTCCCATTTCGGCTGGGCGGTTTTGATAATAATCTTCGCCCAATATTCCGTTGTAAAGTCCAGCGTACATTTCGACTAAACCTTCAGCGATTTTTGGCTGCATTCCGGCATTTATTAATCCTTCTAAAACTTGTCCGTCGCTTACTAAAACCCATTTTAAATCTGGATTTCCGATTGCAGCGCCCAAAATTGCTGCAGATTCGTTTCCTGTTAATTCTTCGCTTGCCACATAACGTATTTTTTTCCCGGTTGGAGCTGTAAGTTCTTCCGCAATTGCTTCTGCAATATCAAGCGGTGATACCCACGGAATCAATTCACCGGCACCGTAATTGGTAAAAATACTTCCTGTGTTTTTTATCATCGGAATATAGGCATCCAAATTATAGAAAAACGAGGTCGGACGCATAAAGGTAATCGAAACATCTGAAAGCTGGTTCAAAACGCCTTCAATTTCGTTGTAACGCTGAATAATTCCTGAGTTTTTTACTAAATGTGCGCCAATACTGCTTAAAAAAACAACACGTTTTACACCCGATTTTTGGATAGCTTTTGCATAATTATTTCCAATTTCCCGTGTAAAAGCATCTAAATCCAGATTGGGATCAAAATAATTGGTGCGCGGAATCATACAATAAACAGCGTCTGCGTCTGTAAAAGCTTTAGTAAGGAAATCTAAATCGTTTACTGAACCTATCAATGCTTTTGCACCCAAATTTTCGATTTCGTTTTGCCTGTCGACACTGCTGGTGATGACTGAAACAATGTGACCTTTTTGCACTAACTCTTCAGTTAATGGCTTGCTGATGTTCCCTAAAGAACCTGTAATAGTAATTTTCATCTTTGTACTTTTTTGATTGGTACAAAGTTGCTTTGGATTGGCAGATTTATTTTAGCCAAATCTATTATTGTGTTAGCCAAAAAAAAATAATTAGATAATTTGGACAATTAGATAATTGGGATAATTAGTTACCTAATTTATTTATTACAGTTTAATTCTAATTAGAGAACTGTTTATTTCAGAGTCATAGGTAAAATAAAGAAAATCTGAGTGTTGAGAGGTAAAGCTGTAATATAAAAAGGAAATCTTATAAGATAAGAAGTTATGCTTAATCTACATTTGAAAATCATATAAACCAAACTTTTATATTATGAAAAATCAAATCAAATTAACAGTTATATTGGGGATTATTCTGACCTGCTTTTTATTTTCATGTAAAAAACAGGATGGCTACAGTGATGAAGTTTACAATAACCCAAATTCTGAAAACGCAGCTGCCGAAACTCCAAATGATACTGCAAGTACAACTAATAGTTCTGCAGTGACAAACGATCAAACGGCAGGAACTCAATCAACCAATAACCACTCTGCAGGTTCTGGCGATGCGAATTCAGGAGGTGAACAATCTGGACCCATTACAGGCGCCGAAAGCACAGCTGGAAATGATGAAACTAAAGGTACAGGAACAGGAAGTGGTCCCGGGCACAGTGCAAATGATGGAGCTTCGTACACACCGTCGTCAGATCCTAAGCAAAATGGAAACAAAGACACAATCAAAAAAAGCATTAAGCGTAAAAAATAGACAATTGGAGCTAGAGTTTAATTAGCGCTCGGATAATTTTCGTTCAGTTTCGGTTTGTGGTTTTCCAGTAGCGTTTGGTTCGCCTTTTCCAGTCATAATTAGTTTCTTTAAACTGTTTTGAATGTAATTGGTCCAGCCTCCTTTGCAGACTTCGTAGCATTCATATTCTGGAACCAATCCGATATGAGTGAAAACTAATTGCGTTTTATTGTCTTTTTTTGAAATATCAAAAACGGCTTTCGTATTCGTCCATTCGGTATCATCTTTTGTAAAACTGAAATAATTTTCTTCGATCAGCCAGACGATTTTCTGATTCGGAATCACTTCGATTAGTTTGATTTTACAGCGATGTACATCTTCATAATGATACTTAAACTCATCGTTAAGATTTGCTGTTTTTCCTTCTATTTCTTCAGACCACCAGCCTCGTACATTTTGTATGGCTTTAAAAACAACTTCTGGTGATTGATCAACCAATAGTGTTGTAGTAAAATCTTGTGCGCTCATTATAAATGATTTAGAAATTAATAAAGTAAATTTACAATCTAAAAATCAAATGATTAAGGTGCGTAAAAGACAAATTTAAGGGCTGTTTCGGACAGAGATTTATTCTTTTATTGGAATTTGGAATTTAAGCTTTGGAATTTTGATTAAACATAATCGGCAAGCATTACTACGCTTAGAATCACAGAAAAAAGAGCCAATACGCTTATTAAACCAATAACCACCATTCTCCAGCCGTTATAAGTTTCGCCGCCATTGCTAACGTGTTTTTGAATGTCTTTTTCTTGATATGTTTTTAGAAAATAAGACGTGATCGAAACGTAAATAATCGGAAAAATGAATGTTGGGATATTTTCGGGTAATAAGCAAGCCAATAAAATAATTAATACAGATAGAAGAATAGTTAAAAGCCAGGTCTTTTTTGCTTTTTCTAAATCATTAAAAACTTTAAAATTTTCTGAAATACAATAACCCGCTACGAGTGGACCTGCTAAGAAAGTCGTTATTCTTATGGCTTTTTCGGAATAAATTTTTTCTGTTGGAATTTCTTCAAAAACTGATTTCTCTAATGCGTCGTTTTCTATCATTATTGTATTGATGTTTAAATTATTTTCGATAAAAATAGACATTAAACGTCATAAAATTCTTCGTTTAGCAATTTAATTTTCTCCGGAATTTTATCAATGACCTGAAAATGGGTTGTCATTACATTTTCTAGTTCTAAAGTACCGCCGAGAATGATCATTTCTTTTTCCTCAAAACGTTTCCCGAGACGGTCTTCAAGCATAATTTTGACCATGCTTGGTGCGATTTCGGTTTCGTTAAGAAATTCATTCGGATGACCGGCAGTACAAATAACCAATCCAAGCGGTACGGTTTTCATTTTTCTTGAAGTTTCGTTTTGTCCGTAAGCATATCCAACAGAATAGACACGGTCAAACCAGCCTTTTAGTTTTGCAGGGCAGTCGCTCCACCAAACCGGATAAAGAAAAATAATGCAGTCGGCTTTTTCTATTTTTTCCTGTTCTGCCAAAACATCAGCAGGAATAGGAAGTTCCGTTCTAGCAAAACCTTCGCGTTCGTATTCTTCTTCAGACAAATCACTTTGGAAATTTAAAGCATATAAATCGGAGATTTCGACTTCAAAGTCTTCGGTATTTAAAACTGATTTCAGTCTTTCTAAAACCTGAAAAGTATATGATTTTTTACTCGGATGAGCGTAAACTATTAGTATATTCATTGGTATAAAATTAAAAAGTATCTTTTGCATGACGGATCCAGTGAGGAGCATCATTTATATTTTCTCGAAGTACTAAATTCAACTGTGCTGCATGATGCTGTACGTGGCGCATATTGTAAAGTAGAATTTCAACTACATTATATTTCATGGTTTTAGATTCGTTTATCCAATCACTCTCATAAATTTCATTTGTCATAGTACCAATTAAATTTTTACATTTTTCACGGCAGAATTGTAAATAATGAAGAACTTCTGCTTTGGTATAAACTCTTTCAGGGAGCCGATCTTCAAATTCAGATAATGAGAAAGGTGGAGGCGGAGTAAAACCTACTGGATCGAGGGTTAAATAATAATCCAGAAAAAAAGTACAATGAAAAGCATTATAGCCAAATTGCTGTTCTGTGTCCCAAAGAGATTCTGGACATAATTCAATAGCATTTTTGAGCATATCGATACTCGCTCCAAATTGTCTCCAAAGTATTTGTTTTAAAGATTGATCCATTATGCTAATATTTAACAGGAATTTGAGATTATATAAAGTTAATTCTTATTTTTAACCAACTGCAAACCATTTCCTATTATGACAAAAAACTTTTACGCTGCGTTATTTTTTATAACTACTTCAATTTCAGCTTTGGCACAGCTAAAATCTCCTACAGAATTTATTCCAAGTTACGGAAAACAGATCAGTTATTATCATCAGGTTGAAGATTATTTTAAATACCTGACAGAGAATTCAAAATTGATTAAAAAACAACAATACGGCTTAACGAATGAACAGCGTGATTTGAATGTTTACTTTATTTCTTCTCCAGAAAATTTAGAAAATCTGGAACAAATCAGAAATAATAATTTGGCCTCTATCGGACTTTCGACAGCGAAAAATGCTGCAGTTGAAGATAAAATTATTGTCTGGCTTAGTTTTAATGTTCATGGAAATGAATTTGCAGGAACAGAAAGTGCGATGACAGTTGCTTACGAGCTTTTAAATCCGTCAAATGAAACCTCAAAACAATGGCTCAAAAATACAGTTGTAGTTCTCGATCCGTGTATTAATCCAGACGGTTATTCTCGTTACGGAAACTGGCTTAGAGAAATTTCGGGAAAAAAAACGCATCCGGGTTTGTACGATCGTGAACATATGGAAGTCTGGCCGGGCGGAAGATACAATCACTATCTGTTTGATTTAAACAGAGATTGGGCTTGGCAGACGCAGGCAGAATCGCAGCAACGTTTAAAATTATACAACCAATGGATGCCTCAGGTTCATACTGATGTGCATGAAATGAGTTATAATTCGCCTTACTTTTTTCCGCCTGCTGCAGAACCGCTTCATGAATTTATTGAGCAGTATCAAAAAGATTTTCATAATGTTTTAGGGAAAAATATTTCGCAGAAATTCGACAAACAAAACTGGATGTACAATACCAGAGAACGTTTTGATTTGTTTTATCCGAGTTACGGAGATACTTATCCAACGTATAACGGCGCTGTCGGATTAACATTAGAACAGGGCGGAATAGGAGCGGGGCGCGAAGTGACGATGGAAAATGGTACAAATGTGACGATAAAAGACCGTTTAACGCATCATGCAACGGCAGTATTGACAGTTGTAGAAAGTGCGGCTTCGCAAAAGGAAGTATTGCTTAAAGGTTTTAGAGATTTTCATGCAAATGCCCGCAAAAAAGCAAAGGGAATTTACAATACCTATGTTTTGAAAAGCAATGCAAAAGTCGAACAATTGGCTGAATTGCTGAAAAAGAACGACATTGAATTTAGTTACGCCGATGCATCTGCAAGCGCTTCGGGTTTTCATTATCAAAATAAGAAAATAGAGAGTTTTAAAATTGAGCCAAATGATTTGCTTATAAAAGCAGATCAGCCAAGATCTGTTTTGGCGCAGGTTTTATTCGAACCAAATCAAAAATTAAATGATAGTTTATCTTATGATATAACGGCTTGGGCATTGCCTTTGGCTTACGGAATTGAAGGTTATGCGGTAAAAAATGCACTTGCTCTAAAAACAAAAAGTTCAATTGAAATTGTTCCCAAAACTATTCCCGAAAGTGTTTATGCATTTTATGTTCCTTGGAACAGCAGAGTTTCTGCTCAAGTAGTTTCTGCATTGCATCAGGCGAGTATAAAAGTGCGTTCGGCAATGAAAAAAGCTGTTTTTGGTACTTTAACAATAGAGCCGGGCGGTTTAATTATCAGCCGAGCGGACAATCCGAAAATTGCTGATTTTGAAAAAACGGTCAGTGAAATCATTAAAATCAAATCGGATTATAGTTTTATTTCGACAGGATTTTCGACTAATTCGAAAGATATTGGAGGCGAAAACTTTGTTCTTTTGAAAGCGCCAAAAATCCTGATGCTTTCTGGAAAAGGAATCGTTTCGACAGAATTTGGAGCCAATTGGCATTACTTGGATGAGGTTATAAAATATCCTGTAAGTATTGTAGAAACAGCTAATTTCAATCGCGTTAAATTATACAATTACAATACATTAATACTTTCGGATGGTTCTTATGATTTTTCGGACGATCAGAAAAGACAAATTGATGATTGGATTAAAAACGGAGGAAAAGTCATTGCTATGAGCAACGCCATTTCTTTATTTCAGGATCGTGAAGGTTACGCTTTAAGTATGTTTGCCAGCAAAGAAGACAAAGAAAAATCGGAGAAAGAGCAAAGAGAAATCGAACTTAAAAAACGCTTTTTAGACTTTGAAGGTTCTGAACGAAGAGAAATCTCAGGTACAATTCCTGGCGCAATTATCGAAAATAAATTAGATAAAACTTATCCAATGGCATTTGGTCTCGGCAACACTTATTTTAGTTTAAAAACCAATGAAAGATCCTTTTCACTTTTAAAAAATGCCATCAATGTTGCTTATATTCCGAAGAACTTTTTGAGTTATGGTTTTGTTGGAAATGACATTAAGAAGAAACTGCCTGAAACAGTATCTTTTGCAGTGGATAGAAGAGGAGACGGAAATGTAATTTATATGATGGATAATCCGCTTTTTAGAGGTTTCTGGGAAAACGGAATTCTTTTATTCAGCAATTCGTTGTTTCTAATAAATTAAGACATAAATTTTGTAGCAAAGGCGCAAAGGCACAAAGGCACAAAGTTTTTTAAAAGACAATCTTTTATCTAAAAAAAAACTTTGTGTCTCTGAAACTTTGCGCCTTTGCAGCTAAAAAAAACAACTATTGTTTCTCAAAAAAATAATCAGAACCGTCGACGTAGGATGATCCTAAAACCATTTTTCCGTCTACTATTTGATAGGTCCATTTTGCATCATTTACAATAACAAATGAGGTTTTGGGTTCTCCAGGCATCCCTCCACCGAGATAATCTATTTTATATTGATACTTATAACTTTCTATCTGACCATTTTTATTAATAGTTAAATTAGAACGTCTATCAAATGTATAAGTAATGTTTTGATTAGAAACATCTTCGGAGCTTTTGGTATTTGTTATATGAACGAGCGTTTCGATCTTTACCATTTTCCACTTTCCAACAACTGGATTTTGTTTGTCATCATCATCACTGGAACAGCTTGTAAAAAGAACAATGCTAAATAGAAAAGTAATTATTTTTTTCATCTTGTTTATTTTTTTTTATTGTATTCGAGTATATTCAGAGCTATTACATTGATTGCAGGGAAGGCTTAAACTTAATTTATTACCCGAAATTTTAATAATTTCATTACTAGTGTCAGGAAGAATTTGTGCGGACTTGCTGGTAACTTTTTGGTGACCCATTGTAACAAGTGATAGAATTTCTTCGCCGTTCGGAACTTGAGATATTATCTCAAATTTCGTATCCATAACCAAAGCTTCATCCACATGCTTTTTAAATTTAGAACCCGAAAATTCAAGAATAATAGTTGTATTTGTTGAGTTGGGAGTAGAGATTGTTCCGTCAACACCATTTTTAGTTCCGATCCATCTCCATTTTCCTTGTACGTTTTTTGCCATCGAAATAGCATTAGGACTCGTTTTAGGTGCATCATCACTGTTATTGCTGCATGAAGTTAAGATCAATAATGTAAATAATAGTAAATAGTTTTTCATCTGGTTACATATATTTGGTTTATTAAAAGATGAAAATATTTACAAAAGGTTGCGTAACAGTTTGAAAAACTGTAAAAAAAATAAAATACGAGGTTTTAAAAACTTTAGATCTTTACGTCTTAACGCCTATGTAGTTATAAAAAAATCATTTCAAAGATTTACTCTCATTTTCGAGCATTTTTTCAATATTAAAATAAATGCCATCTACTTTGTATTTGCCTTTTTCGAAACCGAGATAATCGCAATTATCCACTAGTGACTGCGAATTAGATTTTATATCAAAAAGATTCAGCATAACATATTCATGTTCAACCAGCAAAACATGAAAACCAGTTTCACATTGTTTTCCATCACCAGAAGAAAAAATCACATTCATAATATTGTGAAACTTATACGACGCCGTTTTAGCAGCTTCTTCGTCACCTTTAAGATGATAGATATAAGCCAGATAATTCAGCTGTTTTAAATCAAATGGAAAGTCACTCAGCGAATGATTTGCTAATTTGATAATTTCGTCATAATCAGCCACGCCAAGAGTATCTTTATTATAAAATTCTCTAAGCTTCTTTTCATCAGGAGACTGCCAAAAAGCATTGTATTTGGGTTGGAAAAAATAGCCAAAATACAAATGACGAAATTCGTCATGAGTTAAAAGTGTGTCGTTTTTTATTAAACGCTCCATTAATTTCGGATAATAATAAGTCGATTTTTTATTAGATATTTCTTTTTCTATTGCCTTATAATCGGGTGCAATAAAACTGGTTTCTTGAGCAGAAATTGTAATACCTAAAAGCAGAAATAGCAGAAGTATAATTTGTTTTAGCATGATTTTAAGTGTTTTAGATCGTTTTTGATGTATCTAAAGTTACAAATTAAAATCATGCTAAAGTCTTGTCCTTTTATTTTACCCGAACATAACTCGATCCAAAACAGTCATAACATTCTTGGGCTAAAAACAGTTTGTTTCCTTCAAATGAAAAAGACATTCTTATAAAATATTTATCAGGATTACTGCTTACTATCGTCGGCCTGTCATCTCCAAAAATAGAAGATTCGGTTTTTATTTCAAATGGGGCGTCCGAGATTAGAGCACCGTTTTTATACGTTCTATAATTTGAACCTGAAAATTCAATTACAATGACTTCATCTGGTTTTGGTGTAACAGTAGTTCCAGCAAATCCACCGCTTGATCCTGTCCATTTCCATTTACCTTGAAGATTTTTTTGAGAAGTTGTTGCTGCGTCATCGTTTGAGCAAGAACTTATAACAACTAACGCAATTAATAATAGCATTTTTTTCATGGTTTTAATTATTTTGGTTTAATTAAAAGATGCCGTTTTTATGAAATAGTTGCGTAAGAATTATCTTTTCATTTCAAATGATGTTTTTAAATACAATTTTGGATTATGAAAGACCTTTGTGACTTTGAACCTCCGAAGCTTTGCGACTTTAAAAAAAAACTAAAGTCCCATTTGCTTTCTAATATCGATATTAAAACCGTATTGCTCTTCAACCGGAATTATTTTTCGAGATGTTTTGTTAATATCCTGACCTTCTTCTGTCCAAAGAAATGGATAAAAATTAAAGACTTTATCTCCGTTTAATTTAGAGACTTCCTCTCTCCATTTTTCCCATCGGCTGCCTTCGTAAAATTTATTCAAATCATTATTAAAACAGAATAACAAAAACTCCGAATAAGAAATGTCAAGCGCTTCATATTGCAGGTTATCTGGCGAGAGATAATACATTTTTCCTAAATCTGTTCCAAGCGCGCCGCCGTTTAAAATAAAGAAACCGCCCAATGCATCATCAGCAACTAATAGAAAATCAGGTTTTTCGCCAAACTCTTTAAACGATTTTCCTTTGTTCCATCCAGGAAGACTTCGATCTAATTTTGCATTTCCAGAACCCAAAATCCTGATCCAGCCGTCATCTACCAAAATACCGCCCGTTTTATAAATTACAGCTCCCATTGCAGAATCTGTAGTTACTTGCGTTTGGTATAAAGCATCTTTAGCTTTTTGAGGATCTGCAGGAAGAATTTCCAGTTTATTTGTCGCTTTGCCAGACCATTCCTGAATATCTTTCCAGCCTAGATTTTTGTTATTTGTTAATTCGTTTACAGGTCGCATTTTATTTTGAGAAAATGTGTTTAGGGTTATAAATAAAAAAGTTACGGCGGTTAAAAATTTCATTTTGATTGTAGTTGTTTTTGAGTTCTTTTTTATTTTAATCGGATTAAAACTCCTTTTCGTTTCACAATATTTTTATAATCCCATTGGATTTCCCTGCCTTTCTCCAGCCACCTTTTCAAATCTTCTTTATTGATCTGCGAAATTTCTGTATAACGCATTTCTGCCGCTTTAAAAGAGCCTTCGTTTTGCAATTTTTCTTCTTCAAAAGATTGACCGCTCCAGAATAATAATCTAACAGAACCTTTTAGTTTGCTGTAACCCACAATCGGATTTCCGTCGAGAAACCAAACCGGATGTGCGTGCCAGATTTTATTTTCGGCTTCAGCCAAATTATCATTTATAATTTCATACAAAAGATCACAGATTTCTTTGTCCGAATCGGTTTGAGCATTATTGTAATTCTGGATTTCAGTTTTCATAATAATTGCTTTTAGGTTGGTATAAATTCCTTATAAAATTATGAAAAAAGGTTTTATTGTTCTTCTAAAACAGAATTTCCTTTAGAAAGATCTCCAGAAGTCCACTGCCAAGTCTCGTGAAGTCTGATTTTTCCATTCTCTAAAATTTCGGGTTTAGAAGTACAGATTCCAGTCATTAATTCTCCTTTTTCGTTTACCTGATGGTAGCGCATTTCGATTTCACCTTCGTCATTTACCAAACCAATTAAATGCCCCGAAATAATTTTTCCGCCAGAATATTCAGAAGTCAAAATACTGCCGTTTTGTTTGTAATGAAAAGCAGTTTCGCTAGAAGTTTCTCCGTTTTCTGTATTGCTTACAGGTTTAAAGATTTTGTTATTATAATTAATCATTTTGGCTTGTAGGTATTTTTAGTTTTTTCGATTTAAATCTGTAATTAACAAAGGATTGTTTTCTTTTAATTTAGAAACCAGTTCTTCGACGGTTTCCGGATTTGCAATGATATTTTCGTATTCTTCAGTTGTTATTCCAACAATTTGTAAAAAAGAAACTTCGCCGTGAGGTGTTTGTTTTTTTGGAATTTCAGGATCCGCAATAATAACCAATGCCGTAATATCAGTTTCAGTATCAAGACGAATAGGGCCATTTGCAGGCATGTAATGAAATTCTTCAAACCAATTACCGCTGCTAAAAACATATTTTGCAATATTTTGAAGTAAAGCCACAACCCAGCTCGGATTTCCGTTGTCGGCTTCAAATGGTTTAAGCCTAAAAGTCAATTCAAATCCCCATTTACTGAATTCTCCGTCTACTTTTTCTTCATTGTAATACAATTCAGAAAAGCCGTAAGTAATAAAATGATAATGGTTTTCTTGGTTTTTACTTTCGTAATAACTTACCCCGTCAAGCGGATGTTCACCGCCAAGCATATAATTTATTGCAGGAGCAAAATGTTTGGGTTCTTGTCCTGGATATAAACGATCAAATTCTTTATCGATTTCCAGCCAGCCGACTGCATCATCTTCGTTAAATTCTTTTTTATATTCTTCTAAAGTCATATGCGGATTATTTACTTTTTTTAGAAAAATAAATTTAGGGATATGAAATTTGAAATGAAAATGAATTCTTCGATTTTGGAAAAGTTTATAAAAACGTTTACTAAAAAGATTTTTATTAAAGAACTCTCAAATAAATAAGAGTCTTTTTCTGAATGGGATTATTTTTGTTTGAATTTGGATTCTCCCAATAAAACCTTTCCTGCTTTTTTTTCGAAATTTCGATTAAAAGTAAAGATGTCCCAGAACCAATAGCGTTGTGTTACTCCCAAATTGATTTTTTGGGAAGTCGTTTTTCCATTTCGTATTTGGTCGTATTGGAATTCATAATTGTTTGGAAGTGATACCGGCATCTGCCCCAAAGTAAATACCTGCGCCATAAGCGGATTACCGCAGCTTGGATAAGTTCGAAGCGGATATAGTTTAATTTTTAAATCTGTTTTGGTACTGTCTTCGGTAATTTTAAACAAATTTGACTGCTCTAAAATTTTATATTCTTTTTGTAAAGAAGCATTCAAAACATACGCAGTTTCTTTAGAATCAGTGTTTTTAAAATGTCTAAATTCTTTATTGGTAATTTTATAAGAATAACAGGAATTTAAAAAAAGCAGTAAAAAACATCCCAAAATCAGTTTGAATTGTTTCTGAATTCTAAACGAGATAAAATAATTCATTTCTATATTTTAAAACCCAAATATAAGAAAAAGTTTATGTTTTTAAATAAGCGATCTGAATATAAAAAAACCGATTTACTAATGAAGATCGGATTTCTATTTTTATTTACACAAGTAATCACACGTTTAGCGCTGCATTAAAGACAGTTGTAAAGTTTGCAATAAAATCTTTCGTATATTTTCCGTCTGGATCCAAATCCGGATCTAAAATAGTAATTTCAAGTCCCGATAATTTTTTGCTTTCCAATAAAAAAGAAAGCAATTCATTAAACTCTGCGTACGAAAGCCCGTCAGGTGTTCTGCTGTCCACACACGGCATGATGTGATCATTTAGAACATCTACATCAATGTGAAGCCAGAAACCGTCCAGTTTTTTACTTTCGACTTGCAAAAGAAAATTCTTTGCACAAGCTTTTATTCCTTGTTTTCGAAGCTCTTCTAGACTTACATAAACGGCGGCTGCATTTCGAATTTCATTTTCGTATTCGTCATCATACTCCCGATTTCCTACGCACCATACATTTTCCTCTTGAATATAGGGAGACAAATTTAAAATATTAGTCAGTTTTTCATGTCCTTTTCCGGCGACAATAGAAGCGATCATGCCGCCGACACCTCCCGTTTCTGAGAGGGAAATATCCATAAAATCGGTATGACCGTCTAGATAAAACAATCCGTAATTGCCTTTTTGTTTTAAAGCAATTGCAGCCCCCAAAAGAATACTGCAGTCACCCCCAATAATAAGCGGCAATTTATGTTGTGTCAGTAGATTGTTTAACAAATATGCTTGTTCGCGTGCATAAGTAACCAATGAATCTATATTTAGAATATTGGTTTCGGAATCTTTATGATTCGAATATTTTGGCGCATCAAGTCTTATAGTGTCTTTTGGATTAATGATTTTATGAAAACTATGTTTCCACAGCCAGTCCGGCAGATCTTTGACACCAGGTTCTTTGCCCGCTTGAGGTTCTTTTAGCCCAAGATTAGAAGGAAATTCAACAATAAATATTTCTTTCATAATAATAGAATTTACCTCTAAAGTTATTAAAATAAAATGCTTTTAAAATAAAAAATCCGACTTGTCACTGCAAATCGGATTTAAAATGTATCTAAAAATGTTAATGATTTTGGAAGATAATAATGTCATTAAATTTCTCAATCTGTTCTAATATAAAAAGACTGTCATTAAAATAATCCATGTCAAAATCTTCATCTCCCCAAATTTCAAATCGTTTTGTAGAAGCTCTAAGTTTAGCTGCGTCAAAAGGATTTTCATTGTAATCTTCGGAGTTGAAATCTGCAAGTTCTACCGCTTCTACATTTACATGCTCTTCTTGTGCTAAATAAATATAAAAATTATATCCATCGTCAAAAGTAATTGTAATCTGATTGTTTTCCAGAACAATCTCTGTTTGGGTGCCATCTTCTGGATCTTCGTAAAAAGCATCTAAATATTCTTTTAAAACAGAAATCGATGCATTTGATTCAGGACCAATAAAAGCCAGGTGAGAATAAAAAGAATTTGCCATTTTTTATTGTTTAATTAATTAAAATAATGGAATCAAATGTTCCCAATTAAATTCTTTAGCGTAATCCAGCGGCGTCTTGCCAACGTGATTTTGAGCATTTTTATCGGCTCCAGATTGTAGTAAAATTTCAACCGATGTACTATTTCCTGCAATAGCTTCACGGTGTAAAAAAGTGTAACCCAATTCGTCCTGAGAATTTATTTCTGACGGATTTTCTTTTAGAAATTCGATCAGACTTTCTTTCATATTCTTGCTCATCGGATGTTCTTCAAGATTTTCTGCTTTTTCTTTTTGTTCAAAAACAACCTGAATATCATTAAAATCGCCAAATTCTAATCCCCAAGCATCATCGTGAGAGGCTCTTTCTTCATCGCTCATTTCAGAACGCATCGCCTGTATGGTAAACGCTCCGTATGTTTTTCCCTGACTCGCAAACAGCCAATCGCTGATTTGGTCAATCGGGATTGCGATTTCGTCTCCGTTATTTACATTCGTTAATTCATCAGGATCATTTACCAAAACACCGTAAATAGTTTCTCCGTCAAAATTTACATCGTTAATCCACATATGTTCTACCACAGTTTCGCCGTCTATATCTTGCGTAAAAGCGAGTTTTACACACGCGACATCCAGTCCGGGAATAATTCTGCGGTATTCCCAAGAAAGCTCTCTCCAGAAATATTTAAAAGTTTCTTGTGCTTTTTTATAAGCTTCGATCATTTTTGGATTTTCTCCGTCGGCGTAGAATATTTTTGTGTCTGACATAATTCCTGATTTTATATAATTTTTATTTTTTGATCTTTTTAAAGCTTGTAGAATTGATTTATTTCGTGAAACAAATCAATTAAAAACAACCTTTAATTTACATAAAAAATCCGATCTGTCTTCAAATCGGATTTAGTTTTATTTGAAAAGAATTCAATTTAGAAATTCACATCGTCTGCGATATTTCCTCCTTGTTCTGCAGCAAATTTTGCAGCATATTCTTTTTGTTTTTCCTGTTGATAATTAGAAAATTCCATAATATCTTCAGAATTCCAATTTTGGTTTTGCTCTGTCATCCATTGCATAGCAACTGATTGAAAATCGGCTAAATTAATTCCGAAATTATCCAAAATCCATTGTGCTCCGTCAATTCCGTATTCGTAAGCCGCTTGTCTAGCACCAGCAAGTTCTTCGTAGAAATAACGATCCGTTTTTATTCTATCCAGATTTGCTTGTCCTTCTTCCGAAATTGCAGCTTTTAAGTTTTCTAATTGAGGAACTGTTACGTTTTCAGCATAATACTGTCCGAACAAAGTCGTAACAGTAAACGAAGTATCTTCGCCCATACGCTGCGGCCAGATTGTGTTTAATTCTTCCCAAACAACTGGTTCAAATCCCATTGCTTTACAAACTTCAAGATAATCGATTCCAGCGCTTATTTTTAAACACATTGCAGTATAAGTTCTTAAATCTACACCGTGAACAGGCTCTAAAAATGGATTATTATCATCTACTTTTACAAAACCAGAAGTTTGGATTCCTGTGTATTTTAATGAATTAGCGTGTTCAAAACGAATCATTTGGTCAGAATCGCAGTTGTTCCATTCAGTATAAACCGCTCTTCTGTAATTAAAATAAATGTTCTGAATATCTTTTTCGTGAACATTCTCTCCGTTTGCGCGTTCGTCTGCAATCCAAGCTTCGGCTCTTTCAGCAACCTCTGCATCAAAATCCTCAACCGTATAATGTGTTCCGTGTAAAGTTTCAGGATCGTATTCTACTTCTGTGTATTCATCTTCATAATCATTTTCATAATTATTATTTGAAGTCTGCGCTTCAAAATTTTCATTTTCCTGTTTGCTGTCGCCAGTTAGAGCGCCAAAAATTTTTTTAAACATTGTTTGATTTTTAAGGGTTAATAAATTATAGATGGGGTATTTGATTTTGATACATTTTTTCGTTGTGCTCTTTTAAATCGGGCGTGATTTTATTCCATTCGTCATACATCGCTCTCAAATAAATCTGATTGAGTCTCGGCGCATTTTTAATAACAAATTGCCTTTGTTCTTCTAAATCGTCCATTTTTGCCTGAATTTCGTTCAGTATTTTTTTATCACTTTCGTGAATTTTACTCAGACTCAATTCATGACGCTGATGGTACAATTCACGCTCCTTTATACTTTCTCTTTCAAATTCTTCATACAAATGCGCTGTTCTTTGTTCAGCAAGTCCGCGGGCAATATTTTGCAGATTTCTCGCCTGCGTGCTTGGCGCGAATGTATTCTGTGTCTGGCAATACGGGCACAAAATATACGTTTCGATCAAGAAAATTTTCTCTATCTCAATAGCGCCGCCGCATTGTGTACAGTTGAATTTGTTTTTAATAGCTTCATATTCGTCTAATATTTTTTGATATTCTACTTCAAGATCACGTTCCTGAGTTTTCTCAATTTGGTTTCTCCAAAATTCATATTTGTTTTCAAATTCCTCATAACGATCAGAACAAGCATTTCTAAAATCGGAAACCAAATCATGATGTTTGCTTAAAACGGAAATTTGTGAATTATAATTGTAATAAACACTAAGTATTTTTTCGTCATAAGTTTCCCTTGCTTTTTCTCGGGTATTTGATAATTGACCATTGACACCAGAGTAAACTCTATGAAAAGTTCGTTTATACAAATCGTCGTCACTTTGCAGTATTTCTTTAAGCTCTGGAATGGCTGCCGTGGCAAATTCTTCCATTTTTGCTTCTAGTTTTTCCAAAAAACTAAACCATCTTTGTTGTGATTCCTGAAGTTCTGCATACCATTCTGGAAATGTTTCTTCGTTTTCTTTACCTTTTGATTTATTGAATAATCCGAACACGCTGTATGATTTTTTTAAATTGAATTATCTTCTTTTTTGATATAAATTCCGTCTGTAAGTTTGACGCTCAAAAACTCAAATCCGCAGTAAGCGCAATGTGTTACTCCGTCTTGTTTAGCTCTTCCGGCACCACAGTTTGGACAGTCTTTTGTATTCATTTTAGCTTCTGTCATTTCTGTTTCACCGCCGTAATTAGTTTGGTTTTGAGCTTTCTGCTTCAGTTTATCTAATAACGAACTCACTTTTTTCTCTTCCATTACAATTGGCTTAAAAGTTCTGTTTTCTTAGTTTTAAACTCGTCTTCATCTATTAAACCAGCATCAAAAAGAGTTTTTAATTTTTGAAGTTTAGAAGTCAAATCATCTGCAGTTTCCTGCTTTGGAGTTTCTTTGCTTTGCTGTAACTGATTTAAAAGAATTCCCATGCTCAATGCATTTTGAGTGGCATCATGAAGAGCGGTTCCTTTGTCGCCAATGGCAGTTGCTGTATTGAATTTGGTAAATTTATCCATATCGGTAACCATATTCATATTCGTAATTTTATCAAAATGCGCGGTAACTTCTTCTGGAAGCGTCACACTTGTGATGATAAATTGCGTTAATTCTATTCCGAATTGCGAAAAATAGGGCTTTAAATACGGTTCTATTTTCTTGCCTAATTGCGTAATATTTCCCGCGACATCTGTAATCGTAATGTTTTCGTTTGCGAGCACTTCTCCAAATTTTGGAGCCACAAAATCTCTTAATTGATTTTGGAGTTCAAAAATGGTTAACTGCTCATAAGTTCCAGCATATTGTGTGAAGAATTTAGCAACGTCTACAATTTTAATATCAAAACTTCCAAAAGCACGAATTCTGATTTGTCCAAACTGTGGATCATTCATCAAAATAGGAGCAGGAGTTCCCCATTTGTTATTGATAAATTGATGGGTGTTGAAAAAGTAAACATCGACTTTAAACGGACTTTCAAATCCGTATTTCCAGCCTTTTAATCTGCTTAGAATAGGAATATTTTCTGTAGATAAAGTATGAAGTCCAGGCGAGTAAACATCTGCCAATTGGCCTTCGTTTAAAAGCATAACCTGCTGGCTTTCGCGAACAGTCAGCTTAGCTCCGTTCTTAATTTCTTTATCTTCATCATAAAATTTCCACATTAATAAGTTTGGATCTTTTGTTGTGGCTTCGATTATTTCTATAAAAGGGAGTTTCATCACTATAACATAACTTATTTATACGGAATAAAAATAAGTATTCTGTAAGAATATCTAAGCATTTCCGCGTCAAGTTTTCGATATTTATTTTACTTCGAATGTTAATAACTTGTAAGTTTTGCTTTTATAAAAAAATCCGGATTGCTAATACAATCCGGATGCTGGTTTTTTAGTTGATTTTTAATTTTGTTTTCGAATAAAAATATACTGTTACTATATTTAAAATCGCGAGAATCCATAATAATGGATTGCTGAAAAAATCCTGATAGGTATTGCCTTTCGGAATTTCTACTAAAGGAACAAATACCAAAGCGTCTAATAAAATTGCTGTGAGAGACATAATCACACCAACTTGAAATCCAGAGATCGAAATAGATTTTTTATAATAAAATGAAGCTCCAATTGACGAATAGAAAATAATAAAAAGACAGATTATTACAGTTTGTATATTTAGTGAATCTTTTATAATTGGGGTATGTTCTAAGATAAAAAAGGTTACAGCAACAGAAATCCAGAGAATTATTCCTGATAAAACAGCTCTTAAATAATTCATGATAACTGATTTATTTCATTCCAAATACCACTTTTTGCCGTTTTTTGAACGTATGCTGAAAAATCGGCTGCTTTTCGTCCTAAAACTTTTTCAATATCATTTGTAATGATCGAATTTCTTCCATCCAAAACTTCTGCGAATAAATAATTGATCAGCCAGATTTCATCTTCAGGAATTTGATATTTGCGAAGCATATTTAGATATTCATCTAATTCTAATGATTGAAAAATGATTTCTTTCTCAGTAATTTTTGCTATTTCGGCAACAGCATTTTTAAAAGTAAGCAAACGCGGCCCTGTTAACTCATAAGTTTGTCCGTTATGTTTTTCGTTTAAAAGTGCTTCTGTAACAACTTCAGCAATGTCATCAGCGTCTACAAAAGGTTCTAGGACATCTGCTTTTGGAAGCGCCACAAATCCAGCTAAAATTGGTTCTAAAAAGAAGCTTTCGCTAAAGTTTTGATTAAACCAAGATGCTCTAACAATAGTCCATTTCTGAGCTGTAGCTTTTACGATTTCTTCACAGACTTGCGCTTCTTTTTCGCCTCTTCCAGAAAGTAAAACCATTTTTTCTACACCAAGTTTTGTGGCCAAGAGTGTAAATTTTTGAATCGTTTCTGGCGCAGAAGGAATCGCTAAATCGGGTTGAAAAGTAATATAGACGCTGTCAATATTTTTTAGAACAGGTGACCAAGTTTCTGGATTTTCCCAATCAAAAGGAATGTCCGCAGTTCTTGAGCCAATGCTGATTTTGACATTTTCTTTTTTCGCTAGTAATTGTGCAACACGTCGGCCTGTTTTTCCGTTACCGCCGATTACTAAAATGTTGTTTGTTTTCATGATGAATGTTTTTTAATTAATGATGATGCAAAGTTGCACACATCATTATCAAAACATTTGTCTGAAAGGAATTAAGATTTGTTTGAAAAGAATTGTTTTTTGACTTCGTTTGGTCTCGATCCGAATTTTTTCTGAAAGGCGTTTGAGAACGAACTTAAACTTTCGTAACCTACGTCCCAAGCGGTTTCTTGTACTGTTTTTTCGCTGTTACAAAGTAATTCGTACGCTTTATTAAGACGTTCTTCATGAATGAATTTGTAAACAGGAATTCCGAATAGGTCTTTAAAATTCTTTTTTAATTTACTGCTGTTCAGGCCAATCAGTTTGGATAATTCTGTTATTGTTGGTGGTTTAGAATAATTGGTACTCACAATATCTTTGGCCTGAAAAAGTTTTTCTTTGTCTTTTTCTGTCAAATCTGTTTTCTTTTCGCTGGATAAAAGTGCAAAATAATGTGCCAATAATTCATTCACCTGACTTTTTAGAAATAGCAGTCTCGTGTTGCCTGTGTAAGTAGTATTAAATACTTTTTGAACAGCCAATTGCATTTCTAAAGTCATAAAGAGAGTAGGGCCTTTTACAAAATGAGAGTTTGGATTGACCAATTCGGGCAATTGTTTCTCGAAAATCTCTTTTTCTGTCTGAGGTAAATTCTGAATAGTTTTGAGCTTAGCAAAAATACTAATGGATTGTAAAGGCTTTTCAGGTGCAATTTTATGGGCAAAACCAACTTTTTGATTTCCGAAAAATGAAATTGCCAAACCCGTTGTGTTCGTTAAATATTTTGTCTGGTCGTTGTGTTTAATTTCTAATTCGACATTTCCGGAACCATAAAAAGCAAAACCAACTGCATCGCCGTCAATCTCACATCTTTGTACAAACTCTTTATCAGAATTGGACTGCTCGATGAGTACGATAAAATTGTTTACTTCTATAATGTCGGTGGTCATTTTTTTTTAATTAGATAATTAGAAAATTAGTCAATTAGAAAATTAAATAAATAGTGGTCAATAGATAATTTTTTAAAGATGAAATGTAATCAAATATACAAAAGTAATTTAAGGACTATTTCAAAGGACAAAAATTCAACATATTTACGTAGCGATTTCGCGATTATCTTTGTCAAAGTTTAAAACTTTGACAAAGATTTTTATTGCGTAGTTTACATTTTCGTTTCCTAGAATAAAAAAATCCGATTCACTTTCGCAAATCGGATTTTATAAATTGAAAATTATATATAACTCCGTAAAGGGGAACCTTTACATTGTATATTTTTACAAGTGAATTACTTCGCCGTAAGCATCTGCAACAGCTTCCATAACTGCCTCACTCATTGTTGGGTGAGGGTGGATTGCTTTTAAGATTTCGTGACCAGTAGTTTCTAGTTTACGAGCTACAACTGCCTCAGCAATCATATCTGTAACGCCAGCACCAATCATGTGGCATCCTAACCATTCTCCGTATTTAGCATCGAAGATTACTTTTACGAATCCGTCTGCAGCTCCGGCAGCTTTTGCTTTTCCTGAAGCAGAGAATGGGAATTTACCGATTTTTACATCGTAACCTTTTTCTTTTGCTTGTTTTTCTGTTAAACCTACAGAAGCGATTTCTGGAGTTGCATAAGTACAACCAGGAATATTTCCGTAATCGATTGGGTCTACGTGTAAACCTTTGATTTTTTCAACACAGTTAATTCCTTCAGCAGAAGCAACGTGAGCTAAAGCCTGACCTGGAGTAACGTCTCCAATTGCGTAGTATCCTGGAATGTTAGTTTGGTTGTAAGCGTTTACTAAGATTTTATCTCTGTCAACAGCAATACCAACTTCTTCTAATCCGATGTTTTCGATGTTTGTTTTGATTCCAACCGCAGAAAGTACGATGTCAGCTTCAAGAATTTCTTCTCCTTTTGCTGTTTTTACAGTTGCTTTTACTCCGTTTCCAGAAGTATCAATTTTCTCTACAGAAGAGTTAGTCATGATTTTTACACCCGCTTTCTTCATAGAACGCTCCATTTGTTTAGAAACGTCTTCGTCTTCTACAGGAACAATGTTTGGCATAAATTCTACAATAGTTACGTCTGTTCCCATTGAGTTATAGAAGTGAGCGAACTCAACTCCGATTGCTCCAGAACCTACAATAATCATAGATTTTGGCTGTGTCGGCAATGTCATTGCCTGACGGTAACCAATTACTTTTACACCGTCTTGTGGTAAGTTTGGCAATTCGCGAGAGCGAGCTCCAGTTGCGATGATAATGTGATCAGCGCTGTATTCTGTAACTTTATTATCTTTATCAGTAACGTCAAGTTTTTTTCCTGGTTTTAGTTTTCCAAAACCTTCAATAACGTCAATTTTGTTTTTTTTCATTAAAAACTGAACTCCTTTGCTCATTCCTTCTGCAACTCCACGGCTGCGTTGAATTACTGCTGGAAAATCTTTATCGAATTCAGAAACTTTCAATCCGTAATCAGAAGCGTGCTTTAAGTAATCAAAAACCTGAGCTGATTTTAGTAATGCTTTTGTTGGGATACATCCCCAGTTTAAACATACACCACCTAAGTTTTCTTTTTCTACTACAGCTACTTTAAAGCCTAGTTGTGAAGCTCTAATTGCTGTAACATATCCTCCAGGACCACTTCCTAAAACAATAACGTCGTATTTCATTTTTTTGGTTTTTAGTATTAACTACCGAAAAATGAGATTATATCTCCGAAACTCATTTTCCGATTTATTCTTTTGTTATTTGTGCTTGCGAATTTAAGGATTTATTTTAATTTTTCGGGTTTGTTTTTTTTTGTTTCAAGTTTAAGGTTTTAAGTTTTTGACCGAAAACGTTTTCCGCCTCGAATTCCAAGAATTATAAGTTTCAGGTTTTGAGTTTTTGACTAAAATGCTTTTGCCACGAATTACACGAATCAACACGAATTTTATAGTAATTAGTGGAAATTTGTGTAATTCGTGGCAAACTATTTTTTGTACGCTCCGAATTAGCTAAGTTTTACATTACTTAACAACTTGAAACTTGAACTTTCAAACTTGAAACAAAATTAAACCTTCACATGCCCCCAGTTTTCTCCGCTGGCAATTCTTCTGATCTGCATTTCACTTACGCCAAATTGTTTTGCGATCATTTTAAGACGTGTTTTTTGTTCTGGGCGAGCAAGGATTTTCTTGATTAACATTACTTTAGTGGTAGTCAATTTTCGTCCGTCGGCTTTAAGATTGTGTTCGATAAGATTTTTTTTCGCCTGAATAACGCGCGGACTTTTACGGCTGTGAGCCATCATTTCCTGTTTGGTTGCCCAGCGTAAATTATTTACATCATCATTGCTTCGCACGTAATCTAAATGAAGAACATAAGTTTGGTCTTCAGATTGTTTTGGTAAAAAATATTGTGCTACTAATTTGTAAAGGAAGAGGTATTTGTTAACGATTTTGTCGTCTTTTTTTACTTTGAATCGAAAGGTTGGGTAACCATCGCTTAAACCGCCTTTGAGAAGACGTCCTGTTTCTATTTCGTCAGTAAAACTTATTAATCGGCCTCGGTTTGAAATTGCGTATCGTAATTGTAGTGAGGCATTTATTTCTATTTCTTTAAATTCTTCGTTTGGATAAAATCGTATATGTGGCATTTTTCTTTTTCATTTGATGTTTGTTTCTCAAAGATAAAGAATAAACCAAAAAAGAAATGTTAACGTACGGGCTCTGTAGCGCAGTTTTATGATTCTTATAACGCTTTTTTAACGTTTTAAAACGTTTTTAGTATTTTTTAGACAGATTTTAAATCACAATTTAGGAATAATTCAGTTTTTAGCCATTTCTGAAAATCCAAATTTTAAGAAGAATTATAGTTTTAAATTACTGATCGAGCCAGTTTTTGAAATTATTAATCTCTTTTTTACTGATCAAAATGGGGTCATTTTCGGTTGATGGAACCGTTAGAATCAATTCAACTTTCTGCGCAGAATGTTTTATGACCTCTTTTATGATGTTTCTGTGCACAATATATTTTCGATTTATTTTGAAAAAATAAAACGGATCGAGACTATTTATGATGTCGGTAAGGGTATTATTGTACAAATAACTGTTTCCCGATTGTACATGAATAAAAAGGTGTTTTCCTGTAGCAGCAAAATACGTGATTTCTGAATCGTTTATAGAAATAAGTTTATAACCGTGATTGACCAAAAAATGACGCTGTATTTTGGTATTTTCAGGATTTTCGATTGCAACCAAAGATTGAAGAGTAGCATCGCTGTTAAAACTGTCTTTGATTTTTTTGAATTTTGAAAGGGCTTCTAGTAATTCCTGTTCTTCAAAAGGTTTTAAAAGATAATCAATTGTAAAGTGTTTGAAAACCGAAATGGCGTATGAGTCGTAAGCGGTAACAAAAATGACAGGGCAGGAGACGATGGTTTTTTCGAAGATTTCGAGACTTTTTCCATCACCCAAATGAATGTCCATAAAAGCCAGATCAATTCTGTTTTCGCTAAAAAAAGTAACGGCTTCTTTTATTGATTTTAAAACTGTTATTTCGCTTATCTGCAAAATGTCTTGCTGTTCTAAAATAGATTTTAGATAGCTGGAAGCAAGATATTCGTCTTCGACAATTACAATTTTCATTTGCGCTTATTTCTGGTTTTGGATGATTTTAAGCGTTCGTTACAAACCCTCAATCATTTTGCAAATATAGTCTAGTAATTGTTTTATGCAAATTCGTTCGCAAAAGTTTGATTTGGATCTTTATAAATAAAAAAGAGCCCAGCTTTTGGGCTGGACTCTTTTAAAAAAAACAATAGGTAACTTATAGATTGGGATTGTTTAATCTCACATTTGCCGGAACAATAATGGTATAACGTGGATCATTTTGCATCAAAGTATAATCTTGACCTCTATAGTTGTGAATGATTTGTTTTTGAGTAGTTCTTCTCAAATCAAACCAACGGTGTCCTTCTACAGCGAATTCACGTTGTCTTTCATCAGCAATAAAAGTTGTTAAATCTGCAGCATTCATTGCATTTACAGAAGCAACGATTTGATTGTAACCTGCAGTTGTATATCTTTTTTCAACAAAGTTTAAAAGAGTAGTTTTAGCATCATTAAGATTGTTTAATTTTAATGAAGTCTCTGCTTTTGTCAAATACAATTCAGCTGTTCTGAATGAACATTTTTGATCATCATTTCCTCCTTTTTGAATAATGAAATTACTTCCATCTGCTATAAAGTAAATAGGGAAACGTAAATCTGTTGTTTTGTTGTATGCTGCTAATAAATCGTCTGAAGCAAAAGATAATAATTTAATACTATTGATGTAGCCATCTTCAAGAGCCAGAATAGATTCTTTTGAATCGTATTTTGTAGCCAATACAGGTGTCGCTTTTAAATCAACCAAAGTGCTGTTTATCGCTAAAGCTTTGTCGGCAGCATCCTGAGATTTTTGCCATTGCTGCATGTATAAGTACACACGGCTTTCTAAACTGTATATAGCAGCTTTTGAGAAACGGTAGTTTAAACCTTTTGTCTGTGTGTTTACGTTTAATAAATTTTCTGCTTTTTGAGTATCAGAAATAATTTGATTGTAAACCGCTTCTACACTCTGAGAAGGAAATGTTTGCTCTAAATCTATTTCTAGTGCCAACGGAACTCCTTTATCAGAACCTGATGTTGCAGGGTTGTAAGGTTTTGAAAATAAATTAACTAAGTCGAAAAAAGCCATTGCTCTTAAGGCATAAGCCTCTCCAATTAACTGATCTTTTTCAGCAGATGCTGGTAATTTTGGAGCAGCTTCATTAATCACTACGTTAGCGTAAAAAATAGCGCTGTATAAATCCTGGTATTGAAAAGTTGTAGTAATACGATCTGGATTTACGTCTTTCCAGATAAATATATCTTTATAGACTGTGATCTCTTGTGCTGTCTCTTCCATTTTTAATTCATCTGTGCGGACAGCAGTTAATGATTTGTGCTCTGGATATGCAACATAACCAGATGTCAGAACAGCACGGTATTCTTCTAAAGTTTCAGGAATAACTCTACCAACAGGTGTAATGTCTAGATAGTCATCGCAGCTTGCTGCTGTTAAAGCGGCAGCAAAAAGTAATATATATTTTGAGAATTTTTTCATCTTTTATTTTTATTAGAAAGTAACATTACATCCTAAAGTGTATGATTTAGGAACTGGTTGTGCATAAATGTTTCCGAAAGTTTCTGGGTCAAAGTAACCTTTGTAATCAGAACTAATTACGAATAAGTTTCTAGCCTCAACATTAAATCTGATGCTTTGAATGTTAAGATGATCTGTAAATGTTTTAGGAAATGTATATCCTAAACGCACACTGCTTAATCTCATATAGCTCATTTCGCTAGCCCAAGTATCTAAGTAGTTCATCGTTTGGATCGCATTTTTTCCTGAAAAATATTGATATGCCATCCAAGAATCTCCTGTTCCGCCAGTTTCACTTACAATTCCAGGTAAATTAGATGAAGTGTTTGTTGGAGAAGAGGCATTTAAAATATCTCTACTGTAATTTTGTCCTCTGTCAACTTGTGTTCCGTTGTAAGGAGGAGTTCTTGTAACTGTTTGTTTGATGTTAAAAGAAGCAGCCACAGTAAGGTCAAAATTACGTACTTTGAAGCTGTTTGTTAGACCTCCTGTAAATTTAGGATCTCTGTCTCCTAAATAGGTAAATAACTCTCTAAATTCAGCAGGAGATAATCTTGTATCTGAAGATATTCCAGGGAAAACAATATCTGCTAAATCATCATATAAACTAAAGAATGTTTGAGCATTTACAGTTTCTCCTTTTTTGTTTACAAATAATGGGTAACCATTTTCGTCAACACCATTTGTTTTAAATCCAAATACAGAATTTACAGGACGACCTTCTAAACTTGGTAAAAATGCGTTGTCTTGTACCTGTACACGATCTACATTACTTTTGTTGTGAGAAAAGTTGAAGCTTGTGTTCCATGAGAAATTAGGACGATCAATATTTCTTGTAGACAAAGTGATTTCGTAACCTTTGTTGCTTACTTGTGCCCAGTTCATGTTTGTATATTCGTAACCATTTTCTAATGGAAGTGCTCTTGAACCAATTAAATCAGTACTTTTTCTGGTATAATAATCGGTTACGATACTAATACGGTTGTTAAATAATCCAATATCAGCACCAACGTTTGTATTTGTAGTTTTTTCCCAACGTAATTTTTCATTTGGAGGACTTATCACTACAATAGTAGGTTCAGTTTGACCAGGAAGGATAGTAGCTGTACTATTTGCACCTACTACATAAGGAGAAGTACCTTTATCAATATTTCCTTGTAAACCGTAAGAAGCACGAAGTCTTAAGTTAGATAATGTTAAATTGTCTTTTAAGAAATCTTCTTCAGAAACAGTCCATGACGCAGATGTTGACCATAATGGCAGGTATTTGTATTTAGGATCTACACCAAATAAATCTGAACCGTCGTATCTAACACTTCCAAAAACATTATATTTTTTATTATAAGTATATGCTGCTGTAGCAAAGAACGATGCAAAAGCATTTTCATTTTTAGTTTTAGCGTAAGAGATCCAATCTGATTCCTTTGCAAAACCAGCATTTGGGAAAACAATTTGCTGTGTAGTTAAGGTTTTATCATTAAAACCAAAACCTTTTGTTGAAACATATGTATTGTAATTTCTTCTTAACTCGTTACCGATCATGGCTTCGATTTCGTGTTTTTCACCTATACGTTTAGAGTAATTCACCATCGTTTTTAGGTTGTACTGAAAGAAGTCTGTATTAGAATTTTGGATAATACCGCCAGTAGGAAGGAAATACATTTGTTTTCCACCACTAAAGTATCTTGATCTTTCTTTGTATGTTCTTGTATAGTACGTTTCTGCACCAGCAAATTTTTCACTAGATGTGTTATCCAATTGTAAACCTAACTGAGAAGTTACTTTTAAATCTTTAGTTACTTTATATTCAGCATCTAATAACGCTTTTACAGATCTTGTTTTTAACTCGTTAGATGTATTCTCTCTTTCTTCTAAAAAGTTGAATGGGATATAATCACCATTGCTTAGTCCAACAACATCTCTGTCGTATTTATAACTTCCGTCTGCATTATAAGGAGTTAAATATGGATTTACGTTTCTAGAATAATTTCCAATATTTGTTTGCGCATTAATGTCTGTCAAGTAAGATGTAGTTTTGTTTTCTGCGCCAAAAATTCCAACACCTACTTTAAATTTATCTGTAATTTCAAAGTTGTTTTTTAATGTTAAGTTGTAACGTTTGAAACCAGTTCCAACAGTTGTACCTTTCTCATCATAGTAACCTAAAGAGAAGTAGTAATCTGATTTTTCACCACCACCAGATAAACTTAAACCGTGCTGCGTATTAATTGCAGTTTGGTACAATAAGTTACCCCAGTTAGTATTGTTTCCTCTTAAAGCATTGATAGATTGTTGTGTAGCAGGGCTTAAAGCGGAGAAGCCTCCATTTCTGTATGCGTTTAATTCATTTGATGAATTAAGAATACGAGCAATATCACCACTAGTAGTTCTATATGATAAATCATCACGTGAAGCAAGACCAAGTTCGAAATCAACTTTTTCGTTAGAGTTCATTAAGTTTAACTTAGAAAATTCAGGTCTTTGTGTAATAAAGGTATTGGTATTAAAACTTACTACCATTTTACCAGCACGTCCTTTTTTTGTAGTTACGATGATAACACCATTTGCAGCACGAGCACCGTAGATAGCAGTTGCAGCTGCATCTTTAAGAATAGTAATATCTTTAATATCATCAGGGTTTAAACCTGCGATAGAATAGTTAGTAAGATTGTCGATGTTGTCTTTATCTAAGTTTTTAGGAACATCATTGCTTTCTAATGGCAAACCGTCCAATACCCATAAAGGATCTTGTGTACCATTAAGAGAAGCTGTACCCCTGATTCTAATTTTTGCAGGCGCTCCAGGTGCTCCAGATGGAGTACTTACAGCAACTCCGGCAATTTGTCCAACTAATAATTGGTCAATGCTCGAAACCCCTGTCTGCTGAATTGCTGCCATGTCGATTTTGGAAACCGCAGCAGTAAGTTTTCTTTTCTCAATTTTTTGGTAACCTGTTACTACAACTTCTTGAAGTTTTGCAGTTTCAGATTTTAAGTTGATAGTATAGTTCTTTTGACCATCTAATTCAAGTGTATACGATTTGTACCCCATAAAAGTAACCCTCAAAGAAGTAACTTTTGTACCTATCTTTAATTGGAATTTACCGTCGAAATCTGTCGTCGTTCCAATACTTTCACTCTGAATAATTCCGGCGTGAGAAGTTTTGTTTGAGATCGAATTGTTCTCGATAAAAATAGAAGCACCAGGAATTGGCTGCTGGTCAGCTTCATCTAAAATAATCCCCGTAATGGTTCGGGTTTCCTGCGAGTATCCTGCGATGGCCAGGAACAGCAGTAAGGCATGTAAAATTTTTTTCATGTTTTTGGAATTGGGTATTTAAAAGGTTGTATTATTCAAAGCTTTTTCGATTCGTTGTATCAAATCGAGGTAATGATTTTTGGTGGATTGATCACCTGTGCTTTTCTTCATTTTTAATAATTGAAGCACTTTATATAATTCTCCTTTTTTGTCAGAAGTCACTTCTGCAACTCTTTTTAAGGAAGTGTTATTAATATTTCTTGCCATGTGAGCATCATCTAAAGAACATAAATGAGGCATTTGTAATGTTTCTTGTATATCAATTGCTTTTTTAACGTCTGTTTTTTCAAATAATTTGTTTATAGAAACAATCAAAACATCCACATAATTCTTCTGCGTCGTACGTTCCATGATCGATAGCGATTTGTTTTGAAGTGTTCCTGCAAATACACTTTGATGTATTTTTAAAAACAAATCATTTACGGTAAAAACCTTCTCAGTGGTTTTATTCCCCTGGTATAATTCGTTTTCTGTCATTCTCAGCAGACGATCATCACTCAATAACTTATACAAAACATCGTACTGTATGTCTCTCGAAAGTGTATAAGCAGTATATTCATAAGGTCCAATTGGAGAATCTTTAAGTGGATTGGTTTTGTCTAAAATGTCATTAAAAAACAACCATTTAGGCATTGAGATTACATTTTTTACTAAATAATCTGCTGCTCTTTTTTGCATTGAAGCGGCAACTGGAACGTAACTTTTTTTATTATCTCCATGAACAGTAGGATTTAAGTAAACACCACCAATATTATTCATTACATGAAAATTGTACATATTCCATTGACCAATAGTTCCCATGTATAATTTACCAGTCTCATAATATGATTGATCTTTGTCATAAGTCCAGTTTATAATATTGTCAACAACGCGCTTAAGATTTTTTAAACCATATTCGCTTGCCTTAACAGCATCATTTCCTAAATCTTCAGACTGGGAACGCGGGTCAATTATATTTGCCTGTTGTTCGCCGTAAAAGTAAATGGGGTCATTTTGATGTTTTGTAATTAAGGCGTTTAGTTTTGTTGTTTCGTTTTCGTCAGGCGAATACCATCTGTAACCCCATTCAATAGCATATTTATCATATTCTCCAATTTTTGGAGTAATAACTGTAACATTGTCTTCTGGCTGCGCTACATAGTTATAACGTGCATAATCCATAATAGATGGCGCTGTTCCGCCCATTTTTGCTGTAAACTCTTTAGATCTTAAAGACTCAACATCATAAGCAAAAGAAGAACCCATATTATGTTTAAGACCAAAAGTATGACCCACTTCGTGAGATGAAACAAAACGAATTGCTTCTCCCATATGTTCATCACTGAATACATTACCTCTTGCTTTTGGGTCAATCGGACCAGTCTGAATACGCATCCAGCTCTGTAGTGAAGTCATCACGTTATGCCACCAGATAATATCTGACTCAATAATTTCACCGCTTCTTGGATCAACAACCGAAGGGCCCATGGCGTTTGATTTTTGAGATGCAGCATAAGTGATAACTGAATAACGCACATCATCGACATCAAAATCCAAATCTTGTTCTGTTGGTTCTTTTGCAATAATTGCATTTTTAAAACCAGCTTTTTCAAAAGCAACCTGCCAATCGTGTACCCCTTCTATGATATATTTTCTCCATTGTTTTGGAGTCGATGGATCGATGTAATAAACGATTGGTTTTTTCGGCTGCACTAATTCACCTTTCAAATAACGCTCTTCATCTTCCTTTTTTGGTTCTAAACGCCAGCGTGTAATCAGTTCTTTTTCAAGTACTGCTTGCTGTGTATCGGTATAATACCAATGCTTTTCGGTAAAGAATCCAATTCGGTTGTCAGAAAAACGTGGTTTCATTGGAGTTTTATCCAACAAAATAATATTACTTGTCACACCAAGTGTTATTGGTAAAGACTGTCCGCCTTCGCTGAATGAAGTTGTCAGCTGTGATTTTATTACAATGTTTTTAGGGAAAGATTTTAATCCCTCTATATAAGAATGCTCAGATTTTACAGAACCACCAAGACCAATGTTGCTCAAAACATCATTGAAGCTTTTTTGTTTTCCGTCAAAAATCTTATTTACTTTAATAACAACAGCTGTCGAATCATTATTTTTAGTTTCAATATCAAAAACTTCAATAATAGATTCGGCGAAATTATTTTTTACAGATTCTGTAATCGCATCTTCTTTTGGTGAAGAAACTTTAGGAACATACGATTTTACCCAGACTTTTTTTGCGATGGTATCTTTATAAAAACTAATGACTTTGTTTTCATAATTCATTCCTTTATTTAAACCAGCGTCATTAAGTTGGAAAGGAACCTGAGATAATTTATTGACAACTAAAAATTCTCTTTTAAATAAGCTGTCCTGAATTTCAAAATAAACATCTGTTTTAACTTGAATAATATTAAAAAGTCCTTTTTTTACTGTTCCTTTTTTTACAAGGTCATCGTATTTTTTTCCTTTTTTAGAATCAGTAGAATCTTTAGAGATTTCAGTTGAGTCTTTTTTGTCCTTCTTTTTCTTTTGAGAATGAGCGGTAACAGGAACTAATAATAAAATAAATAAGCAAAATGTTATAAAGCTATGCAGGAATGCCTTTTCCTTCATCAGATGTTAAGTTTAGGTTAATTTTTGACCGAAACTATTTTGTTTTAACGTAGTAAAAAAACAAAAAGGAGTGAATGGCTTTTTTTTAGGAGTGAGTGGATATTAATGGAAGAATACAGACAAAATTGCCGTCTTTTTCTGAGGTTTTAAAATCGGTTTTTGAGTAGTATTTATAGATGCTTTTCAGGTAATTTAAACCAAATTTTGTGCTCGGTTCAGCAGTCAATTTCTTTTGTAAATTATTACTGATAATTACTTGATTTGTTTGAATCAGAATTTTCGTAGTTAACGGATTTTCTTGTGTTGCAGCATTATGCTTTATAGCATTTTCAACAACAGTCTGAAAAGCTAAATACGGAATATGTTTCTCCAAAGCAGCTTCGTCTTCTATTTCTATTGAAAAGAAAAGCTCTTCTTTAAAACGGGTCTGTTGTAAAAAAATGTATTTTTCGATAAATAATAATTCGTCCTTTAGAGAAACAATATTCTCTTCTGGCGGATCAATTAAATATCTGTATATGCGAGATAAATTCAGCGTAAATTTTTGCGCCACTTTAATGTCACTTCCAATTAGCATATAAAGTGAATTGAGCGAATTAAATAAAAAGTGCGGATTCATCTGCTCCTTTAATTGCTGCAGCTGAATCAACGCTTTTTCTTTGATGATTTTTTCGTTTTCAACCAAAAGCCTGTTTTTCTCCTTAATTGCAATTCCTTTTTCTCGATATGCGCGTCTATTAGCATAAGAGAATAAATAGAAAATTAGCAAAAGCATTACAGTTGTTATCGAATAGATCCAAGTCGAATATTTTTTGATTGATGCTACATTTTCATCCATAGAAAATTTTGGAAAATTGACGCATACAAACCACTGTGAATTTTTTAAATCTAATCTTTTAGTAAATCGAATAACATCCAATTTTAAAAACTCAGAAATAGTTACTCTTTTTACGTAATCCTGTTTTTTAGTAAAAATAGTATCAATAGATCGGGTAGAAGAGACTTTGTAAATATTTTTGCCTATAAATGTAGAATCCGGATGATAAATACATGTTCCCGATTTATCAAAAATAAAAGCATAATTGGTTGCCGATTTAGACTTATCTATATTAGAAAAATAATCACGAAGTTTTTTTAAGTTGATATCATAACCATAACGTACTGTCGTGTTTTTAGAATTGAGTTTAAAATAAATTCGCCAAACCCATTCTTTTCCCTGTGGTATAACGGCGCTGAAATGATCAGAATTTTTATTTTTTAGAATAAAATCTGTTACTTCTTTTTTTACGCCATCAGAAATAGAATCATTTCCAAACTGAATTTTATTATCATTGATTTGAAACCAATTGTCTACAACCAGAAAATTAATACTCTGGACCGAAGACAAAATTTGTAAGTTCGCCGTTAGATCTTCTTTCTTGCTGATTTTTAAAACATGTTTTACTCGGTTTTCATGTTCTAGTTGTTTAGAAAACTCCTGTGATAAAAATTCCTGTTTTTTCAAAAAATTACGCTCCGATATTTCATCATTTGCCTTTTCTGTCAAATCGGTAATCAAATTACTCAAAATGTAAACAGAAGAAACCGTAATAAGAATAGAAACCGCTACATAAATTATAAAGGCTTTTCTAGAAGTTATTTTTTTTAATCTAAATTTCAAAGAATAGTATTTGTATTTACAACTTAATTGGCAACAGCAAATTGCGAGTCGTATAAGTTTTTATAATAACCATCAGTTTTATGCAATAATTCCTGATGCGTTCCTTGTTCCACAATCAAACCTTTGTCCATTACCACAATTTTATCGGCATTTACAATCGTAGCCAATCGGTGTGCAATAATAATAGAAGTTCTTCCTTTTGTAATCGTTTCGGTCGCACGCTGAATCATTTCTTCAGAATACGTGTCAATAGACGAAGTCGCTTCATCTAAAATCAAAATACTCGGATTACTTACATAAGAACGTAAAAAGGCAATCAGCTGTCTTTGTCCAGACGACAGCATCACACCGCGTTCTTTTACATCAAAATCATAATTATCCGGCAGATTCATAATAAAATCATGAACACCGATTTTCTTTGCCGCATCGATTACTCGATCTCTTGTAATTTCTGGATTATGCAAAGTGATGTTATTATAAATTGTATCGGCAAACAAAAACACATCTTGAAGTACAACAGCGATTTGTTTTCTAAGCGAAGCCAAAGTATAATCTTCAATATTTTCGCCGTCAATACAAATCGTACCACTGTTAATTTCGTAAAAGCGATTCAAGAGATTAATAATAGTAGATTTTCCAGCACCGGTAGAACCCACAATCGCAATCGTCTGCCCAGCCGAAACGGATAAATCAATTCCTTTTATTACTTCTTCTTCTGGAATATAACTAAAACGGACGTCCTTAAATTCGATACTTCCTTTAAAAACAGGTGCTTCAAGAGTTCCTGTATCTTGAATATGATCTTGCGTGTCGATAATATCAAAAACACGATTGGCTGCAATCATTCCCAACTGCATTTCATTAAACTTATCAGCAATTTGTCGTAACGGATTAAAAAGCATTCCGATGAACATCGTGTACGAAAACAAATCTCCAAAAGTCGTAAAGTGATCGCCATTCAAAATTCTGAATCCGCCATAAACGACAACCAGACCTAAAGTAATAGACGAAATAATATCGGCAATCGGAAAGAAAATCGAGTTGTACAAAATCGTTTTAATCCACGCTACTCGATGTTTATTGTTAATGTCTTTAAAATTTTCGGCTTCGATTTTTTCGCGGTTAAAAAGCTGTACGATTTTCATTCCCGTGACACGCTCCTGAACAAAAGAGTTCATGTTGGCAATCTGCGTTCTTACTTCCTCAAAAGCAACCTGCATTTTGCGCTGAAAAATTCGAGTCACATAAACCAGAATTGGCATTGCAATAACCACAATCCAAGTCAGTTTCCAGTTCATATAAAACATAAAAAGGAGCACCACCAGCATTTTCATCAAATCGCTTATAATCATAAACAATCCCTGGCTGAAAATACGAGCAATTGATTCAATATCCGAAACAGCTCGAGTAACCAGCTGTCCAACCGGAACCAAATCAAAATACTTCATTCTAAAACTCAAAATGTGCTCAAAAAGTTTCGTGCGAATATCTTTTACAATATCCTGCCCAAGCCAGTTCGCCCAATAAACAAAGTAAAATTGCGAAAAAACCTCCAGCAGTAAAACCACGCCCATTAAAATAATGTACATCAACAAACCATACTGATCGTGCGTCTTAATATATCCGTCAACAGTTTGTTTTAATAAGTAAGGACGAAGCGCCGCAAAAATAGACAGCGAAATGGCAAAAATAATTACGCCATAGTAACGCCATTTATAGGGCTTCGTATATTTTAAAATTCGTTTAAATAAACCAGTATCAAATGCTTTTGCTTTCATTTATTTTTTAGGAGCTTCTTCCTGCTTTCCGTTACAAGTTTTTTTTTAAAATTGGTTTTTGTATTGTTTTTATAAGAGCTTCCTCCGGTCGCTTTATAAAAACACAAAAACATAATTTTTTTCAAAAAAGCTTTTCACTTCAATCAGGGCTATTTTATGATGTAATCGTAATTAACTTTTGTTAAATATAAACCATGTGCCGGAACCGAAAATCCAGCTTTTTCTCTGTTTTTGCTGGCAATGATATCTTCAAAATCAGTCAAAGTAATTTTCTTTAAACCAATATTGATCAACGTGCCTACAATTGCCCGAACCATATTTCTTAAAAATCGATTAGCCGAAATCGTAAAAATCAATTTGTCGTTTTCCTGTTTCCAATATGCCTCAAAAATTGTACAGTCATAGGTATTAACATCTGTATTTGATTTAGAGAAACATTGAAAATCAGTATGCTTAAACAAAATTTGTGCGGCTTCATTCATCAAATCCAAATCCAATTTCTGACTCATATACCAGCTCAAATTCTCCAAAAAAGGATTTTTAAAAGTATTAATATGGTATTCATACGTTCGCTTTTTTGCGTCAAATCGGCAATGTGCATCATCTTGAACCAAAATAATGTCAAAAATTGCAATGTCTTTTGGAAGATAAGAATTCAATTTATGCACCAAAACCGGAACGTCTAAATTCTTTTCAGTATCAAAATGGCCAAACATTTCTGTCGCGTGAACACCCGTATCGGTTCGCCCAGCACCCATAATACTGATTGGTTCATTTAATAAAACAGAAAAAGCTTTGTTTAAAGTTTCTTGTACAGAAGATGCATTTGGCTGTATCTGCCAGCCATGAAAATGTGTTCCGTTATAAGCAAATTGAATAAAATATCTCACTTTTGAGGTTCAAAGGTTCAGAGTGGCAAAGGTACAAAGGTTTTTTGACTTTAGGCACAAAGCTGCAAAGAGACAAAGATACAAAGGTCTTTTGTTGTGTTTTAAATTGTGAGATACATACACAGCAGTATCTTGTGACGAGAGATTGTCAAATAAGAAATTTTAATAATAAAGATTTTTCTTGAGAAAATCTTTGTTTTCCTATAACTTCACAGTTTGGTAAGTAGAGAAAAACCTTTGTACCTTTGCCACTCTGAACCTTTGTCCCTTTAAAGAAATGAAAAAAATCCTTCTCCTTTCTGATACGCACAGCCATATTGATGATACCATTTTAAAATATGTTGCACAGGCAGATGAAGTCTGGCACGCCGGTGACATTGGTGATCTCATTGTTACAGACACTATAAAGAAATTAAAACCTTTAAGAGCGGTATACGGAAATATTGACGACGCAAAAGCAAGAATGGAATTCCCGCTTCATAATCGATTTTCTTGTGAGAATGTATCAGTTTGGATCACACATATCGGAGGTTATCCAGGAAAATACAATCCAGCTGTTCGAGAAGAATTAGCAAAGAATCCACCTAAGATTTTTATTTGCGGACATTCGCATATTTTAAAAGTAATGTTTGATAAAAAGAACAATCTTTTGCACATGAATCCCGGAGCAGCCGGAAAAAGCGGTTTTCATAAAGTGAGAACAATGTTACGATTTGTAATTGACGATGATAAAATCAAAGATTTGGAAATCATCGAAATAGGAGAGAAGTAATTAATGTGGAATTGGAATCAGAATTTTAATCGATGTGCCTTTGCCGGCATTAGAAATAATAGATAAATTTCCTTTGTATTTTTTAATTCGGGCTCTAATTCTATTTAGTCCAAAACCTTCGGCATCTTTTAGTTTTTGGGTTTTAAAACCGATTCCGTCGTCGTGAATATGGATAACCAGCTGATTGTTTTTTTCTTTAAGGATAATTTGTGCTTTTTGAGCTTCACTGTGTTTTATAATGTTGTTAAAGAGTTCAGAAACAATGAAATAAATTTTCATTTCAAATTTTTCAGAATATCTTTTATCAGTCGAAACCGAACTTGAAAATTCAAAAGAAATGGTAGAATTAGAATTCTTTTCGCATAAATCTTCTAAAGCATAAATCAATCCGAAACGCACCAAAAGAGTCGGAACCAAATCATGAGACATATCCCGAAGTAAATCGTGTGCTTCAGTTAAAATTGTTTTTGCCTTCTTTATTTCATCAGATTCTATTTGATTTTGTGTAGTAAAAACGTTCAAATGAAGTCCCGCCGATGACAAAAGAGAATTAATGTTGTCGTGTAAAAAAGAGGCTATTTTTTTTCGTTCAATTTCCTGAGAATCAATACCGGAATTAATAACGTCAAGTAATATTTTCTGCTTAATATCTTTTCGTTTTATCTTCTGTTTTAGTTTGTTATTCTGATAAAAAAAGTAAAACAGAAAAAATAGGATCACAATTAAAACGATAGAAAGGCTGACTACTTTTTTATTGCGAAGTTGTTCTGATTTTCGAAACTCTGGAGTATTGTTTTTTTTAACTGCTGAAACACTATTTTGTTCAGATGGCGTCTGACTAAAAGCTGGATTGCTGTTTAGAGTAATCAGAAAAAGAAAGTAGAGAAGTATTCTAAAAGCAGTCATTTGAAACTGATTTAAGGATTGATAAGGTTATTTTTTAAAGCATATTTAACCAAACCGATCGAGCTTTTAATATTCAGTTTTTTCATGATGTTTTTTCGGTGTGTTTCTACCGTATGAGCGCTTATATAAAGCTTCTCGCTAATTTCTGTACCGCTGTATTCTAAAGCGATAAGTTTTATTATTTCAATTTCACGCGGACTTAAAAATTGATTTTCGGTATGTGTATTTTGATTTATTTTTGGATCTTTTTCTCTAAAAGAATCGAAAATTTTCTGCTGGACAGCATCCGAAAAATATTCTTGGTTATCATTAACAACTTCAATAGCTTCAATGATATTTTCTCCTGCACATTTTTTAGTAAGATAACCTTTTGCTCCCAGTTTCATTACTTCTCTAATGATTTTTAAATCATCATAACTAGATAAGATGATGATTTTGCAGGGCGATTCTTTTTCTTTAAATTCCTTTAAAACAGCAATTCCGTCTTTACCAGGCATACTGATATCAAGAACCAATATAGAAGCATTGTTTTCTAGAACGTCTTGATAAACCGTTGAGCCATCTGTTGAAGTTCCAGCAATTTCAAAATTAGGAACCGTCTGCAATAGATTGGACAAACCATCAAGAAGAACCTGATGATCATCTGCAAGATGGATCTTAATTTTGGTTGCCATAATGAGTTTTAAAAAGCGAAGCCAAATTTACGAAAAAAATATCTTACAAATGTTGTTTTTGTAAGGTTTTTCGAGTCTTTTGTTTAATGTGGGAAACAAAAAAAACCTGAATAAAAATTCAGGTTTTCTTCGCACAAATAAATTAAGTTTATAGGTTTATCTCAAACGGTCTACAGATTTTACAAGATCTTCGTCCTTTTTGATGGCCTTATTAGCTAAAACTAATAACACGATAGCAACAATCGGAAGAAACATCCCAATACCTTTCTCAGAGACCTGAGTCTCTCCAGATAAATTTAGTGATCGATATACAAATAATCCTAATAAAATTAAGTTTAATATTATATTTAGTCTGTTTAACACAAACTGGTTTTGTCTTTTTTTGAATGAAATAATACTGATAATACTAAGCATTGTTGTCAAACCTAATAAAATAGTATAAAGCTGATCCTGCATAAAAAAGAAAGGCTTTCCGTCAGCGGTTGTCCAAAGCGGTATAAACAGCATTAGGATACCTGTTGCGGCAAAGGCAAGAATTAAATATACAGTCTGAATTCTTTGTAACATAATCTAAAATTGTTTTACAAAAATATATTTTCTTTTTTTAAAATACTATTGTATGATTAAATTTTATTCGTATTATTGCATCATAATACCGTAAGCACTTCATACTGCGGTTAGTTCAAAAAAATTATCTACCTATTCTTTTTACAGTTTTTCCTTTAAAATAATTAAATTCATAGAATATTCATGTTTGATATTTCTGCATTAAAAGAAATGAAGCTTGCTGAGCTTCAAGAAATAGCTAAGTTAGCTAAAACAATAAAGATTAATGGTGTCAAAAAAGAGACTTTAATTAGTCAGATTTTAGCTCACCAAGAAACATCTCTTGCCGCTCCAGAAGCTCCAAAAGCCGAAACTGTTAAAGAAGTTACAGATGAAAAACCAAAACGTGCAAGAATAGCACCGGTTAAAAAAACGGCAAATGCAAAAAATGCACCAGTTATAGAATTTGATCAAGTAGAGGAAACTGTCTCAGAGAACAAATCGCCAGAAGTTGTAAAGGAAACTGAAGCAGTTGCGCCAGAAGAAATTAAATCAAACAAAACAGCAGAGAAAAAAGAGCCTAAAATTGTAAAATTTAGTAAATCTGCTTACGAAAAGAAAGTAGCTCTTAAAAAGGAAAAAGAAGCAGCAAAAGATACTATCGTTACTGAAAATGAGGTAACTGAAAATATAGCAGCAGAAAATACACCAACAGAAAATACAACTGCAGAAAGTACAGTCTCAGCAACTCCAGAGGCAGAAATCGAAAAACAAGCTCCTGCAGCAAAAAAGATTAATCCGAACCAGAACAAAAACCAAAATCAAAACCCGAATCAGAATCAAAATCAAAACGGGAATGGTAACGGAAATCACAACAACCAGAATCAAAACCCTAATCATAAAAATAAAAAGAATAACAGCAATTTCAGAGATTCAGATTTTGAATTTGACGGAATTATCGAAAGTGAAGGTGTTCTTGAAATGATGCCGGACGGTTACGGATTCTTACGTTCATCAGATTATAATTATTTAGCTTCTCCAGATGATATTTATTTATCGACTTCACAAATTAGATTATTTGGTCTAAAAACAGGAGATACTGTAAAAGGAGTGGTTCGTCCTCCAAAAGAAGGCGAGAAGTTTTTCCCTCTTGTTCGTGTATTAAAAATTAATGGACACGATCCGCAGGTTGTTCGCGATAGAGTTTCTTTCGAACACTTGACACCAGTTTTTCCTTCAGAAAAATTCAAATTAGCCGAAAAAGGCAGTTCTATTTCAACCCGAATTATAGATTTGTTTTCACCAATTGGTAAAGGACAGCGTGGTATGATCGTTGCGCAGCCAAAAACGGGTAAAACAATGCTCTTAAAAGACATTGCTAACGCAATTGCAGCAAATCATCCAGAAGTTTATTTGATCGTTCTTTTGATCGACGAACGTCCAGAAGAGGTTACGGATATGCAACGAAGTGTTCGCGGTGAGGTTATCGCGTCAACATTTGACAGAGAGCCTCAAGAACACGTAAAAATTGCCAATATCGTTCTTGAAAAATCAAAACGTTTAGTAGAATGCGGGCACGATGTTGTTATTTTACTAGATTCTATAACACGTTTAGCAAGAGCTTACAATACCGTACAGCCAGCGTCAGGAAAAGTATTAAGTGGTGGTGTTGATGCCAATGCATTACAAAAACCAAAACGTTTCTTTGGAGCGGCTAGAAATGTAGAGAACGGAGGTTCGTTAAGTATCATCGCAACTGCATTGACAGAAACAGGTTCTAAAATGGACGAGGTGATCTTCGAAGAGTTTAAAGGAACAGGTAACATGGAACTTCAATTAGATCGTAAGATAGCCAATAAACGTATTTTTCCTGCAATCGATCTTACGTCTTCAAGTACACGTCGTGACGATCTTTTATTAGACGAAAAAACATTACAAAGAATGTGGATCATGCGTAAATATCTATCAGACATGAACCCAGTAGAATCAATGGATTTCGTAAACGATAGATTCAAAAAAACCAGAAACAACGAAGAGTTTTTGATTTCGATGAATGACTAGAGGAGGAAGTTGCTAAGTTTCTAAGATGCTAAGCTGCTAAGTTTTTTTAGCTTTGAGAAAATCAAAATATAAAATAAAAAAGGATGAGTTTTACTCATCCTTTTTTATTTTAACAAGCTTAAGAGAAAACTTAGAAGCTTAGCATCTCAGAAACTCAGAAGCTTTAAAAAACTTTACTTCTTATCCACTACCGGTCTAGTCTCTCTATTTGCTAAATCCCATGCAAGTACAAAGGCAAGCTGTGCTCTTTTTGTTAAAGCGTCGTATTCAATTTTTTCTGGCGTATCATCTTTTCCGTGATAATCTTCATGAACTCCATTGAAGAAAAAGATTGACGGAATACCGTGTTTAGCAAAATTATAGTGGTCAGAACGCTCGTAGAAATGATTAGGATCTTTTGGATCGTTGAATTTGAAATCCAAATCCATTTTGATGTATTTTTCGTTTTGTGCTACCACAGCATCGTGCAATTGCGATGATAATCTGTCCGCACCAATAACATACACATAATTGTTCGTTTTAGCGTGTTCTACATCACGACGTCCGATCATATCGATATTGATATCCGTAATTGTGTTTGCAATTGGGAATAACGGGTTTTCAGAGTAAAAACGAGATCCGTGTAAGCCGTGTTCTTCGCCAGTTACGTGAAGAAATAAAATAGAACGTTTTGGTCCGTGGCCTTGTTTTTTAGCTTTAGCAAAAGCTTTGGCTATTTCCATAACCGCTACAGTTCCAGAACCGTCATCGTCAGCTCCGTTGTAAACTTCACCGTCTTTGATTCCGACATGATCATAGTGTGCAGAAATTACCAGGATTTCTTCTGGTTTTTCAGAACCTTCAATAAATGCCCAGATATTTTCAGAATCCTGAAGGTTTTGGTTGCGTCTTGCGTTTAAATAAGAAGCTGGAATGCGCTGATAATAATCTGAAGCTCCTTTTGGAAACGAAATACCATTTTTTTGATATTGTTCAATCATATAAACACCTGCTTTCTTTTGTCCTTTTGAGCCTGTTTCACGGCCTTCCATTTCATCAGAAGCAATTACATAAAGCATTTTCTTTAAATCTTTTTGAGTAATAAGATTTACATATTTTGTTGGATCCGAATTGTCTTTTGATGCCGTTGCCTGTGATGTTTTACAGGAATAGGCAGAAGCAATCAATAATAAAATAAGCAATTTTTTCATTTGCTGTAGTTAGTGTAAGTTAATAAATGTGTAAAGAACGTAAAAGGTTAGTAAAAATAGAATAAAAAGTGAATTTATAATGAATAATGTTACGCTTTTAACAAATGATACAATTCGTGATTCGCCATAAAAGCGATGATGTGCAGGATAAAAATAATAACACATCCAGATAGTTCCCACGATGCTGACCAAAGTAGAAATAAAGCTCAGCGGGCTGTCTTCTCCAAAAAGTCCAATTAAACGATCTACAACAAACATAATCAGGAAGATCAAGAGTAAAAACGAAAAATAATGCAGCGTGAAAATGCCGTGATCAAAATAATACCAACGCTTTTTGTTGTGAAAAAGCCACAGGAAGAAAGCAAAAAACGGCATTATTATAAATAGAATTTTAGGAAGATTATGAAAAAAGGATTCGATGAATTTTTCGATAATTTCCTTTTTAGTGTTTTTCTCTGTTACATGTACCGCTTTTTCATAAACCCAGTACGAAAATGCATTAAGTTTCTTGTCTTCAGGACCATATTTCTGAATAGAATCGATTTCTTTCATCGATTTCATTTTGAAATACTTATCGGCTTCTTTTTTAAATTCTTTGTTTTTGCTGTTTTTAATTATGTTTTCACTGATTTCTTTTCCGTTGTCGTTAATTTGATCGGAGACTTTACTCGGAAATATCGCAATTAATAAAAACGTAATAAAACTGATGAAAATATACAGTCGAACGGGAGCAAGATACGATAAACGCTTGCCTGACAAATATTCTTTTGTTAAAGTAGCAGGCTTAAGAAGCAGATTTATGATTGTTTTCCAAAATGCATTTTCATAATGCGTTAAATCTTCAAAAAAGTGTACAAATAAATGATGAAATGTCTTTCGAGTATCGCTGTTTTCCTGACCGCAGTTAGGGCAGAACTTCTGTTCGACCACATGTCTGCAGTTTAAACAGGTTTTGTCTTCTCTGATTTTATTATGTGACATTGGTTTGTTTGGGTTTTTTGGTTTTGGTTAGTTACAAGAGGTTTATTTTTTCAAAACTTCATTCAGAAACAACAGTAAATGATCAAAAGATCTTTTGGCAGCAACAGGATTATAAGCCGCGCCTTTAGAATTATCATTTCCAGCTTCTGGATTGGTAAAAGAGTGAACCGAATTAGCATAATAAATCATTTGCCAATCTGCTTTTGTATCACGCATTTCTTGTTGAAAAGCTGTAATTTCTTCTTTAGAAACAAACGGATCATCAGCTCCGTGACAGATTAAAACCTTTGTAGTAATTGGTGTCGCAGCACGGCTTGCATCTTTTCCTAAACCGCCATGAAAAGAAGCGACGCCTTTTACATTTAACTGTCCTCTTGCAGCTTCTAGAACACCCGTTCCTCCAAAACAATAACCAATTGCAACAATATTATCGGCGTTGGCACCTGATTTTATTAATTCTTGTAAAGCAGCGTTGATGCGTTTTTGATATGCTTCAAAGTTCTTTTTGTAGTATCCCGCTTGTTTGCCAGCTTCTGAGGTATTTTTTGGATAATTCCCCTCGCCGTAGATATCAGCGATGAAAACATTATAACCTAATTTTGATAAGTTTTCTGCAATTTCCTTAGACGCTTTATCAATTCCAAGCCATGCCGGCAATAACAAAATACCTGGATTCTGACTGCTTTTTTTAGCCGATTTAATAAATAAACCGTTTAACTGCTGTTCGCCGTCAGCATATTTTACAGCTTTCAACTGTGCGTTTATAGTGTTGGAAAACAATACTGTAGCGAATAAAAATAGAATGGAGTTTTTCATGATTTTTACAATTTTAAACAAATATCAGAAATAAAATGGTACAAAAAAACCTCGCAGGTTATTTATTGCGAGGTTTGTATTACAGGTTTTCATTTCACAGCTTATTCACCCGGATGATAAGTCTTTTCAGCATTTTTCAGTACATCTTCTTTGTAGAATAAAACCTCTTTAAATTGGCCTTTTCGGTACATTTCAGCCTGATCGTCAAAGTGTTTGGAATTGACATCACCGCTGTTACCGCCAGCTAATAAAGATTTTGCTTTAATTTTTTGACCGAATTCTACCGCACACACAAAACTGTTTCCATTATAACCGTATCTTTTCTTAGAATTGTTTTGGTAACTGCTTTTAAAAGAAGGCAGACTTCCCCAAGATCCTGGACCGTAACCAACTGGTAAACTAGGTTTTGCATCTTCATATTTCAAATTAATATCGCCGCTTGAACGCTGAAAACGGTTTATTTCGCCCCAAGCTACTTTCCATGTTCCAAATTTGGTTTCCAGTTCTTTTAAAACAGCTTGTAATTGCGGAATCATTTGCGAAGCAACAGCATTTTTTGCAAAATTCTTTGTGTTTTCAACCTGATCGGTTTCTCCTTCATCAATATATGCTTTTTGAATAATCGGGTCTAATTTATAAGCCCATTCTACTGCTAAAGTCGTTGCAACCGAATTTTCATTAGCATAATAATTCCAATTTTTTAATAATGAAACCGCTTCAGCAGTTTTCGAATAATCAGGACTTTCTTTAGGGATTTTATTAAAGACATTTTCTAAACTCGGAATCAAGATTTCGAAAATAGACAATTTAGAATCGTATCCTTTTTTGATCACATCATCCAAACTGTATTTTTCGTTATTGCTAAAAATACGCACAGCATTTATACCTCTAAAATTTTCACCGTCTGGAGCCATGTACGGACGATAATCTGTTTTTTTAGGACTGTTTTCACCAGCGACAGTAAAAGGGGTAGAATTGCAGTTTTGAAGCCATCCGTTTGTTGGATTGTATAAATGTACCGTTTCTTTTACCTCATGAAGTCCTTTCCATTGCGTTCCCGAAATTGAACCGTCAATTACTTTAGACCAATTTAAAGACTTGTCGCGAATCGGAATAAAATTACCATGCCAATACGCGATATTTCCTTTGTTATCTGCATAAACGGTATTGTTAGATGTATTGGCTTTCAAATCCATTGCTTTTTGATATTCTTCAAAAGATTTTGATTTAGTTCTCACCCAGCTTTGAATTAAACTCGTCATCGATCGGTTCATCGATTTTAAACTGATCCATTTTCCTTCTCTTTCTGCCATGATCGGACCGTTATTGGTGAAATAAGTTTTGAATTTTTTCGCCGTTAATTTTCCGTCATTCAAATAGTTAATTGTTATTTCTTTCTCTTTTACAGGAAATAATTTTTTATCGAATTCATAATAATACTTTCCTTTTTTAGAAGTGATTTTCTCTGCGTACATATCGGCAACATCTACATTTGACGAGGTATGCATCCAACCGCAGTTTTCATTAAAACCTTGATAGATAAAAAACTGTCCCCAAGTTACAGCGCCGTAAGCATTTAAACCTTCTTCGCTGGTAACTTGAACTTCTGGTCTGAAATAAAAAGTGGTATGTGGGTTAATGTATAAAATTGAATTACCGCTAGCCGTTTTAGAAGGAGCAAAAGCAAATCCGTTAGAACCCGTTTGAACATATTTTTCTCTTTCAACGTAAGCTACTTTGTCTTTATTTCCAGAATAAAAAGCCTTTAATTCTCCTGTTGACAAATCTGCGGTGCTGATGGCGCCAATGCTTCCGTCTGTCCATAACAAAGGAAACCACGGTTCAAAATGAGTAAGCAGTGCAGGTTTTACTTCTGGATGTTTGTAAAGGTAAAAATTGATAGCGTCGGCGTAGCTGTTTAGTAATTTTTGAAGCCATTGCGGTGCTTTTTTATAATCAGTTTTGGCTTCTTCAACATCAATTAAAAGACGAATCTCGAGATCGTTATACAAAACAGATTGTCCTTTTATTTCAGAAAGACGCCCAAGTTTTTCTATATAATTCAACTCAATACGCGGAAAATCATCTTCGCATTGGGCATACAATAATCCGAAAACAGCATCGGCATCTGTTTTTCCGTAAATGTGTGGAATTCCCCAATTGTCTCTAATGATAGTTACTTCTTTGGCTTGTTTTTCTAAACGCGTAATTTCTTTTGGAGCTAATTTTTGAGCATTAATAATCAAGCCGATAAATAAAATGGCTGTAGTTAAAAAAGCTTTGCTGCAATTGGTATTTTTCATTATTTAATTTTAAATTTTTGTCCTGATATATAAATACTCATTTCAAGTTTTTCCATAGAAATAAGATTGTTTTTTGCGTGTTTTTGAATTCCTTTTGGATTTCGAACTACAATAACTTCACTTTCTCCCGTTACTTCAACTTCATTATTTCGAACAATAATAGCAGTGCTTTCGTCAATTCCGATTCCAGTTAAATTTGGAAATTCAACCAAAGCAGAAAGCAGTCTGTTGTAGCGGTTTCTTTTCAGGAAGTGCTGATCGATAACGGCTGTTTTTAGTAAACCAAGACCTTCCGTAGTTTCCAAATTAGCATGACGGATATTATCAAAAGTACCCGAATATTCTTTTTCCAGTTTTTGATTTCCAGTTATCATTTTTTCAGACATCACCGCCGCGCCGGCACTCGTTCCAGAAATAGTGCTTCCGTTTTCGTAAGCTTTTACAATCGCTGTTTTTATTGGAGTATTGTGCACAACCGACATAAAACGACTTTGATCACCGCCACTTATGAAGATTAATTTTGCTTTTTGAAGTGAGTCCGTCAGTGTTTTATTCTGCGCAGTTTCTTTATTGAAATTTAGCATGACAATCGGATTTTTTGTCAATTTTACCATTTGATTTTTAAAGAAAATAAACGAACTGTCTGGCTCTTCGCTTGACATGGGCAGTACAGCAATAAAATCTTTGGGTTGTAATTCTGCTGTACTTAATGCTTTTTTCATCAATTCATCAGAACGATCGCCGCCGCCAATAATAAAAAGTTTACCTTTTGGAGTCTGCGCATTTGTCACGATTGAAATCAAGAAAAATAAGAAAAACAGAAAGTGCCTGAATTTGTCCTTAAATAGAAATGGCTTGTTCATGGTTTTGCAGCGTTTTGGTTTTTGATAAATTGTAAAAGTGCGTTGTTCACTAAAAATAAAATGTCTTGTGTTTTGTCTAAATCAACTTTAGAAAAAGTATCGCCTGGTGTATGATAATCTTCATGATAACCGCTGAAAAAAGTTAGAATAGGAATTCCTTTGGCAGTAAAAGAAGCATAATCACTGCCCGAATGTCCGTCTGTTTCCCATAAATCCAGAGTAAAAGGTTTGGAAAGCTGGCTGTTGGCATCGCTAATAATTTTTCGCAAATCGGAATCTGTTTTTTGAGTTCCGACACTTAAAATGCGATGGGTTTTATCTTCGGGTGCACTTCTGGAAATCATATCCATATTGATTGCCAAAAGAATCTTTTGTTTTTCAGGATTTAGAGTGGAAACAAAATATTCGCTTCCTAAAAGTCCCATTTCTTCGGCGGTCCAAGCGGCAAAAAGAATGTTATAATCAGGTTTTATACTAGATTCCGACCATTTTTTTGCCAAAGCCAGTAAACCCGAAGTTCCAGAAGCATTGTCGTCTGCGCCATTATAAATCGAATCATTTTTAATTCCTAAATGATCGTAATGTGCACCAACAATAATCGTTTTTGTAGTGTCTTTTCCAGAAATATATCCTAAAACATTTGCAACATAAAAATTTTCAGATTGTACTTCTGTCGAAAAATTGATTTTTACTTTTTTTAATGGAAGAGAAGTGAGGTTGTCTTTTAATCGAATTTCCGGAAAAAGATTTTCTGCCGTTGTTTTGCCAATTCTAAAAACGGGAATCGAGGTGGAAGTGGTATTTTCTAAAGAATGAAAAACTTCATTTTCGCTATTCTTTTTGGGTTTGAAATTTTCTTTATTTTCAATAATAATTAAAGCACTCGCGCCTTTATTAATGGCTGTTTTTATTTTGGTTTCTTCTAAATCATTTTCCTCTGGAAATAGGCTTTTAAATTTTTTATAAACTATAGAAGTACTGTCTTGATCGCTCGGAAATCCGCTTAAAACGATGACAATCTTGTTGTTAACATCGAGTGTTTTATAATCATTATAGTTTTCTTTGGATACATCCAAACCATAAGAAACAAAAACTGCTTCAGCTTGTTTTTTTTGAAGAGAGTGCCTAGTTGGAATAACTTCAAAATCTTTTTCTGAAGAAAGAGAAATCGTTCTATGATTTCTTTTTTTGATTTCTAAAGCCGTTTTTTTTACGGAATGTTCTCGAATTTCAAATACTTGAAAATAGTCTTCGAGTTGGTTGTAAGGTTTAAGCTTGTAAGATTGCATTTTTGATGATACAAAAGAAGCTGCTAAACTCCCGCCTCGGTCATTAGCTTTTCGTCCTTGCAGCGAATCTGAAGCCAAAAGAGAAAAAGTCCCTTCAAAATCACTTTTCAAAGGACTTGGAACCGAAATCTGCGCAATCAATACTGATTTACAAAAAAGTAAAAACAAGAAAGTCAGTAGAGATAAACGCATATTTTCTTTTTTATAAAATGATATTTCGTTTAAAGGCGCAGCCCAATTCTATAATCGAATCGGTTTTGGCTATTCCGGGAATGTTATCGATTTTTTCGTAAAGAATACTTCGCATGTGTTCGTGATTCTTCGCCACAATTTTGATATAAAGCGTAAAAGATCCCGTAACATAATAACATTCTGTGATTTCGGGAATGTTTTTTAATTCTTCAATAATTCGGTCAGAATCAGAATCTTTGTTTAATGTGATGCCGGTAAATGACGCCCAGTCGTAACCAATTTTCTTTTCCTGAACAATTGGCTTGATACCGCTGATAACGCCTTGTTCGACCAATCTGTTGATTCGCTGATGCACCATAGTATTTGATATTTTCAAATTGGCAGCTATTGCAGAAAATGCCATTCGGCCGTCTTTTTCTAATTCTTTAAGAATGTTGATATCAAATTCGTCTAAATTATCCATATTTTAATCGAGGTGAAACTTTTTAAGATTCATAAAAGTAACTATTTTTTTTAATTTAAAGAGCGAAAAAAATTTTTGGATCAAATTTAAAATTGATTTTTAAAGCTGTATAAATAGTTATTTTTGACTTTAAATAATGTTTTTTAAAGTCAATAGTGTTGTTTTTGTCTTTTAAATAAATAAAATTTACTACTTTTGTCGTTCTAAAACAAAACAATATGATTGATACTGAAAAAGCACTTTCGTCAAAATCAGAAATTTTGATTGAAAAAGAGAATAAATACGGCGCTCATAATTACCATCCGCTTCCTGTGGTTTTAGAACGTGGAGAAGGCGTATACGTTTGGGATGTTGACGGCAAAAAATATTTTGATTTTTTATCTGCTTATTCAGCCGTAAATCAAGGACATTGTCATCCTAAAATTGTTCAGGCAATGGTAGATCAAGCGCAAAAACTGACTTTGACTTCCAGAGCATTTTATAACGATAAACTTGGAAATTACGAAGAATACGTGACCAAATATTTTGGTTTTGATAAGGTTCTGCCAATGAATACCGGTGCTGAAGCAGTAGAAACAGCATTGAAAGTTTGTAGAAAATGGGCGTATGAAGTAAAAGGAATTCCAGAAAATCAAGCGCAGGTAATTGTATGTGAGAATAACTTCCATGGAAGAACAACGACAATTATTTCGTTTTCAAATGACGAAACAGCACGTAAAAACTTCGGACCTTTTACAGATGGTTTTATCAAAATTGAATATGACAATTTAGAAGCGTTGGAAAATGCTTTGAATTCATCAAAAAATATCGCTGGATTTTTAGTTGAGCCAATTCAAGGTGAAGCTGGAGTTTATGTGCCTTCTGAAGGTTATTTAGCGAAAGCGAAAGCACTTTGCGAAAAGCATAATGTTTTGTTTATTGCTGATGAAGTTCAGACAGGAATTGCGCGTACAGGAAAATTATTGGCAGTGCACCATGAAAATGTACAGCCGGATATTTTAATTTTAGGAAAAGCTATTTCTGGCGGCGTTTATCCGGTTTCGGCAGTTTTGTGTAATGACGAAATTATGAACGTTATTAAGCCGGGACAACATGGTTCTACTTTTGGCGGTAATCCGGTTGCGGCGGCGGTTGCAATTGCAGCATTGGAAGTAGTTAAAGACGAAAAATTGGCAGAAAATGCTGAACGTCTTGGTGTTATTTTAAGAAAAGGTTTGAATGATATTGCAGCAAAAAATGACTTGATTACGCTTGTGAGAGGTAAAGGTCTTTTAAATGCTATTGTAATCAATACAGATGAAGATTCGAATCTGGCTTGGGAAATCTGCCTTAAATTTAGAGACAACGGATTATTGGCTAAACCAACGCACGGGAACAAAATTCGTCTGGCACCGCCTTTGGTTATGACGGAATCTCAAATTCAAGAATGTTTAGAAATTATTGAGAAATCTTTGAAGGAGTTTGTTTAACAGATTCAAAGGTTCTGAGGGACTGAGTCACAAAGGCTTTGTCTTTCTTTGAAAATAAAAAAACCATCCGTAATTGGATGGTTTTTTGCTTTGGTTATTATTTAGTTTAGGATCCGTAGCCCGGATTTTGCGTGATTTTTTTGTTGGCATCCGTTTCTTTAAGCGGAATTGGGAATACTAATGTATCATCATCAAAAGGCAATAAATCAGATCCGTCGCCATCTACGCTGATGTCGATAGAACGCTGTGTTCTTTTGATATCGTGAATTAAAAATCCTTCCATTCCTAATTCAAGTTCACGTTCCAGTAAAATATCATCTAATGTAAGCGCTGCAAGATCTCCTGCGTTAGCACGCTCTCTAATTGTATTAATATCATTAAGAGGTGTGTCTCCAATTGCTGTACCGAGTCTAAAATTAGCTTCGGCTCTTATTAAATAAAGTTCGGCAAGACGAATAATCCCTACGTTAGCAAACTGATCTGTAAATTTTGAGGTTAAAATTCTGCCGTTTGCCGGATTTTCATAATAAAAAGTTCCTCTTGTATCTGTTGAACTAAATTTATTTAAATAGGCATCTCTTAGTGTGAAATCACCGCCGCGTCCTCCGTTGTCTTCAGAAGCATAAAAAGTCACTGCGTCATTTAAACCAGTTTGTTTTGTGATTTGAATTGCAAAAACATCTTCGGTTTGATCGGTGTCGTGATTAAAAGCTGCAGCGTAATTAGCAGAGAGTCCATGACCGCTGTTTTCGATTACATCATCGGCTGCGTCTCTTGCTAAAGCATAATTTCCCTGCTGCAGATAAACTCTTGCCAAAAGCGCCTGTGCAGCATATTTATCAGCATAAAAACTGTTTTCTTCAGGGAGGTTGGTATATGCCAGTTTTAAGCCATCAATAATCACTTTGTACACTTCTTCTACCGTGCTTCTTTCTTTAGAAAGATCAACACTAAAATCATAAATAGCATTTGGTCTGATTACAACTCCAAGCTGGCTGTTGGTTTGACCCGCAACATAAGGTTTAGCGAAAAAACGAACCAAATCAAAATAAGCAAGTGATCTTAAAAAATTAGCCTCACCGATCATAACATCTTGTCTGTCTGGATCTTTTACTTTGTCGATGTTTTCAATAACCGTATTGGCCGCGTTAATCATCGAATAACATCTTGAATACGTTCCTTCGATAATTACGTTATCAGAATACATGGTTTTAAGGTACATTTGGCGAAGTTCACCAAAAGATCCTCTCCATCTTAAATCGGTAGTGTTAAGTTCGCCCGTTACACCTAATAAATCGGCATAAAGCAGAATTCTTCCGCCATAAGCGTTACCATTCGCTGCCAAGGCATATGTTCCAGTCAAGACATTGGTTACTCCGGCTTCTGTGCTCAAAGTTACCTCTGCATCTTCTCTTTGTTTAGGTTCTAAGTCTAATTCATTTTCACAGCTTGTAAAAAATACTGCAGAAATTATAAGTAAGATTAATTTATTTGCTTTCATCATATCCTTTTTTAAAAATTAATATTTACTCCTAATGCTATTGTTCTTGCTGGCGGTGCAGAGTAAAAATCTTCTCCAATTCCTGTATCATCTCGTCGAGCTTCAGGATCGGTACCTTTGTAGTTTGTGAATGTAAGTAGGTTTACAGAAGTTAAATAAACCCTCAAACTGCTCATGCCCATATCAGATACAGTTTGTTTTGGTAAAGTATATCCAATAGTAAGGTTTCTTAAACGTACAAAATCGGCTTTGTCAAGGTAACGTGACGAATCTTGTGTCCCGTTAGATCCTCCAAATCTTGCTTGCGGTACATCAGTAATATCGCCAGGATTCTGCCAGCGGTTAAGCTGATCTGCGGTTTGATTGTCAAAATAATCTGCTGCAGATGACATATAGCCTCCAGCAGAATTATAAATACTCGCGCCCCATTCTCCTTGAAATGTAAAAGTAAAATCGATTCCTTTGTAGAAAATCGTATTGGTTAAACCTGACATCAAAGTCGGAAACGGATTTCCTGCAATGATTCTTTTTGCTTCACTGTAATCGTTTGTTGTAGACTTATCAAGAGTTCCATCTGCATTTACGGTGTTTTTTACAAACAAAGCATCTCCGTTTTCAGGATCAACTCCAGCATATTCAACCAAATAGAAAGAAGAAATATTTTCGCCCACTCTGTTAATTGTGTAAGTTGTGATAATATCAGCACCATTATTTGGCAGTGATCTTACTTTAGAATTATTTGTTGTGATGTTGAAACTTGTATTCCATTTAAAGTTTTCTGTGTCAATGTTTTTGGTGTTCAAAGTAAATTCGAAACCGCTGCTTCTGATTTCGCCGATATTTTTATTGATGAACTGCGCACCAGAACTGATCGGAAGCGGTACTTCAAACAATAATCCATCAGTATCTTTTTGATAGTAATCGGCCTCAAGGCTGATTTTGTTTAAAAAGCCAAGTTCAACTCCAAAATCGGTTTGAGTAGATTTTTCCCAAGTAAGATTATCATTTCCTGCCTGATCAAAAGTAAGTCCCGATTTTAAGTTATAAGGATTTGGACGGTATAATTGGCGTGAAGCAAAGTTTCCAATTTCGGCATTTCCTAATTCTCCCCAGCTTCCTTTTAGTTTTAAATAAGAAAGAACAGGATTATCTTTTAAGAACTCTTCCTGAGAAACTACCCAACCAGCAGAAAATGCAGGGAAAACTCCAAATTTTTCATTTTTTCCAAAACGAGAAGAACCATCACGGCGCACACTGGCTTTGAAAAGATATTTTCCTTGATATGAATAATTTAAACGGCCAAACTGCGATACAAACGCATAATCGGTCTGGCTTCCGTGTCCTTCATTTACTTCGGCACCACCGTCAACAGTCTGGAAATCATCATTTGGGAAATAAATACTGTTAACATCTTGATATCTTCTGTTGTATTTATTAAACTCCATACCAGCCACGATATTCAAACTGTGTTTTTCTGCAAATGTATGATCGTAAGTAAAATAATTACTCCAAACATAATTTTCTGTGTTTACAGAAGTTGCAAATACAGCTCCGTCAGTCGCCATAAAAGGAGCGTTTTTACCTTGCCAGTAATCTTCGGTCTGGCTTAAGAAATCATAAGAAAAGTCAGAGTTGAATTTTAAAGAGTTAAAAAGCTTTAACTCTGCATAAATTTTACCCGTAAGTCTGCGCATAATAGTTTTCCAGAAAGTATTGTCTTTTGCTAAAAGATAATTGGAATATTCTGTATTTGGATTTGCTGTTCCGTCTGCTAATCGTGCTTGTGAAATCGGTGCCTGAGCAACAGACTGCATCGGAGTAGAGAAGGAGTTGTCATCCTGCACACGATCAATTACAGATCTAGAAAAACCAAGATTCATTCCAGCAGTAAAGCGGTCTGAAACTTTGTGAGATACATTGGTTCTACCCGTAAGTCTTTCTAAACTGTTGCTGTCTACAATTCCGACAGTATTGTTATAAGCTCCAGAAAAGAAATATTTGGTTTTGCTGTCGCCTCCAGAAAGTGAGAAATCAGCATCGGTTGTATAACCTGTTTTTAAAGCAATATCCTGCCAATTCGTATCAATTTCACCGTTTCTCCAATCGGTTCCCTGTGATAAAAATTCTAATTCGTCTTCAACAGATTCTAAATCATCTACATTTCGTCCAGCTTCCTGCAAAAGAGAAACATATTGTTTTGCATTAAGCCATTTCTTTTTGTGAGTCGCTTCGCTGACACCTTGAGAAAGGTTAATCGAAAAAGTTCCCTTACCTTCTTTTCCTTTTTTAGTCGTGATTAAAACAACTCCATTTGCTCCTCTTGCTCCATAAATAGCAGCAGAAGAAGCATCTTTTAAAACATCGATAGATTCGATTTCGTTTGTGCTTAATGTCAAAAGCGGATTCGTTGGTGCTCCATTGCTAGATTCATCATCATTGATAAGCGGAATTCCGTCTAATACATACAAAGGCTGTGTTCCTGCGCTGATACTCGCCGCACCACGAACTCTAATATTGATTCCTCCCTCAACTTTACCATTGGTCTGAGTAACCTGAACTCCGGCAAGTTTTCCAACTAGAGCGTTCTGCATATTCGAAACCGGAATCTGCTGAATATCTTTTGCTGTAACTCGTGCGATATTATCAGTTAGGTTTTTCTTAGACTGCGTTCCATAACCTACAACCAAAACGGCTTCAAGCTCATTTTGAGTTTCAGTTAATTCGATTTTCATACCATTTGAGGCCGGAACTTCTACTGTGCTATAGCTTACGTAGCTTACAACTAATGTTTGACCTTTTGAGGCATCAATTTTAAACTGACCATCAAAATCAGTTTGTGTACTAATTTTTGTTCCCTTTAAAACAATATTTACTCCTGGAATAGGCATTCCTTTTTTATCCGTTACTTTTCCAGAAATTGATCCGTCTTGCGCGGCAGCTATTTGCATAAACAGCACTGATAAAAGCCACAAAAAATGCTTGAAGTTGATTTTCATTTTTCTTTCGATTAAATTAGATATCTCAAATATCTTAAAATAATGTTAATAATTAATGATTATTTAACAATAAAAATAACAATTTAAGCATTTTTTGTGTTTATTGTAACTTTTGTAGAAAAAATTGGTCGTTTTCTTAGAAAAAGAAGTGTAGAATTGTATTTAATTTAACTTTTAGGATTACTAATTTATGATTAATATATCGTTTTAACAAATTTTGTTTGTAAAATATGCTGTTAATGGATTTTTTTATGCATAAATAGTAGTGATTTCATATAGGTTTGGATTTTCGATATGAATTTGAACAATTAAACCCGACAGATTTAAAATCTGCCAGGTTTTGATATATTACAAATCAACAAAATACTTTTGTTTGCCAAAATCAAATTCATAATGCATAAGATTTGGCCATAAAGGTTTTACAAGACCTTTTTCCCAGTTTTGTAAAGCACTTTCTAATTCTTTTACTTTTTGCGGATTTTTCACTGCAAGATCAGTTGTTTCCGACTTGTCTTTCGATAAATCATAAAGCCACTTTTCGTGTGTTTTTCCACTGATAATCAATTTCCAATCACCGCTGCGAATTGCTTTTGCATCTCCAGAACGCCAATAAAGATCTTTATGAGCTATTTTGTTTTCATTTACAGTCGAAATCAAATCAACTCCGTCATACACTCGGTCTTTTGGAAGATCAGAATGAATAGCCGAAGCAATTGTCGTGAAAATATCCAGAGAACTTACAGGCGTTTTATAAACGGTATGCGGTTTTATTTTTCCCTTCCACGAAAGTGCAAAAGGAACATTTATACCGCCTTCAAAATGAGAAAATTTGCCGCCTTTTAATGGTGCGTTTGTGGTTGCAAAAGTGTAATCGGCACCGCCATTGTCACTTGCAAAAATGATTAAAGTGTTTTCTTCAAGACCTTCTTTTTTTACTTTCTCACGAATTCTTCCAATTGCATTATCTAAAGCGCTGATCATGGCAAAATAAACGCGTTTATTTTCATCTTTTACATTCGGAAAACGATCGTAATATTTTTTACGAACCTGAAATGGCGTATGCGGTGCATTAAAAGGAACATATAATAAAAAGGGTTTGTTTTTATTTTTATCGATGAATGCTTCGGCTTCATCTGCGAATTTTTCGGTTAGGTATTCTTTTTCGTCAATAACGGTAGTATCGCGACGAATTTTTCCGATTCCGACACGGCCTTTTCCCCAGATTACCTTATCGGTAAAATCTTTATGATGATGGTTGATGATATCCGGATTATCATCTTCTGGAGCAAAAAGTGAAAATGCTTGATAAAACCCATAATGATAATCGAAACCACGATCTAACGGAAAAAATCCTTTGTTATGTCCCAAATGCCACTTTCCGATAATGGCAGTGTTGTAGCCTTTTCGTTTAGCCAAATCAGCAAAAGTAATTTCAGATTGCGGTAATCCCTGCGTTGCGATAGAAGCATCGCTTGGATAAGTAATTTTTGGATTAAGACGCCAATTGTCAGTATTAATCAGGTATTTAAAAGCGTAATATTCTAAGTTGTTTTTCGGATAACGATCGCCCGGTTGAAATTCGTGCCCAAAACGTTCTTGATATCTTCCCGTAATTAAACCTGCTCTGGAAGGCGAACAAATAGAAGAAGAAACATAACCGTCTGTAAAAGTAACGCCAGAAGCGGCTAAAGAATCAATTTGCGGTGTAGGTGTATCTTTTCCGCCGTAGAGCGAAATATCATATTTTCCTAAATCGTCAGCAAGCAGAATGATAATATTTGGCTGTTTCGTTGAAGTTTTAGAAGTATCTTTCTGCAAAAGAAATTCTTTTTTTCCTTCGGCAAGTTTTGCATCTTCTTTAATTAAAGTATCGTCAGTATTAATTGGCCAGAATAAAAAAGTGGCCAGAAGGAGAAGCACTATTAAAATGGAAACAACAATTTTGGTTATTTTTTTATAGGTTGCCATAATGGTTTTGGTTAGTTTTTTTATGAGTTAAGTGTATCATCTAGAAGCTAGCGCCGTATCAACATCATTTTTTAAATCACCCAAACCATCTTTCTTAAAAATGATTTTGCCATTTTGATAAAAGATTAAAGTAGGGAAGACCTTAACATTTTTTAAATCTGCAATTACCTGCGGACTTTCTTCTAATTCAATTTCAATGATTTTCAGTTTTTCTCCATATTTGGTGCGGAGCGATTCTAAAATGGGCTTCACTGTTTTACAGGTGGCGCAGTATTTAGAACCAATATCTACCAAAACATATTGATTTTCAGAAAGGATTTTTTTGTATTCGGCTAATGATAATTTACTTTTTAAATTACTGTAAAAAGGTTTGCCACCGCCAATCCAGCTGGCAATACCGCCTTCTAAAATATATATTTCCGAAAAATTTCTTTTGGCAAGTTCGGTTGCCAAAAGACCGCTTCTGTAAGCCGCAATAGAGTAAATAAATACTGGTTTCGCAGGATTTAAAGCGGTAACTTGTTTTTCAAAATCTTCTGATTTAAGATTGAAATTTACAGCACCCTTAATGTGATTTAGTGCAAATTCGTCTGAACCTCTGGCGTCAATGATCTGTGGATTTTTTTGACTTTTAATTTTAGAATAAAAAGCATCCAGCAGTACATTAGCGCTTTGTCCCTGAGAAAAAACAGCAATTGTAATTAGATATACAATTGCTGTTAAACGGAATTTAAACTTTACGTTTTTCATGTTTTTCGAATGCTAAACCTGCTCTAAAACCGGAGTTTGCTCATTGGTTTCTATTACATTTTCTACAGGTTTGGTTTTTAGCGGAAACGACAATACACCTTCAGCAAGAGAACTTCCTTCTTTTTTAGACTTGAATATCGGCCATAAAAATTGTGCATACCATTCTTCTTGTTTGTATGATTTTGTTCCGTAAGACTCTGGAAATTTACGGGTGATCAATCCCGTTCCGAAGATCATATCCCAGATAAAAAACATGTTTCCGAAGTTTCCTTTAAAGTGTCCAACACCGTCTCCGCTTGTATCTGCGTGGTGTGCATGATGCGTTGCAGGAGTAGAAATCAATCGTTCTAAAACCCACGCGATTGGATGTAATACTTTGTATTTATAAAACGGTTTATCCCAAGCAATGCTGGAATGCGCTCCTAAAGTGATGAAACTTTTAATTACCAAAACAAACAAAGCAGGTAATCCTAAACCTAAATACGTTAAAGTTGCCGTTAAATAAATTTGAGAGAAGAAAACGGTATAAATAAAGTTTTGTCTAGAAGCCATCGCCATTCCCATATAAGGTGCAGAATGATGTGTTCTGTGAAAACGCCATAAAAACGGAACTTGATGATGCAGTCTGTGGTACCAATACTGCGTCAAATCATCGGCAATTGCGATTAGGAAAAAACCTCCCCAAAACGGCACCCATGATAATGAATTTGCCAGATTCGGAATTAAATAAGGCAAAGCTGTTAAGCTGAAAAAAGCAATTACAGGCGGTAAAAGTAATTTTGGTGCCAAGAAAGAAACAATATCAATTTTGCGTTCTTCTCCCGTCCATTCATCATCGTATAAACCTGCTGCAAATTCGATAATTCCTAAAACGATCATAAATACGATTAATCCCCAAGACCTGATATTTGCAAAAGCTGGCTGAAGAAATTGTAAAAATGAAGGAACTGTTAAGTGAGATTCGCTCACAGAAGTGCCTCCAAGTTGGAAATAAAGGTATATTGCCAATACTGGCAGCGCGTAAATGAAGAAACTTATGCTTAAGTCTCGTACTAACTTTTCTTTTTGAACTATTGCCATGATTTCTTATTTTAAAAATTGATTAATAATGGTTAATCCTCCGGCTAAAATGGCCAGCGGTACTAAAAACAAGATTATCCCAACGACAATCTTTTTTCCTATGATTTCATAATCTACTCGTTTCATAATTGTTCGTTTTATCTCCTGCAAGGTTTTCAAAACCTTGTAGGTATGTTTTTTAGTTGTTGTGAATTGAAACCTACAAGGTTTTTGGAAACCTTGCAGGTTGGCAATTTGTATTAATTAGAACTTCCAGCAGGTTTCGTAGCTTGTTTGATTAAATCCGAAACAGTTTTGCCTTTGTCAGCTCCAGTGTTGTGAATTCTTCTGTTGTAAACATCCTGCCAGTCAATTAATGGGTAAACATTATTTTCTTTGGCTTGTTCGTCAAATAGTTTTTGAAGCTCAGCCAATTTTTCAGGATATTTTTTCGCAAGATTATTACGTTCGTTAAAATCTTCGTTTAGATTATATAATTCCCAAACATCAGTATCGAAGTTACTTGGGGCAGGTTTTTCGTTGTTTCCTATAGATTTTTTAACTGCGAAAGAATCTGGTAAATGCGCTGCAGACGCTTTCCATCCGTCTTTATAAATGGCTCTATTTCCAAAAATGTAGTAATACTGCACTTTGTGCAACGATTCTGCTTTTGGATTCTCTAAAGAAGTTTTGAAAGTTGAACCCTGAATAATATCCTGCTTAATACCTTTAATAGATTCTGGAGCTTTAATTCCAACAATGTCTAAAGTTGTAGGTAAAAGATCGGTTACGTGGCTGTACTGATTTCTGATACCGCCTTTATCTTTAATTCCGTTTGGATAAAAAACAATCAACGGATTACGAGTTCCTCCTTCAGAATGTGCATCTTGTTTCCAGTTTTTAAACGGAGCATTCGTTGCCTGCGCCCATCCCAACGGATAATTGGTGTTTAAACCTTTTGCAGTTCCGATTTCGCCAATGTTGTTTAAGTTACTTTGGAAGTTTTCTTCATCAGTTTTTCCTTGAGAAAATAAGCTCTGACTAATTGTTCCTTGCAACGTTCCTTCTTTACTTGCTCCGTTGTCTCCAATAGCAACAAAGATTAAAGTATTATCAAGTTGTCCGCTTTCTTTTAAATAATTTACTACTCTTCCTATTTCATAATCGGTATATGTTAAGAAACCAGCATAAACTTCCATGAATCTTGCGTATACTTTTTTCTGGTCTGGAGTTAGTTTTTTCCATTCCGTAATTAAAGCGTTACGATCTGGCAGTCCTGCATTTTGAGGAAAGATTCCTAATTTCTTTTGGTTTGCCAATACTTTTTCGCGGTAAACATCCCAGCCTTCGTCGAATTTTCCTTTATAAGGTTCAACCCATTTTTCAGCAACTTGATGAGGTGCGTGAACTGCTCCCGGTGCATAATACAAGAAGAAAGGTTTTCCAGGTGCCGCTTTTTGTTGTTTCTGAATATAGCTGATGGCTTTATCGGTAATCAATTCATTCAAATGGCGTCCGTCTGGTTTAATATGAACTTGATCTTCAACCAAATCAGGATTGTATTGATCGGTCTGCGAACCAAGGAATCCGTAGAAATGATCGAAACCTTTTCCAGTTGGCCAACGATCAAATGGCCCTGCATCTGTAGCATCTTCGTCTGGCGTAACGCCGTATTTTCCAACTGCAAAAGTGTTGTAGCCATTCTCACGAAGAATCTCTGCAATAGTTCCTTTATCAGACGGAATTCGACCGTCCCAACCTGGGAAACCGGCCGATAATATTGTGTGAGAAAATCCGCTTACGTGAACTCTTCCAGAATTTCTTCCAGTCAATAAAGCCGCGCGGGTAGGAGCACAAATAGCTGTTGTGTGAAAGTTAGTGTAACGAAGTCCGTTACTCGCTAGATTATCGAAAGTCGGCGTATTGATTAAACCTCCAAAAGTGCTTGTAGCTCCAAATCCTACATCATCTAATAAAATCCAAACCACATTCGGAGCACCTTTTGGAGCTGTTACAGGCTCTGGCCAATATTCTTTAGAATCGGCTAAAGTTTTTCCGATTGTGCCTTTAAACTCTTGTTTTTCCTGTGCAAATCCTAATTGGGCAATTAGGACAGCAGTAATCAAAAGCCCTTTCTTAGAGCTTTTGATTGAAATGCTATTTTTAAAATTTTTCATTTTTTATAGTTTTTTAGTTATATGGTTTTAAATAATAGTCTGTTTTTTTTAGGAGCTAATCCCGCTATCCGTTACAATCTTTTGTGGCGAACCCCGCCACAAAAGGATTTTCACTTCTATCGGGGCTAGGATATTCATTTTCAAAAGATTGTTTTCGTCTCTATTTGTCATTTCGAGGAACGAGACCCGAGCGATAGCGAACAGGCGAAGCAAATCACACAAGAAACTCCGCAATATTATTCTACAATCTTTATGATTACGAGTGTGATTTCTCCTTTCAGTCGAAATGACAAAAATGTATTTAATTACACATCTATGTTTTGAGAAACGAGTTTCTCTTTTAAACTCTTTTTTATCAATAAAAAAAACCTATGTTTCTATGTGTTTAAATTTCATCGCACATTAATATCCAGGATTTTGCGGTAACCCATCAGGATTAATATTTCTTTCGCTCTGCGGAATCGGATACAAATTATTTCGTTCTGAAACAGAGTTTTTAGCCGTTACTTTTTTTACTTCGGTAACCAAAGTTCCCCAGCGAACCAAATCAAACCAACGCTGTCCTTCCTGTACAAATTCTTTTTTGCGTTCTTCCTGAATTGCGGCTCTAAAAGTGACTTGGTTTAAACCGATTAAATCTACTGTAGCATCAGGAGTTGTAATTGCTTTTCCAAAAGCTCTTCTTCGTACCTGATTGATTAATTCGTAAGCTTCAGCAGTTGGTCCGCCTTGTTCGTTTATCGCTTCCGCTAAAGACAGAAGAATGTCGGCATATCGAATTACAGGAAAATTGATCGCTACATTTGCAGGAGTTGCCAAATTGCTCAAATCAAGGTATTTTTTGAAAATTGGTTTCGGAAAAGTATAAAGTGTCCCCGTTGTCGGATTCAGTAATTGCTTTGCATAACTTACATCTCTTCTTTTATCTCCTGCGGCATAAATATCATAAAACAAAGCAACGTCTGAGATAATATCTGCTGGTTCTGTAGCTGTAAATCCTGTAAAAGATGTCGCTTGAAAAGTGCTTCCGCTAGAACCGTTTCCTGCTTGATTTGGCTCAAACTGAACAGAGAAAATATGCTCTTTTCCGTTCTTTTTAGTTTTAGTAAAAATGTCCTGAAAATCTTCAAACAAAGCATATCCGTAACCTCCGTCAATCACTTCTCTAGCTTTTGCAATGGTATTAGGCCAGTCTTTTCTTGTGATATAAACTTTAGCTAAAATGGCTTTAGCTGCTCCAGAAGTCGCGCGTCCCGCATCTGCTGCAGTATACGTTTTTGGCAAAGCTTCAGCATCAGTTAAATCTTTAATGATTTGAGTATAAACTTCATCGACTGTAGCACGATTTGTTTTTAAATCTCCTAAATTGATAGATGTTGCCTCGTGCAAAACAATCGGAACACCGCCCCAAAGACGAACCGCCTGAAAATAAAGCAATCCTCTAATGAATTTCGCTTCATTGATTAATCTTGTTTTTACAACTTCAGAACCCGAAACTTTCGGAATATTATCAATAGAAACATTGGCTCTGTTGATTCCCGCATAAATTTGTCTCCAAGCAACCTGAACACGATCGGAAGTTGCGTCATGAGTCAAACTGCTCAACGCTCTCACTTGCGGATTGGTTGCAGAAACTCCCGCTGCAGCATAATCAGAAGCCATATCAGTTAAGAAATATAAGTTTCTTCCAAACAAACTCTGTTCGCCTGGATCTAAGCTTAGCGAAGCATAAACCGCTGTAACACTTGCTACGGCATCATCTTGAGTGATAAAATAATTATCTTCTGTTACAAATGAGTCTGGTGTTACCTCAAGGGCCGTGCACGATACTAATAAACCGGCACTTAAAAGGAATGTTATAATGATCTTTTTCATTTTATATTTTTTTTACTTAGAAAGTTACGTTCAAGCCCGAGATGAATGTTTTTGAGTTTGGATAAGAACCAAAATCAATTCCCGGATATAAGTTGTTTTGTTCGTATGAACTTACTTCTGGATCATATCCAGTATATTTTGTCCATGTGATTAAGTTTTCTGCTGAGATATAAACCTTTACGCTCTTTGTTCCCAATTTTTTTGAAACGCTTTTAGGTAAAGTATAACCTAAAGTGATTAATTTCAATCGTAAGAAAGAGGCATCTTCTACATATCTTTCAGAAACAATTCCTAGAGGAGAACTTGTCGCTCTCGGAATTTCGTTGCTCGGATTTGTTGGTGTCCAACGGTCATTTAAAGTTGATGCAGCGTTTGTTCCAAGCGTTGAGATTTCTAATTGCTGATTTAAAGCATTGAAGATTTTAGCGCCATAAGATCCTTGAAAAGAGAAATTCAAATCGAAATCACCATATGAAACTGTATTACTGAAACTTCCAACAAATTTTGGCTGAGAAGTTCCTAAGTTTCCTTTATCTAAAGCGGTAATTACGCCATCTCCGTTTGTATCAACATATCTTCTGTCTCCAACTTTAGTATTGGCTAAACTGTTGATTTTTGGCTGTGTATTAACTTCTTCCTGAGTTTGAAAAATTCCGTTTGTTCGATATCCCCAGAAAGTTCCTAAAGGAAGACCTACTTTTACAATTACAGGCTGTTGTTGTAATAAAGAACCGTTTGGAACTACAGGAAAAAATTGATCGACACCATTTCCAATTTCGGTAACTTTATTTTTGTTTAAAGAAAATACGATATTCGAATTCCACGCGAAGTTTTTTGTTTTAACGTTTTCAGTTGTTAAACCAACCTCAAAACCTTTATTTTCAACTCCTCCAATATTTTGAAGAACCGTTGCATAACCAGAACTCAATGGAACCGGAACGCTGATTAATAAATCGTTTGTTTTTTTGTAATAGACATCAAAAACAAAATTGATTTTTCGATCTAGTAAGGATAAATCCAAACCAACATTGTATTGAGTTGTTTTTTCCCATTTCAAATCTGGATTTGCTAAGCGGGTAGGAGCGATACCTGTATATAATGTACCTCCAAAAGAATAATTTACAGAACCCATAGAGGCAAGAGAAAGATAATTTCCAATTTCTTGGTTTCCAGTTGTTCCCGCCGTAATTCTCAGTTTAGCTTCCGTTACGCCTTTAATGTTATTTGCAAATTCTTCATCGGTAATATTCCAAGAAAAACCAGCAGAAGGAAAGTAACCCCAAAGTGACTCAGCACCAAATCTAGAAGAACCGTCGGCACGCCCAGAAAGAGTAAAGTTGTATTTTCCTTTATAAGAATAATTTACTCTCGCCAGCCATGATTTTAAAACACTTTCGTACGCATCACTATATGGTTTTACAGCAACTCCATCCTGAAGCGCGTTATAAGTATTCGCATCATTTACAAAAGTTTGAGCTCCAGCATTAACCACTTCACCTTTTGTATATTGAAGTGTATAACCTCCCAAAGCAGAAAACTTATGATTTTCTCCAAAATTGGTGTTATAGTTTAAGGTGTTTTCATTCAAAACAGAACCTACTAAACGATCTCCAACCGAAGCTAAACCTTTAGTTCCAGCTCCTGTAGTGGTAGTAGAGGGCGCGTAATAATTTTGTTTTGTATTTAAAACGTCACCACTTACCGCAACTTTTGCCGTTAGTTTTTTAGTGATTTTATATTCACCAAATAAACTGGTTAGAATTCTATTTAAATTGGTTTCGTTAGTGGTGTTTTCTAAATCGTTAATCGGATTCGGAACATAACCATTTACAGAAGTTGCATATATATTATTGGTGACATTGTAACTTCCGTCAGCATTTTTTATGGGAACTACAGGTGCTGTTAAAACTGCTGCAACAATTGGGTTCGGAGTTCTGCCGCTTCCAGCCGTTCCTATTCCATTGGCAAGAGAATAAGTGTAATTGGCATTAACACCAAATTTGAAATTCTGAGAATAATTTCTTTCGTAATTGGCACGCAGCGAAATACGTTTAAAATCAGATCCCAAAACAATTCCTTCCTGATCAAAATAACCTGCAGAAACAGAATATCTAGATCTTTCATCACCGCCGGAAAAAGACAAATTATGACTTTGAACAGGTGCCGCAGTTCTAAACGCAGCCGACTGCCAATCGTAATTTCCTGAAGTTTTAAAAGCTTCAATTTGTGCTTCAGTAAAAGAAGGTGCCTGACCAATACTTGCCTGAACATCGTTTCTTAAACTTGCCCATTCGCTGGCATTCATTAATTTTAGTTTTTTCGAAATATTCTGAAATCCGAAATAACCTTGATAAGAAATGTTGTCTTGTCCTTTTGTTCCTTTTTTAGTGGTAATAATTACGACACCATTTGCACCTCGAGAACCATAGATTGCAGTAGCTGAAGCATCTTTTAAAACTTCAATAGATTCAATATCAGCAGGATTTATAGTAGACAAAACATTTACGCTTGCACCTGCATAGGTAACTCCTGCAGAACTGTTGGCGTTATCATTGTAAATTAAAATTCCGTCAACAACATAAAGCGGTTCATTTCCTGCAGTAATCGAGTTTCCGCCTCGAATACGAACGCTCGAAGAAGCACCTGGACGACCCGAACTTTGTGTAACTACCACACCGGCAACAGCGCCTCTTAAAAGATTATCTGCTGAAGAAGTTACCTGAGATAAATTCGCTTTTGGAACAGAAGCTACAGAACCTGTAATGTCTTTTCTTTTTTGAGTTCCGTAACCCACAACCACCAATTCATCAAGTTCCTGACGTTCTTCTTTTAGATTGATGATTACTGGATTTTTTTCAACAATTATTTCTGTTTTTTTATAACCGATATAACTTACGATTAATGTATAAGGAAATTTTTGTCCTGTCTGAAAATAAAATTTTCCCTCAGTATCAGTTACAACTCCGTGAGTTGTTCCCTTAATAGTTACAGATGCACCAATAATAGGTTCATTTGTAATAGCATCAACAACGGTTCCGTCGAGTTTAGATTGAATAAGCGGTGTAGTATTTTGGGCTTGTATTCCTGCTGTTGTAAAGAGTAAAAACAGCAATATGTATATGTTTAACTTTTTTTTCATTTCTTTGTGTTGGTTTTAAGTAATTAACAAGACGCCCTGAGCACTGTTTATACAGCACTCTAAATGTGTTCTTGATTTAGTGATAAATGTTCTTTAAGCCTCGCCATTTCTGTTGCCGCAGAAATGGCTTTTTTTATTTACAACAGCAGGTTTGCATTATTTTCATTTTAGTTTTTTTTAGTTGTTAGTTATTTAATTTTTAAATTATATACGATTTCAAAAAACTAACCAACGCAAACACATGCATCAGAAAGATTTTTGGCACTATCAGTAATTATTTTTGGTGATATTTTTTTTTGGAATTCGTTTTTCAATTTTAATCAAAAACGAATAGGTAAAAGCAGAGTATTAACAACAGCTGCACATATAACAAAAAGTGTTATAGGTGTTCTTTTTAGAAAGAATGTAAAACGAGATGTTTTCTGTTGTTTTCAAAATTTAGTCTTTTATGGTTTGAAATAATATTTAAACTCTACTAACTCTATAGGACAAAGTTAATTTTAATATAATAAAAACCAAAAGTTTAGAGCATTTTTTTTGAAAAATTCTGCTTTACTGATTTTATTTCGAATAGTTTTTTTGCTCTATGCCTTTATTTTAAAAGGTTTAACAAAGAATTTGGAATTTTGTTAAATGTTAAAATAAATTTTAATTGAAGGCCAAAATTGTAGTATTTATACGTATTTTTTGATAAAATAAAAGTTGTAATTTGGCTTTTTATATCTTTTAAAGAACTATTATTGCCTTTATAAAGGATTACTTTATTCATATTCATCAAATTGAAATAGTAATTCTAATTTGATTGTGAATAAATTAGAGTAATTTTATAAGCACTTAAATAAAATAGAATTTTTTAACCAACCTAATAATAAATACTTATATTTGTATTAAGTATTAATACTTAGTTTTTAAATAAAACGAATGATCAAAGTAGAAGAAGCCATAAAAATTATTGAAGCGAACAGCACTAAAATGCCAACAAAAAGACTTGCAGTGAGCAAAGCTTTAAATTATGTTTTAGCAGAAAAAATAGTGTCTCCAATCAATATGCCTCCATTTCGTCAATCAGCAATGGATGGATATGCTTTTAAACACACTATCAGACATCAGTATGATATTGTAGGAGTTTCTCAGGCGGGCGATCATTCAAATATAAAATTAGAAGCAACAGAGGCAATTCGAATTTTTACAGGTGCTTATGTTCCAGACGATGCGGATACTGTAGTAATGCAGGAACACGTAATGGCAAATAAAGATTCAATTTTGATTGCCACAATGCCAGAGAAATCGTCAAATGTGCGTCCGATAGGAGAACAAATTGCAAAAGATGATATTGTTTTTGAAGCCAATACTCTGATAACTCCCGCTGCAATTGGATTTTTAGCTTGTCTGGGAATCACAGAAGTTACAGTTTATAAAAAGCCAAAAGCAGCCATTCTAGTGACAGGAAATGAATTGGTTGAACCTGGTCAAAAACTAAAAAAAGGAAAAATTTTCGAAAGTAATTCTATAATGCTTGAAGCTGCATTGCAGACAATAGGAATCAAAAAAACGAAAGTGTTTCGAGTAAAAGACAATTTAAAAGCAACAAAAAAAGCTTTAAAAGAGATTTTAAAAAAGAATGATATTGTGCTGATTTCGGGTGGAATTTCTGTTGGAGATTATGATTTTGTAAAAGAAGCATTATTGCAAAACGACGTAAAAGAGCTTTTCTATAAAATCAATCAGCGACCTGGAAAGCCAATGTTCTTTGGTTCTAAAAATGAAACTTTAGTATTTGCTTTGCCAGGCAATCCAGCATCGTCACTGACTAATTTTTATATTTATGTTGCGCCGGCAGTTAAAAACAGAATGGGTTTTGCAGCAATTCATAAACCAAAATTAGTTCGAAAATTAAATTCAGACATTAAAAACGAGACAGGAAAAACCTTGTTTTTAAAAGCAAAGTACGACGAAACAAACGTAACAGTTTTAAACGGACAAAGTTCTGCAATGCTCAATACATTCGCCGTCGCCAACAGTTTATTAATTGTGCCGGAAAATGTTGAAAACTATAAAGAAGGTCAAGAGGTATTTTTATTGCCGATTGATTAAGTTTTTTTAGAAAATAGAGAATAGACAATAGAATAAAGAGAATAGAATAAAGATTAAATAAATAGATTTTGAGGTGGATCATGGTGAGCACTGTATAAATAAAAACATATAGCTGCAATAGATTGAATTGTGCGCATAGTTTGTCATCCTGACGAAGGAAGGATCTTCGCAAGTAGCTCGACAAACAAAATCGCTAATCTTTTTAGAGTTTCTCGAGGAGATTTGTCCTTCGTAGAAATGACAAAATTGCTCAAAACTTGAAACCTGAAACAAAAAAACAAACAAAAAAAATGAACCTATTAAGCTCAGAAAATATAATCCTATTCAGTTTTGCCCTAATCATAATTGCTTTTTTATATTCAAGCGTAGGACACGGCGGGGCGTCAGGATATTTGGCTTTGATGAGCATTTTTGCGTTTCCGATTTCGATTATGAAACCGTCGGCTTTATTATTGAATTTGTTTGTTTCGAGTATTTCGTTTTTGTTTTATTATCGAAATAATTATTTCAAACCAAAGCTATTTTATCCGTTTGCAATTGCTTCGATTCCAGCGGCTTTTATTGGAGGTTTTATAACGTTAGATAATACGATTTATAAAATAATTCTCGGGGTTGTATTGGTTTTCGCCGCATTGCGATTATTTGGAGTTTTTAATTTTAAAGAAAAAGAAGAAGTAAAAATAAATCTTCCGTTTGCTCTGGCAATTGGTTTTATCATCGGATTATTATCTGGAATGTTAGGAATTGGCGGGGGAATTATTTTAAGTCCGATTCTATTATTTTTAGGATGGGCGAATGTGAAAGAATCAGCGGCAATTTCGAGTTTATTCATTTTTGTGAATTCGACTGCTGGAATGTTGGGATTCTTTTTAGGAGGAAAAGCAATCCCGATGGAAAGTTTTTATTTAGTTCCGATTGCGGTTGTAGGAGGAGTATTAGGAGGCTTTTACGGAAGCGGTTCTTTTTCGAACAGAACATTAAAAATGGTTTTAGGAACAGTGATTTTAATGGCAAGTATTAAATTGATTTTTCCTTAAGGATGAAATGAGAATATGTTTTTTTGCCACAGATTTCACAGATTAAAATGATTTTTTTTGCCACAAATTACACGAATTACACAAATTTCAATTAGATATTTTTAAAAGAATAATTCATGAAAATTAGTGTAATTCGTGGCAAACAAATCAACATAAAGGATGTAAGGAAATCTTTTTAATCTGTGAAATCTGTGGCAAGAATAGACAAAAGAAAACTTGAAACAAAAATATCATGAAAACACTAACAGTATTTATTCTTTGCGGAGGAAAAAGCACTAGAATGCAGTCAGAAAAAGGATTGGTTTTGTTTCAGGAAAAACCATTCATTGAACATATCATAAAAGCAATTCTTCCGATTACAGATCAAATAAAGTTGATTACAGGATCAAAAGAATATGATTATCTGGAATATGAAAAAATCCCAGATTTAGTCGAAGATAAAGGTCCGCTTGGTGGAATTTACACCGCGTTATCACATTCTGAAACCGAATTTAATTTGATTTTAAGCTGTGATATTCCGTTAATTTCAACCCAATTATTGCAAGAATTAATTTCTAAACATACCAAACAAGCTGCAATTACAGTTTTTGCTTCTGAGAGTAAAACACATCCATTAATCGGGATTTATTCAAAAAATATAGTTCCAGTTATCAAAGAAGCGATTGATTCGAGTGAATTACGAGTGATGGATTTACTAGCGAAACTGCCGCATCAGATTATCAATATAGAAGAAAGTGAAAACTATCCTTTAACCAATATTAATTCGGCTGATGAATTAAATGACCTGAATATCAACTCAATTTAAAGACTATGCGAAATTTTAAAACACCAAAATTGACGATTGTAGGAGCAGGTCCAGGCGACGTTGAATTGATTACATTAAAAGCTGTAAAAGCTTTAGAAAGTGCCGATGTCGTTTTGTACGATGCCTTGGTAAACGAAGAATTACTGGAATATGCATCAAATGCAGAGATTGTTTTTGTTGGAAAACGTTTGGGATGTCACGCTTACACGCAGGATCAGATTAACGAATTGATCGTTTCGATGGCGAATCGTTATGGTCATGTTGTGCGTTTAAAAGGCGGCGATTCTTTTATTTTCGGAAGAGGAAGCGAAGAAATTGATTATGCTGTAAAATTTGGTTTGGAGACTGCCGTAGTTCCAGGAATTTCATCTGCTTTAGGCGTTCCTGCTTCTGCGGGAATTAGTTTAACACAGCGCCAGATTGCCGAGAGTTTTTGGGTAATTACGGGAACAACATCCGATCATAAATTGTCAAAAGATGTACATTTGGCTTCAAAATCGAATGCGACTGTGGTGATTTTGATGGGAATGCATAAACTTGGCGAAATCATTTCAATCTATCAGGAAAACAGGAATGATGATTTACCGATTGCGATTATTCAAAACGGAACAAAAAAAACAGAGCAAAAAGTAATCGGAACTATAAGTACAATTACTAAATTGGTATCCGAAAAAAATATTTCTTCGCCCGCAATTATTGTGATTGGCGAAGTGGTGAAAAATACATCAAAATTAACGGAATATTTTCAGGAACATTTTGATGATGAATTCATTTTTCAAAATTTAAATTTATAAAAATGATTGAGATAAAATATTTTGGAGCTGTAGCTGAAAAAACAAAATGTGAGTTCGAAAAACTATCTTTTTCGGAAGAATTATCATTGCAAAAACTTTTGAGTGATTTAAACGAAAAATATGAATTCGAATCTTTGACTTTCAGCGTTGCAGTAAATCAAAAAATAGTTTCGAAAACAGTAGATTATAACTTACAAACCAGTGATATTGTTGCTTTGTTGCCGCCATTTGCAGGAGGATAATTTGAAATGAAAATATTTTAACACATAGAAACATAGTTTTTTGTGTTGAAAAAAGAGAGGAGAAGAAACAAGTTTTCACACATAGTAAACTATGTGCATTTAAAATTAGTGAAACGCCTTTTTTAAAGTTGGAAAAACTATGTTTCTATGTGTTAAAATAATTATGCCGAAAGGAATATTGATGAAAGAATCAACAAGATACAACCGACAAACAATTCTTCCCGAAATAGGAGTGGAAGGCCAGCAGAAATTATCCAAAGCCAAAGTTTTGGTAATTGGCGCGGGCGGGTTGGGCGCGTCCATTTTACCTTATTTAGCGTCGGCTGGAATTGGTGAAATCGGAATTGTGGATGATGATGTTGTTGAGGTTTCAAATCTGCATCGTCAGGTTATTTATAAAACTTCGGCCGTTGGAAAATCGAAAGCGGAAGAAGCTAAATGGATGATTTCGGAATTAAATCCAGAAATAAAAGTTAGCGCTTTTGCTGAAAAATTATCGGGAAAAAACGCCGTTTCGTTATTCGAAAAATATGATATTATTGTTGACGCAACAGATAATATTTCGATAAAATATGTAATAAATGATGCTTGTTTGGTTACCAATAAACCAATGGTTTACGGATCGATTTTTAGATTTCAGGGACAAGTTTCGGTCTTTAATTTTAAAAATGGACCAACGTACAGATGTTTGTATCCTGATGAAAATACCAACGCATTAAATTGTGAAGATGCTGGCGTAATTGGAATTACAGTTGGAATTATAGGTATGTTTCAAGCCAATGAAGTTATCAAAATGATTATCGGAATTGGAGAAGTTTTGAGCGGAAAAATACTGGTTTATAATATTCTAAAGAATGAACAACAGCAATATGATTTTGAAAAAAGCTCCAATCTTGAAATAACAAAAGAAGATTTTGAGAGAAAATATAATTCAGAAGAAAACCAGATTCAGGAAATAAACTTTGAATCGATTTTTGAAGAAATTAATAATGATGAGGTTTTGTTTTTGGATGTTCGAAATAGAGACGAATCGCCAAAAATCAGGTTAAAAAATCAAATACAAATTCCGTTAATGAATTTAGAAAACGAAATTAAAAAACTGAATAAAAAACAAACTATTTACGTTTTCTGCCAGTCTGGAATCAGAAGCAAAATAGCAGCCGAATTGCTTCAGAAACACCGATTTCAAAATGTAAAAAGTATAGCTGGCGGTGCTTTGGCAATGAAACAAATATTAAAAGAAGAAAAGATATAGCTATAGATTAAAAAGATGTTTGTCTAGTTTGTCATTCTGAGGAACAAAGAATATTCATTAGTAGCTTGACAAAGATTGTGGAGTTTCTTGCGAAGATTTCTCCTTTGTCGAAATGACAATATTGCGTTTTTTTTGCCACGAATTACACGAATGTGCACGAATTATTTTTTATATTTCAATTAGTGAAAACTAGTGTAATTCGTGGCAAAAGAAAAAATCCAGATAATCCTTTCAATCTGTGGCAGAAAAAAAACATAGCCACAGATTACACAGATTATAAGGATTTTTTCTACGTAAATGTTTGCCACGAATTAACGAATCTACACGAATTAATTTTTAAGTATTTAAATTAGTGGAAATTAGTGTAATTAGTGGAAAAAGAAAAAATTCAGATAATCCTTTCAATCTGTGACAGAAAAAAAATATAGCCACAGATTATACAGATTATAAGGATTTTTTCTCCGTAAATGTTTGCCACGAATTACACGAATGTGCACGAATTATTTTTTAAGTATTTAAATTAGTGGAAATTAGTGTAATTAGTGGCAAAAGAAAAAATCCAAATAATCGTTTTAATCTGTGGCGAAAAAAAAATAAAAAAAATGAGTAAAAATGTATTTGTAGAAGGACCAATTTCTCCCGAATTTATTGCGGAGTCCATTGCCAAACATCAATCGAAACACACAATTGGAGCGCATAATATTTTTCTGGGACAAGTTCGTGCCGATGTCATTCACGACAATACCGTCGTAGCAATCGATTATTCGGCTTATAAAGACATGGCGAATGAAGCTTTGTATACGATTCGTGAAAAAGCTTTCGCTAAATTCAATTTAACCTGCATGCACATTTACCACAGTTTAGGCGTTGTAAAAGCAGGCGAAATCTGTTTGTTTGTCTTTGTTTCTGCCGAAAGAAGAAAACAAGTTTACGAAGCGACGGAAGCAATCGTAAACTGGATTAAAACCGATGTGCCGATTTTTGGTAAAGAATTGTTTGAAAACGATACATTCACTTGGAAACAAAACACCTAAAATGGTAGATATTACGCATAAAATAAGCACATTAAGAGAAGCAACAGCAACCGCAGTTGTGAAAGTCAGCAGACCCGAAACAATTGAAGCTGTTGAGGAAAATCTTGTGCCAAAAGGAAATGTTTTGGAAATGGCAAAAACCGCTGGCTTATTTGCGGTAAAAAATACGCATTTATCGATTCCAGATTGTCACCCGCTTCCCATTGAATTTACTTCTGTGAATTATAAAATTGAAGGTTTAGAAATTCATATTATTTTCAAAGTAAAAACCGTTTACAAAACGGGAGTTGAGGTCGAAGCCATGCACGGTGCGTCAATTGTTGCTTTAACGATGTATGATATGTTGAAACCAATCGATAAAGAAATCGAAATTTCGACTATAAAACTGATTAATAAAGAAGGCGGGAAATCGTCTTTTAAAAATAAATTTTCAAATACAATTAAAGCGGCCGTTTTTGTGTGTTCTGATTCTATTTTTGCCGGCGAAAAAGAAGATCGTTCGGGAAAAGTTATTGTAGAAAAATTAGATAATTGCGGCGTCGAAACGTCACATTATGAAATTATTCCAGACGAATTGGATATCATTCAGGAAAAAACAAAAGCTTTCGCTAAAGAAAATCAGCTAGTTATTTTCACGGGCGGAACAGGTTTATCACCGAGAGACGTAACGCCAGAAGCTTTGGAACCCTTATTAGAAAGCCGAATTCCAGGGGTTGAAGAAGCAATTCGAAATTACGGACAGCAAAGAATGCCATACGCAATGTTGTCGAGAACAGTTGCAGGAACTTTAGGTAAAACAATAGTTTTGGCTTTGCCAGGTTCAACAAACGGAGCGAGAGAATCTATGGATGCCGTTTTTCCACATCTCTTGCACGTTTTTCATATTTTAAAAGGTAAAAATCATGACAACTTCTAACACGGTTTTAACGGATGATTTTGGGCGAAAACACAATTATTTGCGTATTTCGCTGTTGGAGAAATGCAATCTGCGTTGTACGTACTGCATGCCTGCCGACGGAATTGCCTTGTCCCCTAAAGCCGATTTAATGACGGCCGATGAGATTTTTGCAATTGCCCAGACTTTCGTAAAAAACGGTGTTGATAAAATTAGATTAACAGGAGGAGAGCCTCTATTAAGAAAAGATTTTCCTGAAATTGTATCTAAATTGTCAGATCTAGAAGTTTCGCTTTCTATAACCACAAACGGAATCTTAATAGACCGTCATATTGATGTCTTAAAGCAATTTAACGTCAACAAAATCAATTTGAGTTTAGATACTTTGGTTTCTTCTAAATTTCATTCAATAACGCTGAGAAATCAGTTTGAAAAGGTGATTGATAATTTGCATTTACTTCTAAATAGTGATTTTAAAGTAAAAGTGAATGTTGTTTTGATGAAAGGTTTTAATGAAAACGAAATCATCGATTTTGTAAAACTGACTCAATTTCTGCCAATTTCAATTCGTTTTATCGAATTTATGCCTTTTGCCGGAAACGAGTGGGATAGAAGCAAAATGGTTTCGCAAAACGAAATTCTTTCTCAGGTTTCAACTGCTTTTTCATCAGAGGAAATTCAAAAATTAGAAGACGAAAAAAACTTCACTTCCAGAAATTATAAAATAAAAGGTTTTCAGGGCGATTTCGGAATCATTAGTTCGATTACAAATCCGTTTTGTGATTCTTGCAACAGAATCCGCTTGACGGCAAATGGAAAAATTAAAAACTGCCTTTTCTCCAATTCAGAAACCGATTTGCTGACTGCCTTTAGAAATGGAGGATCAATTGAAGAATTGATTTCTCATTCTCTAAAAAACAAGAAAAAAGTACGCGCCGGAATGGTGAGTATTTCTGAAATGGATGATCCTGCTTTGCATTTTGATAACCGCAGTATGATTGCGATTGGGGGGTAATGGTTTCGAGAAAACTTTGTCAAAGTTCACGTACCGTTTGTCATTTCGACCGAAGGGAGAAATCACAAACGAAGCTTGACAAAGATTGGCGATTTTGCATGTGGAATTACTGGTGTGATTTCTCCCTTCGGTCGAAATGACAAATCGTGCGATGAAATAAAAAAGGTTCAACTTTTTTCAAAGCCAAACCTTTTTCTAGAATTATTTTTTCTTTTTAGCCTTTGCTTTAGCCTTTTTCAAAGCTATAGCTTTCTTTTGAGCAGCTTTTTTAGCTTTTGCTTTCTCTTTTGACTTTTTAGCTTTTGCTTTTTTCTTTTCCGCCGCTTTTAGTTTTGCTTTTTTAGCTTTTTCTAATTTTTTGATAACAGCTTTTATTACTTTTTCTCTCTTCTTTTCCTTTTCTTTTTTGGCTTTAAGCTTCTCTTTGTCTTTGTCTTTCGATTTTGCTTTATTTGGCTTTAAAAGAGAAAGATCAAGTTCTCCGCTGACTTCTTCAACAGTTTTTTTATTATTGTCCTCAGTTTGAATTTCTACAATTTCAGAAACGATTGGTTCCGTTTTTTCGGTTGTTGCAGCCGCTTTTTTAACTGTAGCTCTAGGTGCTCCTTTAGTGGCAGCACGTACAGGAGTTTTTGCTGCAGGTTTAACCGTGGCAGCTGGAGTTTTTGCGGCAGTTTTGGTCGTTCTTCTTACTGTTGTTTTTACTTCTGGCTGCGTTTCTGTTGTGTTTTCTACCACAGTTTCAGTCGGCGTTTCTGCGGTTGTGTCAGTATTAGTAACTGCTGTATTTCTGGTTGTTCTTTTTATCATAACTATATTTTTATTGAGTAAAATAGATTAGAATTGAGAACTAATGCCTAGAAAAAAGTATGTTTTTAAAACATTAATTCTATGTTAAGCTAAATATACGTAATATTTAAATACGGAAATGTTAAGCTTTTCGTAGAAAATTTTATTGTTCAACAGCTTCCAGAATCCTGAAATTACTTTTTGGAGCTTCGCAAAGAGAACAGCAATAAGTTTCAGGAAGATTTTCAAATAAAATACCTTTAGGAATGCCTTGTGTCTCGTCTCCGTATTCAGAATTGTAAAGCGTTAAACATTCCTGACATTGGTAAATATCTAGTTGCGGCTTTTCTTTTTTCTGTTTGTTTTCTGTTGTTTCCGAAACTGAATTTCCGAGTTCTTCAAAATATTTTCGGCTTAATTCAATCAAAATTGTCGGAAGTTCCAGTTTATCAATATCTTGAGAGTGCACTAAATATTCTCTCGTATTTGGGTCGAAATTCTTAGCAAACAAAACATTGTAAGTATCTCTGATTTTAATCGATTCTAGAGCCGACGGAAGTTCGTTTTTTTCAATCACAATTGAAGTAAAATAATGTCCTTCACGATTGTATTCTGAAATGCCGAAATTTAGTCCATAAGTACTAATGTCGAATTGGTCGAGCGTACGAACAAGAAATGTTTTCAAATTCAAAGCCCATTCCATTGCAACGGGTAAATGCCAGTTTAATTCTAATAAAGAATGACGAACGTTGATGCCGCGTTTTCCTAAGAATTTTTCCCATTCCAATTTTCGGTCTTTCGGAATTCCTTTTATAATGAAGGATTTCCAAGGCGTGATGCAGATTTTACCGATTTTGCATTCAAAACACAAATCGCACATTTCTTTCAGGAAATCCAAGTCGTACAAATTATTTCGCCAATATAGACCAAGCCAATATTGATCAATTCCCATTCTGTTCATTCCTTCATAATAGGGAAATGGATAAAACGGAATATTCAGTGGTTTGTCGATTGTCCTGTTATTGGTATCTAAAGCTTCACTTACCAATGTAAAAAGCATTTCGACATTAAGCGAATCTTCTTCAGAAATCTTTTCGATTTCGTAATAAATCTTCGCCAAATCCCAACTGTAAACCAAAACGGGGTACACTTCCATTTTCTCCCATTTCGGAAGACGAATGTACAAATACCAATAATCTTCATGCTCAGAAGCAATAAAATTCAAATGTCCCGTAAACAAAGGAACCAATTGCTGCTTCGGATCGGTTATGTTGACTTTCAGTTTTGGCTGTTCTTTAAATTCTTCCAAAACATATAAAAAACGGTTTCCAGTAAGCCAATTCGTGTTTCTAAAAATATCAGTCGAAACATAAGAAGAAACAATATTGTTCCCGCTTTTTTGATCGGGATAAACAAAATGATGTTTTCCTAAAGTGGTTTTATCCAAAGATTTAAATCCCTGCGGAAAAATAATATCCTGTCTGGAACCAAAGGAAATAGAATCTAAACCTTCTTCAAAAGCGATATTTACCACTTCTCGTAATTCTCCCGGCGAAATAACGCCTCCTTTTACTATTAATCTTGTTAGTTCCATTTTGTTTATTTTGTTTCAGGTTTTCTTTGTTTCAAGTTTCAGGTTTCAGTTTTTTTTTGTTTCAAGTTTTACGTTTCAGGTTTGGCCGCAATCTTGTCATTCCGAGGAACGAGGAATCTTCGCAAGAAACTCCGCAACGAAATTAGCCAAGCTTTGTCGAGCTACTTGTGAAGATTCCTCGTTCCTCGGAATGACAAACTGTGGAACTTTTAACCTGAAACAACCAAAACAACCTATCTACACTTTGCAAGAATCTCCTTAACTTCTGTTTTACAACTTCCGCATCCTAAACCAGCACCAGTATTTTTGCACAATTCGGTAAAATCTTTCACACCGCTTTTAATAGTTTCTTCGATGTTTCCAGCGCCGACTTGACTGCACGAACAAACTAATTTTCCTAAAACTGGTTTTGCGTTTGAGCTTCCTCTTAAAAGCGTATTTCGTTTGTCTGACAATTCGATTTTGCTTTCGATCATCGTTTTGAATTCGGCAAATTCGTTTTTATCGCCCATTAAAATCGCTCCGACCAAAAGATCGTCTTTTACGATGCATTTTTTGTAATAACGTTTTTTCAAATCGGTAAAAACAATTTCTTCATACGAATCGTCATTTTCTGGAATTGTCAAATCGCCAATACTGCAAAGGTTGATGTCTTCTAATTTTAGAATATTCATTAAAATAGAACCTTTGTAATAACTGCTGATATCGCCCGCAAGGAAATTTGCCAAAATATTCGCTTGCTCTTCGGCGGCAGAAGTGATTCCGAAAAGTTTGTTTTCGAATTCAGCTATTTCTCCAATGGCAAAAATATCTGGATTTGAAGTTTGTAAATACTGATTTACTTTCACGCCACGACCGCACAATAAACCGCTTTCACGGGCAATTTCAATATTCGGAATCGTTCCAATCGTATACACGATCGCGTTTGCGGTAATGATTTTACCGCTTTTTAAAGCAATTTCAATTTCATTCGGATTATCGGTTTCAAAAACGGTGCTGACTTCATTATCAAAGTAAATCTGAATGTCACGAAGCTGTACTTCCTCGGCCAATAATTTGCTTGAAATTCTATCCAATTGACGTTCCATTAAACGAGAAGCACGCTGAATAATCGTAGTTTTTACTTTTTTATGTTTTAAAGCTGCAGCCAATTCTAATCCTAATAACCCACCGCCGATAATAACGACATGTTGTTCTTCTGGCGGAAGATTCGTGCTGTCTAAATGTTTTTTTAAACGATCGGCATCTTCTTTTCTTCTAACCGTAAAACGCCCAGGAAGATGAAGCTGCGCATTTTCTGGAACAAAAGGACGGCTTCCGGTTGCTAAAATCAAAGAATCGAAAGTATGAATTTCGTCTAGACTGTCTGTAATCGTTTTTAGTTTAGTATCTATTTTATCAATAGAAACTCCAGCTTTCATCGTAATTTTTAGTTTATTGAAAGTTTCACCGTCTTTTACTTTTAAAAGCTGTTCCCAAGTAAATTCTCCCGTCATATATTCTGGAAGTAAAACGCGATTGTAAAACGGATTTACTTCATTCGAAAAAACAATAATTTCATCAGTTGAATTGAATTCACGATAGTTTTGAATGAATCGGAACGAAGCTGCTCCAGCGCCAACAATCGCAATTTTCTGAAACGGTTTTACATATTTTTTAATCGAAACGGTTGTGAACTTGAAATCAGGTTCTTTTGAAACAGGATCGACAACAGTATTCGTTAAATTATTGGTTCTATTTAAATCATTTTCAAGCTGTTTTCCCCAATGCATTGGCAGGAAAAGGACTTTTTCTTTGATAGAATCGGTAACTTTTGCTTTTACGCGAACTTCTCCATTTTTGCTTGAAACAACCACAATATCGCCGTTTTTAATATCGTTTTTAAAAGCATCAATCGGGTTTATTTCTAAAACTGGACTTGGAATATGGGTTAACAATCTCGAGACTTTTCCGGTTTTCGTCATCGTATGCCATTGATCGCGGATTCTTCCTGTCGTTAGAATAAATGGAAATTCGGCATTTGGCGGAACTGATGTATTTTCGATAGAAACGGGTAAGTTAAAAATCGCTTTTCCCGAAGGTGTATAGAATTTTTTGTCTGTAAATAATCTCGGCGTTCCCGGATGATTGTAATCTGGAACAGGCCATTGAAAAGTGCCTTCGTTTTTTAAACGGTTATAATTTAAGAACGAAATATCAATATTCGTGTTTTTGGTCAATGCGCAATGCTCTTTGTAAACTTCTTCGGCGCTGTTGAAATTGAATCCGTTGAAATTCATTTTTTTAGCAAAGCGAATTAAGATTTCAATATCTGGAAGTGCTTCGCCTGGTGCGTTGATTCCTTTTGGCAAATAGGAAATACGACGCTCCGAATTGGTCATCGTTCCTTCTTTTTCTAACCATCCAGCTGCAGGCAAAAGAAGGTCAGCAAATTTAGCGGTATCAGCATTATGCGAAATATCCTGAACAACTACGAATTTAGCATTTTGAAGCGCTTTTTCGGCTCTTCTCGAATCGGGTAAACTCACTAGCGGATTGGTGCAGATAATCCAAACGGCTTTCATTTTTCCCGATTCTAAAGCTTCAAACATTTCTGTTGCCGTTAAACCCGGTTTATCTGAAATCTCGTCAACGCCCCAAAAATCCGCAACTTCTTTTCTATGTGTAGGATTTGCAATGTCCTTGTGCGCTGCTAAAAGTGTTGCCATGCCGCCAACTTCGCGTCCGCCCATAGCGTTGGGCTGACCTGTTAATGAAAATGGACCAGAACCCGGTTTTCCTATTTGTCCTGTTAATAAAGACAAATTCAGCAAAGCGGTATTTTTATCGACACCAACGGCACTCTGATTAAGTCCCATTGCCCAAAGCGAAATAAATCCTTTTGCTTTTCCGATAATATCGGCGGCGAGTTTGATGTCTGGTACAGAAATGCCGCAAAGTTTAGACGCTTTTTCGAGGGAAGTACTTAAAACGAGATCTTTATATTGTTTGAAGTTTTCAGCATGATTCTTTACAAAATCATGATCTACATAACCTTTCTCGATAATGCGTTTGGCAATGGCATGATATAAAATAATATCAGAACCTGGAATAATCTGCAAATGTAAATCAGCGAAAGCGGCAGTATCGGTGCGACGCGGATCAATACAGATTATTTTTGTTTTCGGATTTTTCTCTTTATGCTTTTCAAGTCGTCTAAAGAGAATAGGGTGGCACCAAGCAGGATTTGCACCTGTAATTAAAAAAGTGTCTGCCAGTTCAATATCATCATAAGCAATTGGAACAGAATCTTCTCCAAAAGTCTTTTTGTAACCAACAACTGCCGAACTCATACAAAGTCTGGAGTTAGTGTCGATATTGTTGGTTTTCAAAAAACCTTTTACGAGTTTGTTTACTAAGTAATATTCTTCAGTCAAACATTGACCCGAAATATAAAAACCAACGCTGTCTGGTCCATGTTTTTTTATAATAGAAGAAAAAACAGCTGCAGCACGATCAAGTGCCGTATCCCAACTCACGCGTTCCAACGGATACGATTTACTCCCACGCATTTCGGGATATAGAATTCGGTCAGAAGTATCATTAACTACGTAATGCAAATTTCTTCCTTTAGAACATAACATTCCTTTGTTTACAGGATGATCATTGTCGCCATCTACCATAACGCCATTTTTAGAATCGTTTGTTACGATTATACCACAGCCAACGCCGCAGTAGGAACAGGTAGTTTTGATCTTCGTAGTTTGCATTAGAGTTCTATTTAGAGATACTACTTTAGTTAATGGTTTGACTTTAGAAAAAGTACTTAAGCAAAAATAAGTATTTTTACGTATTAATACGTATTTTTTAGATTTATTTTTTTATTTTTGATGAAAATAAATGAGGAACAACAACTTAGTTTTTAATCGCTGAAAATTTAGGACTCATGAAAGAAGAGCAAACCGTTTGTTATTCCTGCGTCAATGAAAATTGTTTTATCAAGAAACACCTGCATTTAGAGCAGATGACAACTTATATTTCTAAAAAACAAAACATTATCTGCAAAAAATCGGATCCATTTATTACGGAAGGTGCGCCTTTACAGGGACTTTATTTTATTTGTAAAGGAAAAGCCAAAACGGTTAAAACGGGAATTAACGGTCGTGAGCAAATCGTCCGCTTAACTACAAATGGTGATATTATTGGTTTCCGGGGATTCGGAACCAGTAAGCGTTATTTGATTGGAGCCTATGCATTGGAAGATACTGTTTTATGCAATTTCAGTAATGAAACAATGATTGAAATTCTACAGCATATTCCAGAATTTACCTATGCTCTAATGTTATTTTACGCCGAAGAACTAAATAAAAGCGAAAACAATATTCGCAAAATTGCACACATGAATGTCCGCGAACGTGTCATTGATTTACTGCTTTATATTCACCGCAAATTCGGACAAAAAAATGGTTTGATTGATATTAAGCTTTCGCGAAAGGAAATTGCAGACTTTGCTGGAACTACTGAAGAACAAGCAATTCGAATTTTATCAAGTCTTAAAAAAGAATCGCTTATTAAAACGGAAGGAAAACGCGTTGGGATTTTAGGAATTTCAGAATTACGATCTGAGATTATGGAGCATAAGTATTTTTGATGAGGGACAAAGTGACAAAGGGGCAAAGTTGCAAAGGTTTTGCCATGTACATTTATAATGTATTTATTGTAGAGACGCACTGCAGTGCGTCTTCTTTAACACATAAAAACATAGGTTTTTAAATTCTAAATTTAGATAATTGTAAAAATCTCAATTTTACACATAGCTATGTGAATTGATATTAATGAAATGTCTTCTTTGAGTATTGTAAATCTATGATTCTATGTGTTAAAAAGAATTATTTATTTTTTTCTCCCCACAAATCGAATTACAGAACCCGTGCCGTTATGAAATAAACCTTCGTTGAGTTCGATTTCTTTTTCTTCTAATTCGATGATTTCATAATTCGGAAAATCTGCTTTTATTTCTTCTATTGAAAATAATGATTCGATATCTTTTGGACCACCGACTTTTTCGTTTTTGGTTACGTATTCTAAATGCTTTTTGCTGAAAGCTTCAAAAATAATTATGCCGTCTTTCTTTAAAAGTTTATCAAGTTGTTGGTGAATTTTTGATTTTATTGATGCTGGAAAATGGGCATATATCAAAGCAATCGCATCAAATTGGTTTTCTTCGAAATCTAAAGTTTCTAATTCTCCAACTTGATAATCAATTGAAACATCATTGTTTTTGGCTAAAAGAAGTGCTTTGTTTTTACCTTCTTCACTAATGTCAAATGCTGAAACTTCCCAGCCTAATTTTGCTGCAAAAACAGCATTTCTTCCTTCGCCTTCGGCAGGGAAAAGCATTGTTTTAGGATTTAATTTTTCTATTTGTTCTTTAAGGTAATTATTGGGAGCTTCGCCATATGCAAATTCTTCACTTTTATAACGATCGTCCCATCTTTGAGTCCAAGTGTTGTTCATTGATTAAATTAAGTTTAAATGACATTTATGAAATCCAAGTTTCTTCGATTTCTTCAATAATCCATTTTTTATTTATTTTTTTTATATAAATCCTAAAGCCTTGTCCACAAAGTCTCCCACAAACAAAACCAGCGTCTAAAACCCCAACCTTTTTATTTTGATCAAATTCTATACGAGTAAAGAAAACAACGCCTGAAAAGTTGAAGTTGTATTTAGTTAACCAAAATCTATCTCTTTCTTTAGGAAATTGATTTATATTTCTTAATTCGAATCTATTATTGAGTTTGATTTTTTTAAAGTCAAGAATATATTCATTTTGAACTTTTTCTTTCGTAACAAATGCTTTTACGTTTTTAAAATGTTTTTCAAGCTTTTCCTTTAAATCTTCGTCGCTGGATTTTATTATGGAATCAAATGCGATTATAATTTTAGAGGTATCTCTTTTAATTTTCTCGGTATTAATTTTCCACTCTAATAATTTTTGCTTTTGTTCTTTTGTTGCCTTTGTACTGTCAACGCCAATATAATGTCCTGTTTTGTCAAAAATTGATTCACCGTATTTAGGCGGAAAGTTGGTAAATAACCTGATGTCGATACAAGTTGAATCAATTAGGCTTGGAAATATTTCGGTCATTACCTCTTTTTCAAATTCTAAATCAGAAATTTTCCTTTTACAACTTGGAAAAAGGATGAATGATGTAATGAGTATGAGAAAACCGATTTTCTTCATATTTGCAATTAAAATGAATATCAAATATAATTATTTTGATATTAAAGTTATGACAAAAAAATACCCTTCCTCAAAACATGAAAAAGGGTAGTAAATTATATATAATTGTTGATTACATACAGAGTCTTAACCAACAAGCGTTGTTTGACCGCTGTTTATATCAATTTCTGCAAAGTGATGTTTTCCCATAACGATAAGCAGCTTGTTAGAATTATAACCTACGTATCTTATTTGAGCTTCTCCTAATTTTGGTTTTCCGCAAACAGAAATTACATTAGTCTGCCATTTCAGTTTACTTCTTTTGTAGGCAGAAATAGTTTGTAAATCGTTTTCAACATAATAAATAATGTTGTTTTTCTTGATTCCTCTTTTTTGTGTTTTAGCAAAATTAATTTCGGAGTTGTTCGAAATTAAGGCATCATTGTATTTTTGGGCAATGCCTGTTTGAGTAGCAACAAATGCTAACATTGATAATTTTAAGAATGGTTTCATCAGGATAGAATTGGGGGTTCATAATCGGCTCAAATATAAGTAATTAAATTAAATAACAAATTTTTATTTCATCTAAAAAAATACCCTTTTCCGAAATAAGAAAAGGGTAAAATATATACGTTAATTTTAAAGAAAAATTATTTTTTCCAGCTAAAAATTCTTGGATTCACAGAAATCATTAACCAAGCCCAATTGTTGGTATGATCAGCATCTCCATTTTTAATAAATTCCAGTGTTTTAGAGCCAAACATCTGCGAATAACCTCCTGTAACCGTGATGTCTTTTTTAAAGTTGTAAGCAAAAGTTGCATCAATCTCGGTTCCTAAATACGAATCTAATTTTTCATTTACCGGCGTAACAACATCAGCAGCTGCTAAAAATATATGAGGCATTAACGCAAACTGCCATTTGTTGATATTGTAATTTAATTTTATGAAAGCATCTTGCAGTCCTACATTATTTAAGTGATTTCCAACATAAAAATAATCCATATAACCGTTAAATCCGTGGTTGGTTCCGAAGATTGGGTTAAAAGATTTGATTACAGTACTTGCATCATTTGTGCGTTTTCCAGATAAAAATTCATAACCCAAACCAGCTTTAAAAGCTTCAGTTATACTATAATTAAAATTAGCGGCAGCATTCCAGGCACTAACTTGTAAATCGGTGCTTTTTCCAGTTTGTCCGTACAACCAAAAATTGGTGTCTATTTTACTCGTTTTATAAGCTAAATAAGGTCCAAAAGTTTGTTTGTAGTCGACTAACAGCTTGTTGTCTGGATTTGGATTAGGAGCATATTCATAACCCGTATTTAATACTAAAAAGCTGGCTCCAAAACTTTCGCTAAACTGATTATGGTACCATGCGTATTGCAATGCTTTGTAATTGGCAACATTATAAGGTGTCTGCAGTACATTTTCGGCAGTTGAGTTATAAGCGCCTCCAAAATCTAATTTCTGTGTTTCGGTATGAAATGATACGGTTAACGCATCATGGCTTTGTGCTTGCTGTCCCCAGTCTTGCTCACCTAAAATACGCTGATTATCATAAGATAGTACTTGACGTCCCATTTTGGCGCTCCATTTTTCGGTAAAGTTATATTGCGCCCAAGCCTCAAAAATGGCTACACCATTTTTATCTGCTGTGGCTGTTGTTGCAACATCTCCCCAAGTTCTGGTGTTTTGAAGCGTTAATTTTACGATTAAATCTTCTTGCTTGTAATTGAAGTTTAAACGAGAACGCTGCGAGATTTGTGATGTACCTTTTTGCCCCTCTGGCAAAAGGGTTTTGTAGCCGTTTCGGTATTCAAAACGCGGTCGAATTTGTAGATTTGCGTCTAGTTCCTGCGCCTGTATCGTCGCGGTAGATCCTAGAAGCAATAGGATAATGGCTTTGATTTGTTTCATGGGTGGTATTTTTTCAGGCGTAAATTTATAAGAAAAAGCTGTTGTTCCTTATTGTTAAGATTAAATTTCTAATTTTTTTTAATCTGGTTTTAATATGCAGGTTCTAATTCTATTCTATTTACTTTAACTTCTTTTTTCTTAGTTGTTTGTGTTATAGTGTAATGCATCCAAACAAGACAAACTATCGAAAACAGTAGTATAAAAATCCATGAACTTGACCAGATTCCGGTTGCTGTCAGTAAATAACCGAAGATAATTGGACCAAAAAATCCGCCTAAACCGCCGATCATTCCGACCATACCGCCGACAACGCCGATTTCATTTGGAAAATATTCTGGAATATGTTTGTAAACAGCCGCTTTTCCGATTCCCCATGAAATTCCGATTAGAATTACTAAAACCAAGAATACCCACATGTTGGCATCAAATTTAATAACAGTAACGCCTTTTGCGATCAGCTCTTTTTTGGCCACACTTTGGTTGTGTGCAACTACAACATCCTGCCAGCTTGTAGAAGTTGGAAAAATAGCGTTTTCGGCTGTATTAGCTGTTTTTTGTGCAATTGGATATTCTTTATCGCCTACTTTTACGGTTTTGCCATTTATTTCATTTACAACCCCTTTTTTGGCAGCCAATATTCCTGGACCCGAAGTAGTAATTTCCATTTTCGGAATTGAAAGTAAAGCGCTTAAAATTACGGAAGAACCCAAAACCCAATACATTACTTTTCTAGCTCCGAATTTATCCGATAGATACCCGCCAAAAGCCCTTATTACTCCAGAAGGCAAGCTGAACATCGTTGCAAATAATCCGCCCATTACCAAACTTGTTTGATAAACGTTCATGAAGTTTGGCAACAACCATTGAGAATAGGCTACAAAGCAACCGAAAACTAAGAAGTAATACGCTCCAAAACGCCAAACTCTTTGCGATTTTAATGGCGTAAGCATTTGAGAAATTGTTTTGCCATTGCTTTCCATTTTTTTATTTTCAGCGAAAATTAAAAAGGCTATTCCGATTACGACTAATGAAACAGCATAAATTACAGGAAGTATTTTCCACCCATTTTGCGGATCATCGATAGAAAAATGATTTAATAATGAAGGAGCTAAAAATGTTGTGATAGCGGCACCCGCATTTCCCATCCCGAAAATTCCTAAAGCGCGTCCCTGCCATTCTTTTGGATACCAAATTGAGGTATAACCAATTCCGACTGCAAAACTGGTTCCGACCATTCCAAATAAAAAGCTTAGTAAACCAAACATAGCAAAACTGTCAGCGTAGGGAAGAAGGAATAGCGGAATAGAGCATAATAGTAATAAAAGTGAATACACATATTTGCCTCCAAATTTATCGGTCAGGATTCCGATCGGCAGACGCATAATTGATCCGGTTAAGATTGGAATTCCTAAAAGCCATCCGACCTGTACAACGCTCCAGTGGAAAATTCCGTTATCGACCAGAAAGGTCACTAAAACACCATTTAATGTCCAGCAGGCAAAACACACTGTAAAAGCCAATGTGTTCAAAAATAAAATTTTATGTGATTGCGATAGTGAGTTTGTATTTTTCATAGCACTTATATTTTTATGTAAAAATAAGTACTATAACTTAGTAAAAACCTGCCAAAACGCAGTTTTTGAAAAATAATTACGTATAAATACGTATTTTTTTAGATTAAAGAATATTCAGTCGCTTTGTTCGAAAGTTCCATTAGGTTTTTTACTTTCAGTTTTTTCATCAAGTTAAAACGATGCACTTCGGCAGTTCGCTTGCTGATGTCTAAAGCTTCGGCGATTTCTTTGTTTCCTTTTCCGGATAATAAAAGTGTAAGTATTTCTTTTTCTCTTTTGGTAATCATCATTTCTTCACCCAAAATTTGTTTAGGTTCTAATGATGAACTGCCGTTTGTAAGCTGGCTGATTAAGATAGAAGATATATCACCGCTAAAATATTTACCGCCCGCAGAAACGGTGTGAAGTGCTTTTAAAAATTCTTCTTTGCTTGAACCTTTTAGTAAGTAACCATCAGCTCCCGCTTTTATTGATTTTAATACATATTCTTCCGATTCGTGCATCGAAAGCATGATGATTTTTACGCCATTATTTTCGCTTCTAAGTTTTTCTACTACCTCAATACCGGTTAAGTTTGGCATACGAATATCTACTATAAGTAAATCGGGTTTTGTATCTGCAACCACTTCCAGCGCATCTACACCATCAATAGCTTCACCTACAACCTCAATGTTTGCTTCGTTTTCCAGTAAAGATTTGATTCCGTCTCTAACAAAAACATGGTCATCTGCCAGTACTACACGAATGATATTACTCATAATTTACTTAATTTTTAAAAGCGGTTTTTACGTATATTCATCTATAAAGAAGACGCTAATATACGTAATTTTTTAGATTTTAAATCCTAACATTAAAATTTCTAATGTTGGAAATTTTAAATTCCAAATCTTGTAGGTTCAACTTTGTCAAAGTTTTTACCGTTCAGTTTGTCATCCTGACGAAGGAAGGATCTTCGTTAGTAACTCCACAAAGATTGTCGATTTAGATTGCAGAGTTTCTTGCGAAGATTCTTCGTTCCTCAGAATGACAAGATTGCGGTGAGGTTTGCGTTTAACTTTGTCAAAGTTTGGTTTTCAATTGCCTCCAGCTTTAGCTGGAGGTTTTATAGATGATGCAAAAGGCTTTAGCCAAATACGTAAGTTTGGCTAAAGCCTTTTAATACTTGTTTGTAGACCTCCAGCTAAAGCTGGAGGCAATTGATTTTTTTACTTGTTTGACCTGAATAAAATTAAAATATTCTTTTGAAATCGTCAACTCGCGAGAGGGATAGGAGCAATCCGCCGCGGCGGAGCAGATAGCCCGACAGCATTAGGAAAAGTGGGCGAATATAGACAAAGTTTGCTTGCCCACTTTTTCTAATGGTGGCTCGCCCTGATTAATTAGATAATTAGAAAATGTGTCAATTAGATAATTTTCTCCTGCAAAGTAATTATCTAATTATCAAATTGGCACATTGCCACATTATTTAAGAATCGGAATGTTGAACGTAATCCTCGTTCCTTCGCCTGGAATGGAGTTCATGAAAACGCGTCCGTTGATGTACTGGATTCGTTCCTTCATAAATAAAAGTCCCATTCCGGATTCGCTGTTACGTTTTTTATCTACGGAATTGACGTCGAAGCCTTTTCCGTTGTCATCTACAATAATGCTTAGAAGTGTTTCGCTGTGTGAAAGTTGCACAATTATATGCGTAGATTCGGCGTATTTTATGGCGTTGTTGATGGCTTCTTGTGTTAATCGATAAATATTAATTTCGATTAAGGAATCTAAACGTTGGTCAAAATCGGTTTTGTTGTAGAATAGGATTTCTTTTCCGGTTAGTTTTGAAAGTTCTTGTGTGAGTTTTGCCAAAGAAGAGACGATTCCGTGATCGCTTAATTCTGGTGGCATTAAGTTGAAAGTTGCAGTTCTGACACCTTTTATAATGTCTAAAGAAAGCTTCTTTAAATACTCAATTTTTTGTTCCGATTTTTCTCGGTCGTCAAGATTGATACTTTCTAAACTGAATTTTAAACCAGTCAGCATTTGACCGATTCCGTCGTGGATTTCTTTGGCGATTCGGTTTTGTTCGTTTTCCTGATTTTCGACGATTTTACTCGAGATAATCTTTTGTTGATTGATTTTTTCGGTAGTGTTTTCGAGGTTCAAACGTTCGACTTCACGTTGTGCTTTTTTACGTTCGGTGATGTTGAAACAAACGATTAAAAGTTCGAGTTCGTCTTTTTTGATCATTACAGGAACCATCGACAAATCGAGCCAGATTTCTTTTTCGTCTTTGTTAATGATTTTAATTTCGCCTTGCCAACCGCTTCTTTGTTTTTCGAAGATTAATCGGTCAAAATTAACCTGTTCTTTTTCGTCTTCGGTCAAAACTTCAGAGAATTTTTTATTGGAAGAAAATTTAGTATAATTTAAAAGTTTGGCGAATTTTTCTCCAATATGAATGATCGAGCCGTCTGGTGAAATTCGGCAATACAGCAAAGTGTTTTCCATCGCATAATTGAGCGATTTTAATTCTTTTACTGAATTTTCTTTGATTTCAGAAATGATTTCAGTGTCGTATGCCAGTTTTAAAGCTTTCTTTTCAGAAGATAAAAGCTGGGCAATTAACCTTTCGATTTTCTTGTTGGTTGGTTTGAAAATGAAGAAGAATTCTAGGAGCAGAACCAAAAGTGTAAAACCAAAGATCCAGTATTCTATTCGGCGTTGTTCGGTTACTTTTTCGTGCGCTTCAAGATCGTATTGCGTTACAATCTGATTCATTTTTGAAAGAAAGATTCCTTCGTTTTCTAAAATAATCTGAACCAGTTTTTGATTTTCAGAAGTTGATTTTTTCTGTTGTAAATTCAGAAGAAAAGAATCGGTTGTCTGTGCAATTTTATTGAAAATCGGATTGATTTCCAGATACAGTTTATTTAGGGTTTCTGATTTTTCTTTTGGGAAAGCCAAGCTGTCGTTTCCGTTTTCGAGTGCGTTTTGGTTTTTCTTCCAAAGCTCTAAAACCTCTTTTAAGTGCGAAGTTTTTTTGGCTGTAGCCGAATCCGAAACGTAATGTAAAATCAATACTTCTTTGACAATTTTCTGGCTCAGCATTCTCTGTTTTCCAGAAAAATTAATGATTTTAGAATCGCTTAACTGCTGATTAAGATTGTATTGAACCAAAAACTGACTGATAATTATGGTTAAGGCAATAGTAAGAAGCGCAAAAAAATACAGACGACGTAAATTTTTGAAAGTGATTTTTTCTGCTTCCTGATTGTCTTTTTTCATATTTTTTACAATCCTAAAGAAGCTTTTATTAGGTTTAAATTTTCTTCAGAATAATTGATTTTTAAAGCTTCCTGATGCCCTTTGTCTGACATTTTATCCCAGGTTTTTTTAATGATGTTTTTTAGCTTTTCATCATCATGTTTTTCAACGAAAGGTTCTAAGTAATATTCTAAAAATACGAGACAGATTACATCCTCCAATAATTGGGTTTCGGCATCTTTTTTAAGTAATTTTTTTTCAATTAAAAAGGAAACGCGATCTATAAAAGTCTGGTCGTATCCAGCTTTTTCCAAAATTTCGGCGGTAGTTTTAGCGTGGAATTTTTTCAGTTCTTCTCTCCATTTCAAATAACCCACACGATCCATTGGGTAAGATTCACGAGCGACTTTCCAACGACAGATGTGCTGTGCTTTTGAGGCAATCTGCACTTCTTCTGAAGCGTTTGGTTCAAACTGCATCAGTCTTTCATACATCCTATTGGAATACAATAATTCTTTTGGATATTCGGTGTTTTGGTCTAATTCGATGTTCGGATCCTGAGCGTTTTCGGCATCAATCCATTCACTTGCTTTTTGGAAAGGTGTAGTCATTTTTTGGTTGAGTAATAGAATTCAAAGATACGGAATTAAAGTTTTTTTTCGGCACGAATTTCACGAATGGACACGAATTATTGTTTTATTCTCTTGCCACAGATTAAAGGATTTTTTGGATTTTTCTTTATTTTCTTTCACCAAGAATTTCGTGAATCTACAAGAATTAAATTAGTGGAATTAGTGAAATTCGTGGCAAAAAAATATAATCCATTTAATCTGTGTAATCTGTGGCCTATAAATTAATCAATAAACCCCACAAAAACTTCGTCTTCAACAATCTTAACTGGGTAAGTCGCAATGCTGTATTCTTCGCCGTTTAAGTTCGAACCATCAACAAGAGAAAAAGTCTTTTTATGCATTGGGCATGCAATTTTAGGGATATCATCGGCAGATCCTGTCATTCCTCTTGAAAGCACCATTTCCATTTTGTGTGGGCAGGCGTTTTGGCAAGCGTACCATTCGTTTCTGCGTGCAAAATTAAAAATCGCAATTTGTTTGTTTTTATATTTGATGCATCCGCCTCGGTTGGTTGGAAAATCTTCTACTTTACCCGCTTTGAACCAAATTGTTGCATCGCTTGCGTGAACTGTTTCGTATTGATTTAAGATTTCTTCCATTTTGATTGAGTTTTGATTTCCTGTTTCTTAGCCCTCTTTTTACAATCATGAGAGTTATGATGGCGCAGTAAAAAAGAGGGTAAGAAGGACAGCAAACGTTTAATGATTTTTTTTCTTTTTTTTGGAGCTTTGTTGATGAAATTGCTCGCAAAGTCGCGAAGGCGCAAAGTTTTTTTTTAAGTTGTATAATTTAATTTTGCGACTTTGCGTCTTTGCGAGATTAATTTTTTTGTTTTATTTCTTTTGAAAAATTCGTCTATGACCAAGCTTTTGGCATTTTTTGATCTCTTAAAGGCACAAACGCAATGTTATCGTCTTTCTCGTCTGAGTTTACAAAATGATTGAAACGCTTCATTAATCTTGGTTTTTCCAGAACTTGTTTCCATTCGCATTCGAAAGTATTAACCATTGTCTGCATTTCGGCTTCTAAAGTTTCGCAGATTCCTAAACTGTCTTCGATGATTACTTGTTTCAAATATTCTAAGCCACCATCTAGTTTTTCTAACCAAGTCGAAGTTCTAATTAGCGGACCAGCAGTACGGATGTAATACATTAAGAAACGATCCATGTATTTAATTACCGTTTCTTTGTCGATTTTCTCGGCTAGTAAAACCGCATGTTTTGGATTTGCACCACCATTTCCAGCGATGTATAAATTCCATCCGCCTTCAACAGCGATTAACCCGAAATCTTTTCCGCGTGCTTCGGCACATTCGCGAATGCAGGCTGAAACACCGCCTTTTAGTTTATGCGGAGAACGAATTCCTTTGTATCTGTTTTCGAGTTCGATAGCAAATCCGGCGCTGTCGTCCATTCCGTAACGGCACCATGCATTTCCGACACAGCTTTTGACGGCACGAAGCGATTTTCCGTAAGCGTGGCCGCTTTCAAAACCATTTTCAATTAAGATTTTCCAGATTTTTGGTAAATCACTTAAATGTGCTCCAAATAAATCAACTCTTTGTGCTCCTGTGATTTTAGTATATAAATCGAATTGTTTTGCTACTTCACCAATTACAATGAGTTTTTCGGCAGTGATTTCTCCTCCGGCAACTCTAGGAACAACTGAATAAGTTCCGTTTCTTTGAATATTGGCCAAAAATCTATCGTTTGTATCTTGAGTTGTTACGTGTTTATTAGCCGTATCATTATAAATACTAGAGAAAATAGAAGCGACAACTGGTTTGCAAACTTCGCATCCGTCTCCTTTGCCGTGATGATCCAAAACATTGTAGAAATTCTCATATTTATTGATTTTTACCAAATCAAACAATTCTTGACGTGTATAACTGAAATGCTCACAGATAACCTCTTTTACTTCTTTTCCTAAAGATTTTTGAGTGGCTTTCACCAAATCAGAAACCATTGGTTTACAGCCTCCACAACCAGAAGTGGCTTTTGTAGCTTTTACAATATCTGAAAGTGAAGAACAGCTTTCATCTAAAATTTTACAACAGATAGAACCTTTTGTCACGTTTTCACAAGAACAAATTACAGCAGTGTCTGGCAAATCCATTACGCTTCCCATTGAAGAACCTTCAGAACCATCTCGAGATCCTAAAATCAAATCTTCTGGATTTTTAGGCAATGCCATTTCGTTGATGTAAATCTGGAAAAGTGAACCGTAATCGCTGGAATCTCCGACTAAAATGCCACCCAATAATTTTTTAGAATCTTTTGTAACGTTGATTCTTTTGTAAACGCCGCTTAATTTATTTTCATAAATAATAGCCGTAACGTCATTATTTTCAATAAAAGGATCACCAAAACTCGCCACTTCAACACCAATTAATTTCAATTGTGTTGACATATCGATGGTTTCTCTCATGGTTTTATCACCATTTAAGATTTGCTCAGCAGCAACATCGGCCATTTCGTAACCTGGAGCAACAAGTCCGTAGATGTTTTGGTTATAAAGTGCCGCTTCGCCAATCGCAAATATTGAAGGATCTGATGTTCGCATTTGATTGTTTACCACAATTCCGCCTCGTACACCAACTTCAAGACCTGAAACTCTTGCCAGTTCGTCGCGAGGTTTAATTCCGGCAGATATAACCAACATGTCTACTTTTAACAATTCGTCGTTTGCGAACATCATTCCCGTTATACTTTCCTTTCCGTCAATATATTGCGTTGTTTTGTTAAGATGAATTCCAATGTTTAATTCTTCTATTTTTGATTGAAGCATATCGCTCGCACCTTGATCCAATTGTCTCGGCATCAAACGTGGCGCAAATTCCACTACATGCGGATTCAATCCTAAATCTCTAACGGCTTTTGCAGCTTCTAAACCTAATAGTCCTCCGCCTAAAACAGCAGCTTCTGTAGCCCCTTTTTGTTTTATTTTTTTGGCGTAGGCCATAATCGCGTCCAGATCTTCGATAGTTCTGTACACAAAAACACCTTCTTTTTCTACACCTTCAATTGGTGGTACAAAAGCCGAAGAACCAGTTGCTAAAACTAAGTAGTCGTACGTATGTGTTTTGCCTAAGTGTGTATGGATTGTTTTTACATCACGATTAATATCTGTAATTAGCTCTGATGTGTTTAGAATAATATTGTTTTGTTCGTACCATTCGGTTGTTGATAATGATAAATCATCTGCTGTTTTTCCTCCGAAGTATTCACTTAAGTGAACTCTGTCATAGGCTCGTCTTGGCTCTTCACCAAAAACAGTAACCTGATACTTTTCCTGTCCTGATTTTGCAACAAACTTTTCGCAAAATTTATAACCAACCATGCCGTTTCCAACTACTATTACTCTAATCATGATTTCTTTAATTAAGTATTACTACGCAAATATAAGTATTTATACTTATGAAAATACGTAATATATTTATTTTTTAAGTAATAAACAGGTAGTGTATACTACGTATTTTGTCTTAAACTTATACGTAGTGCGGGTTTTTAATGATTTTTAATAGACGTTGTTTTCTTAAATTTGAAAAGATTCTAAATAAGCCTTTCAAAAAATTGTCGTAAATTCATAAGAATTTTATATTGTTTTTCTCAAGAAGAGCATTTCAAAAACAAAAAATCCTATGAAAAATATACTTTCAATATTGTTATTATCATGTTTAATGGTAGGCTGTAAAACGACGGCAAGCAAAGAAACTGCAGGAACAAATTCAGGAATTTCTACAGAAGAAGATTTACAATATTATTTTAAAGGAACAGGAAACGAGCCGTTTTGGGGAATTAAAATTGGAAATGATCAAATTGTCTTCACATCTCTTATTCCTGGAAAAGAAAACATAACTTTCTCGCATACAGAGCCTATTAAAGCAATGGATGCTAATGTCAAGATGTACAAATTGAGTAACGAAAAAACAACAGCGACCGTTTCTATTCAGCAATTGGATTGTCAGGATTCTATGTCGGGTGCGATTTCTCCTTATAGCGTAAAAGTCGAAATCAAGAATAATTCAGAATTAGAAGCTAAGAAATTAAGCGGATGCGGAAAATATCTAACCGATTACCGTTTGCATGATATTTGGGTTTTGGAAGAATTAAACGGTTACAAAGTATTCGCAACTGATTTTCAAAAAGAAATGCCTAGAATCGAAATTAATTCGGCTGAAAATAAATTTATGGGATATGGCGGATGTAATTCGATAACGGGACAAATCTTTTTTGAAAAAGATCTTTTACGCTTTACTAAAGTAGTTTCTACCTTAATGGCTTGTCCGCAGGGAAATAAAGAAGGTGAGTTTTTGAAAGCTTTGCAAAGCACAACGACGTATTCTATTGAGAACAATCAATTGATTTTGTCGAATCCTTCTGCTAAACTGGTTGTTTTTAAGAAAGTTGATTGATTTTTCTTTTATTTCTCCCGCAGATTTGGCAGATTGAGCAGATTTATTTTCTGCCACAGATTTCAGAGATTAAATAGATTTTTTATCTGCTTTATCTGCAAAATCTGAGGGAGTTTTTCAGCTAGTTTGTCATTTCGACGAAGGAGAAATCGCACTAGTTTGTCGACAAAGATTGGCGATATTCTTTGCGGAATTTCTTGTGCGATTTACTTCGTCAGTTCGCTATCGCTCAGGTCTCCTTTCAGTCGAAATGAGAAACGTAATGTAGAAAATTATTACTCAAACAATTCTTTAGGTTCTTCATTTTCTGATTCTTCTTCTCCTTCAATAAAATCCAATTCCAAAGCTTTCACACTCTGAACTGCATTTCCAGCAATGCCACGAATCGAACCGTACATTCCTAAAGTGTTATGAACTACTTTTTCGATTTGTTTTTCGCGTTGTTTCCAGATTCTTTGCATCGCTCTTTTTTCAGAATCTAAGTCGCTTTGCATTTGGGTAAAACCTTCTACAATTCCTTCAATCTGCAAACGGAACTCGTTGCTCGTCAGGAAATCATACAACATCGACATTTTATCGCCTTTGTTTTCCTGTGCCTGAACCGCCTGATTAATTTGAATTAAAGACTGACGCAAAACAGCGCTTAAACCTTTAAATTCTTCATACGTACAAATCCAGATTCCGTCGCGCATTCCCATTCGGTCCATTCCGTTTGGCATAACTTCGGTTACCAGAACTCCAATATTGGCTCTTTTAGTTCTGATATCGTTTTTGAATTTCTCAATCCACGACGGTTGAAATGCTTTTGTTCTCTTACTTTCGTAATAAATAGAACCGCAGTTTTGGTGCTCTCTTGTGTTTACAATTTGAAGACAATCGGCACCGTTAGCGCCTTTTTTAACTTCATCAATGCTGTCAAGAGGGAAGTTGTTAGCCAGCCATTCTTCAATCGCTAATTCCATTACTTCGCCTTGCAATTGCATCGAACCTTGTTCTTGCTTGCGTTTCATTTCTTCCGTCAGCTTTTTTTGTTCTTCCAGCTGTTTCTGAAGTTCTTTAAATTTTAATTCGTTTTTATCGTCTTCCTGTTTTCTGATTTTTTCGCGTTCTAAACCTAATTGTACGTTCAATTGTTTTTCGGCTTCGGCTTGAATGGCTTCTTTCATTTCCAGTTTTTCGCGTTGTAATTTGGCGATTTCACCTTCCATTTTATTCAATTCCCTGATTTTTTCAGACTTTTCAGAGAGTTCTTTTTCCATCAATAACAAACGATCTTTGTTTTCTTCTTCGAGTTTGGCTTTTAGTTTTTCTGAAATTTCTTTTTCAGCTGTCTTTTTTTCGCGCTCCAAACGTTCAGCAAAAAGTTCGTTTTCCTGTTTTTTCTTCGCTTCAAATTCGGCTTTGGCTTTTTCGAATTGCTCGTTTTTAAGCTCTATTTCACGGTTTTGGATATTGGCTTTTTGTTGGAATTCTTTACGGATGCTATCTTCCAACTGATGTTTTAAAACATCATTTACATCGATAGGAGTTCCGCAGTTTGGACACTGAATTGAAGATTGCTCAGCCATTTTATTGATTTTTTATTGAGAATGGGATTATAGTTTGCTAAGGTATTTAAAACTTCTGTTTTTATGATGTGGATTTCTGTACTAAATTGTAACGAATTTTTGTTATGGCCACAATGCATTCTGAATGTATCCCTCGCAAAGTCGCAGAGGCGCAAAGTTTTAATTTCACGCAGATTTTATAAGATTTAAGCAGATTCTGCAGATGTTTTCGCTCAGTTTGTCATTTCGACGTAAGGAGAAATCACACTAGTAATTCCGCAAAGTAGCTTCTAATCTGTGTCGAATCACACGTGTGATTTCTCCTTACGTCGAAATGACAAAAAAATGAGAAACTTTGCGCCTCTGCGACTTTGCGAGATTAATCAATAAAAAAACTTTGCACCTTAGCGTCTTTGTGGCAACAAAAACGCAACAGCAGATTTCGTGATCTCAGAATGATCGTCTTTTGAAGTAATCAATGAGACATTTGTAAAAAGATTTACTTTTTTCAATTCGATAAAACCAATCTCAGAATCGTGATTGTTTTTTGCAATATTTGAAGGAACAATCGAAATTCCCAATCCGTTTTTGACTAATTGTACGATTGAATTAATATTATTCGCTTCATGAATAATCTTCGGCGTAAAGCCATAAAAAGCACAAAGTTCCAATAAAACTTCATGATAATGTGGGGCATAATCTTTATTAAAGAACACAAAAGTTTCGTCTTTTAGTTTTAAAATATCATTTTCTGATTTTATCTGAGTTGACTTTTTATTGTAAACCAATGAAAATCCGTCTTTAAACCATAAATGCGATTTTATTTTAGGCGAATGAATAGGTGATCGTATGATTCCCATTTCGATTTTTCCTTTTTCTAAAGCGTCAATTTGTTTGGTCGTTGAAATCTCAAAAAGTTTGAAATTAACATAAGGAAACTGCGCTTTCAGATGTTTTATCAAATCTGAAATAACAGCCGAATAAATCGAACTGATGTAAGCGATTCTAAATTCGCCTGAAACATTCTCTGCAATCTTTTTTGTTTTGACAGAAATACGTTCGAGATTCTGGAAAATTGCCGTTACTTCTTCTTTAAAATATTTTCCAGCTTCCGTCAATTCTACTTTTTTATTATTTCTAATGAAAAGTTTGGCCTGCAGTTCTTCTTCCAATTCGGCTATTTGTCGGCTTAGTGGAGGTTGAGAAATAAAGAGTTTTTCTGAGGCTTTGGTAAAGTTCAGTTCTTCAGCTACAGCCAGAAAATATTTTAAGTGACGTAATTCCATGATACTTTTAAAGTATGATTAATTGATAAAAATAGTATTTTTAAAGTATTTATAAAAGAGATAGTTTTGAAATATGAAAATAAAGCTCTCGCAGATTTAAACAGATTATTAATTTAGATAAATCATTTAATCATAATAATATCCAGATCATATAATAGCAAAAAGATCCGCTCAATCTGCTTGATCTGCGGGAGATTAAAGAAAAGAAAAAAGTTTCACGCAGATTTGGGAGATTTAAGCTGATCTAGGCAGATTTTTTTATTTGAAGTTTAAATAATAAAAGGTAAATCATTTTAAATCTGCTTTAATCTATTTTAAATCTGCGTGAAAAACTAAAAAAAACAATGAAAAAATCAACTATTGAAGAAATCAGAGAACGTTTTGACAATGATGTCGAACGGTTTGCGAATTTAGAAACGGGGCAAATTGCTACAATCGATGCGACAATTTCATTAGAATTAATAACAGAAGCTTGCAAAAGAATTGTTCCGAATGCTGAAAATGTTTTGGATATTGGCTGTGGCGCAGGAAACTATACCTTAAAAATGCTTTCTAAAGTGCCAAATTTAAATTGCACTTTGGTTGATTTGAGTTTGCCGATGTTGGATAAAGCTTTAGAAAGAATTTCGGCAGAAACGTCGGGAAGAGTAAAGGTGAAGCAAGGAGATATTCGTGAAGTAGATTTGCCGGAAAATCATTTCGATTTTATTTTGGCTGGGGCGGTTTTGCACCATTTACGAGACGATCAAGATTGGGAAACTATTTTTACGAAATTGTTTACATTGTTGAAACCCGGAGGCTGTTTAATGATTTCGGATTTAATTACCCAAGACACTGATTTATTGAATGACTATACCTGGCAACGTTATGGGGATTATTTGGAAGGAATTGGAGGAGCAGATTATCGCCAAAAAGTGTTGGATTATATCGAAAAAGAAGATTCGCCAAGATCGATGAATTACCAATTGGATTTGATGAAAAAAGTTGGTTTTTCTAAAGTCGAAATTTTACATAAAAATATGTGTTTCGGAGCTTTTGGAGGAATTAAATAAGTTTTGTTTGCCACGAATTACACTAATTTACACTAATTTTTGAATGAACTTTGAATTGCCGTTGGTTTTAACCAACGGTTTTAGGTTTGAAAGATCAAAAAGGCTTTAGCCAAATCTGCATGATTTTGGCTAAAGCCTTTGTATATATTTTTTAATCCGTTGGTTAAAACCAACGGCAATTCATTTAATTATAAAATCTGAGCGGTTTTGTAGACCTGAATTGGAGTCGAAACTAACGTTTCTGTTTTTTTGATGAAATCCTGAAGATACGATTGGCTGTTGTGTAAATCCAAACCTACCTGATCTTTCCATTCCTCCCAAAGAATAAAAACATTTTCAGAAGTGTGTAAATCGTAACGAATACAAGCTTCTTCTTTTCTAGTTTCGGTAACCAGATGCGTCAACATATTTTGAACTTCAATTAAGTTCTCAGGTTTGCTTTTTAAAATGGCAGTAATTGAAATCATAATTATAAGTTTTTAAAGGTTTCTTCTAAATGTTTCGTGTAATTCTCCTTAAAGATAACGATATTTTCTGGTGTAGCGCCTTTTTCAACATCATGAAAATGAAATCCGTTGATGCGTTCCATTCCTGTGAATTTGTTCATTTTGTGGAAACCAAACATTACGCCGTCGTCTACAGAAGTTTCTTCGAAGAATTCTCCAGGAAGTGTAAAAGCAGTTGCAGGTGCATTCCAGCTTGTGGTCAGCATGTATTTGCGCCCGTGTAAAAGCCCGCCGGTTCCGTAATTGATGTCTGGATTTACACGGCTTCTTCCGTCGCTTTTGTAGATTCCGTTGTTGTGTCCTTGTGTGAAAACATCGTCGATGTATTTTTTGAAAAGATTCGGAATTTGAAACCACCAAACAGGTGTGTGATAGATGATTAAATCTGCCCAAACGAATTTTTCTACTTCTTTTTGAAGATCGATTTCTTCTTCTACGTGAGTTGTTTTTATTTCGTAATTGTTGTTTTTAGAAAGAAATTCAACTGTCCAATCCTGAACGGTTTTGTTGAATTTTCCTCCTGAATGTGCGAATTTCTGTCCGCCGTTAATTATAAATATCTTTTTCATCTTTAACTGTTACTTCTTTTGAAAACGGATGTGTGAGGGATAGGAGTGGAAATCCTTTTGTGCCGGGGTTCGGCATAAAAGATTGCAACGGATAGCCCGGCCCTTGGGACACACCCAAATTATTTTAATTGTTTGAGATTTTTTTTAACACATAGAAACATAGATTTTTCTTTCTGTAAAAGGGAATTGAAAGAAACTAGTTTCTAACACATAGTTCTCAAAGTTTGTCATTACGAAAGAGGAATCTTCGTAAGTAACTTAGCGTAGTCAATTGCCAATCTTTGTCGAGCTTCTCGTGGAGATTCCTCGTTCCTCGGAATGACAATATTGTGCTGACTATGTGCATTAATGCAAGTGAAACGCCTTTGACGACAACGAAACACTATGTTTCTATGTGTTTAAAAAATTTATTTTATTTTAGCAATTGCCTGATTGATAAAGTCCAATTCTGAAGCTGAAAGATCAAAATCCATTGCTTTGGCGTTTGAGATGGCTTGTTCGGCATTTCGGGCTCCAGCTAAAACTATCGCAATTCCTTTTTGTAAAGTCGTCCAGCGAAGAACCAATTGTGAAATCGAAATGTATTTGTTGTTTGCCAATGAACTCAATTCTTCGATTAAAGTTTTTACTTGTTGCTGATCGAATTTTCCGAAATAACCGTTTCTGTGATCGTTTTCTTTTAGTTTACTGTCTAAGAAATATTTTCCGGTTAATAGACCTCTTTCCATCGGACTGTAAGCAATGATTCCGATGTTTTCTGCAACTGTAAATGGGATTAAATCAGATTCGATTGAACGGTTTAGCATGCTGTATGCCACTTGGTTGGAAGCGATTTGAACTGTTTTTTGTGCTTCCTGAATTTGTGCAACATTATAATTACTTACTCCAAAAGCTTTGATTTTTCCTTGCTGGATCAGTTTTTCTACCGCTTCCATAGTTTCAGAAATTGGAGTAGTAGAGTCTGGCCAGTGAATTTGAAGTAAATCAATATAATCAGTTTGAAGGCGTTTTAAGCTTTCTTCAACTTCTTTAATGACGTTTTCTTTTGATGAGTATTTGTAAATCGGAACTTTTTTGCCGTTGTCGTCGGCGTCGAAAAAGAAATCGCCTTTTCCGTTGTTGCTTCCGTCCCAAACCAAACCGAATTTTGTAAGCAATTGAATTTTAGAACGATCGTAAGGTTTTATGGCTTCTCCGATCATTTCTTCGCTTAAACCAAATCCATAAAAAGGAGCGGTGTCGATTGTCGTAACGCCTTGGTCTATAGAAGCTTGAACAGATTCTATTGAATCTTTCTTTTCTGTTCCGCCCCACATGGTTCCGCCAATTGCAAAAGCGCCGTATGTTATTGCTGATAATTGAAGTTCTGAGTTGCCTAATTTTCTATATTCCATGATTGTGATTTTTTCTGTTTTAAATTGATGAGGCAAAATTATACTGTTTTTGTGAATGGTATTTGGTATATATTTGTCTTTTTTAGGTATATTTGCATCTTCAAATAAAATGGAATTATGAAAAAAGAAAACTTATATGAGCCTTTTACGGTTTCTTTTGAAACGCTGAGTGAATATCCAGATGTTGGAGATCGTCATAATTTTTTTGAGTTGGTTTATATTTTGGAAGGTACTGGTTCACAATGCATCAATAAAAATATTTTTACGTATGATCCAGGGCATTTGTTTTTATTGACGCCTGAGGATTGTCATAATTTCACTATCGAAACCGAAACAAAATTCTTCTTTTTGAGGTTTAATGATATTTATTTGAAAAATTCGAGTCTGCAGAATGAAAATATTCAGCGATTGGAATATATTCTCCAAAATGCGAATCATCAGCCAGGTTGTATCTTGAAAAATGATCCTGATAAATGTTTGGTGAAAGTGATGATTGAAGCGATCTGCCGAGAACATCAGGATAAAGATGTGTACAATCAGGAATTGATTCAGCAATTAGTAAATATGCTGATTATTATAGTGGCGAGAAATATTGCGAAATATCTTCCTGAACAAGTGACAATAAATACGGAAGCTAAAGCGATGGATATTCTGCAATATATTCAGAACAATATTTATTATCCTGAAAAGATTAAAGCGGAATCTATAAGTGATTATTTCGGAATTTCGAATACGTATTTAGGGCGATATTTTAAGAAACATGCGAGCGAAACGATGCAACAGTATATCAGTAATTATAAAACGAAATTGATTGAGCATCGACTTCAATTCAGTGATAAACGAATCAATGAAATTGCGTATGAATTTGGTTTTACGGATGAAAGTCATTTCAATAAATTCTTTAGAAAACAGAAAGGGTATAGTCCTTCTGAATTTAGGAAGACGATTCGGTTGAGTGCTTAGGTTTTTGCCACGAATTTCACGAATTTTCTCTAATTTCTTTTGCCACTCCCGATAGCTACCGGGATAAATGGATTAGATAGGATTTTTTTATTTCACGCAGATTTAAAATGATTGAAGCTGATTTGAAAAGATATTTCTTTTTGTTTTTTGTTGATTTTCTCTCGCAGATTTGGCAGATTATGCGGATTTAATTTTTTCTATTATTTAATTTTTTTAAATCTGCTAAATCTGCGAGAGAATGAAAAAAAAGTAAATCCGTATAAATCCGCGTTTTCGCAAAGCGAATCTGTTTCATCCGCGTGCTTTAATTCTCCTTTCCAACTATAAAATCAAAATGTTCGGTTTTGCCGGTTTTGAGATTATTGATTTCGTTTTGAATTAATTCTTCCAGAGAATCTGCAACGATATCCCTAGACCAAGATTCGTTTTGGAGTTCTATGATTTGCCCATATTTTCCTTTTGAAGCGGGATCAGTATCAAAAAGTAAATAATCTCCGTTTCGTCCTGTAGCAAACGGAATCCATTTTGGATTGGCGTAATTATCTGTATTGATTTTTTCGAAGTCAATTTCCTGTTCTGGTAAATCATCTTCGTCAAATTGTAAATCTTGTATCGAAATCCATTCCTCTGCAATGTCTTGAAATGGAATTAATTCGTAAGGCCAATTATTGATTAAAATCTGAAAAGTCGAAGTTACTGCATCATAATCAACATTCTGAACTTTGTAGAAATTTACTAGAGCAGGAGGGATTGTTACTTCATCTTCAATTACTGAATGATTATTTATATCCTCTTCTGAAATTCCTTCAGCAAGATTGTAGTAATCATTATTTTCAGAAACAATTTTATTGATTTCAGAAATCCATTCTTTCCATAAGGGTTCAAAATTTTTGAATTCTGAATCGAGTGGTGCGCTGACTTTCTTTTCTTTTTCCTCAGCTGCAGAAATGCTGATACCTGTAATTTTGCCTTTTTCTTTATCGAACCAGACGCTGACTCCACTAAGGATAAAAGCCCCGCTTCTGTCGCCTTTAAAGAGTTTTACAAGTTGATTTTTATTGTTTTCGTAGTATTGAAATAATTCTTGTCCTTCAAAAATAAATTCCCCGTTAAGGATGTTTTTTGCGCAAAAATCATATTCACGAAGTTCTAACTCAAGTCCGAGACTTTCTATTTTGTCTCCTTCTTTAGAAAAAGCCAAAATACCAAGGTCATCCCAAGTATAAACATGATTGTATTTTTTTTTAAGGTGTCTGGATTCTCCTAAAGCCTGTTTTAAAACTGAGATATCAATTGGGAATTCGATGTTTACATTGTTAATCTGAAAGCCTGTTTTGGATAATTCAAGTTTTGTCATTTTTGCTTTTTTAAGGTTAGATAATTTTCTTGATTACGCGAAGTTTATGAGTGTGTTTGTTTAATTCTGGATTGTAAATTCCAGTATGGTCTATACAAGATGAACAAAATAATTTACGTTTTTTTAATTTTTTACAATTTAGAAACTTAACTTATTATTGCAAATATTTACAATATAAGATGGAGGGTTAGGAAAGTTAATGAAAATTGAAGATGTTTATTAATTAGGTCTGAAACCAATTATTTCAAATGAATCAAATTTTTGAAGTCCTAAATTTGTTCGTATACCATTGATGATTTCTGTTTGAAAACTTTTATGCTCGTCACTTGTTAAATGGGGTCTTTTTTCAAGTGATGCGCTAACCAGTTGTGTATAATAGTCATTCATTGCATTAGAGGAAAAGTTATCTCCGTAAATAGATAAGATAATTGAAGCATTTTGTAATTCTCTGAATTGTTCATTACCTTGATAGCTGATAACATTTTGTAGAGCTATCATGAGTTCTTTATATGCTGTTTTTTGATTGTTCAGTAAATCTCGTTTAAGCTCAAATTTATTTTGTTCTTTATTATTTAGATAGGAAATAATTGTGGGGATTAATGCCCCTAATAATGCTGAACCAGCTGAAATTAGTGCTATATAAATTGTTTCATTCATTGGTTAAATTGCAATAAAGTTCTTAGATAATCTTTTTAATTACACGAAGTTTATGAGTGTGTTTGTTTAATTCTGGATTGTAAATTCCAGTGTGGTCCAAACGATCAATTCGAACTTTCCCACTTGCGTGAATGATATAATTGTTTTCCATAATGATTCCAACGTGGGTAATGTTTCCCTCATCATTATCAAAGAAAGCCAAGTCACCAGCTTCACATTCTTCGATAAAACTTAAAGGGTCTCCCTCTAATGCCTGCTGAGAAGCGTCACGGTGAATTTTATAACCGTTTAATTTGTAAACCATTTGAGTAAAACCAGAACAGTCAATACCAAAAGGTGTTTTTCCGCCCCATAAATAGGGAGCATTCAAATACATAAAGGCAGTTTTTATTAAGGCACTTTTAGGTTTGATACCGCTTGTTTTGGTTCCTTCAAAATCAAAATTAGAAACATTTATTTCGCTGTTGTTCAAAAATGACAACGAAGCTCCCAGCGGAATTGGAAGTAAAAGATTATTTGGCGCTGTGATATAATCAATCAAATCAGCATTTAAAATAATTGACTCTTTGCTCAAAAGGTCAAATTGCTCTTTGGTAATTTCCTGATATTGTTTAGAATCGATCCAGCCTTCGTAGTCGTCAAACTGAATCCGAATTTTAGCCCATTGATTATGGCGTTCTAAAATTTCGATGTGTTCGCCAAACAAAAGCTGTGTAACGATTTCACTTCTGTCACTAGCTTCAGCTCGAACGGGTACTATGGCAAGATTGCAGATTCCGAACATGTATGGAAATTTATAAGTTGAAAATCAGGAATTATATAGTATAACTCCTGATTTTTATTGATATTGTTTTAAGCTCTTTCGATAACAATTGCAGATGCGCCGCCGCCACCGTTGCAGATTGCAGCAGCTCCGGTTTTGGCATTGTTTTGTTCTAAAACATTTAGTAAAGTTACAATGATACGTGCTCCAGAAGCTCCAAGAGGATGTCCTAGTGAAACAGCGCCACCGTTTACGTTTACTTTATCGTTATCAAGATTTAAGATTTTTGCATTGGCTAATCCAACAACTGAGAAAGCTTCGTTGAATTCGAAATAATCAACATCTGAAATTGAAATTCCAGCTTTATCTAATGCTTTTGGTAGCGCTTTTGCCGGACTTGTTGTAAACCATTTTGGTTCTTGCGCAGCGTCAGCATAACCTTTTATGTAAGCTAAAGGTTTTAATCCTAAAGCATTTGCTTTTTCTTCAGACATTAAAACCAAAGCGGCAGCTCCGTCATTTATTGTTGACGCGTTTGCAGCTGTAACAGTTCCGTCTTTAGTGAAAACAGCACTTAGTGAAGGGATTTTATCTAATTTTACGTTAGTGTATTCTTCGTCTTTTGAGAAAATAACTGGTTCGCCACGTCTTTGCGGTACTTCTACAGGAACAACTTCGTTGTCAAATTTTCCTGCGTCCCAAGCTTTTGCACTTCTTTCATAAGACTGAATCGCGAAAGCGTCTTGTTCTTCACGGCTGATTTTGTATTCAGATGCACATAAGTCAGCGCAAACTCCCATTGCGTTGTTATCGTAAGCATCTGTCAAACCATCTTTTTGCATTCCGTCCAACATTGTAGCTGGACCAAATTTGTTTCCAGCGCGCATTTGCACATAGTGTGGAATCAAACTCATGCTTTCCATTCCTCCGGCTACTACAATTTCGGCATCTCCACAAGCGATTGCTTGGGCAGCGAACATTACAGCTTTCATTCCAGATGCACAGACTTTGTTTACTGTTGTAGCAGCAACTTCTTCAGACAAACCAGCAAATAATGCTGCCTGACGTGCCGGAGCTTGTCCAACACCTGCCTGAATTACATTCCCCATGAAAACTTCATCAACTAGTTTGGGGTCAAGATTAATTTTTGAAAGCGCTCCTTTTATAGCAGCAGCTCCTAATTTTGGTGCGGGTACAGTAGATAACCCTCCCATGAAACTTCCGATAGGTGTTCTAACGGCAGAAACGATAACAACTCTTTTGTTCATGTTCTGTTTTATAATAGTTATCTAGCAAATTTACTGTTTAGTTTGAATAAATTCAAATTTTGTGTTGAATGGGCATATTTTTAATTTAAGATGAAATTTTTGTTAATTCTATTTGTTTGATTGTGAAGTCTTTTGAAAAAAAGATGAAAAAAAAATCAAAAAAAGCGAAAAAATACTTGTGAGATATGGAATGTTGTCATACCTTTGCCACCGCAAAACAGAACACGTTTCTTGAGCTTGGAGAGGTGCCAGAGCGGTAATGGAGCAGATTGCTAATCTGTCGACGGGTAACCGTCGCCAGGGTTCGAGTCCCTGTCTCTCCGCTTAAATTTTGCCTCGGGGTGTAGCGTAGCCCGGTTATCGCGCCTGCTTTGGGAGCAGGAGGCCGCAGGTTCGAATCCTGCCACCCCGACTGATTTTTGAAAGTTTTTACAATTAAAAAAACTTTATATTGGTTCCATAGCTCAGCTGGATAGAGCAACGCACTTCTAATGCGTAGGTCGAAGGTTCGAATCCTTCTGGGATCACTGAAACCGATTTGAAAAATCGGTTAAAATACTTAAAACCCGCATCACTACAGTAATGCGGGTTTTTTTATTCCCTTTCATATTTTCAAAAACGCCTAAAACCACTTGTATTTTTGTGGAAGATTTGGGGCAATTTTTACCTTTAAAAAAACTGCCGCAAAAAACGGTTCAAGTCTTTGTTTTATAAATGGTTAATGTTGTTGACGACTTGATTTATAGATGTTCTAATTCGACCTTTATTAACTTTTAAATTGTTGAATTATGTTAGAAAACAGTTTTGGAATTATCTTCTTTTTGAAGAGTTCCGCAAAAAGCACCAGTGAAAGATATATTTATATCAGGATTATTGTTAATGGTGTGCCCAGAGAAAACTTCACGAAGCGAAAAATAGAATGTAAACTGCTGGAAACAGAAAACAGAGCATGCAATAGGAAACCAGGAAGATTCTAAACCGTTAAATTTCTTTTTTTGTACTAACTAGAAATTGAAGTCAGAAAGCATGCATATTATCTTGTAGAAAAACAGGAATCTCTGAATAGCGTAAAGCTGATCAATTTTATTTTAAGAAAAACTGGATTAAAAACTATGGTCCTTCAGGGATTAAGCTTTATAATGATCAGATGCTGGTTTTAGTGAAAAAGATGAATACGATATTGGCACGTATGTATGTTTTGAAAGACATTACTAATTTTAAGAAAATTGCCCTAACAGCAATAGATAAAGAGCTTTTAACTTTTGATCCTTTTAAGTGTTTAATGGTAAAAAGACACGTGTGCAGAATAAGTTGCTAACAGGTCTTGAATTATTGCTTTTAAAGAAACATAAATTTTCTAACGTTCGCCTTGGAGTTTCAGAGATATTTTTATTCTTTCAATGTTATATAGGTCTTGCGTATATTGATCTTTCACCTTGAAACAATCGAACATTAGAAAGTCATTGTCGGAAAACTGAATTTTAACTGAAAGGCATAGAACAGGAAGTCCGATTGATTGGTTTGCTTCCAAAGGCAGTGGAAACTGTAGATAGATACAAGGATCATTTTCTTTGTATTGAAAGAAATTCAGGTCTTCTAGTCAATTCAAATAAGAAAACGAATGGGTAACTAAAAGAAATGGGGTATAGTCTGCAAGCCAGAATAAGAAATATACAATTAAAGAACAGATTTCTATAGGACGTGAGATGCAGGATTAAAGGAAAGACTGGCAGATAAGATGTTTCTAGTGAGTTAACATTGCATAAGATTCAAAGAATGGAGAAGGAATTACATAAAAAGAAGAAAAAGCTTGACAGATGAAGCTATAACCACACCTAAAAATAAACTAGAAAAGTCCATTTTTGTTAAATGGACTTTTCTGATTTCTAGATAGATTGTACCGTAACGTAATAAAAGCTCAAAAAAAATGACTCTACTTTATATGTATTATTTTGTTTTGAGAATTAAAAGATACCTCAATTGAATCTTTATATATTTTCTTCACAATCAAGCCATTTGCTTCATCATTCAATTTAAGTTTGTGTAGTTTTGAATCAATTTTTATTAACACTAATTCTTGGTTATTAGATTTTAAATATCCAAAATATTGCAATTGGGGCCAAGGAATATCGTACTTTATTTTTGGAACAGGGACTGGTATTACTGTTTTTTTTACTGGAGCGTGATAAGAGACAGTAGATGTTAATACTGGTTTTTCATTAAATTGTTTATTTAAAAAAGGATCACGTCGAATTTCCTTTAATTCAAAAGTATCTTTGTTAATTTTCTTTAGAGAAATTTCACTACTATGTGCTTGTGCATTTAAATAGATATCGCTATTTCCAAAATAGCGATTAATAGTTCTATAGCCTACGGTTCCCCATAAGCCTAGAACAACAAGAATTAGAATAATATTAATTTTTTTCTTGGCCATAATTAATTTACTGTAACCTTAAACCCTGTACTATTGGTTCCTATGTTTCCAGCAAGATCTATCGCTCTTACTCTCCAATAATAAATCCCAGTATTCGAAAATGTGTATGCAAGAGTTGTTGTGTTACTGTTCAATGTCTTAATTATATTGGTAAAATCTACATCGCTTGCAATTTCGACTACATACGATATAGGAGATTTTACTGTGCCATTGTCGGTTGCTATCGTCCAGGTATAATTTACTGAAGCATTTACTGTTTGGGTTGAATTATCAGCCGGCGCTGAATTTTTTGGCTGATTTGGAACTGTTTTGTCAATATTGAATCTTTTTGCGCCATATTGTTTTGTTTCCGTATCAGCATTTTTAGCTTTTACTCTCCATTCATAATTTCCATCAGCGAGTGCTGGAGCACCTAATGTTAGAGAAGTATCCGTTACATCCGTTTGGGTATAAACTTCCTGACCAGTTGCTGAGTTTACAACTCTTACGCTATAAGATGTGGCTTTGGCGAGCTGTTCCCAATTTAAAGTGATATTTGTAAAATTCAAATATTTGTCATTGTCTGGAGTCAGCAGTATCACTTGTTGGTTTGTTAGATCATCCGGAATATTTGTTGCAAAATTTGACGGAAAAGAATACGTGGACTGGTACGCATAATTTTCTGCTCGAACACGCCAGATATAACTTCCTGCTTCTAGAGGCAAAGTTAAATTTGTCTTGGTGGTTAAAGAGTCTAATACCAAAGTCTCGTTAGATTCGAAAACTTGAACGCGGTATTTATCAGCACCTTTTAAGCTGTTCCACTTAAAATTAACAACGTTACTTTCAATAAGAGCGTCTTTTGTTGGCGAAATAATTTGTAAGATATCGTTGCTAATGTCTTCTTCCAAAATATCTTCACATGAGAACATAAAAAGTGAAAGACTGATAAATATAATTTTATTTAGTGTTTTCATAGTTTTGAAAAATCATTTTTAAATGTAAAACTTCAGATTTATTATTTTTTTTTGTTGTATAAAAGCTTTGGCTGACCATTCTTGAGTAATTGAATTTTTTCTCAAAATTGTATGCCAGTTCTAATAGTTGGTTGGTATGGCCAGTAACATCCAATTGGTTGGTTATAATGTGATAATCTGTTTCTGGATAATCATGAATGGGTTTTAAATCGTTTATTGAAACATTAGAATTTGTTGTTGCGAAACCAATAATTCCTTGCTGCACCATTTCTTTTGTTACGCCTTCTTTTCCAATTATTTTGTCTAAATAATCAACGTCATTTTTAAGCGTTCCAGTGTTTTTTGCTTTTTTATTGATATCGTCAGCTTTTTTTGAAAGTGCTTGATATTCCGAAATAACCTCAAACAGCGTATGAAAAGATCGTTTATATGCTGTTATCGATAACATAAAAAAGATTATGGTCAGGGCATAAAATTTTTGTTTATAAGAATAGTTTTCAAACATTTTTAAGGACGATTTTTATTTCAAAAATTGATTTGTTCTTTTTATCTTTTTTTAAGCTAACAATCTCAAAACGTTGCAGCCACCCCATTTTTTTTAAATTTTCAAGCCAAGTATTAAATGATGATTCCTGATAGGTTTCACCTTTAATAATTATCGTATTGTTTTCAAACAGAGCTTTTTTATTTTCTTTATATTCTTCTTTTAAAGGAGCAATATTTAATTCGGTTAAAGAAATAGCGTTTGGAATACTTCGGATAATCTCATAACTATAAAACGAGTAAAACTTAGGCGATAGAACACCGGATTCTTTTAACAGATTGAGTTTCTTATCTTTTTGTGCTTCTAGATCAAGTATAAGCTGATAGGATTGATTGGAATACACAGTCTGAAGGTTGAGTTCAGAGTTTTTAGTACCATAATACTGAATTAGAAGGTAACTCGCTAATAAAGCAGAAAGAAAAGCAACAAGCATTCCGATGCCTAGAAAATTAAATGCTTTCTTGTAAATGAGCTCTTCACTATTTAAACTAGAATTTATAGTCTTAGAAACACCTTTTGGCTTTACAAAAAAATGAATCACAGAGCCATACAAAGGAAGAAAAATATTTGATATTGTTTCTTCGCCAATCTGATAGCTAACGTTATTTGGTGTTTCATTTTGTTTAGAAAATCCAGAAAGAATATGATTTTTAAAATCAAGTTTTAAGTCGGTTGAATGTAGAACTTCTCTTTTCAGTATATTATTAAGCAGTGCGCCAATAAATGAGCCAATGTAAACATCAATAATCTGAATGCCATTTTTTTGAAATTGATTGATACTTTCTTCTACAATATTTTTTCTGCAAAAACTTATAAAATTGGAATTGGTCCCTTTAATGTCAGTATAATAAATGGTGTTAAAATCAATATTTTTCTGCCAGTTTAAGTCTGCTTCATTTTCGAGATTGATTTCTTTGTTAAGAACACCTTTGCCATCTATAAGAATTAAGATAGGTAGTTTTTTATCTATACTTTTTGTTAGTTTTTCAAACGTTTCAAATATTTGAGCAGATACAATAGAAATTTTGTTTGCTTTCTTTTTTACAGTAAGCAAATTATAAATTTCGTAACCTTCTTTTTTGATTACGCCAACAACATTTAAGTCGTTTATTTTTATGAATTTAGATAGTGTTTCAACCATTTTTAATAAATAACAGTTGGTTTAATAAAAATATGAAGTTTAGAATCGCTTTTTCCTTTTTTCCTGCTGCTGAAAAACCATTTTACAATTGGAATTCTAGACAGTAAAGGTGTGCCTGTCCCGGAATTTTCTTTTTTCAATTCATCAAGCCCTCCCAATAAAATCATTTCGCTGTTTTTAACTCTAACTAAAGATTCGAATTTTTGAGTTGCTTTTCCCGGAGGTGCATCTTCACCAACTCTGGCTAAGAAAGAACTTTTTTCTACTGCAATTGTCAGCGTAACATTTTCATCTGTAGAAACGTATGGTTTTATAGAAACGCTAAGATTTGCATCTGTAGATTTCCACGTTCCAGAATTCAAAATATCATTTCCGATATTGTTATTTATCAATCTATTGTTCTGTTCAAAATAGTAGCTTGTTTCACCAATAGATAATTTAGCTTCATGCCCGCTGATAGTGGCAATTTTAGGAGTCGATTCTATTTTTAAAGCAGAATTATTTTCTAGTAATTTAAGATTTAAATAAAAAGATTCGGTAACTTTTCCTAATGTGAAAAGCCCAAAACCATTAAATGCATCAATTAAACTATTTACAGAAGAGCCGTTTACTGTTACATCCGAATTAGGAAAAAGTGTTCCGCTTGTCTGGACCTTGTTTATTTTGTCTAAACCTGCTTTCATTCCAGTTTGAATATCATATGATTTATTGTATTGGACAATAATAACTTCAATCTGAACCATCGGAACGACTTTGTCAATTTGTTTGATGTAAACTTTCAGTTCTTCAAGTATGGATCTAGAACCCGAAACAATTAAACCGTTTAATTCTATAAATTCCTTTATTTCCAATTTTTCAGAAAAAACCTTTGGCAGGGTAGAAAGCACAGATTCTATTGATCTGTTTTCCAGCTGAATCATTTCTGTCATTCTTAATCCTTCAGTGGCTTCTTCGCCAATCAGATAAAAATTATCCTGTTTTTTGTAGGTATATTTTTTTCCTTTAAAAATATGGACCAAAAGATCATCAAAAGTTATATTATCAGCAGAAAGAGTTGTTTTTTCGTTTTCAGGTTTGTTGTATAAAAAGTAGTTTATGTGAAGCTTTTCGGCAGCTTCAGTCAATAAATCAGATGCATCTGCGACATAGGCGCTAACTTGCAGAAAACCATTTTTATTAATGTTAACCTCGTAATATCCTGGGACACCTAGACCTGCTTTTGGCTGTTTTGGCTTTGCAGTAGTTGCTAATGCATTTGAATTTTGGGCTGTACCTTTTTGTAAAAAGTAAATACCATTGTCATCTTTTACCGCACTTAATTCATTTGACTTGGCCATCATTTCGATAACCTGATCAAAAGGACGGTTTAATACATAAGATGAAACTCTAATTGATTTTATATCTTGAGCCAAAATTAAATTCTTTCCAGATTTATCTATAATAGCTTTTGCCACAGCAGACAATGTGTCGTTTTCAAGTTTTACTGATAGGAAATCGTTTTGCGGATTGTACGTTACATCTATAATTTTCGGCTGTTTTTTTTCTACTATAGCAATAATTTTTCTTTTTTTAAAGACAATAATATTGCTTATAAAAGAGACATCTATATCGTATTTTTGAGCAAGATGCAGGAAAACATCTTTTACTGTCACATCAAAAAAATTGTTAACAACTGGCTGGTTTAATTCTGTATCTACATCGACATTCAATTGATGCTCTTCTGCTATTGATGCAATAAAGTCATGAAGAGTAAGCCCTGAAACATCAATTTTGATGGTCTCATTTAAGCCCTTTTTTTGTATTGAAAAATCATTGAATTTTCGGCTCAGTTCAGTAAGATCTTGCTGGGCGAAAATTAAATTTGAAAAAAATAACGCAGCTAGTGCGAAAACTATCTGTTTAAGCATTTATTTATATGTTTATTAAAATTGAATAAATTTCTTCTAGAGATGTTTCTCCCGATGCTAGAATCTCAAATGCTTTTTCAGGCAGTGATTTATAATTGCAATCATTATTGTATAATTTTGTAATTGTGTTGTTTTTAATAGATTCTGCAATAATATGGTCGATATTTAGGATTTCGTAGATTGCCGTTCTTCCTTTGTATCCTGTGTGAAAGCATTTATTGCATCCTACGGGTTTATAATAGGATGAAATCTCATAAGGAAATTTGAAATTAAGCGGGAAATCTTTAGGATCGCTTATGGTTTCTTTTTTGCAGCTGTCGCAAAGTTTTCGAATCAGTCTTTGTGCAACAGACAAGTTTAGAGTTTCAGCAATCAAATACGAGGGAACACCCATGTCTATCAATCTCGAAATAGTTCCAATGGCTGAATTGGTGTGGATAGTTGACAAAACCAAATGTCCTGTTAAAGAAGCTCGGATAGCCATAAGAGCAGTTTCAGAATCACGAATCTCTCCCAGCATGATTACATCAGGATCCTGACGCAAAAACGATTTTAGTGCAGAGGCGAATGTTAAACCAATGTCTTCTTTAAGCTGTACTTGATTAATTCCTTTAAGCGTATATTCAATTGGATCTTCAACAGTAACGATGTTTCTTCTGCTGTCATTCAATAGCCTTAAAGTTGCATAAAGTGTAGTTGTTTTTCCAGAACCTGTTGGGCCGCTTATTAGAATAATTCCGTTTGGTTTTTTTATCGCCTCCAGATATTTTTCTAGTTCTTCCTTTTGCAAGCCTAGCTTACTCAAATCAATATTTGAAGCATCCTGCCCTAAGAGACGCATTACTATTTTTTCGCCAAATAAAGTCGGTAAAATAGAAACCCTGATATCAAAAGATTCATTGGTGATTCGTCCGTCTTGAGGAAGCCTTTTTTCGGTAATATTCAGTTTAGCTTTAATCTTTACTTTATTGACCAATTCAAGATAATTTTCCCGTTCAATCTTATAACGTTCAATCAATTGTCCGTCAATTCTGAAACGAATTCTAGATGAATTTTCATAAACTTCAAAATGTATATCACTGCATTTTAAAGACTTGGCTTCAGCTAGTAAATTTTCGAGAAAATCGCCTTTGTCAACATTTAAAGATTTGTTTGAAGCCAATGCCCGTTCTTTTCTGTAGTAGATAGACAATGCTTTCTCGATTTCGGCAGATTCTGCAGAATGAAAAACAATATTTTTTCCTAAAAAAAGCTCTAGTTCTTCTTTCGCATCTTCTTTATTGCTGGAATGGTCGACATAAACCTCTATCGTATTTTCATGAACTGATTTAGGAATAATGCGATAGTGATTAGCCAAGTCATTTGATACAACGTGCTGAATTTCTGGAAATATTTCGATATTTTGTATCATTACAATAAGGTCAGTTTTTGAAAGGTTAGAAAACAGTCTTTCATTAAAACAATACATAAAAATAAAGACGAAAATCCTGCCAACGGAACTGTGTTTTCTTTAATGATTTTTGTGAGTCCAAATTGCATTACAATAGCAAAAACAAGAGATAAAATGAAAAACAAAATGTAGTTTTTTAATAAAAACAAAGGGCTGACAGCTATATAGAATAGTAAGTCTCCCAATCCAAAATAGTGAAGGAAAGGGTTTAGGAATTTCTTAGATTTCAAACTCATATATAGCGTAAGGAATCCTAATGTGATTAGGAAAAAAACGGTATTGTAGCATACTATTTCAGCTAACTCGTATTTTTTTATCGGAATTAAAAGGAAAGAAATTATGAAAATTACAAGCGGTAAAACGATATGTATTTTGCGAAATTTCCAATCTTGGATAAAAACCAATAACAAGCAAAGCAACAAGATTATCGAGGTTAGTTTCAATTTATTCTTTGGTTACTTCAGTTAATATTTTTTTACTGTCTATTTCCCAAGTATTAAAACTGCCATCGCCATCTAAATCTGAAGTAGCTGTTGCTCTTGCTGAGAAAGAATCATTAGTTGCATCAATAATTTCAATTCTATAAACTGCCTGACCGCCTTCGTCTACTGTTTTTTCTTGTTCAAAACCAATTTCTTCTAAGTTTCCAGAATATTTTGAATGTCTGTAGAAATAGCTTTTTTCTAAACCGTAAACTTGGTTTAACATCGCTTGAGCTTCAATAGCTTTTGCCTGACCAATAACAGAGGTTTGATTTGGAAGTACCATCAAAAGCAATATTCCAATAATGCATAATACAATTAAGATTTCTGTTAAAGAGTAAGCTTTCGCGTACATCTTTTTATAAGTTTTGTGGCATTTTTTAATGCGTTTTAACATGATGAGGTTTTTATTTGTTAACTTATTTATCTGGAGATTTTTTTAACTAAAATGATTTTTTAATGTTTTATTTATTTATAATTTTACTTAAATCGAACATTGGCGCATACATAGAAACCATAATTACGCCTACAATGACACCAATTACAATGATTATCATGGGTTCAAGTATTACTCCAATCATTTTGGTCTGGTGACTAATTTCTTCATTATATTGTTCTGTAAGTCGTTCAAACATGGTTTCAAGCTGATTGACTTGTTCTGCAACTTCAACCATCGATACCATTTTATTTTCAAAAACATAATGCTTTTTTAAACTTTCGTTTAATGAAGCACCTCGTGTAATATCTTCCTTGATCTGTTGGATTGCAATTTCGATAGGATAGAAGCTAATCATCTTGCCTGTAAGGGTTAAGGAATTAATCAAAGTAGTTTTTGATGTAATCAATAAATTCATTGCCTGACAGAAACGTGATATGTATATTTTACGGATTAAATTTCCAAAATAGGGGATTTTTAAAAGCATTGACGTTGTTAACGATCTGTAACTATCTTTTGTCTTTAATAAAAAGTGAAGGATTGTTAAGCCAACAATAAAAGCTATTACAAATGAAAATATCATTCCCGAATGATTCGATATTTTTAAGATAATCTGAGTGCTTTTAGGCAATTCGCTTCCAAATTGTTTAAAAACAGAACTAAACATCGGAACCACTTTATTTAGCATAAAATAAAGAACCAGAATAGTAACCAGCATCACAATTGTCGGGTAAGTCATTACCGAAACAATCTGTCTTTTCATTTGAATTTTTCGGTTAAAATATTTCTGCAGTTCACCTAAAACTTCTTCTAGTTTTCGGGTTTCTTCTCCAATTTGAATGCTGTAGTATTCGTAAGGAGAAAATTGCTCCGTTTCGCGCATCGATTCGTAGATGCTTTTTCCTTCAATTACTTTTTCTTTAATGCCAATTATGAGTTCCTTTTCGAATTTATTCTCAGACTGATTACTTAGAATTTCTAACGCTTTTTTAAAATCGACACCAGACCGCAAAAGCATTCCCAGCTCTCTGTAGAAAATCTCTTTTTTCTTGTCAGAAAGTTTTTTTGAAAGCTTAAAAGAACCCGTTTCAATTCTGAAATCCTTTTTTTCTGCTTTTGGCGCTTTATATGTAGATAAATCGAAACTCATTAGTTTTTAATCTTTTGTAATAATTCGTTTGGATATACTCTTTTATAAAATCGCAAATCCAATTCTTTCTCATTTGATTCTATATTTAGTTTGATTTTTTGATAGACAAGTTGTTCTGACTTGCTTTTTACCGTATCTACAATCATCGTTTTTACCTTGATTTGAAATGTATCAACAAATGTTTCGCTATTTCTTAGAATAACATTGTCAAAGAATTGATAAGTAACCTTTTCTCCGGCATAACCATTAAAATAAATTTCATTTTCTGAAGTTGTCATTTTCTCTTTTTCAAAAATATCTTTGTTTACACTGTATGTTAGACGGTTAAGATCATTAACCAGTTGATTTTGATTCTTAAAATCAAACATTCTTCCAGTCACAATTGAAAATATTACAAATAAAATGCCCATGATAATAGCCGTTATCGCCATTCCCACAACTGCTTCTATAATAGAAAAAGCAGGTGCTGAAAAATATTTAATACGGATTCTGAACATAAAAGCTTTTTTCAAATTTGAATTGTGTACTGTCTTTATATTGTATTAAAATCTTTTTCAGATTCTCGTTAATTGATTCTTCTTCTATAAATAAATTTTCATTTTCATCATTCAATAAAGAATCATTTTTTATCTGTGATAAATAAAAAAACTCATTTACTTTGTTTTGAGTGCTATAGAATTTCGCCGAAGTTTTTGATGTATAAACAGATGCGAAAATCATAACAGCAAAATATAAACATATTGAAATAATAGTTAACGCGATAACCGATTCTAACAGCGAATTGGCTGAAAGCTTACAATACTTTTTTAATAATACCATAAACAGTATTTTGAGAATTAAACAAAGGTATTGAGACATAATAATTTGGACGTTTTGCCGTATTTATTTCGATTTCACTTATTAGATTGTCATAAGATGATGCCATTGTCTTAAAGAAAAAACGATTGGTATAAACAGATCCATAAACATTGCTTTTGAGCATTAGTTTTCCTGAGCAGTATATATCGCCATATATTACACTTTTTTCGTCTATTTCGATGCTGTTTTTATTAATATAGGTATCCGAATTACCTGCCAAAACAATAGCTCCATTTATAAAGGATTCTTTTTTGATTTTAATTTTTGCTTCTTGAGTGCTTTCGTTTAAGACACAAATTACTGATGGATAATTTAATGTCACTTTGTCCTCGAGTTCAATTCCTTTAAAAGCAAAGGCCTGTACGGTACCTTCAAAGCCCTCTTCAAAAGTTATTTTGGGTGCTATTAAAATTACATCTTCCAAAACAGCACCTTTTCTAACTCTAATAGAGTCTTGAGAGGTTAACAAAAAATTTCCTTTAATAATGATGTTTGAAAGAGTTGATTTGATCTCAATTTCTTTTGTATCATTAAAAAATGAATTGAAATAAATAGAATCTAATGGTTTTTCTACCTCAGAGAGTTTTGTCTTTTGAGCTTTTAAACTTGAAAAAACTTTTTTAAAAGCTGGATTTAGTTCAGGAAGCTTTGGTTCTGAAAGTGTATTTTTTCCTTCGATAATAAGATTATTTACTGCATTGTTGATATAAGAAGTTTCGATAAAAGTATTCGGCAGAAAATTATCTCCAACTAATTTTACTCTGCCAGAATAAATTAACGATTTTGAAAAGTTAGAGAGATAAACGGCATTTTTATCGATTGTTTTTGCTCCTGTAAAATGCACCGCTGCAACAGTATCATTGCCAATGAAAGATTTTGATAAAACGAGAGACAGTAACCCGTATGATTTGGTTATGTAACTGCTTTCGATACCGCTTTTTTCATCTTTTTCAATTTCGGAAATAACCATTTTATTGCCCAAAGCAAAATTTAAAACCGATTGATTCTGGATGTAAAGCTCTTCCTGTAGATTGTAATATAGATTGAGCTGATTGTATAAATTTGAAAAGTACAGCATAGCACCACAAATTATAGATACAACCAGGCAAACATAAATGGAATAAAGAAGACTGTGTGCTTTTACCATTATTTAGGACTTTTATCTTTCTTTTTAAAAAGATTTTTAAAGAAGCTTTTTAATTTTGAATCTTGTTTAGGCTCGTTTGCCGACTTTTCTTTGGCTTCTTTTTTGGCTTTTTGTTCTTCTTTTTTAGCCGTAGCCTTTTTTTCTCTTTCTTTTTGGGTAATAGCTTTTGCAGTTTCTTTTTCCTGTTCTTTTTGAGCTTTATATTGTGCCAATTTTAAGGCATCGTTGGTTTCCTCTAATTCTTTTTTAGATTTTACCGCATTTTCTTGCTTGATTTCGTCCTGTTTGGCTTTGTATTTTTCAGATTTTGTAAAGATTTGTTTTTCTTTTACGATAACACCTTTTTTATAAGTGATGATTTCTTTGCTTTCGGCATTGGTCCATCTTCCTGATTTTAAATTAGACGAATATTTGCCGTATTCTAAAAGTGAACCGGTCTCATTGTATCTGAAGAATTTACCATTGCGTTCTCCTTTGCTCCAAATTTGAGTAGTTGCCAAAACACCATTTTGATACCAGGTTTTCCATAAGCCAACACGAAGCCCATTTTTAAATTCGCCCTGTTCTGCCAGCTGATTGCTATGATACATTTTTACGAATTTGTCATTTAAAAGATCGCCGCCTATGCCACCTTGTGCCTCGTGTATAAGACCGCCTTTAAACCAGCTGTAGGTTTTATTTATTTTTGGATTTACTTTTTTTTCAGTAGTATAAAATTCATATCTGAAATTTTTATCAGAGATTCGTTTTATCATGTATGGGTCTGAAAAAGAAACCAATGTAATGGCAAAAAAAAGTAAAATATAGCGTGGTATTTTGTATGTTTTCAAAGGGGCGACTTTAATTTAAACGTGATCAATATCTCAACTGAGCAAATGTATTTTTAATTTTTTAATTTTTTTTACGGGTTTCCTCATTTGCGTTTTTTTATTTAAATATTTAATTATTTTTTCGGTTAATTGCATTATATTATATTATATTATATTGGTTTTCGAATACTGTTCCTTTGTCTTGTTAAACAGCAAGTGACGATTATCAGTTCTTATAATTAGATTTTGATATCAAAAGAGTAATTTTTTAGTAACTTTGAAATACTAAATAAATGCTTTAAAGGGCATTTTTTGCCTATCTAAAAACATTGAGATGTTCTTGTATTTACTGACTTTAGCACGGATTAGATTACTATCCTTTCGGAATGCTTGTGCCGGACCCGAAAAAACCGAAAAGCGAATATCGTTATGGATTCCAAGGTCAGGAGAAAGATGATGAACTTAAAGGTGAAGGGAATTCGTTGAATTATACCTTTAGGATGCATGATCCTAGGATTGGTAGGTTCTTTGGGATTGACCCGTTGGCTGCTGAGTATTCCTGGAATAGTCCTTATGCATTTAGTGAAAATAGGGTGATTGATGCTGTTGAATTGGAGGGGTTAGAAGCTGAGCATGTTACCGTTAAAAATGTTAACTTTGTTGTACTTGAAAATGTGAATTTTAAGATTGTAAAGAGAGCGTCCAATGAGACTATGCTTGATGCACTTAAGAAAACAGCTACTCCTGATAGAGATAATTTTTCAATTAACTTAAATTTCTTTGGTTTAATTGATAAATCTTTTTACAATCATTATGGTGTTTATCCTTGGGTTGATTCTCCAAAACCACATTCGGACTACATTATTGAAGGACAGACGGTAAATGTTAATGGTAAGGTCTCTTTTGGAAAACCTTCAAAATCTGATAGAGCATTTTTTACAAAAGAAAAAGGTAGTTGGACGGCTGGCATTGGGAATACTCCAGTTGGTAAAGGATTCGGGTTTGGAGGCGGAGTGCCTGTGTATGTTAGTGGAATGCAATATGGGGATAAAGAAATAAAAGACTCTAAAGGAAATTTAATTCAAAAATATGCAAGAGGTTGGGATTCTTTGAATGGTATCGATGATGGAAAAACGGTACTTGGTTTTAACTCTTCTTCAGAAAAGTGGATGATTGCTTCACAACAAGATAAAGAAGAAGGGATGACTTTAGATAGTATACGAAATTTTATGATTGAACTTGGTTATGATAATATTATTGCATTTGATGGAGGGTCATCAGCTACACTTATTGAAAATGGTGATGTAATTGTTAGTCCTGCCGAATTTAAAGATAATCAAATGCCAACAGGAGCTACGTTGTCTGTTCCAAAAAAATAGTAACCCATATGAAAGTAAGAATAAGCTTTGCAATTATAATTTCGATAATGACGATTATAAATTCAATATTTTTAATACCAGATATAAAGGAGTTCTTTTGGGGAGGAAGTAATTATATTTTTGCAAAATATTTTGTATTAAATGGAATATATCCATTTTTAATTACTTTAGGGATGTTGATACATTTTTTTATTCTAAGAAAGTTTAATAAATCATTGATATGCACAATACTAATAACTATTCTTATCTGGATACATAGTGGTAGGATAGTTGGAGTAGAAATACATGACAATAATTGCGAAATAATTAGCGGATGGTTTTACATTGGAACAAATTATATTAATACATCTAAAGCTATAAAAGATAAGGATGATAATTGTTTGAATAAATTAAAATTCAAAGAGTTAAGTTTATGGAGATTAAAAGTTGAAAAGGGAAACTTTAATGAAATTATTTACATAGGCCCTTTTCTTTGGAAAGATTTGAAAAGCCAGATTGATAGGAAGCCCTAAGATGATATTCATAAATATTCATAAAATGTGATTACCCCCATCGAAACTTATTTATATGCCATTCTGGAAATTGATTGTCGCAATGGCGTTAGCATTATCAATTGAGAATGCAAAGAGAATCTATAAAACAAATTAAATAAAAAAGAAAACCTCAAATTGCTATAAGGTTTTCTTTTTTATTTAATTTGTTTCATTCCGCTCTAATTTAAATTTTATTGATTAAACTATAACCAATGAAAAAAACAAGTATTCTTGTTCCTTTATTCAAACAATTCATAAAAGAAACTGAAACAGGAAAACGGCTTAAAAAAAATGGAGAAAAAATAAAACCAGGTTCAATTCAAAACTATAAATATGTGCTGAACAATTTAATCCAGTTTTCAAGTGAGACTAAATTTGAGTTACGTATTTGTGATGCTTCAAAATTAGACAAACGCGAGTTGTTATCTGAAAAAAGCTACTGGAAAAAATTCTATCAAAAGTTTACAGAATTTTTATATAAAAAAGGATGTCATGATAATTATGTGGGAGCTAATATTAAGGTGATTCGTGTCTTCTTTAATTATTTAAAAAATGACAAAGATTTAAATACAGGCGATTTTCAGCGTTTGTTTTATGTTCGAAAAGAAGAGATTGAGATATTTGTTCTTTCACCAGAACAACTCAAATTCTTAATTCACGATAACGAATTTGAGGAAACTTTAATCCCTAGTTACAAAAGGATAAAAGACATTTTTGTTTTTGGATGTTCTACAGGATTACGCTACTCAGATATATTTTTGCTAACCAATAAAAATTTCGAAAAAATAGATGGAGATTGGTATCTAAAATTAAAATCTAAGAAAACAAAAACGTTTAGTTTTATTAAACTTTCTTCTTATGCCATAACTATTTTTCTGCGTTATACTACAAATAATAGTAAAGTCACACTTTTTGGAAATACTAGTTTGTTTAATTTCAATAAAAGTTTAAAGCATATTGGTGAACTCGCTGGTTTCACTAATCCTATTGAAGTTTCAAGAGAGAAACAAGGCAAAACTCAAAAAATAACTAAGAAAACAGATGCTTCAAAAAATCGCTTTTGTGATAAAATGAGCTCTCATATGATGCGTAGAACAGCTATTACGACTTTATTAATTTTAGGGATGCCAGAACATTTGGTTCGTAAAATTAGTGGTCATAGTCACGCCAGTACTTCGTTTAATCGATATGTGCATTATGCACAAGCTTATATGGATAAGGAAATTGAGAAGGTACATAGTAAGTTGGAAAGTTATTAAAAAGTAACAACTCTAAAGTTGATGTTTTTTTTTAATACAGGATGTTTACAAGCAAAATATTCACATTAGCATGACTAAGATAATTTTTATAAGACAATCCCATTTTTTTTTGTAGACGTATCAACTCTATAAAAATTCAAAAGCCACTCAATAATGAAGTGGCTTTTTTGTCTGCTTTAGACTGTAAGAGGTGGTTCAATGGACATTAGCAAAACATATATGATTAAATTATTTAGAAAAACAACTTTTTCGTAAAGCGTAGTATCTACACATTTTTGGCATTTTCCAAATTAAAACTTATCACTTATCTTTAACATTAGGATTATACCAAGAATGCCCACATTTAGCTCTTTCAGCATAAGGAGTTCTTGCTAATGTTCCACAATATGGACACCTGTTAATGTAAACTTTCTCCTCAGAGATAATTCTAAAAATCACTTTTTCAAAAAATAAATTTTCTTCTTCTTTTTGCAAATTGTTACATCTAAAATCTTCAATATTTTGACTAAATATTTCCTTAGCTTCTAAACTCAATTTAGATAATTTTTGTGAGTTTAAAATGGAATTATAGATAAGCCTTTCTTCTTTATTAAAAAAGTTTAAATAGTTACTTTTGATATATCTTATTAATTCATTATCTAACATAACTCAATTCTTATTTAATTTTAATAGTAAAATCTACATCATGACCTGGATTTGCAGAAGAACTATCATCTGCACGTTGTCCTGTAATTCTAATTGATTCATATCCATTATCTTTACCATATTGCACTAGATCGGATTTCCATTTGAAAAACTCTTTAGTAAATGTATTCTTCCATGTATGATCCCCTGTTGTGCCGTTGCTACCAGGTATCACAATTTCTAATTTTAGATTTTTTGTTTTATGAGAATTGCCTGCAAAACCATAAAATTCAATTTGTTCACCTTTAGAATTTGTGCCATTTAACATAAAAAATCCATCGGTACTTTCAATATTTAATTTAGAAATTCCTGTTGCTTTGCTAGATGTACTTACTAAAGAATTATTATTTAAATGCGGAATTTCTTCTTCAATTGGTATTGGTGCCCTTCTATTTCCTGCGCTATAAAAACTTGCATCCATTTTATATCTCGCAGCACCAGTATAACCCCAAACTAGTGATTCTGATGTACTTTGAAAAATATGTATCTTTTCCGATTTTTCTGAAGATTCTTGTGATAAATAACCCTTTCCTTTTTTCTTTAAAAAATCGGTCAATTGATTCATGTTATAATTACCTCCATTCCACTCCCTAATTTTTTGAATGTCCAGACTTAGATTATTACTACGATAAAAGTAATATGTTTCTCCATTGTAATGCACTGCAGCTTGAGGCTCATACTTTTTTTCCCAAAATAAGAAATAACTATGAGTATACTCTGTATTTGTCCTTTTTAAATTGGGTTTATTATCTGAATAAGTAAGTATATAATGAATTCTTTCTAACCCTTCAGCTTCCTTAGAATCAATTACTCTATTTTCACTAAAAGCATAGGGTGAATTATAAGCATATTGTTTAGTCAACGGATCCACCGCAAAGAACCTACCAACCCTAGGATCATGCATCCTAAAGGTATAATTCAAAGAATTCCCTTCACCTTTAAGTTCATCATCTTTCTCCTGACCTTGGAATCCATAACGATATTCGCTTTTCGGTTTTTTAGGGTCCGGCACCAGCATTCCGAAAGGATAGTAATCTGAATAGCTAAGAACGTCTGGAACAAAGGTAGTAGAAGCAACGGTATTTTCTGTAGATTCAGCTGAAATTGTTACGTTGTCTAAGCTAAAAATTTCATTTTGATCATCTCTAACTTTAATCCTAGCCCAATCAATAGTGCTAACATAACCTTGAGCAACAAATGTGAAAGTTTGTCTTCCAGATGTATTATTAGACATTTGAGTAATTGTTGTTGAAAAGTTCGAAGCTCTGACTCTAACTCCTGTTGAAGCTATTAAATCTAAATCGTAACTTATTGTATATTTCGATCCAGGATTCGTCATCATGCTGTATACGACACTTGTACCCGGCTGATTGGCTGTTATGATCAACTTATTTCCATCGGCAGTTACTGCAGCACCAGACTTAAGCCAGTTATGATTGCCATCATCTATACTTGTCCAACCCGTAAAATCATACGTATCTAATACTTCGTTTGAAGCTTGATTACCAGTTTTTAGTAATATTCTGTCACTAATTACAGAAAGCACGTTGCCTAAATGGTTCGATAATTCGTACTGTTTGTCACCAACAAAACGATAGGCGGTAAGTGGTGATCCTAGAACAGCATTTTCGCCTTCTCCTTGTGCCACTCCTTCACAAATATCTCCAATTCCGTTTTGGTTTACATCTTCCTGAAGCGGGTTTGCTTTAAATCGGCAATTATCACATACATCACCAACACCATCTCCGTCAGAATCAATTTGGTCAAAGTTAGGTTTATCTGGGCAATTATCGCATCCAGGATCTCCAGGGTTGTCTCCGTCGCCTCTTCCGTCCTGATCTTTATCAATTTGAAGCGGGTTTGGATATTTACAATTATCGCATACATTTCCAACTCCGTCACCATCATCATCTTCTTGACCAGGGTTAAATATATTAGGACAATTGTCAATTTTGTCAATCCAGCCGTCACCATCACGGTCTCCATCTTTGGTCCCGCAAAATCCAGCACTACGTTTTAGATTTTTTAGAACCATTGGTGCTCCATTTATCGATAGTGCATTTCCAGTTTCGGTCTGCTCGTCGAAACTGTATTCATTTGTTAGTATATCTTCTGGTTCCTGACCATTATTTACGGTATAACTAAAATCGCATATTTCACTTTTTAATGCATTATACGTAACAGGACTAGTTTGATGATTTGAGGTAACTGCTTGTCCTATTGAGTTAGGCGGCAATACTGTCTTAAGTATTTCATCTCCACTTCTTTTATTATCAATTTCCTCTCCGTTATATTGTTGCGAAACAACTGCGTTGGTTTGGTACTCGTTTCCATTTAATATAATGGTTACATCATAATTATCTGTAGCGCCCTTGCTTTGTTTTATTTCTGCACGAATATCCCATTCATTTTCTGGAATATCTGGAGAAATAATTTTATATGTTGTGGTAGTTTGATAACTTCTGAAGCTATAACGGGTATTACCCTTTTTTTTGTATTTATGATGGTTTCTTTTGTATTTAATAAGTGATACAACAGGTGTATAACCACTATCGCTTTTTTGAACAGATAATAAAACGGAACTGATATAAGAATAAGATCCGCCACCAGGCCATGAATTGCCTGTTCTGCTGGTTCCATGTAGTGCCGCAATAAGACCAGTCTTATTTGAAGGATCGTTAGGATCGATTCTTAAATGACCAGAAATAAAAATCTTTTCTGTTTTTTGAACTCCATTTGTGAATAGATTAATACTATTTTCAGGTTTTTCAATCCATGAAGCGCTTGAATTGGTTAAATTTACATTTAAACCAAATTGCGGTGTTGGTTCGGAAGTAATGCTTGCTGTCGTCGCCATTGGTTCGACACTAGCAAGAAGTTTACTGCTTACAGAACTTTTACGCAAAGCAGCTGTAAGAGTTGCCGCACTAATAGATTTTCTCCCTTTTTCTATACCCAGACGGCTACTGCCATAAATGTCTTGTTCGATAAGATCATAGGTTACTTGATTACCTGTTTTAATCATTTCATAAGTACTCAATACATTTCCTTGTGCATCTCTCTGATAAAATGTAGTGGTTGTCTTAGACGGTGTAGCAACGATTTTGGCAATTCTATTACCTAGACCATCATATTCAAAACTAATAATAGTGCCATTATTTTTGGTAACCGATTTTACTTTGCCGTCTACACGCCATTCAATGTCGATTCCTTCTTGTTTATCACGAGTTAGTTGACCAATTTTGTCGTATACATAATTTTCATAATCTGTATTAGATGGGGCATTTTTGTCATACTGATTGTCTATGTCTAATGAAGTATCATCAGGTGCACCGTTAGTAAATACACCTTTATCGACAGCATCGTTAACACGTCTTAATTGGTTTGTACCTGCATTGTAATGATACGTAAGCTGATCCATAGCTACCGGCTCAGCATGTCCCGCTAAAGGAGCAGTATTGAAAAGGGTTTTTAAATTTCCGTTTCTATCATAACTATAACTAGATTCATAACTTTTAGAAGGTGTAAGACCCGCAATTGATTTAGAAGTCATCTCCTTAATCCTGTTTAGCTGGTCATATTTGTAATAATTGTATTGAGTCGCTAATGGTGTTCCGGTATTGTCCACCAATGAAGTTATCATTTCCTTAATATTTCCGTTGTAAAGGCTGGTGTTTTGCTTGGCAAGACTTGGATCACTGCTGTAACTAAAAATGTCTGCATCTTTAGTACCAGAGCGTGATTTGTAATCACCCGTATAATAGTTTAATGCAAAAGCAAACGCATCCTGTGCGACATTTAAGCCATCTTTTCCAGCATCATATGCTGTTCCAATTCTTTCTGAATTCACACCTTTTAGCCAGCCTTGGAGTGTATAGATATAGTCGAGACCTTGAACTTGTTTGTCTCCAATTTCTACACGCGCCAATGGACCGTGGTCATAATACAAATAGTTAGCTTCTTTTTCCCAAATAATATTGTCTTTACTTGTATAAACTTGTTGAATTCTATTATCAGCGTCATATTCATAACGATGTATAAATTGATCCTTTTCACTGTTTGGCTGATAGGTTACTTTATTTACATTACCGCTGATAAGGTCATAATCATATACTACTTTTTTCGTAGTACTGTTCATTAGGTTTAACCCTTGGCTATTATTCACATGATGAACAAGTTCTTTTACATTTCCGTGAACATCATAGTCATAAAATATACCATTATTATAGCCTGATATAGGCGATGAGCTGCTGAATGTATCAAAATAAAGTACTCCCGTTACACGTTTATGACTATTATCGGAACCGTAGGCAGTGAACCAGTTTTGTGTATCTGGTAAAGGATTATCATAAATTGTTTTGGTTACTTGTTCTGAAGCATCTGCAATGTTGTAAGGGTAGTTATTCTTTATCGCATCAACTTCTATATCATTATCTTGAGCATCTACCAATCGCCCATTTTTGTTAATTGTTAAAATAAGTCCAGTTTTTGTATGTAATTGACCTGCTTCGGTAATTCTTCCTAATGCATCATATCTAGTATAGCTAAATTGTGACTGTAATTTTTGTTTCGCATTTTGACTTGCAATAATTCTTCCTAACAAGTCGTAGGCAAAAGTCGTTTCATGACCATCTGGAGTTTGCTGCCAAACTAACTGGTTTAAAGAATTATAACGATATTGGGTCTGTAAAGTATGCAGCGGTGATACTGGCACACCATTTACTTCTGCAGTATCTTCTTTTTCAGAGTTTGTTTTTCTTATGTTATTAATAGCAGTGTCCGATGCTGGTGATAATCTTTTTACTCCTTCAGGTGGTACTGTCTGTACTAGGTTACCAGCCTGATCATAATAATATAAAGTATATTGATACTCCTTGTCAGAAGCATTTTGTGTTAAATTTTCTGTTATTCCTTCTAATGCAGCATTTAAATAGTTTCGTTTAAATTCTTCTTTTTTATCTGCATAAAAGGCATCAGTAATTTGCTGGCTATTTGTTTTGTTTATTGCTTCTTTATAAATCTCGCAAGGCGTTTTATCACCTTCTTTAGCAGGTAATTCTAAACTAAATGAAGGAACCATTGTGGCAGGAGAACAAATACTATGTTCTGTAACATATTCGTCTGCAAAAAGTTTCCAGTTTTTAACTTCTACCGTATTTTCATCGCTCACGTCTGGATTAACGTTTGGATTCTGTGACTGAATGTAAGCGTAATAAGCATTAATTACATTAGGTGTTTCGTCATTACCATATTTTAATCTCGTACTTCCAAAATCAGCGATTGTTAAAAATAATGGATCTTGAATGGTTTTTACATTAAATTTAACCAGATAAGCAAGATAGTCTGTACTGATATATCCATAATTAGCTTCACAGAAGAATTCTCCATTATCTCTTAATTTTTTTGGAATTTCATAAGTAGGCATTTGCGCCTGCAAGCCTGTTTTAAATTCATTCCATTTATCACCGCAGACTACTGGAGAAACTGTTGGAGGTACGCAGATATCGTTACAGGTTGGTTGACTAAATTGTAAAGTATTGTTCAATAAAGTTGTTGAACTTTCTTTAAAATTTGAAGTTTGTACAGATTCATTTACAAAGTTATTATTATTTAAAAGATCACATATTTGTGAATTACTCCTTTGAGAACTGCCATTTGAGATATAAAGAATTATTGGACTTAAAAAGGTTTGATCATCATCTAAAGTTATTCTTACTTGATAATTACTAATTAGATCAAACTTTTTTATATGTTGAGTTAGTGATCTTATATTTGTACTTAATTCAATAGAATTTCCTTTATTAAAATTGCTAAAACCTGATTCGTCCAAAAATGCTAACTCGTATGAAGAATAACCTATATCTCTAAGGATATAATGACTCATTTTTACGGGTGCTAAATATGTAGGGTATAGCGTTGTTCTCAAATATTGAAATCCATTGATTAACTTTGATTCGTTAACAAATTTTTTAATTATCGGATCATTTTCAACTGGAAAAGTAGTGTTAAAAACAGGAGTGTTATTTCTTAATTTATCTATAAAGTCATTTAATACAGCCTTAAAGTTATTTTCGAAAGTTATTTCTAAATTTGGATTTATTGTGCACCCTTTAGCTCTAAAATCTTCAGACATAAACTCACATAAGCTGGAAGCATATCCCATTTGAATACCGTTTAATGCTATAGCATTTGTAACTTTAACGTTACTTTGAACTATATAAGTTTGATTCGTAGCAGTGGTATATTTTACTTTAACTGTAGTATCATTTATATAATCAATAAAATTTATGATTTTTATTTGATCTGCGTTTGGGATAGTAAGTTTTATTTCTGCTTCATGAGAATAGTTGCTATTAGCGAATTTTAATAAAATCATATCTGGACCTATATAAGCAGAATAATTTGCAAGATCTACCACATAGTTAACGGCATTAGGATTTATGATTCTCTGATAGTTTCTCAGCGCTTGAAAATGTTGTATAAGGTTTGAACCAGAAATAAAGTTTCGTATAGCAATATTATTAAAAGAACTTTGGTTTCCGTTAGGAGGATTGCTTATTATTGCATTTAGAGCATTTTTTAAGTTTTCCTCGTAGTTCAGTTCGTCTTGTGCGTTAAGTTCACACGCTGTAATTCCGGCTGGATCACCGCATTTGTCTCCATAGCCGTCCCCGTCAAAATCGTCTTCTCCGCAAGGAGCACAACAGGCAAAATATAATGCGTTGTTTTTTCCAGCACTGATACTCCAAGATTTTGTATCGGTTCTGTGAATTATACCAGTATTTCTTCTTGTAACGATTCTAAGAATATTGCTTTTGCCATCTGCTTTTAAATCGGCTATAAATAAATCTTTAATAAGTCCAATACTTGTACTCGTGCTTCCGCCACTTAATTTCATGCGGATAATATCGTTTACAGTAATAGAGAAAAATCGTTCGCTTGATACTTCTTCATAATTCCATTTTACAACATCTGAACTAGTAATTCCAAAATAAGATTTTAAATACCCAGATTTAATATGGTCATTGTTTGTAATTATTTGTGTCGTAGTTAGGTTATTGGTTCCGGTTTTTTGAAGATTCAATACTAAATCTCTTAAAGCTTTGCTAAATTGGTCTTTTTTATTACACTGATTATCTTCAAAAGCAATCACTTCCCCAACACCGCTGCCTCCAGAAAAGTGACATTCTCCGACTGCAGCTTTGGTATATCCTTCAATGATTACCTCTTCAGGTGTTATACAGAGAGGAGTTGTTCCTTTACGAACGATCGTTGCTAAAATTCTAAATTTAAATGTTTTAGTAGTAGGTTCATAAGATAAATAATGGAAGTTTTTGAAACCTGTAATGTCTTGCCATCTTGGTTTCTCAATACTGTTTCCACAGGCATCTTTATAGCTGTTGTTTTGACTAGAAGGATCAAAACTTACAAATTTTAATACTATTGAAGTTGCAATACTATCTGTTGCATTCTCTGAAAGATGAAAACTAATGTTTAAATTATTTCTGTCTTCTCTCCCTATAACTCTTGGTACTGCTGTTGAGGCATTAATATCAAAACTAGGATTTATTTGCGCTTTAAATATACCTTCCGTCAAATAAGGCATACTTGATGCAGGAGTATTAACAAGTACTCCGTTGGGTTGAATAGTATTATCTGTTAAACCTTTTAAGAAAGTTTCCATATCTAAGCCTAACGGACATTTACCTGTTTCTAAAAATAGGTTTGCATCAGCTGTAGCTTTTGCACTTGCCATAGCTTCTGTGTCACTTAGCCCAGAGTCATAAGTTTGGTCAGCAGGAACAAAACGTTTTACTTTGGTGAGGTAATATGGTGCGGTTTCGTCAATGCAGATTGGCAGTATGCCATCTGTACCAGAAGGGATTATTGGCGCAGCATCTAAAGTTTCATTAATTAAACGTGTTACATCAGCATAATTGGCTGTGTATTTTTTCAATAAAGTAACATACGAGTCTGTATTTTTTTCATCACCAATACAACTATTGTTCATTTGTTTTTTATTGGCATAAATATGAGAGAAAACAGTACGTGTTTTTTCTTTAAGAGCTATATAGTAACTCTTAAAATTTGACCATATTCTTTGTTTTAAATAATTGTCTGGCAGAGCCGCAATATCTGATAATAAATTATTGTTGCTTTTGTTTAAAATATTCTGATAAGTCGTTACAGGAGTTATTCCGTTTGAGTAAGCAGCAAAATAATAAGCTGTTTGCAGCATATTCATTTTAACAGTAACTCCTTGAGAGTTTTTAAAAGTCATCCCATCAAAATTACCGCTTTGAGAACCTGAAGAATAACTTCCTAGACCTTCCAACATAATATTCTTACGATAATTGTATTCTTGGTCTGTTTCAGCATTATGTAAACCATTGTAAAATGGATCTACTGTTCCTGATGAATTTAAAATTTTAAATATCATTCCATCAGTTGTAGAAAAGACATTGTTTTCTACAAGACCAGTTTCCGTATTTAGATATTCAAGATTTCTTAATTTTTCGTCGAATCCATCAGAATTTTCGCCATTTACTGTTTTTTCACAAATAGCTTTATTATAAAGGTAATATTGATATTCAGGATGATAAGGCAATAATGCTTTGGCCCAGCTTGACTGCCAAATAGCCAGAAAGTCTGAAACATTTGCTAAATATTCAGGCGCAACTAAACGTATATTTTTATCATCACTTGTAGGATCATCCTTAGTAGGATCAGACTCGTTATTTTCCAAATATCTTAGAGGAGGTGAATACGTTTCATCTTCATTTTTTACGATGGTAATAAAAAATGGTTCTCCGTTTTCATCTTTGTAACCGCCAACAGGATGTCTCCAATTTGCTTTTGCAACTTTTACAGGAACATTTACAGCAGGATTATCAGGATCCGTCTCCGTTTCATCTTTGTAACCGCCATATAATAATTGGTTGTTTTCACTAAAAACACTTAAAGAGTCGCCATCAGCTTCTGGTTCCGTCGCAGGCGTAGTATCATTTTCGTTTGGAGCTTCTTCAAGTCCAGCTACAGAACCGTATTGACCATTAGGGCTTACATCTGCCAATAAAACCTGTTCATTAATACTGCAACTGTTTATTGGTTTCTGGCATAATTCGCGACAGTTTTCTATTAAAGCCTTAAATTCTGCTTTATAATGGTCAGTATATCTTATTAATTCATCAGCTGAAAGAGTACTATCTGGAAGATTTACTGCAACATATTTTGTTTCTGCCAGCTTTATAAATGATTCTCTAAGAGTTATATCTCCTAACGTACTTTCATCTGTTGGCAGAGTTGCTTTGTAATTTGCTATAACAGAATCTCCTTCTAGATTAGATACAACTAATGCTTCTTCACAGCTTCTGCAGGTAACATTACAATCAGTAACTAAAACAGGTGATTCAAACTCCGTAAGAACTGGTTTACATGTCGTTCCGTTTTTTAATTCAGTAATATAATCATCTGCATATTTATTTAAGGCATCTGTGTTTACCTGAAGTGTTTTGGTAAGATTATAATTTCCTTCGTTTATAAAATCATAAGTGCTGTCTTTTGTAAGTGTTTTGCCTTCAAATGTTTTAATACTGTTTAATGCAGTTGGAGCATAAGTGTTTGTATCAGCTTTTCCAATCTGATCGGTCAGCTTTGCTCCATTTATTCCAAGTAACAGTTCATTTGCACAATCATCAGTCATGCTTATTGACCAATCATATACAAAAGGATAGTACTTATTGGTTAAGCAGCTGTCATTATAGCTTCCTATTGTTTTTGTAAAATCATAATTAAAGGTAATACTGCCTTTTTTAACGACTTCGACAGCATCATTTAGACGAAAACCATCGTTAGTTATATTATTATTTCCAGAAGCAAATTTATAATTTTTGGTAATTAAGTTTTTGCTAAGTTGTTGATGTAGAGTTTGATCTAATTCATCCTCCAGAGATATTAAATTTCCTCTTTTATCACCTGCAAGTGCTGTTGCAACTGTTCGACCTTGCGGATCAATATAACTTACACTAATTTGTCCGTTAGGGTCAATAACGATATTTTTTTTATAATGAATAGCATTCCCTACTTTATAACCAAATAGTCTATTAAGCTGCTCTTGATCTGGAGAACCATAGAAATATCTCATTTCGTGGTCAGATCCAATTTGATGATCATTTCCTACACCACCTTTTCTTTTAATACGTCCTGTATTGTCAGGAGTATATTCAATCTGTGAAAAAGGACGTAAAGCAGCATCGGGAACCAAATCCTGATGATTATTCTGTGTAAGATTGTTGGGAGAATAATATTTACTTGCTCCACTTGTATTCGACATTCCTTCAATAGGGGATGGAACACAAAGTTTTTCATTTTCCTTTTCCCAGTCAAAATCATTATGAGTATAAATTGCAGTACCCTGGCTATTTTTATTTAAATCGGAGTAAAAACGGATACCTGATGATTCTACAGGGGTTGGTAATACCTCAATAGCGGGACGACCTTGATTATCGTAAATGACCTCACCAACAACAGCTTTGTTATTAGAGTTTATTTTGGTGACTGTTTGACGATTTCGTAATGAACCATCAAAATAGCTGACTACTTCTTTCTTTTTTCCGTCTTCGGCAAAAGAAGATTGATACTGCCAATTTTTCTTTCCTAATTCATGGTTTTCATCAATAACCAAAAAGTTCGACCAATCGCTAAGATATTTATGAGATTCAGCAAATCCTGATGTCCAGTTGCCATAATAATTTTTAGAGATATTGTCTAAAAATCTTCCGACAGGTCGGACTCTGTAAACGATATATCCTTTTGAATATATAATTGGAATTCTATAAACGGTATCTTTGGTCTGAATTCTAGTACTGTTTAATTTAAAATCCTGATCGCTCAATAGAATTTGATTTGGCGATAGTGTAGCTCCATTAACAGCAAAATTATCTATCCAAGTCCATTCTAGTTCATACTCTAATGCTGGTGCTTTTGTATCATTTCTCCATGTGATAAGAATTTCATCTGCACCATCACTCACATTATTAACTTGAGTACCAGTAGTTCCATTATATTTAATGAATTTATGTTCTAAGGGAAGTACGCTGGTAGATTCGGTGCTGCTTAATTGCAAATTATAATAACGATCGGTACTGAATTTTAATTGTAAATAGGCTGATGAATTGTTAACAGTTATGGTTCCGTTATCATTATAATACGAAATAGATTTTATTTTTACAGTTGCTTTATGAACTCCTGGAATTGTGTATACCGCATAGTCATCAAACTTAAGTCCTTTTGAAATATTATCATGTTTAATATCTAAGGTAACTTCGTAAGATGATATCGGATTTCCCGTTTGATCTTTAAGAGAAATTTCCTGTCCTGTGTTATCATACGGATTTACATTCAGAATTATTTTGCAAGAATAAATTTTCTGATATTCTGTAGTATTAACTTTATCATCATTAAACCCAAAATGGATTGAGATATTTGGATTTACTGATGTAAAAACATCTTGCTTTTTAATATCTGCAAATTTAGGATCAGTAATAGATAAGACTTCCTGACTTTGCATTTTACTTAACAATTGATTTCCAACTATTTTATTTTCTACATGCGTTTCCTGTTGTGCAAATGAGAAAAAGGAAGAAAAAATAAATGTAAATGCTATTAAATATTTGTTTATAGACATATATCTGATTTTATTTATTGGAAATGTTTCTTTGATCAATAACTTCGTAACTCTTTAATCTTTCTGCCAGTGTATATTTACTTTTACCAGTTGCAGTAAAATAATTTTTGGTCTTAAATAAATTTTCATTGACCGTTTTTCGATTGAAGTTGGTATTGATGACTTCTAATCTTGGATAATACGATTTTGGATTGCGGTAATCTTTTGAAAAATTAACAGAGGTGTTGTAATAAAAAATAGATTTTTGTAAAAAATATTTTCTTGATATCTGTATTATTATTTTTGAATAGGGAAGGTTCGAAAGATTTTTTGCTGTTAATGTTATCTCCCAATACGTTTTATAATCTTTAAAGGACTCAATTTTACATAAATCCAATAGAGGCTTAATATCAAAATTTCCAAAATAATTTTTAATTGGATCGGCAATTTGTATTGCTTTTTCTGAATTACTAATTTTTAAATTGATAGTTTTTGAGTTTAGTATCTCAGTCTGATCAATTTTCATATATACATCATTATCAGAGTTTTTAATAAACATTCCTTTGTAGGTTTGTTCTATTGTCTTAGATTCTGCACTTGTGTATAAAGAGTAAGTCGAGTTGTATTGAAGCGGCTGAGAAGAGCTGTACTGTTTCCCCATTTTTTCTAAAACATCATTTACTCTTTGGCTGTATCCTATAGTAGCAATTGCTAAAAAACTTATTAGCAGTATTATTTTCTGAAACATAACTTTTTTCTAGTTATTATTAATAAAATTACCTGAACGGGTTTCTTGAATCGTTTTGATTCCTTTTGCAGTTTCTTTCTTGATTCGAACTAAACCTCCTTCATTATCATATTCATAAAAAGTAGAATAATTATTTTCATCAAGTTCAGACATCAGCTTAAAGGTTTCGGCATCATAAACAAACGTTTTTATACTTCCGTCTAGAGGATGTATTCGGATATCATCAAAATATACAGGAATTCCGTCGCTTTTATTTTCAAGCTCAATCCCTATAGTTTTTGTTTCTTCAGGAATTAGAAATTTGCTTGTAATTCTTTGCCAGCCATCAATAATGTCTCCTTTCGGAGCAAAACTTACACTGCCAATCCTATATCTTATATCATTGGTGTCGACATTACTGAAAAACACAACATTAACAACAGCATTTTCATAAGTTTTTAGCTGAATACCAGTTTCTTCTTTAACCCATGCACTTAGCAAATATTCTTTATTAGGTTCTGGCTGAAATGAAAGACAGTCTGAACAGTAGTTTTTGTCAGTTGGAAGTCCACAAGAAAATTCGCTTAATTTTAAGTTATCTGATAAAAATGCTGCATTCTCTAATGTTCCAAGAGAATCAAAGTTTTCATATCCATAAAAATCGAAACGGAAGTCATCGATTTTGTCTCTAGGATATTCAGTTTGACCAAAACTCAATAAATATTTTAATGATGTTCTTAGTACAGGTACCACTCTCGATTCGTCAGTTAAGGCTGTTAAAGTCTGTACATAATTTGGATCTTCATTACGATTTAGTGAACTAGTTGTAGTATTGCTGTCGACATAGAATCCATTAGCTATACCTATCACATATAAGTGAGGTTTGTCAGTATTTGTAAATAGAGTACTTTTTGAATTACTAAATCTAGCCATAGTTTGGTCTCTTAGTGCTTCTACATTGCTGGTTTCACAACCATCTGTAATCATCATAACGACATTCGGTTTTATCACTGAATTTAATGCAATATCTAGTGCTGTCTTCCAATAATCTGAAGAAGCACTAATTCCACTTCCACTTCGATTTCGATAATTATCAATCCAATTGTTGAATTTTTTTAATACGGAAGGATCAGTATTGGTTAATCTTGTTGGTAAAATATTATCAGTTCTCGTATAACCATTATTGTCACTGTCTGCCATTCCTGTTAACGATACATAAATATTAGATTGTAACTTATCATTGTCATCTGCTTGTTGTTGTATATATCTTTTTAACTGTTTTTTGATTTTAGTAGCTTCAGTTAAACTTATTGAACCTGATTCATCTAAAACAATAGCAATATGATTAACACAATATAATCCAGAGCAAAAATCAATATGGTTTACATAACTTTCTATGGTTGTAGATTCAGGTGTATTTAATATTGTCATGATTTCATTAGAGACATATTTATCCAAGTTAAACTCAACAATACGGTTACCTTGAGTGGCTATCTTAACGTCATAATCACTATGGTTTCCAAAAGAAAATGCGATAAAACCCTGTTGAGTATCATGTACGAAATTATATATCGCTGGATTTTCATCTTTAATATAAAAAGCTAAAGCTTTAAGTTCGTCACATTTATAACCATTAGTTATTGTTGCAGCTGGAAGGTTTACTAATTTATTTGCTAATGTTGTAAAAATACTTTTGATTGTATTTGTATTTGGATTATCCTTTGTACAAGATATCTCAGGCTCACAAGATTTGACTATTATTTCCTTATGAAACTCAAACTTACATTCTGTTGATTCATAAGCTTCTGCAAATACTGTATATTTTCCTGGAACGGAAGGGATATATGAATATTCGCCAGTTGTATTTGTTACTTCATTAAGACGTTGAGAAGTCCCTTCTTTTATGGTATACCAATTATAATTTACATTCGTAGAAGTTGTTTCAAAAACGAGATTAATTGGTTCATTGATACAATAACTTTCGTCTATTTCAACAGGGCAGAAATTAACATATCTAACAGCGGAACCTTCAGGACATCCTATTTTACTTTCAGGTACAGTTGACGGGCATTCACAAAGCCAGCAAGTTTGAAAATACTCGTTAGGGTCTGTATATTGGCTAATATCTACACGTATTTTTTCATCATCAATAGTGGTTTCTGGTTCTTCCCCTTCTTCTCCTTCATATAAGTAATAACCATATTGATGACTTGCAATGTAAACATCATATGCTCTGTTCGGAGAAAATGCAAATTCTAAGCTTGTTATTTCGTTTTCATCATTTCTGGTTGTCTTGTAATTATAAATTTTGTCTGCAATACTATTAATAATATATGGTTTTAATTGTTGAAGATCGCTAGGAGAACTGCCTGTTATCTGCTGATCTGATTCGCCATTTAAGGAACGAAGCAATAAATTTTTAACAAGATTCTTAAATGATCCTTTAATTTCTTCTGATTTTAAATTTGTAGCTGTACAAGAATTACAGACAGTAACATACATACTAACACTATGAATAGTAGTATATCCATAGTCATCAGTAATGAATAATTTTACCTTGTTCCAGCCAATTGAATTTAATGTGGGAGAGTAAGTCAAATTAGTGCTTGATTCTATTACTTCATCATTAGAATTTATCAACACCCATTTGTATGATAAGTTTCTTTCAAAATTAAATCTATCAAAAGAGAGATCAGTAGAGTCACCTAGACACATATTGAAGATGTTTCCCTGAATGTAGCCGTCACGATATTGTAACTTATTTATTCCTGTACCTTTTTCAAATTTTAATTCTTTTGTAAATGTAGTTTTACAGCCATCAGCATTTGTTATTTCTAACTCTAATTTACTCTTTGTATCATTTACAATTGTTGTGAAAACTGGACCGGTTTGTGAATCAATCAAATAATTCTCATAATCTAACAATTTCCATTTATATTTTAAATTTGTATTTGTCGTAGAAAAAGAAAAGTTTAAAATTTTATCTAATATTAATTTATCATTGGGATTCAACGTAATCATGCCAGTTTCTTCAGTACAATTGTTTTTGTTTACAGAAATTTTAGCTCGATTTAAAACATTACTGTTGGGATCAAAATTTTCGTTAAATGAAAGACAATAATATATTCCAGTGTGTAAATTAGAATCAAATATTGGTATTGTATAAGTGCGGTTTGTTGCGCCTTTGATTTTAACATCATCTTTATACCATTGATAGGTATCTTCTGGCAGATAACGGTTATCCTCAAACATTGTTAGTTCTAGACTTTGACCATCTTGTCTGCTTAGCGTTTTTCTTGTATCTGTTTCTAATTGAGGATAAAATGAAAAAAAGTAATAACCTTTATTATTGTAATAATTTATATTATCTATAAAATCAATATATCTGAAATTATTTCCTTGTACAGATAAACCTTGACCATATAATCCTTCATGGTTGAACCTTAAATCGGGAAAAGTACCATTAAGTTTGTTATAGCCTAGAGATAGTGTACTCAAATTTTCTAAACCTGTTAAAAACTGGGGCACATTTCCACTAAGATTATTAAACGATAATCCAAGGGATTCTAGTGAAGATAGATTACCTATACTTGTTGGTATAATACTTATTTTATTATTATTAAACCATACATCTTTCAATAAAGTTAAACTTCCTAAAACAGAAATATCTTCAATTTCATTTTCATCCATATTAATGAAGGTCAATGAAGTTAGATTTTGCAAAATTGGAGAAAGTGTGCCTTTAAATTTATTACTATTTAAATCCAGATATTCTAGATTGGGCAAATAACCAAGCACCTCTAAATTTGAAGAAAGCTGCGCGTTCGAAAAGCTAAGAACTTTTAAGCTTTGTAAATCTTGAAAGCTATTAGGTAAGGCATTCTCTATAAAATTATTATTACTTAAATATAATACTTCCATATAAGGATGATTTACGCCTATAGCGGTTAGCCCCCCCGTTAATTGATTATTAGTTAATGATAAAACTCTCAAATTTGGAAGATTAGCAAAACTAGAGGGGATTTGACCACTTAGATTATTCGATTGTAGACTTAATGAAGTAACATGATTATTTTCTACAGTAACTCCCCACCACGTACTTACCGGTGCAACTGTATTCCAATTACTGCTATTATTCCAAGGGCCCTCATTTTGAGTCGCGTTGTACAAATCCATCAATGCATTTCGCTCTTCTACAGGAACATCCTCATCTTGATTTAACATAACTGAAGCAGTTCGGGCAAAACTTGAACTGGAAGTAGTCATTTTTTTACGAGAGGTATAGCTTTCTAATAGTTCAGATTGTTTTTTTCTCATTAACGAATAACGTTTTTGATAAACTGAGTCTTCGAATTTTAACGCATTATCTATCTGTTTTCCAGTTAAGCCTCTCTCTTTTAGAAAGTTTATTGCCTTGGTCTTATTAAAACTATTTGCTTTTTTGCTATCAGCCTGAGCAAAAGAAACCGCTGATAGTAATACCATCACGAAGACGATGATCCAGTCTGCCTTTATTTTAAAAATATTTATCATATTTATTTGTGTTATGCTGTATCTTTCCGAATAAATCATCTGTTTTTTAAAACTTTAATTGTCCCTGTAATTGGGGCACATAAAACATTTATTGTTCCTACTGCATATACAGTTCCACAATCTCCCGCTAAAGGTATAGTATAGTTAAACGTACCAGTTGTAGAAGGTGTTCCGCTTATGGTAACAATATTGGAAGCCCATACTGCATTTACTCCTAAAGGTAACCCTGAAGGAGTTCCGGCTATGTTTGTTATTCCTGTGGTTGAATGAGTAATTGCTGTAAGATTTGTATTGGCATATACAGTTGGGGAAGCAGATGCAGCACTTACAGCACTGTCTGGGTTGATAATTATAATTCCTGTTGCGTATACTGTTGAGCAGCTTCCACTTAAAGGGATAGAGTAATTAAAAACACCAGTTTCAGTTGCCATCCCAGTTATATTAAGATTATTAGCTGTTAACTGGACATTTACTCCAGATGGTAGTCCCGAAGGAGATCCAGATATAGAGGTTATTCCAAATGTTGAATGTGCAACGCCCATTGGTCTATTAATGCAGAAAGTACTCGAAGAATTTGACGAACTAACGAAGCTGCCTGGATTGACAGTTATTGTTCCTGTTGCGTAAACCGTTCCACAATCACCTATTAAAGGAATGGAGTAGTTAAAATTACCAGTGGCAGAGGGTGTTCCGCTGATGGTTACTGTATTTGATGCCCATGAGGCATTTACACCTGAAGGTAATCCTGAAGGTGTTCCTATATTTGTAATTCCTACTGTTGAGTGTGTTATAGTCCCAAGATTAGTATTAACACATACTATTGGTGAATTAGATGCAGTACTTACAGCACTATCTGGATTTATAATTATTGATCCTGTTGCATATATTGTTGAGCAGCTTCCATTTAAAGGTATAGTATAATTAAAAACACCGCTTTCAGTTGCCGTACCAGTTATATTAAGATTATTTGCTGTTAACTGGACATTTACTCCAGATGGTAATCCCGAAGGAGATCCAGATATAGAGGTTATTCCAAATGTTGAATGAGAGATACCCATTGGTCTATTAATACAGAAAGTACGTGGAGAGGGTGATGCGCTAACGAAACTGCCTGGATCCACAGTTATCGTTCCTATTGCATATACAGATCCACAACTGCCAGTTAAAGGGATAGAATAATTATAAACCCCTGTGGTATTTGGAGTCCCATTAATATATATAGTGTTAGAGGTCCAAGAAGCAGTAATACCATCAGGTAATCCAGAAGGTGTTCCTATTCCTGTAGCACTTACAGTTGTATGTGTGATTGTGGGCAATAAAGTATTAACGCAAAGTTTAGGTGAAGAAGAAGCTGGACTGACAGTTTGACGTGGTAAAACTTCAATTAGACCTGAAGCACTAGCACCTCCACCAGCAGTTGAAACACCAACTATATAGTCCCAAAAACCAGTTGTAGTTGGTGTTCCGCTAATGGTTATATTACTTCCAGATTGTACCCCAGTAACACCTGGAGGAAGTCTTGTATATATAGCTGTAGCACTAGCAGAATATGTAATAGGCGTAATAGGCGTATTTAGACATATAGTTTGTCGGTTACTTGAACTGCCTGATGTTAAAGTAATAGTTGGTGCGTTACATCCATCATTAACTACTGTAATAGTTCCTGTTGCTGTAACCGAAGGCCCACTTGGACCTGACAAAGTTATCGTAAAATTATAAGTACCGACAGCTGTAGGTCTTCCACCCATGAAAAGTGAACCTTGACTTACAAAACTTGGTCTTACTCCGTCTGGAAATCCAGAATAAGAAAGGCTATTGTTGGCACCTGTAAGATCGTAATTTATAAATTGAATGTCCCGTCCTAGGCAAACAGTTTGAATGTTTGAACCTGTTGTTCTTAATGTTATTGTATTTTCAAAAACGACTTTGTTGTCATCCACTTTAGTAACACTGTTTGCAGGAGATAATATTCTTGTTTGTATAGTGTCATTAGTCTTAGGAACTCTTTTATTTATAGTATAATTTTCAGATTCTTTTAACTCGTTAAAAAGAGGTATAAAAACAGTATTTTGTGTTCTAGTTTTTATGCTAGAAACAAATTGGGAATCATTTTGATATCTTAAAGATTCAACTTTATTTGTTTTGTTTTTATAAACAGTATCATTATATCGAGTGACTTTTAGATCACCTGCTATTGTTATTGATGAATAGAATATCATAACAAAAGTAATAACCCAGTATTTCTTTATTCTAAAACTTTTTGACATACTTTTTCTATTAATTGACTCGTTTATGAACCAGTTATTTGTTAAATAGTTTTTATTTCTTCCCTAGAATTATTGAGCATTTGTTGTTGCAGGTGGACAAAGTATTACTTGTTTTTTTACCACTGCTTTTTTATTTGGGGCTACTCTTAAGCTTTTTCTTCCAGTATGAGATTGCATTGTGGTTACACTTATATCATTCTGTTTTAATTGCGCCTTATAGTCAAAATGAGAAGCTTTGTCACATTCAGGATTACTGTCATAATCTTCAAATCCATCCGATGCCAATTCGCTGTACTTCGTATTAGAAGCTACGGCTACAGGTAAACGATTATTATAGCCATATAAAGCAGAAGAATAACGATCTAAAGCATCCTTATTTTCTAATTCCTGACCATAAGGATTATATTGGGTAACTTCTGAAGCAAAAGTCCATTTTTTTGAGTTTGATGATGAAACTACCCATTGGTTTCCATCTTTAACATATAATGGATAAAAATCGGCGAAGAAGCCTGTTTTACGAGGAGTCGGATCTTGGGTATAGTTACGCCCTGTTAAGAAAGCATAAGATTTGTTGGCTCTCCAATTTCCAAGTATATTGAATAAATAAGGATTGTAAAAGTTTGCAGCATCAGCATCATCATTACTACTAGTAGTTTTTTCATATTCATATGTTAGTTTCCCTTTTGAGTCAAACACCATTTTAGGTAGATTACACTCACATTGTGAGGGCCAAATTTCATTATAAGTTATTGCAGATGCATTGACAATTCTACTGCTTGAATCTCCAGTTTCAAATGGATTTGATCCTATATTTTCTTTGATACATACAATTTTATTATTTGCATCGTAATTATACAAAGGATTTCGCATAGATGTAACACTTGCCATAGATGCAGTTTGCATGTTGCGATGACCTGAACGAATTACCTTTAGTTTTCCTAATTGATCAATATTTCTAATTAATTTTCCTTCTGAATCGAGGAGTTTAAAATTAATGTTATTAACATCTACAATCCAAGCTTTAGTATCTACTCTGTTGCCATCTGAATCTTTTCCAGTAATAAATACTTCATCACCATTAATTAAGTAATCCGAGGCTTTTGTTGTCTCTGTAAATTTATATCCATTCTCTGATTTTTCAATTCCTGAAGAAAAATCAATATTTTTTGCGGCTTGACTCATTCCGTCATAACTCCAATAGGCAGGAAAATTAAAATTGAAATAATTATCGTCATATTCATTAGTAGTCTGCGTTAATAATACTTCACCAGTTTCTGCATCCCATGCTAAATTTTTTGTTGAAACTATTGAGGTAAGATCTCGTGCAATTTTTTCTACTAGTATACCTGAGCTGTGTATCACTTTTGTGGTAGTAGCTGTCCTAATCCTGTCTTCATGTTGTGAATAACTTGGAATAGGAGTAGGGACAACAACAATTATAATAGTAAATGGAAGAGTTGCAATATTAAAATGAAGACCAGCTGTTGTAGTTTTGGTAGTACTTTCTCTAAAATCATTTATTACATCATAGTCAATTCCAACCATTTTTTCAGCGATTAATCCTTCAGAATCTACGGTTTTTACGGTATTATTTAACCTGCCATTATCTACATTTGCAGTGTTTTCTATTGTACTATAGTTATATTCAACTTCTGAAATAGCTTCAGTCTGACCTTCACCGTACACCTGTTGCTTCTTCATTTTTCCGTCCATATCATTTGTATGTATAGAGAATCCCTGTGACAAGGTAATGTGATTTTTGACATTTAGATTTAAAAGACTGGCCAAAGCAGTTGACGAATCAAAATTTGAGGATAACACAGTACGATCTACAATTGTTGGGAACTCTTTAGAAGTGTAAAATTCAGTTACAACAGATCCTGTTGCATGTTTTTTAACTACCATGTTTTGATTGTTTTCAGTTTTTTGCCTTGATAAGTTTGCCACTTTAACTCTGCTGTAAGTAACTTTTGGATTTGGAAAAAAAGACTCACCTAAAGGTTCTTCTACGTAATTACTACTCTCTGGCCCCAATAAGAGGTCTCTTTTCTTTTTATCATAAAAAGGTTTGATCAGAGGATTTTCTTTAGAGCCTAAAGGTTCGTATGTAGCTACTCCAGATGAATTTCCATTTACGTCATTATAGGTGTAATTCTGCCCATAAGACTGATGATAAAGCTCATTATCATCATTTCCAGTCATTATATTCCATTGATCATGTAATTCAATATTTTTTACACGACTTCCTCCACCAATTTTGTGCCCATTGATATTCATAAGACGAATCCATGATTTTCCAGTAACAAATTTGCTGGCAATTCCATAATTTTTTAATGTACCATTTGGACTTGAAAAAAGTTCTAATAAACCAGACATCGATCCAATCAATTCCATTATAATCCCTTTTGCATCATTTGTGTCTTCTTCGTTTAATTTGTTGTAAACTAGTCTGTTTAGGTTTTGTCGGCCAAAGTTCCATCCTGCTTTCTGTATAGGGTTTGTATCTCTGTCAGATTCTTTACTAAAACCATCGCCCATTCCAACGTATAATATTGGAATTGAAACGTATTTTTTACCATTTGCAGTAAAAAAACCGCAATCTAAAGATTGATTTAGAGTTAGGTAGCCTGTAACATAGTCATATTTATCTGTATTGCCGCCTGGCAATGGGTTTGGGTTGACCATGTTAAGTAAGAATCTAAAATATAACGGGTTTTCTTCTGTTCCGATTGATTTTAGATAAGTTTCTTTAAAGGTTTTACTATCCATGTTTTTGTCTATCTCAACGTACAAATATTCTCCAATAGAACTTTTCTTAATTGATCCATCAATATCATTGATATTGTTTGGAGTTATTCCGCCGCTACCCGCAACTTTGAACATTTGCATTGCTTGCTTGTCTTGAACAAAAGCATAATCATCCGCTTCAAATTTAACCTCAATTTGTCCACCAGATGGTAGTCGGATGGATTTTAGGAGCCAGGATGCAGCATATTGGTCTGCTTTTGAGCGATCAGTTTGATCAATATAGGGATATTCAGAGTTTGATAAATTTCCTGTAGTACTGCCGTTTAAATTTAATGCCGACGGTCTATAATTTCCCCAGACATCATAACCTTTCATGTCATAAGAAGGATTATTAATAGTGTCGTTTTCTAGTTTGTATTCTGGATCAGCAGTACCATCTTTTTTATCTGTTAATTGTTTTGGTGCATATTTAAATATATAGGGAGTAAATTTGCCCATTTTAGAATTTTTATAAGTAAAATAAACTTTAGTTAAAGTTAATTTTCCTCTTTGTCCATCAAATTGACTATTACGTTTTTCTGTATTAATATTGTTATCAATATTTTGGCAGAGACTATAACTATACTCGAAGTGTACCTTTTTAATAGGAATTGGCAATTCTCCTTTATTCATTTTAACTTCATATTCAGGCTTAGAATACAGTGATATACTATCAAGCTTATACATTTTTGAATCATTACCACGGCCTCCATTTTCATCTTCTACTCCATAGCCATCCATTCTCTCTGAAAGATGAAAAAATGCAATATGAGTTTTAGTTGTAATTTTTTTTACATATAAGAGCTCTTTTTCACCATATAAATAATTTCCTCTATTGTCCTTTTTATTAGAACGAAGTCCTTCGTCGTGATTAGCCATATTTTTTTTAAACGGAACTCTCCACTTATATGTTGATTTTGGAGTTTTGTTTTCATACTCAAATGAAGTGTAAGTCCCTAAATCATCGTCCGTAAGACCATCTCCTTTTATATCTTGGTAATCTGGTGATAAAACCGAAGTAAGTAAATAAGAATGCGCATAAGCCGGGGTAGTAATACGATTGAAATATTGGTCTCCTTCGCGATTATTTCTTGTAGAATTGTCTCCTTGCTTATATTTTACTAAACCATTTTTATGATCTATACTATCTTTGCCCACATCGAAAGTAACCTCTTTTTTTACAACATTATAAAGAGCTCTTCCATAGATATAGCGTTCACCTCCTTCTTTTGTTATTTTTATTTCTGAAGTGTGGTGGTCATGTTTTCCTTTAATTGAATACGGACTCAAAAGATTTGAACCATAGCTTCTAGCTTCTGCTCTTGTTAGTTTTTGAATAGATTGATTTCGAGATAAACGTTTTTCGCGTAATAATGCACTAGCTCCAGTAATTTTATTCGCTTCGGAGTTGTCTTTTGCATAATAACTTTGGGAAGTTCTTCTTGAAAATTTACTACCTTCAACGTTTAACTTTATTGGACTATATCCACCTAATTTATCACGTAAAAGATTCAATTCTTGATCAACATGATTACCGCCAATATTTTTAAAAAATACTTTTTCATAATCAGCTCTGTTACCTGTTTTTTTCTCTTTAAATCGACTAAGTGCAGGATTTAAATTTTCCCATACAGATGACTTACTATCTCCTAGAGTTACAGTTGCGTCAACACCTAGGTGAACCCCTCCGCCAGCACCAAATTCTAATCCAAGAGCTCCTCCAGCACTAGCATCGGTAGTTTCATTATCATAAACATAACCTACTTGTGATTTGTAAGGTCGGTACATACCAGAAATGCCTTGGCCTTGAATACTATACAAATCATAAGTATTGTTAGTAATAGGTAATGAAGTTGTATTTTTATTAAAAATTTTGTCTTTTTCTCGATTAAAATCTAAGATATCAGATCTTCCTGCATTATAAGTATTCTCAAAACCATATCCTTTTTCAATTTTATATTTTTCAGAATCTTTGATTCCTTGAGAAGTTACATATCCTCCAAATTTTACTCCTGGTTCAATTCCCCAAACTTCTCCTTCAATATTTACATTAAACATATAGTTAAAAGAAGACATTCCAACTCTCTTGGTTGGTGTAAAGGACGCGTCGATAAACGAAATTGAACCTGATTTTAAATCATCGATTGAGCTGTCCACTTTTTTATTATCTACAGTTTTAGTAAATGATTTACTTGCAGAGGTTTTAAAAGTCATATTTTCCAAGCCTTTTCTACTATTGTAACTTATACCCACACTTGTTCCAAGTTGATAATTACTTTTATCTGAACCTTCAAATTTTTGTCCAAATGAAAGACTTGGGGATACAGAAGCTCCTTCAGAAGCTGAAGATTCTATATTCATTCCTACCGAAAGATTGTTGCTGATTTGATAACTTAAACCTGCACTAGATGTTACAGTCACACCATCGAAATTATTGTATTTAACTGCTAACCCAATACTGGCTTTTGCCTTTGATTCTTTAACTCCAAATGCCGTAGCAAAAACACCAACATTTGCTCCAACTGTAATATTTGGTTTTAAATTATTTTCGTAAATCATTTCATCTCCGTTAAAATCATCAGGTAACCCCCTAAGTTGCCTGGTAATTTGTCCCACATCTAAATTCCATCCTAGACCTACCCATGAAGCTTCTTGATCCATGCTTACTCCAGAGTTGTAAGCAAGATTTAAGGGATAACCTCCAACATCCATTATCGGAATATTGTACGAGAAATCGCCACTTGACAAATCAACCATTTCTGAAGTTCCAATAGGAGTAAAGGACTCAAATTCCGGTTGCGATGGACCTCCAGTCAATGCGTAAATTTGCATTGGCTGCAAAGTTTCTAAAAGAATCATCATTGCTAAATATATAGCAATTGTTTTTTTAAATTTACTTACTTTTTTTTGCTTAATCATAAGGCTAATGGGGTATAGGTATCTTTAAATTTAAATTTTAATGTCCCTTTTCTAAATAGGAAATCATTATATATTAACTGTATTTTTTCATTTGGATCTATTCCTGAAAAGAATAGCAATACACGTTGATAGGGTACAATTTTATATGATCTTTCATAATTAACTCCAGAGCATGAAATAGTATCGTTTTTTGAGGTAACGATGTAAAAATCTTTATCGAGGCCAAAAGACATATACTTAACAGCATCAGTATATTCCATACCTGTAAAATTTTTTGAAAGAAGATCTTTCTCATCTTCCTGCTGGAATGTAAATTCTACGATACGTTCTCTTTTGTTTTCTTCGTATAAGGAGTCAACCGTTCTTAGGCTATCAGTTCCTTTGTTTTTCAATAAATAGTATTGAATAGGCACTTCTGTTGCAATAAAGCCAATGTCTTCAATCTTTTGAGTATAAACACGTGACTTCCAGCCAATTTTCTCAAGGTTGAAATAGCGTTCTCTAATTTCTGTGTCATCGAAATCTTTTGATTTTTTATTGTGACAAGAGATTAATATAAATAAGAAAATAAAAACAACTTTATTCAATGCCTTCATATTTTTTATTTAAATAAGAAAGCAATGCATTTGTCACATCAATTTTTTCATCTGCAGATAAAATGAATGTTCCATTTTGTTCACCAAGGATAAGTTGATAATTGTTTATCTTCGAAAACTCCGTAGAATAAGCTTTTATTCTAATCCAAATTTTTGAAGATTGCTTAGTTGCAAATGATTCATTGAATTTTTCTAATTCTTCTTTTTTCTGAATAAACTGCTCCATTAAAAGCTTTTTTTCAGTAGTATCATTTGGTACTGATTGAAGTTTTGCGTAAAGAGAATCGACCTTTGTTTTAATTAAATTAAATTCTTTTTCTCCGGCTTTTTTAAACTCTTTGGTCATAGTAAAATTTTCAAAGAGTTGTATTGTATTTACGTAAACAATTTTAGATTTTGAGTTGTAATAAATAAATATGAATGAGAATAAAATTGTAATTAACAATATGTTAATTGATAATAATACTGTAGTGGTATTTTTTTTCACAGAATTAATTGGTTAATTTTTTTTAAATAAAATGATTAATTGTTCTTATGTAATTAAATCTAATTGTTGGATCACGTTTTGTTCATAACTTACGCATGACAAAAAATAATGTTAATTTTAGATTTATTAAATCTGTTAATGAACGCCAAATCTAAAACATGCAATTAATAATTCCTTACGGTTTTCCTCATCTAATCCGTTTTTGTTTGGAAATCCCGAAAATTAATTTTTATATATCTGATTGTTAGTTGTTTGTTGTTAGTTGTTTTTTTATTTTTTATTAAAATAAGAGATAATATTTTTTATAAATTTTGTATTTAGAAATACAGAAACAAATCAATTTCCGGCCTTAGTTGAACAATTAGTTCGAATCCTTCTGGGATCACAATTAGCCACTAATTTCGAGTGGTTTTTATTTTATTAACTTTGAGTTGTCGCAGATTTTTACAAACTTTATCAAACAGTCGGATAATGTCACAAAAACCAAAATCTATTTATACACTGCAATTTATTTTGCTTTGTTTGAGTTCGCTTTTATTCTCCTCAAGCTTTAATATGATAATTCCAGAGCTTCCGAGCTATTTAAGCAGTTTAGGAGGTGCAGAATATAAAGGTTTTATTATTTCATTATTTACGCTTACGGCAGCAATTTCGCGTCCGTTTAGTGGTAAACTTACTGATAAATGGGGCCGTGTTCCTGTAATGGCTGTTGGATCTGTGGTATGTCTTATTTGCGGATTTTTATATCCAATATTAAGCTCGGTTGCTGGATTTCTTTTTTTGCGTCTCGTTCATGGTTTTTCGACCGGATTTAAACCTACAGCAACTTCTGCTTATGTGGCTGATATTATTCCGAGAGAGCGTTGGGGAGAAGGTTTAGGTATGCATGGACTGTGTTTTAGCATTGGTGGAGCTTTAGGACCAGCTCTTGGAGGTATGGTTGTTAATGCTTATGGAATTGACATTATGTTTTATAGTTCGTCGTTTCTTGCTTTTTTATCGATTGTAATTGTGATGAATATGAAGGAGACTTTGGCTGAAAAAGAAAAACTCCACAAATCAATGTTTTTAATTAGTCGAAAAGATATTATAGATATTGGCGCACTTCCTGCTGGAATCATCACTTTTTTCTCTTATACGGCTTATGGTTTGGTTTTAACTTTAATCCCTGATTGGAGTGAATATCTTGGTGCTGAAAATAAAGGAATATTTTTTACTGCATTTACTATTGCTTCGGTTATGGTAAGATTTGGTGCCGGAAAGGTGTCGGACAGACACGGACGTGTAAATGTTATACTTGCAGGAATGATCATAATTGCAGTCGCTCTTTTTGTAATTAGTATTGGAGACAGCATAACGATACTTTTGGCAGGAGCGTCACTTTATGGAATGGGAGCAGGTATTTTGTCGCCGGCAATCAACGCGTGGACTATTGATTTAAGTGATCCTGCACATCGAGGAAAAGCGATTGCAACTATGTATATTTCTATGGAAGTGGGAATTGGATTGGGCGCGTTACTTGGCGGAAGTTACTACAGTGATCAAATTATAAGGATTCCACAGATAATAAAATTTGACATTTTGGTGTTGATTTTAGGAATTGCCTATCTCTTGTATTGGAAAAGAAAATATTCGAAACGAAAAATATTTTAAACTAAAATTTTAATTTTTTATACTTCATAAAAATGAACTTCTCAGCAGAATTACATCAATTTTGTTGCTGAATGAATCATAAAAATGGAAATTTTTATAATTAAGTTTTATCTAAAATGACATAAAAAAGGTATAACTACTTGATAGTATGTTGCCTGTAAATTATATATTTGTTTACAATTACCTTAAAATGTATTGTAAATTTATATATGATGTTTTTTTAGTGATAATTATCCATTCCTTGAAGACTTTACTTTTTTGCTAAAAGCCAGTTCTACTTTATATTTTTTTAGTTTTTTATTCAAGCCAAACAGCATTTTTTATTAGCCTGCATCAATTAAAAATAATTAAAATAATTCATTTCTAAAGGCATTTTTTATTACAGTTTTACACTATAAAAATGCCTAAATCAATTGTTAGATTTATCAAAAAAAATAAGATGATGAGTAATTTAGAGAATCAATCGAAGCATAAATGGGCAAGATTTATCAACAAAAATAAGTGGGAAGATGATGATGATTCAGAATTTGTAGCCGAACAAATAAAAAAAGAAATAGAAACTGAACCTTCAATTTTGATATACTTTTTATTAAGTCTAATTGTTGGATTAATAGGTGTTATTGGATTTCCTTTATCCAATAATGGAAATGGATTTTCTTTAGTTTTTATTGGTATTTTGCTAGGAATGTCATCTTTGGTTTGTGGTTTTTTCACAGGAACACTTTTCGGAATGCCAAAAAGGAATGCAACAGATTCTAGTGATTATACTTTAAATAACAGCCTTGTAGAAATCTCGGAATGGCTCACAAAAATAATTGTTGGATTGGGTTTGGTAAATTTAAGGGAAATCCCAGAGTATCTTTATAATTTAGGACAGTTTGTAAAGAAAGACTCGAATAATCAAAGCTATGTTGATTTTTATGCCATGTCTATTTTAGTTTATTTTTCAGTTTTAGGATTGTATGTCGGCTACAATTACATGAGACTTGTATTGTCGCCTAAATATAAAATAGTAGATGATAATATGTTGAAAAAGATTGAGCAAGTAACTGAAAAACTTAAAGAAACAAAAAAGGAAAATGTCAAATTACAAGACGAGATAAGTATAAAAAGCGATGCCGCGCAAAATCTTTTAAAAATCGTCAATAAACCCGATATTCCTATTGAAGATATTCAAGTTAAAAGTGCAGAAATCGCAAATAGGCCAGATGTAAATGAGACACAAAGTGATATAACATCATATGTTAATAATATGGTTAATGATGCGCAGGAAAAACTAAAAATAGGATTACAAACAAATCCTATTGATCCGCAATTGGGTCAATGGGGTGGAAAAGCAATAAATAATGAAAGAGAATTATCTGCAAGCGTTACCGAAATTTCTAAAGGTTTCTATGAAATTGATTTAAGCGTAAAATCTATTAATAATGATAATCCATTAAATTCAGGCGAGGTAATACTCTTAGCTTTGCATGATACATTTGGAGATCCTCCTTTCCGATTACTAACTGTAGAAAATGGAACAGCTCAAGTAAAATTAATTTCGTACGGTTCTTTCACCATAGGTGCATATGTGGACAGAGGCAATACTGAATTAGAATTAAATTTAGCAGCTTTACCAAATGTATCCGAATATTTTAAAACACATTAAAATACAAAAAACAATTTGCTTTTAATTGTAGTTGATTGTTTTTTAAATAATCTAAAAAACGTAACTTAGTGTAATAGGCTAGAATAACAACCTCAAATTTACATTAAGAATGCATTTTAAACACGTTTTAATTTTCCTGATATTATTTTCAATCCAAGTAAAATCCCAAATTGTAGAAGAGAAGAAAAATTTTCGAGCTGCAGATTCATTATTAAAAGAGAATAGTTTTTCAGTTCATAGAGATAACTACTTTTTAACTGGTGTGCCGATCGACGAACCCATTACCAGAAATACTGCCGATGTAAAATATCAGGTAAGTTTTAAACTTCGATTAAATTCAAAGCCTCTTTGGGGAGGTTTTTTTCCGTATTTAATGTATACTCAAAAGGCCTTTTGGGATATTTATGCAAGTTCAAAACCTTTTTCAGAAATTAATTTTAATCCCGGCGTAGCTATCGTTCGCCCTTTTTATTTAAAAGGCGGAAGACTTACTTATGGAACTGTATCTTTAGAACATGAATCAAACGGACGGGATTCTATTTATTCGAGGACTTGGAATATGCTTGCTTTTTCATTAAAATCACAAGTTTCTCCCAGATGGATAGTTGGAATTCGAGGTTGGATACCTTTAGTAGATAAAGATGATAATCCTGGTTTAACAAAATATGTCGGCTACGGCGAAGCAAGTGCTACGTATCAAATAAAACCAGGCCGATGGAGTGCCGATGTTCTTTTTAGAAAAGGCAGCGGACTAATAAATTATGGTTCCTTACAGACACAAGTAAACTGGCGACCATATAAGGATGAAAATTATTATCTCACTCTTCAATGGTTTGTAGGATATACAGAAAGTTTAATAGATTATCAAGAACATAAAAGCATGATTCGTTTAGGTTTTACTATTAAACCTGAGGGTATGGGAATTTTTTAATTTTTTAAAATATTCTTCAATTGTTTCAAATTACTTTCATGATCTGACTAAAACATTTAAAATGAATTTTAACCCCTTCATTGTATTGATCTTGAGTCATGCCATATAAAGAAATTTCTTTTGGTAATTTGTTTTTATTTGACAATTTGTTTTTAACCGAATAAAATTCAGCTGTATTTTTAGGTGTTTTTTTATCTTTCATATCATTTCTGCCATCAAAGTTTCGATTAACTTTGAGATGTCAATTGTTTTATTTTTTCAATAGCTTCTTTGTTTTCTTTTGCAACTTCTACCAAAGCAAGTAGGATATCGTTTCTAAAAATGGTTTTGTTTCTTACATTTCTTATAAGGGATTTATTCGGAGCTAATTGTCCTTTTTTTACAATACAAGCAATTGTTAAGTCTACGTATGTGGCGGGTAAATTTTGATTTATGTACTCATAAGCTATTTCATTGTGAGAATTATCTTCTTTTGCCTTGTTAATTTTGATTAATTTTGACATATATTTGCTATTTATTACTTAATATTGCTTATAAATGTAAAAGTAAGAAAAATAATATATAGAGCATATATTTTGTAGTAAAAAAATGTACATTATGTTATGTTTTGTAACAATTTTAAATAAATTATGTATAACGAGAAATTGGGGAGGTTCTTTAAATCGAAAGGATTAAAGCAAAAGGAAGTGGGAGAAATTTTAGGATACAGTCCAGCAATGATGGGACGATATTTACATGGGACAGCAAATATTGGCCCAGATTTTTTGATAAGCCTGCATAAGCATTTTCCCGAAATAGATTTAAATGATCTGTTTAGAATAGAAAATGCACCGAATGTGGTTAATGATTCTAGAGCTTCATACGAAAAATCGAATGTTTTGATTGATTTAGAGGATATTGAAAATCGAATTCATAAAATCAGATTGCATCTTGAAAAGAAAAACTTTGAAGATTAGAAAGTAAAGAAAAAAATAAAAACCATCCCTATAAGGATGGTTTTATTTTTTATGATATTAAATCTAGTGTGAAAATCTTTCATTTTTTATTCTAATCGTTTGATTTGTTGTTGTTTAGTAATTTTTACTAAATTTGATAGTGCAATTCTAACCAAAAACCACATGGAAAAATTAAAACGACCAGTTTATGCTAAATCTGGAACTGATGATTTTTTTAAAAAGATGCGTTTAGAAGTGAATGAAACGGTCTTAAAGAATTCATCTTTTTATGTACTAAATGTTGTTAAGTCTTTAGGTCTTCTTGTAGTTTTCTTTTTGTTTTATTCCGGTATAATAATCTTCGGAAATCAAACTCCTTTATTATTCCTTTTTTACATTTTGTGCGGTATTACTATGATCGTGCTTTTTATCAATGCTTTTCATGATGCGGCACATGGAGCTTTGTTTAAAAAACCGAAACATAACGAATGGTTTCTCTATGTATTAGAACTTTTTGGCAGTAACCATTGGCTTTGGATGCGGCGCCATATCGGTCTACATCATGCTTATCCAAATGTTCCAGACTGGGATATCGATATTAAACAAAGTGATATTATTAGAATTTTTCCAAACAGTCCAGTTTTTAATTATCATAAATACCAGCATATTTACATGTGGTTTATTTATCCATTGTATAGTCTGAATTGGATTTATATCAGGGATTTTAAAGATTTTTTTGGAAAGAAAAATAACTACGTCAAAAAAATAGTTGACAAAATTCCGAGACAAGAAATTTATAGATTATTTGCGGCAAAAATTATTAATCTGATTTATATACTTTTTATTCCAATGCTAGTATTAAATCAACCTTGGTATGTGGTTTTTTTTGCTTGGCTGGCCATGCATATGAGCGGCAGTGTTTTGGGGGTTGTAGCTTTGGTTTCGACACATGTTGATGAAGACGCTCATTTTCCTGGAACCGATGAAGACGGAAATCTTTCGGATACTTGGGCAGTACATCAAATGATTGTAACTAAAGATTTTAGTACAGAAAGTAAATTGGCTAATTTTTTATATGGTGGTTTTACCCACCACATTGCGCATCATCTTTTTCCTAACGTTGGTCATACTTATTATCCTTACATCACGCCAATCATTAAAAAGTATGCCGAAGAATATAATCTTCCTTACACTTCTTATCCATTTTATCATGCTGTGCGTTCTCATTTTAGAATGCTCAAAAATAAAGGCGTAAAAGAAAATATTTTAATGACGGGTGAGATTTAGTGTTAACTACTTGCCTGGAAATGATTTATCCAAAAATAATTTGCTATTTTAATACCGGAATCTTTACAAAACTGTCATTATACCATTTTATAATTAAGGGTTGTTTTGCATCTTTAATCGTTTCTTCACTTACGTCTTTTCCTGTTCCGTAATTTAACTGCGAAAACGGATTTTTATTTACATTTAAAGAAATAAGCAGTCGACTTCCTTTTCTCAATTTTTTGCTCACAAAATGGGTATTAGTAAAAGAAATCGTTTCTATTTTGTTAGGCTCAAGAAGCTGTCTTTTTTCAATATCTTTAGCATAACTAGCCCTTCCGATGTAATAAGATAAATGAAAATATTCGCCTTCTGGAGTTACTTCATAAAGTGTTAAGCCCAAATCCAAATCTTTTTTATTGATACGGAGTTTGATTTCTCCTAAAAAAGATCCGTTAACAATTAAAGGTTCTTCTAAAGGTTTGCTGATGAAAAAATAACCGTCGTTAGCACTGACTTCTTTTCGAATAATTGGACTCGGATAATAATTGTTATTACTTGTTTCGCGATCTTTAAAATCGACTTCCTGTGTTAGAAAATCTTTATTTTTTGGTTTAACAAAATCAGCTGTACGAAAGTTTCCCGATGGAGTTGAGGTCAGATAGAAAGTCAGGAAATCATTGTGCATTTTTTCAAATGACGGAGCGCTTTTCCATTCATTTGCGCCCATAACTTCATAATTAATTTTGTCTTTTAAAATTTCAGGTTTTGCTCCATTTTTCAAAATATAATCAAGCCATTGGTAAGTGATTTTCTTAATATCAATTAAAGCATTAGGATCTACTTTGTAATCATTTAAAACTGCTTCACCGCCAATCTGAGTTCCAAAATGACCATATGGGCCAATCACCAGATAAAATGGCGTTTTGGGGCTGTACTTTTGAAGTTCTTTCAAATAATATAAACTCGAATTTTGCGAATCATTATAATAGCCGTCAAAAGTCAAAACTGGAATATTTATCTGCGAAAAATCTTTTTTATAAGGGGCCATTTTCTGCCAGTAATTATCGAATGAAGGATGACTGACCCATTTTTGAAACCATCTATTTGGAGTTCCGTCAATGCTGTCCATTTTTTTGTAGGCTGCGCCAGTTTCCCACCATTGAAACATCATTCCTCTAAAACGGCCTCTGTCGTTTCCAGCCACTGTGTCCAGATATTTGTTATTTCCAACGTAAAATGCCCATTCATAATTTGGGTTTATAAAAACATTGTTTTCCATCGGAAGACCCATTCCCGGCCGATTCGCAACTGACGGAACAATGGTTTTAAGCGCAGGATGCATTTTTTTACACGCAGCCCATTGCGTAAATCCGTTATAACTGCCGCCATACATTGCAACACTTCCGTTGCACCATTTTTGTTTGCTGATCCAATCTATCGCATCATAAACATCGTTGCTTTCGTTTTCATACGGATTAATTTCGTCGGGACTAAAGCGTTTTCCTCTCGAATAAACGATGATCCCGATGTAACCCTTGTCTACAGATTCTTTGATGCTTTTAAGATCTCGACCTTTGTCTCTTACATAAATAGTATATTGTAAAATGACGGGTTTGGATTCAGAATCGTTTTTCTTTCGCGCAATAATGGCAGATAAAATTGCTCCGTCGCGCGTTTTGATCGAAACACTATCCTGAATATCGTAATCGGATGGAATGTTGTTTGATTTTAAAGCTTTTGTCTGTTGTGCAGTAAGTGTTGAAACAACAAAAACTATACTTAGAAACAAGAAATATACTTTTTGAGTCATAATTAGAAAGCTTTTAAGTTGAACGAATTTAATTATTATTTCTATATTTACTTACAGAAAGACTCAAATTATAACTTTATGTTACATTTCGCAAAATCTTTGTTTTTTTTACTATTTGTATTTTCGGTTTCGATTGGAAATGCACAGCATGAAGCTTACTCGGATGCAACAGAATCACAGATTTCGGATACTACTTTTGTAAAACTTAGAGATTACAGTAACGATTTTATTTATGATATGAAATATGCAACTGAAGATAATTTTCTAAAAGCAAAAGTTTACGATTGTGCTGAATGTATGCTTCGGTTAAAAACTGTAAAAGCTTTAATTGCAGCAAATAATGAATTTTTGAAAAAAGGTTACAGAATCAAATTATACGATTGCTACAGACCTTTGGATATACAAAAAAGAATGTTTGCTATTGTATCGAATCCAGAGTATGTGGCAGACCCAAAAAAAGGCTCCATCCATAATAGAGGAGGAGCCGTAGATATTTCTTTGGTTGATGTAACTGGGAAAGAAGTAGATATGGGAACTCCTTTTGATTTTTTTGGAATTCAGGCGAGTCATAATTTCAAACAGCTTTCAAAAACAATACTTTCAAAAAGAGCGTATCTGAAAAAAGTGATGATTAATAACGGATTTAATTCGTTTGACTCAGAATGGTGGCATTATAATTTAAAAACAGGTTTAAAGGATAAAGTTGCCAACGAAAAATGGAAATGCGAATAGTTAATTATTCAACACATCTTATATTTTCTATAAAATAAGTGTCAGGTTTGTAGACCTTACCATTCATTTCAGAGGTTATTTCAGGTCTAATAATATAATCTTCGATGTTAGTCAAATATTTGACACGCATTAAAGTGACAGGCGATTTTTTCAATTCTTCGAAATTATCTTTAACAAACACGAAAATTCCAGTATTCACACGATTGTCAAATCCTTTGTCATCGCGAATAAGGGTGCCGCAGTTTTCTTGATCAATATGACGCAGGGAAACAATTTTTCCGTTTTGTAATTGCAGGTAAATTTTAGAGTTTTTATCAAAACAGTTCGCTTTAATAAAATCTTTACTTTTTTGGATTGACTGCACATTTAATGTCGGAAGTCCGTCGGTTTGTGCAAGCGAAAAAAACAAGTAATTAAAAGTACCGCCAAAGTTTTTCTCACTAATTAAGTATTCATTTGTTACTTTGTAAGTTCCTAGAGAATCGGTAACATTTGTGCTGTATTCACAAGGTTTTTGAGCAAAAGCAGTAAAAGTTAACAGAAAAAATGTTAACGTAATTAGATATTTCATTAGTTAATTTATTTTGGTGCAAATTAAAACTATTTTGTTATCTTTTACATCAGTTGTAAAAAAACAATATAAATTTCCACCATTTTTTATTTTCCATTTCTTTCGAATGTATTCTACTGTTTCAGGAAAATTACGCGTTGTAACGTTTGCCTGCTTGTTTGCGAGCTCATTTTTCATATCATTTTTATTGTATGAAATTACTTTTTGAACCTCAAATCGGCGCCCTGGAAAATCAATTAAATTTTCAGAAGTGTATAAATGCGAATGTTTGTGCAGTTTGTCAATATTAAAAATTGAACTTACTTCATCAAAACCACCAGATTTCATAATGGCAGAGTTGGGTTCGTAAAGATATTTTTTAGGCAGTTCATAAATCGAAAACGAGTTTTCTTCCCCCAAAACAAATTCAAAAGTTTCGGTTTTGTCCTTTAAAATATTGGCCGTTTTTAAAGTTATTTCGCCAGTATAATTTTTATGAATTTCAAAAAGCAGTTCTTTTACCTCGTTTTCCAGCGCAATAATATGGGTGTTTTTTACATTTTTTAATTCTGATAATCCAGCCGAAATATCTAATAAAGGAGCGGTTTTGATTAAAATTGAATCTGATTTTTCAAAATAAAAATCAAGTAATTCTGGAACATTCGGCAAGCAGTCTTTCAGCATAAAAACTTTGCCTTTTGCGTCATTTCTTCTCGACGGATCAATATAAATCCAATCCCATTTTTGATTCGATTTTTCTAAATAATCTTGAGAATCGCCGCTGTAAAATGTACAGTTTTTTACGTCTAATTGTTCAAAATTATGCTGAACAACTGCCGATAAATCGTCATTAATTTCACAATGAGTTATAGAATCAAATTGTTTCGAAAAATAATAATCATCTACGCCAAAACCTCCCGTTAAATCAATTACCGTTTTTCCTGAAATTAAAGAAGCTTTGTAAGAAGCTGTTTTTTCAGAAGAAGTCTGCTCTACAGAAATTTTACTCGGATAAATAATGTTTTCAGCAATAAACCAAGTCGGGAGTTTCTCTTTTGCTTTTGTTCGCGCTTCAATTTGATTTAAAATTAAAATCCATTCCACATTTGGGAACGGATTTTTTTGAAGTGCTAGTTTTGTTATATCTGCACCCGTATTTTCAATTATAAATTTCTGGATATCTGGATGCAAAATAGAAGTGTTCAAAGCTAAATTCTTTCGGTTAATACGGAGACAATTTTGTTGTTAGGAAAAAACTCTTTTAGAATTACTTTGATCATTGTAAATGCTGGAACGGCTATAATCATTCCGACAATTCCAAACGTAATACCGCTGATTAAGATTACTAAGAATATTTCTAACGGGTGCGAATTTACACTTTTTGACGAAATTATCGGCTGACTGATATTATTGTCAATCGCTTGAACTAATAAAAAGCCAATAATTACGTAAATAGTCTTAGGCAGAATTTCTGATTGAAAATCTTGCCCAATCATACTGATCATGGTTAAAATTCCAGCCAAAGTAGTTCCGATAATTGGTCCGAGATATGGAATTACATTTAAAATAGCACATAAAAAAGCGATTACAAATGCATTTTTATTTCCGAAAATGATTAATACAATTAGATAAAGTATAAAAACAACAATCAATTGCAGTAATAAACCAATAAAATAGCGCGTTAAAAGATGGTTTATTTTGGTAATCGAATTTAATATTTTGTCTTCATTAGAATCTGGAAGAATTCTTCTCGCCTGATCTTTAAAAGTTGCTTGATCTTTTATGAAAAAGAAAGTAATAAAAAATACCGATACCAATCCCATTCCCATATCGGCCATAAAATTGATTATAGAATTGATAAATCCTGTAAAATAGCTAAAATCTAAGACCGAAGTAAGTTTTGAATCTTTTATAACTTTATTTAAATCAATATGCTGAATATTAAAGTATTCTTCAAGATGTTTTTCGGTTTCCATAAATTTGGTCTGAAGATGTGCTGTGTCCAACAACGCCAAATTATTAGCTTGCGAAATAATCAAAGGAACAAACAATAAAATAAAGCCGACAATCAAAAAGATAAACAGTATAATGGTTGTTGTGGCGGCCATTGAGTTGCCGAATTTCAATTTGTTTTTTAAAAATAATACCAACGGATTAGCAATTAAACATAGAATCAATGAGATGCATAAATAAACTATAACAGTCTGAATTTCATATAAAAAATATAAAACAATACCAATTATTAAGATAGTTGCTAATGCTCTTAAGATTCCGTTTGCGATGATTTTTGATGTGATCATATTTAAATTTTAGACTATAAATATAGGGAAAAGCGTTTTAAAATCCGTTAGAAATAAAAAAAAGCGGGACGTTTTACGCCCCGCTTTTAAGATAAATATGTTTACACCTTATTGTGCAAAAGAAGCTCTTGCACCTCCAGTGGTAAAGATGGCAGAAATTCTATTTTTCTGTCCAGTTGAGAACATATACATTGCTGCATCATCCACATAATCCATGTAGTTCATTGTCATCTCTACAGGAGTCCCAGAACAAGTACTGTAGTGAGGATAAGCAGGAACACCATAATTGGCTGTATTATGTGTTGGCGTATCAGAAACAAGATCACTTCCGCAAGTTGCGTCTCCCCATATATGACGCAAATTCATCCAGTGTCCTACTTCGTGAGTAGCAGTTCTTCCTAAGTTAAATGGCGCATTTGCAGTTCCAGAAAGTCCAAAATATTTAGGATCAATTACAACTCCGTCTGTAGAAGAAGCTCCACCAGGAAATTGTGCGTAACCTAAAATACCGCCTCCAATAACGCAAGACCACATATTTAGTTTTGTAGTTGGCGAAGTTGGAGCAAGTCCGCCTTGAGCCGTTTTCTTCATGGCGTCATTAGTACCCCAAGAAGTTTTTGTTGTAGATTTTCTGATAACTTGATCTAAAACAAATGTGATTCCGATGTTGGCTTTAACACCAGCAAAAAGAGCAGGAACACTGTTGTAATCAGTATTCAAGGCATTAAAATCTTTGTTCAAAACATCAATCTGAGATTGGATTTGAGCATTTGAGATGTTTTCTGCTGTTGTTCTGTACAAGACATTTACAACAACTGGAATCTCAATTTTGCCATTTACTAAACGGCCGGTAAAATTGGAAAGAGAATGTTGTGCCGTAAAAGCCTCAATTTCATTCATACGAATGGCTAAAGACGGATCAGCTTTAAGTTGTGCGTTTAAAACATCCTGAGATGCACAAGCACGTCTTGAAGCAACAGCACTATCTGAATTTACAGCTTCAGATTGATCATTTTGGCATGCGAAAAGCATTAACGCAATGCATGCGGAAATAATAACTTTTTTCATAATTAATTCGAGTTTTTGTTACAAAAATGTTGTTTAGTTAAATATTTAGGCAATTCTATAACAAAATATTTTTGTGACAAAATTTTTACAAAGAATTATTTGTCAGAAAATTACAAACCCTTACAAACACTGATTCCTACAAAAATCGAATATGAATTATTAATAAGTTTTTTCTTTCTTTTTAATTTTTTTAATGCATTTTGACGGTCTTATTTGCACTTTATCGATTGTAGACCAATTTAATGCAATTTAGGCAATTGTTTTTTAGAAGTTTGTTAACATTCTTGTTGAAGGAAAGCTCAACAAAATAGGCTAAAAGGAAGTAATTTCATAAAGTGCAATACTTGCCGCTTGAACGACATTCATGCTGCTGTTTTTACCAAACATGTTAATGTGGACAATTTGATTGGAAATTTCTAAAAGTTCATTTGAAACTCCGTTTATTTCACTTCCAATTAAAAGCGCAATTTTTTTGTTTTCAGGAATAATAACTTCTTTCAACGGTTTACTGTTTGAAGCAATTTCTAATGCAATAATTTCAAAATTATTGGTAGAAAGATAGGAGTGAAGTTCGTTGTAATCTTCAATTACAGAATGTGCAACATGAAGATGTGTGCTTCTGGAAGTTTTGTTGATTTTGCGAGGTGTCAGCGGAATGTCTTTTCCAAAAAAAATAATGTTTTCTACTCCAAAAGCTTCAGAAATTCTGAATAAAGAACCAATATTCTGTTGAAAGTAAATATGATCACAAACTAAGGTAATCGGAAAAGTTTTTCTCTCAAATTGATTTTCTTCGTGAGTAAGCTGCACTATTTTAAGTTTAATTGGTAAAAATATAATTAATGATGTTTGCGCCCATTTTTAAGGCTTTGTCTCTAACATTTGCAGGATCATTATGTACTTCTGCATCTTCCCAGCCGTCGCCCAAATCACATTCGTAAGTGTAAAGCAATACTAATTTATTGTCTATAAAAATTCCGAAAGCCTGCGGACGCGTTCCGTCGTGTTCGTGAATTTTTGGTAATCCGTTTGGAAAAGGAAAAGGCTTTTGAAAAATAGGGTGATTTGCAGGAATCTCAACTAAATTATTATTCGGAAATATCTTTTTGATTTCTTTTCGAATAAACTGATCCATTCCGTAATTATCATCAATATGGAGAAAACCGCCTGCAGTTAAGTAATTTCTAAGATTGGTAACGTCAGAATCGCTGAAAACAACATTTCCGTGTCCAGTCATGTGTACAAAAGGATACGAAAGTAAATCTGGATTACTTGGCTCAACTGTAGAAGGTTTTGCTTTTATTCTGGTGTTAATATTGCTGTTGCAAAAACTAATTAAATTTGGCAATGAAGTTGGATTGGCATACCAATCGCCGCCGCCACTGTATTTAAGCAAAGCAATTTCTTGCGAGAAAGAAGAAACAGAAATCAGTAGTAATAAGTAAAAATATCTTTTCATTTATCGTTTGTTTTTGTCATTTCGACGAAGGAGAAATCACATTAGAAAATCCTCATGGTTTGTCGCCAATCTTTGTCAAATCGAGTGTGATTTCTCCTTCGTCGAAATGACAAACTTTGCTTATTAGTTTAATTTATTCATTAAAGAAAACAACACTATGACAAGCCACAACAGCTGCGGTTTCTGTTCTCAATCGTGTATTTCCTAATGTTACAGGCTTATAATTGTTCTCCAATGCCAATGCAATTTCTTTTTCCGAAAAATCACCTTCTGGACCAATTAAGATGATAACATCTTCATTTGGTTTTAAAACCTCTTTCAAAGATTTTTTATCGGTTTCTTCGCAATGCGCAATAAGGCTTAAACCTTGATTTTTTTGTTTGATGAATTCTTTAAACGAAGTGGCATCATTTAATTTTGGAAGAAATGTTTCGTTGCATTGTTTCATAGCCGAAAGAATGATTTTTTCGAAACGCTCTCTGTTAATTACCTTTCGTTCAGAACGATCACAAAAAATTGGCGTTATTTCCTGAATTCCTATTTCGGTTGCTTTTTCGAGAAACCATTCAAAACGATCGTTCATTTTGGTAGGAGCAACTGCTAAATGTAAGTTGAATTTAGGTTTTTCGGCATTTGTAATCGAAAGTACTTCAACAATACATTTATTATCAGAGGCTAAAGTGATTTGGGTTTCGAATAACAGTCCGAAACCATTTGTAACGTGTAAAATATCAGAATCTTTCTTTCGTAAAACTTTGATGATATGACGACTTTCTTCTTTATCAAAAGAAAAGCTCTCTGTTGTTTCGTCTATGTTTGGATTAAAAAATAACTGCATAATTTAAAATTCAATTCGGGCTTTAGAAACTACCGAAGCATTTTCAAAACGATTGGATAAATATTTTTGATAACCTACAATTCCGATCATGGCTGCGTTATCGGTTGTATATTCAAATTTCGGTATAAAGGTTTTCCAGCCGTATTTACTTTCGGCTTCTTTTAATGTTGTTCGAATTCCAGAGTTTGCAGAAACCCCGCCGCCAATTGCAATCTGAGTAATGCCGGTTTCTTTAACGGCTAATTTTAATTTATCCATCAAAATTTCTATAATAGTATGCTGTATAGAAGCGCAAATATCATTTAAATTTTCTTCAATGAAATTAGGATTTGCTTGTTTGTTTTTTTGAATGAAATAAAGAATTGCGGTTTTTAAACCAGAAAAACTAAAGTCTAATCCTGGAACTTTAGGTTTTGTAAAAGGAAAAGCTTTCGGATTTCCTTCTTTTGCATATTTATCTATTAACGGTCCGCCGGGATAAGGCAGTCCAAGAATCTTAGCACTTTTATCAAAAGCTTCTCCAACAGCGTCATCAGTCGTTTCTCCGATGATTTCCATATCAAAAAAACTGTTCACTTTTACGATTTGTGTATGACCGCCGCTTATGGTTAAAGCTAAAAACGGAAATTTAGGTTTGTCATATCCTTCTTCATCAATAAAATGAGCTAAAATATGTGCATGCATATGGTTAACAGCAATTAACGGAACATTTAGAGCTAGTGATAATGATTTGCTAAAAGAAGTTCCAACCAATAAAGAGCCCATTAGTCCAGGTCCCTGCGTAAAAGCGATGGCACTTAACTGTTCTTTTTGTACATTTGCTTTGCGAAGTGCAGCATCTATAACGGGTACAATATTCTGCTGATGAGCTCTAGAAGCTAGTTCTGGAACAACACCGCCGTATTGATTATGAATTAACTGATTGGCCACAACATTTGATAATACTTTGTCGTTATGTAAAACCGCGGCAGCAGTATCATCGCATGAACTTTCGATGGCAAGAATAAAAACCTCTGAATTTTGCATATAAAGGCACAAATTTTGAATTATATTTGACAAGTCAAATCTTTAGAAATATCTTTGATAGAAGCAGTGCCCAAAATTAAAGAATTTTTATCAAAAACAGTCGTTCTTTGTCTGTTCAAAATAAATTAAAAGAAAACTAAAATTAAAACAGCTATCAAAAAAGTAAAGAAAATAATATCTCGAACCCTAATTGGGTTGCTTTTACTTTTGCTGGCACTTGCTATCATATTGTCACTTCCTGTGGTTCAAACCCAGATTGCCAATTATGTTACCGATTCTTTAAATAAAGATTTTAATGTTGATATTACGGTAGAAAAAACGGCTATCAATATTTTTGGCGGTGTAAAACTTAAAAATGTATTAATTCGCGATCATCACAAAAAAACGTTGATCTATTCGGATATTATTACAACAGATATTGCCAGCTTCAGCAGACTTCTAGACGGCGATTTGATTTTTGGCGACATTCGTTTGACAGGTTTGATTTTTAACCTAAAAACCTATAAAGGCGAGAACGAAAATAATATGAATAAGTTTGTCAAAGCTTTTGAATCAGATCAAAAAGCAAAAAAATCAGACAAACATTTTTTATTGACAGCAAGAAACGCTTATATCGAGAAAGGAAGATTTTCTGTAATTGATGAAAATAAAACGACTCCTAAATTTTTAGATTTCACTAAATTAAATGCTTACATCAGTGATTTTAAGATTTATGGGCCAGAAGTAAATACCAATATTCATCGATTTTCTTTTCAGGATCATCGCGGTTTGTATGTTTCAAATTTTGCAGGGAAATTTAGTTATACTAAAAAACAGATTAAAGTTGAGAACCTTGCCATTAAAACCAAAAGATCTTCTATTTACGGTTTGGCAGAATTGAATTATAAAGTAAATGATTTTCTTCATTTTACAGATAAAGTCCGCTTTAATGTCGTAATGGATTCCGCTTCTATTGCTTCTAATGATATTCGCTATTTCTATGATGGTTTAGGGAAAAATCAGCATTTTAAAATCAAAACAAGGCTTTCTGGTCCGCTTAATGATTTAACGCTTAATAAATTGAGATTAAGCGATAGAAATGGTTCTAAAATTAACGGAACAATTAATTTTAAAAACCTTGTTGGAACTAAAGAACAAAAGTTCTTTATGGACGGGAAATTTGATAAACTTATTTCGAGTTATGATAATTTGGTGGTGCTTCTTCCTGGAATTCTAGGACGAAAACTTCCAAAAGAAATGAAACGAATCGGGAAGTTTAATATCGTTGGTAAAGCCAAAGTTTCGGTAACAGCTTTAGAAACGTCTTTTAAAATAGGAACCGATTTAGGAAACGGTCAGGTAGAACTTCATATGAACAATATGGATTTTATTGACAAAGCGTCTTATTCGGGAAATATTGTTTTGGACAACTTTAATATAGGCGCTGTCTTGGCCCGAAAAGATCTCGGCAAAACAACACTTAACCTAGATGTTGACGGAGTTGGTTTTACAGAAAAGTATTTGAATACGATTATTAAAGGGGATATTGCAAAATTAGATTATAATAAATACACCTATAATAATATAGTAGTAAACGGAAACTTTAAGCTTCCTTATTATAAAGGACAAATTGCGATCAACGATCCAAACCTAAATCTTACTTTTGATGGTTTGGTAGATTTAAGCAAGCGCGAAAATCGATATGATTTCCATATTAATGTTGAAAACTCCGATCTTAGAAAATTAAAATTTGTCTCCGATTCTATTTCTCGTTTTACGGGAGATGCTGTAGTACAAGTTACAGGAAATTCTATAGAGAATCTTCAAGGAGCTATTTTTATTAAAGATGCTGTTTATCAAAACCCAAAATCGACTTATGTTTTTGATCAAGTTTCTATTAACTCCAATTTTGATGAAAACAAACTAAGAACAATAACCATAAATTCGTCTGATGTAGTCGACGGAAAAATCGTTGGTAAATTCAGGTTTGATCAATTAGATAAATTGGTTATGAATTCTGTTGGTAGTTTGTACACCAATTATAAACCTTATAAAGTTAAAAAGGGGCAGTTTCTGCGCTTTAATTTTCATGTTTATGATAAAGTGGTCGAAATGCTTTATCCAGAAATTAATATTGATTCGTCAACAGTTGTTAGAGGTAAAATAGATTCAGATTTACAGGAGTTTAAATTCCGTTTTAGATCTCAAAAAATTACGGCAGCCAGAAATACTTTTGATAATATCCGTATTAATATCGACAACAAAAACGCACTTTATAATGCATATGTTGAATTAGATAGTATAAAAACACCTTATTATAAGGTACGTGATTTTAATTTAATTAATGTTACGGCAAAAGATACGCTGTTTGTACGTTCAGAGTTTAAAGGCGGGGACAAAGGCGAAGATTATTTTAATCTCGATTTGTATCATACAATAGATAAAAACAAAAACAATATTGTCGGAATCAAAAAGTCTGAAATGAAGTTTAAAGACTATTTATGGTATTTAAATGAAAATGCAGAAAAAGACAATCAAATTGTTTTTGATCAGTATTTTAAGAATTTCACATTTGATAATATTGTTCTTTCACACGAAAATCAAAAGATTGATTTAAACGGTGTTGTAAAAGGCAGTGATTATAAAGATCTCGTTCTGACCTTTGAGGATGTTGATATTAATAAAATTACACCATTCAATTCCAAATTTGTTTTCAATGGTAATTTGAACGGAAATGTCAATTACAAACAGAATAAGAATGTTTATCAGCCCACGGCTTCTATAAAAATAGACCATCTTAATTTGAATAAAACCGAATTAGGAACGTTGAATTTTGATATTGCGGGTGATGAAAGTTTTAGGAAATTTACAGTTAATTCATCTATTCAAAATGGTTTTGCAGAATCTTTTAGAGCAAACGGAACATTCGCAGTAGAAAATAAAGAAACTATCATGGATATGAGTTTGAAGCTTGAAGGCTTTAATCTTGCTACTCTTGGTACTATAGGTGGCGATGTTCTGTCGAATATCCGTGGTTCGGTTTCGGGTAATGCCGCTGTTGTAGGTAATTTGAAAAAACCAGAAATCAACGGAAGATTGTATGTTGAAAAGGCAGGAATGACAATTCCATATCTTAATGTAGATTACGAATTAAGTGATCGCACCGTTATTGATTTAACAAATGAAAAGTTTTTGTTTAGAAATAATCAGCTTACCGATACTAAATACGGTACAAAAGGTTTGCTGAACGGAAGTATTGAGCATCATAACTTTGGGGATTGGAAATTAGATTTAAATATCACTTCTAAACGATTGCTGGCGCTTGATACAAAAGACAGCGAAGATGCAGCGTATTTTGGTACTGCCTTTATTAATGGTTCTGCAAGTATTAGAGGTCCTGTAGACGGTCTTTTTATAAAAGTAGATGCAAAATCGGAGAAAGGTACAGAAGTTAAAATTCCGATCAATAATACACAAAGTGTTGGAGAAAGCAGCTGGATTCATTTTGTTACGCCAAAAGAAAAATATAATCTAGCGAACGGAATTGTAGAGAAGACCAAAAATTATAATGGTCTTGAACTTGAATTTGATTTTGATATTACTCCAGATGCCGAAGTAGAGGTTATTCTTGATCGAAATTCGGGTCACGGTATGAAAGGAAAAGGATACGGATCGCTTTTGTTTAAAATCAATACGCTTGGTAAATTTAATATGTGGGGAGATTTCCAGGCATACGAAGGAACCTATAATTTTAAATACGGAGGTTTAATTGATAAAAAATTCTCGGTTAAAAAAGGAGGTTCTATTATTTGGGAAGGAAACCCGATGCGTGCGCAGCTGAATTTGGAAGCCGTTTATAAAACAAATGCCAATCCTGCCGTTCTTTTAGATAATACCTCTTCATTCAATAAAAAAGTACCTGTAGAAGTTGTCATCGGTTTAAGAGGAGATTTAGCAAGTCCAGAACCTAATTTTGATATTCAGTTTCCATCTGTAAGTAATGTTTTAAAGTCGGAAATTCAATATAAATTAGATGATAAAGATATTCGTCAGACACAAGCCTTGTATTTATTGTCTACAGGTTCGTTTATGAGTACCGACGGATTCAGTCAGGGAGATTTCTCCGGGACATTATCAGAAACGGTTTCTAGTTTGTTCGGAGGTTTAGTAAAATCAGAAAATGATAAAGTAAACGTCGATTTTACGTATAGTGCAGCCGACCGAAGAATGGGGCAGGAAGCCGACGGACGTTTTCAAGCTAATATTTCGTCTCAGATTAATGAAAGAATTACAATCAACGGTAAATTAGGAGTTCCTGTTGGAGGCGTAAATGAATCAGCTATTGTTGGTGATATTGAAGTTCTGTATCGTGTAAACGAAGACGGAACGATGAATCTTCGTTTGTTTAATAAAGAAAATGATGTTAGTTATATAGGTCAGGGAATTGGTTATACACAGGGAGTTGGTATTTCGTACGAAGTCGATTTTGATACTTTCAGTGAATTAGTCAATAAGATTTTTAAAAGTAATAAAATAGAAAAAGCGACAAAAAGCTCATCTGACGATCTGCCGGATTCTTATCTAAATCCTGATTTTGTAAATTTCACCAGTAAGAAAGAAGCTGAGAAAAACAAAAAGAAAGCCAAGGAAGAGGAAGAGAAAAAGAAAAAAGAAGAAGAAAAGAAGAAAAAACAAGAACCAAATAATAATCAAGGACTTATACCAGATAATGATTATTAACAGTTTGTTAAAAATAGACATTTATAAAACCATTATTCTCATAATGGTTTTTTTTGTGCTAAATTTAGGCGCACTTTAAGATTTTTCCAAGTGAGCGGGAAAATCTGATTTTTATAACACTTCATTAGGGTATTGTTAATTTTGATGATTTAATCAAAAAAATAGCGTTTTATTATTTTTAATGAAATTTTTTCCTAGAAAAAACTTATTAACGAAAACGTTTGAATTTAACATATTTTATTAATTTATGATAATAGCAGCCTGAGAAGTGCTGAATGTTTGCTAATTTTACACTTTAATACTTAAATAATGCCAAAAACAATAAAAAAAGTAGGTGTTCTTACCTCGGGAGGAGATTCACCTGGAATGAATGCTGCAATTAGATCTGTTGTTCGAACTTGCGCATACCATAATATAGAATGCATCGGAATTTATAGAGGTTACCAAGGAATGATTGAAGGAGACTTCAAAGAAATGGGACCTAGAAGTGTAAATAATATTGTGAATAAAGGTGGTACAATCTTAAAATCGGCACGCTCAGTTGATTTTAGAACCCCTGAAGGAAGAAAAAAAGCTCACGAGAATCTTTTAAAAGCCGGAATTGATGCTTTGGTTGTTATTGGTGGTGATGGAAGTTTTACCGGAGGATTGATTTTTAATTCAGAATATGATTTTCCAGTAATGGGAATCCCTGGTACAATTGATAATGATATTTATGGTACAAGTTTTACTTTAGGGTATGACACCGCTTTAAATACAGTTGTAGATTGTATTGATAAAATTCGTGATACAGCAAGTTCTCACAACCGTCTGTTTTTTGTAGAGGTTATGGGTAGAGATGCGGGTCACATTGCTCTAAACGCCGGAATTGGTGCTGGAGCTGAAGAAATCCTTATTCCTGAAGAAGATTTAGGTTTAGACCGATTATTAGATTCACTTCAAAAAAGTAAAGCTTCAGGAAAATCATCAAGTATTGTAGTTATTGCAGAAGGTGATAAAATTGGAAAAAACGTGTTCGAATTAAAAGATTACGTTGAAGCTAATTTACCTGAGTATGACGTAAGAGTTTCTGTTTTAGGACACATGCAGCGTGGTGGTTCTCCATCTTGTTTTGATCGTGTATTGGCTAGCCGTTTAGGAGTAAAAGCAGTTGAGTCTTTAATAGAAGGAAAATCAAATTATATGGTAGGACTTCAAGCAGATAAAATAGTTTTAACTCCGTTGGAGCAGGCTATCAAAGGAAAATCAGAAATTGATAGAGAATTATTAAAAGTGGCAGACATAATGTCAACATAATATAAAAGTTTAAAAAGAAGAGAAGTTTATTGTGAGGAAATTAGACTTTGAAAATAGTGTAATAAAAACAAAAACAAAAATTTAGTAAAATGTCAAAAGTAAAATTAGGAATAAACGGATTTGGACGTATCGGAAGAATCGTTTTTAGAGAGTCTTTCAATAGAGATAATGTAGAAGTTGTTGCAATCAACGACTTATTAGATGTAGATCACCTAGCTTATTTATTAAAATATGATTCAGTTCACGGTCGTTTTGACGGAACTGTAGAAGTTAAAGAAGGAAAATTGTATGTAAACGGAAGAAACATCCGTATCACTGCAGAAAGAAATCCTGCTGACTTAAAATGGAACGAAGTTGATGTAGATGTAGTAGCTGAATGTACTGGTATCTTCACAACTGTTGAAACTGCAAATGAGCACATTAAAGGTGGTGCTAAAAAAGTAATCATTTCTGCTCCATCTGCAGATGCTCCAATGTTTGTAATGGGAGTAAACCACGAAACTGCAAAAGCTTCTGATTTAGTTGTTTCTAACGCTTCTTGTACTACAAACTGTTTAGCGCCTTTAGCTAAAGTTATCAATGATAACTTCGGAATCGTTGAAGCTTTAATGACTACTGTTCACGCTACAACTTCAACTCAAATGACTGCTGACGGACCTTCTAGAAAAGACTGGAGAGGTGGACGTGCAGCAGCAATCAATATTATTCCTTCTTCTACAGGAGCTGCAAAAGCAGTTGGAAAAGTTATTCCTGAATTGAATGGAAAATTAACTGGTATGGCGTTCCGTGTTCCTACGGCTGACGTTTCTACTGTGGATTTAACTGTAAAAGTAGCTAAAGAAACTTCTTATGAAGAAATTATGGCTGTCTTGAAAAAAGCATCTGAAAACGAATTAAAAGGTATCTTAGGATATACTGAAGATGCTGTAGTTTCTCAAGATTTCATTTCTGATAAAAGAACTTCTATCATTGATGCTACTGCTGGAATTGGATTAAATTCTACTTTCTTCAAATTAGTTTCTTGGTACGATAATGAGTACGGATACTCAAGCAAATTGATCGATTTATCTGTGCATATCGCAGGTTTAAAATAATATTTTATATTTTTACAAAATCCCGTTATCATCAAAGTAACGGGATTTTCTTATTTTGTTATGTCTTTAATTAATGTAAAAAACACACTTATTGAAGAAAAACTAATCCAAAAACAAAAATAAAATGAAATTAATAGTTGATAGTGGATCTACTAAAGCCGATTGGATTGCAATTGATGATAATGGAAAAGTATTATTCACGACACAAACATTAGGGTTAAATCCTGAAATTCTTGACGGTCCAGAAGTTATTGCTAGAATTAGCGACCGTTTTGATATTTTACAAAACAAAAACAATGCAACACATTTGTTCTTTTACGGAGCAGGTTGCGGAACGGAAAGAATGCAAAAAGCGTTAACAGAAATCTTTAGAGATTTTTTTGTAAATGCTATTGTTGAAGTTCATGAAGATACATATGCGGCAGTTTATGCAACAACTCCAAAAGGAGAAGAAGCAATTGTAAGTATCTTAGGAACAGGTTCTAACTGCAGTTATTTTGATGGAAAAGTATTGCATCAAAAAGTACAGTCTTTAGGTTATATAGCTATGGATGACTGCAGCGGAAATGTTTTCGGAAAAGAATTGATCAGAAAATATTACTTCAATAAAATGCCGAAAGAATTGGCTGTAGAATTTGAAAAAGAGTACAATTTAGATGCTGATTTTATCAAAAATAAATTATACAAAGAGCCAAATCCAAATGCTTATTTAGCAACATTTGCTAAGTTTTTAATTAAGCACAAAGACACAGAATTCTGTAGAAAAATCATTTTCAAAGGAATGAAATCTTTCGTAAAGAACTACATCAAACAATTTGATAATTGTAAAGAAGTGCCGGTTCACTTTGTAGGTTCTATTGCTTTTTATTTAAAAGACGAATTACAAGAAACATTTAATAAATATGAACTTCAATTAGGAAACGTTTTAAGAAGACCTATTGATGGATTAATTGCATATCATGTCGCTAATCAATAGTTCTGGTTTTATGGAAATTGCCATTATTGCTCATGATGGAAAAAAGGCTGATTTAATTGATTTTTTAATTAAAAATGAAGCCATTTTGCATAATGAAAAAATAAGATTAATTGGTACAGGGACAACCGGAGGAAAAGCCGAGGCTGCGGGATTTAAAACCCAAAGAATGCTTTCTGGTCCGCTGGGCGGAGATGCGCAGATTGCAGGAAGAGTAGCAGAAGGAATTACTCAAATGGTTTTCTTTTTTAAAGATCCTCTATCGAGCCATCCGCATGAAGCAGATATTAATATGCTGATTCGTGTTTGTGATGTACATAATGTGCCGCTGGCAACCAATGAAGCAACGGCACAATTATTATTAGATGCTATTGCACAGCAATTATAGAAATTTCTACATTAACATTTTTTGGCAGACAAGCCACTTGAACCGTTTCACGAGCTGGAGCGGTTTTTTCGTTAAAATACGAACCGTAAATAGCGTTTATAGCACCAAAGTTATTCATATCCATAATGAAGATAGTAGCTTTAACCACGTTTTCAAAAGTCATATTTGCAGCTTCTAATATCGCAGCAATATTTTCCATTACTTGTTTAGTTTCATCGTTGATGTTGTCTGTAACAAGTTCTCCAGAAGCAGGATTAATAGCAATTTGTCCAGAAGCATAAAGCGTGTTTCCAGATAAAACAGCTTGGTTATAAGGTCCGATTGGAGCTGGTGCTTTTTCGGTAAAAATGATTTTTTTCATAATAATTAGTTTTATTCAATGTTTTATCGGTTAGAAACGCTTCGTTTGTTCCATTTAATGTCACTAAGCATTCCAGATTTGATTCCAATAAAGAAATTCCAGTTAGAATTTGTTCCAAGCGGCTGGTAGTTAAAAGCCATTCTCCAGCTTAATAAATCTCGCTCAAAACGGAATTGTGTAAAAGTAACCCCTTGCTGCACAAAATCATAACCTGTAGAGACACCGCCTTTCCATTTAGGGGTAATATCCATATTGACAGAAACCATAAGGGAATTACCGCTTATTTTGCTTTCTCGGTTAACATTTTGATAGGTTAACGAGTAGGCAAGTGTCATGTCCCACGGAATCTTAGAGTTAAAGAACTCCGTAATTACATCCTCTTCTCTGTCTGGTTCATTGGCAAATTGACTATTTCTACTGTCATTTAAGTCTGTATTGGTACCAAATAAATCATCGTTTCGTCCTCCATTCCGCTGACTCTGTGAGTTTTTTTCTTTGTTGTCGCCTTTGTTTGAAAACGAATAATTCAATGTAACATTGGCACTCGTCATTCTAAATAAACTACCGCCATTGTCAATATTGTATTTATTGATTCTTGTACCAGAATTGTCAATTGCATAAGGGTCTAATGTTGCACCGAAGTTCATGTTCAATTTATTATCAAAAAACTGAGTACCACCGCTGATTAAAACTGGAGACCATCCTAAAACTGTTTTTCCGTCTGCATTGAAATTATAACTTGTATTAAAGTTTAAATTGTTCAGCAGCATTATTTTTTTAGGTTCTGTCTTTGTGCTGTCTTGGTCACGAACTTTTGCTTCAAAAGTGTTGCTTAATGAGAAACCTACAATGTTAGAATTGTCTTTACTCGGCTGTCCAAAAATACTGTTTTCAAAACGTGTATACTGCCCCGTAATTCTTCCAGATGCATCAAGTGTATAGTTGTCGTAATAACGCTCAAAACTAGGTGTATAAGAGTAAGTAATACTTGGACGCATTACGTGTCTTATGGCTTGAATTTTTTTGTCCTCTCCAAAATTAAACGTACCGTAAATAGTAGTTCCTAAATTGGTGCTGAAATTGTAAGTCCTAAAGGCGTCAAAACCATTTACTGTTTTAGTGTCAACTTCGCCTTTTTCTGCGCTGTAATCTTTAGCAACTGTTTTGTTTACCCAAGTTTCCTGGTACGTTGTTGAAGCTCCCGCACTAAAATATTTAAAGATTTTAAAGTTGGTACTAATCGGAATAGTCTGCTGCATTCCTAATTGAGCATCGTTAAACATCTGTGGTTTAAAGAACAATGAATCTTTAGTTTTAAAGTAATTTTTACCACTTACGTTATATTGTAAGTTGATGTTTTTAATTAAACCTTTCTTAGTCCCGTTTTTACCCACAAAAGGATAAATACGATCAATACTTCCTTGCAATGCAGGCAAAGTCATGATAATGTCTTCGGTTTGTGTATTTTGCTGATGCGTTGCAGTTAACGAGATACGAGATCCTGGAATTGTATTAAAAGTTTTGTTGTATGAAATAGAAGAACTTAAAGTATTATTAAGATTTGAACCAATGTTAGCTTGGTTTATAGATCGCTTAAAATATTTACTACTACCCATATTCACAGAAGCAGAGAATGTAGAATTTGGGTTAGATTTTGTGTCTTTTGAATGTGACCATTGAATGTTGTAAATGTTTTCTTTTGAATAATCAGGATAACCGCGTTCACTGTTGATCAGATTTTCAAAACGGATATTGACATTTCCTCGGTATTTATACCTCGTGGCATAAGCAGATTCAAAACGCATCGCGTAACTTCCGTTGGTATAATAATCGCCGAGGACTGTTAAGTCGTAATTATCACTCAAAGCAAAATAATAACCTCCATTTTGAAGCGAGAAACCTCGAGTATTCGAATCGTTATAACTTGGAACAATAATTCCAGAAACGCTTTTTTCTTTACTTAAAGGAAAAAATCCGTACGGAAGCGCCAACGGAGTAGGTACATCGGCAATAACCATTTGGGTTAAACCAGTAACAATTTTTTTACCTGGAACAAATTTGATTTTACTGGTTCTAAAATAGTATTCAGGATTGTCAATGTCTGTAGCTGTTGTGATACGCGCACCTTTTAAGAAATATGTAGAGTCATTTTCTTTTTTAGTAACGGCCGCTTTTATATTTAATTCGCCTTGTTTAGTTCGTGAATTATAAATTAAAGCTCTTTGTGTTTTGAAATTAAATCGAATAGAATCGGGCTGCACCTCATTTTCTGCTTGTTTAAAATTTGGGTATTGAACTAACACCCCCGCAGAATCTTTGATTCTTCCGGCATAAACTTCATCCTTTTCGTAATTAAGGATAATGATTCCCGATTTTAATTCTACATCTTTGTAATAGAGTTCAGCCTCATTATACAAAGTGATCAATTTATTTTTTTGATCAATTTTCGCATAATCTTTAGCTTTATATCTCACTTTTCCGTCCAAAAAAGTCTTTTTAGGCTTAACAGTATCCAGTTTAATGGTGTCTGTAGCTATATTAACCTGTTTATCTGTTTGTTTTCCAGCAGGTAAAGGTTTCTTTTGGTTTTTTATTTCTTGAGAATATAATTTACCACATCCTATAGTTAGGAAAAATGATATTAAAACGATATTAAATAAGTTTGTATGCAAAGGTTTAAATACTATTTTTGTAAAATTATGGCTTGTTTTTTGACATGTCAAACTTACATATAATTTTTTGGCAAAAATAATCAATTGTGAAAATTATAGGAGCTGCGTTTTATTAAAATTAACTTTTAGATTTATGAATAGAATTAACAAAATTAAGGTAATATTTACTTTTTTTCTAACGATACTCTCATTTTGTGCTTATAGTCAGTCAAATGTTTTTAAGGTAACACTAGATGCGGGGCACGGAGATCATGACTTTGGCGCCGTTTACAGCGGTCGGATCGAAAAAAATATTGCTTTAGCTATTGTTTTAAAAGTTGGTAAAATTTTAGAACTAAATCCAAATGTTAATGTTATCTACACCAGAAAAACAGATGTTTTTATTGATTTAGTAGAAAGAGCAAATATTGCAAACAGAGCAAATTCGAATATTTTTGTTTCAATTCACTGTAATGCCAACAAAAATACGGCTGCAGACGGAACAGAAACGTATGTAATGGGTTTGACTAAATTAGCATCCAATCTTGAAGCTGCGAAAAAAGAGAACTCTGTAATTACCTTAGAGAAAGATTATCAGCGTAAATACGAAGGTTACGATCCAAATTCGCCGGAATCTATGATTGGAATGACTTTGATGCAGGAAGAATATTTGGATAACAGTATTTCGCTTGCAACTAAAATCGAAGATAATTTTGAGAAATTAGGAAAAAAACTTCGTCAGGGAGGTGTAAAACAAGCACCATTTATGGTTTTGCATAAAGCTTATATGCCTAGGGTTTTGGTAGAAACAGGATTTGTATCTAACCCGACAGAAGGAAATATTTTAAATTCGGAAGAAGGGCAGGACGATATTGCAAAAGCTATTGCAGAAGCAATTTTAAGTTATAAAAGAGAATATTTTGGTTCTGGAACAGAAGTTCCAGAGAGTCGGCCCATAAGAGATACTTCAACTCCGGCAAAACCAAAAACAACACCAGTTGCGGTAACAAAAAGTGCTCCAAAAGGAACATTTTACAAAGTACAGCTTATAGCTAGTATTAAAAAAACACCTTTAGAACCTAAAAATTTTAAAGGTTTAAAAAATGTAACCATGATTTTTGAGAATAATATTTACAAATATTTTTACGAAGAAACTTCAGATTACGAAAAGGCTAAAAAATTTCTGCAAGAAGCTAAGGGTAAAGGATATGGAGCAGCATTTTTGACAGCAACAAAAGATGGAGAAAAAATCAGTATTCAAGACGCGATCAAATAAAAAGCGCAAGTTCGAATAATTATATTAATTTTGTACAAACACTAAGAATTTTGAAAGTAACAAGAGAAATTAAAACGGCTATATTAGTCATTGCGTCAATTTTATTATTTATCTGGGGATACAGTTTCTTAAAAGGCAAAGACCTTTTTACAAATTATAAAGTATTATACGTTGAGTATGATAATGTTGAAGACTTGTCAGCTTCGGCTCCAGTAACACTAAACGGACTTGCTATTGGTAAAGTCAGCAAAATTACAATCGATGAAGTAACAGGAAAACTATTGGTTGAATTACAACTAAAAACAGATTTCCCGATTTCTAAAACAAGTAAAGCTGCAATCTATTCGCCAAGTTTAATTGGAGGTAAACAAATAAAAATTGTTCCAAATTTTGCTGATAAAGATTTGGCAGAAGATGGACAAAAATTAGAATCTCAAATAGAACTTGGATTGACAGAGTCTTTGGGAGGTAAAATCGAACCAACTCAACAAAAACTAGATCGAATGCTGGTAAGCATCGATACTTTAGTTCATGGCTTAAACAATATTTTAGATAAAAAAGGCCAAGCTGATCTTAAGAAAACACTGGCAGAATTAAGCCAGACTATGGAGCAGTTTCATAAAGCTGGAGGCAGTATCAACAATATTTTAGATACAAATAAAGGTCAGATTAATGGAGTGGTTACAAACTTCAATAAAATGTCTAGCAATTTTTCTAAAATATCTGATTCATTAAATAAAGCTGATTTAGGAAAAACAGTTAGAAACCTAAATCAAACATTGGCAAAAGTTGATTTGTTAATGAATAATTTGAATTCAGGAAAAGGAACAGCAGGAAAAATTCTTAACGATGATGCTTTGTATAACAACTTAGCAAAAACTTCTAAAGAGTTAGAATTATTATTGCAAGATGTTCGTCTTTATCCAACACGTTACGTGAATGTTTCTCTTTTCGGAAAGAAAAACAAACCTTATGTGGCGCCAACAGAAGAAACAAACTCAACTGATAAAAAATAATTATAAATGAGTTATTTAGATAATATTTTATTTGCCTTACTTCTTGTAGCGGGTTTTGGTTTTTTTACAGCGAGCGTAAAAAAAATCTACCGAAACATTAATTTAGGAGTAGATGTAGATCGAAAAGATAATCCGAAAGCTCGTTGGAAAAACATGGCATTGATTGCCTTAGGACAATCAAGAATGGTGAGACGCCCTGTTGCTGGAATACTGCATATATTTGTTTATGTAGGTTTTATAATTATTAATATTGAATTATTAGAAATAATCATTGACGGATTATTTGGAACGCATAGAATCTTTGCACCTTATTTAGGTGTTGTGTATGATGTTTTGATCGCGTCATTTGAAATATTAGCTATCCTTGTAATTTTTGCTGTTACGGTATTCTGGATCAGAAGAAATTTTATTAGGCTGAAACGTTTCATTCATTCTGATTTAACAGGATTTCCAAAAAGCGATGCGAATTACATTTTGTATTTCGAAACTGTTTTGATGATCTTGTTTTTATTAATGAATGCTGCCGATTTTCATTTACAAAATGTACCAGGAGGATTTTCTCATTTTCACAAAGCAGGAAGTTTTCCAATCAGTCAAGTGATTGCACCAATTTTTAATGGTACATCAAATGAATTGGTAGGATTGCTGTATGAACTTTTTTGGTGGCTTCATATTACAGGTATTTTGATTTTTATGAATTACTTGTATTTCTCAAAACACCTGCACATTCTTTTGGCTTTCCCAAATACCTATTTTGCTAATTTAAAACCAGAAGGACAATTTGATAACTTGGCTTCGGTTACAAAAGAGGTAAAATTAATGATGGATCCAAATGCAGATCCGTTTGCAGCTGCGCCTGTGGATGAGAATGCGGCACCGTCTAAATTTGGAGCAAGCGATGTTCAGGATTTAAACTGGGTTCAGTTATTAAATGCTTATACCTGTACAGAATGCGGACGTTGTACATCAGCTTGTCCGGCGAATCAAACAGGGAAAAAATTGTCTCCTCGTAAGATTATGATGGATACAAGAGATCGTTTGACAGAAGTTGGAAAAAATATTGATGCTAATAAAGGTACTTTTGTTCCAGACAACAAAACACTTTTAAACGATTATATCACTCCAGAAGAATTATGGGCATGTACATCTTGTAATGCCTGCGTTGAAGAATGTCCTGTAAATATTAGTCCGTTATCTATTATTATGGATATGCGTCGTTTCTTGGTTATGGAGCAAAGTGCTGCGCCAATGTCATTAAACGCTATGATGACTAATATTGAAAACAACGGTGCGCCTTGGCAGTACAGCCAGCAGGATCGTTTAAATTGGAAAAACGAGAATTAATAAATTCTTTAGTAATAATATAGAAATTTAGATTTCAGAATAAAATTTGAAACTTTAAACTTTAAACAAAGAGAGAGAAATGTCAGAAAGTTTAGTAGTGCCAACAATGGCAGAAATGCTTGCCGAAGGAAAACAACCAGAAGTTTTGTTTTGGGTAGGCTGTGCCGGAAGTTTTGATGATAGAGCAAAAAAAATCACCAAAGCGTTTGTACGTATTTTGAATCGTACGAATGTTTCTTTTGCAGTTTTAGGAACAGAAGAAAGCTGTACTGGAGATCCTGCAAAAAGAGCTGGAAATGAATTTTTGTTTCAAATGCAGGCGATGATGAATATCGAGGTATTGAATGCTTATGAAGCAAAGAAAATTGTTACCGCTTGCCCACACTGTTTTAATACTTTAAAAAACGAATATCCTGAATTAGGAGGTCAATATGATGTAATTCACCACACAGAGTTTTTGAAATCATTAATAGATGATGGAAGACTTGCAGTTGAAGGTGGACAGTTTAAAGGCAAAAAAATTACGTTTCACGATCCTTGTTATTTAGGAAGAGCGAATAAGGTGTATGAAGCTCCGAGAGATTTAATTCAGAAATTAGACGTTGAATTGGTTGAAATGAAACGTTCTAAAGCAAATGGATTATGCTGTGGAGCAGGAGGAGCGCAAATGTTTAAAGATGCAGAACCAGGAAACAAAGAAGTAAACGTGCTTCGTACGGAAGATGCTTTGGAAGTAAAGCCCGATATTATTGCAGCAGGTTGTCCGTTCTGTAATACCATGTTAACTGACGGAATCAAACACGAGCATAAAGAAGGAGAGGTAAAAGTAATGGATATCGCTGAGTTAATTGCGAATGCGCAGGATTTGTAATCTAAGTTGCAAAGCTGCAGAGTTACAAAGATTCAAAGTGATTAAATTTTTGAAGTTTTTGAACTTGAAACTCTAAACCTGAAACTTCAAAAAAATTTAAAATCAACAATCTAAAATTAAAAAATGTATATACCTTTTGAAGATTTACCGGGCGAATCTAGAATTTGGATTTACCAATCGAACAGAAAATTTTCTGAGGCAGAAATTTCTGAAATCGAAACTGATTTAAAGGCTTTTATAGAACAATGGGCCGCACACGGCACCAGTCTTGAAGCTTCTTATTTGTTGAAATACAACCGCTTTATTATTCTGGCTGTAAATCAAGAAATACAGTCTGCTACGGGATGTTCTATAGATAGTTCTGTAGAATTTATTCAAAGTTTGGAGAAGAAATATGACGTTGATTTACTTGATAAAATGAACGTTACTTTTAAACTTGGAGAACATATTGCGCACAAAACATTAATTGACTTCAAGAAAATGGTTAAAGATAAAGCTGTAACAGGAAATACAATTGTATTTAACAATCTTGTTACTAATATAGAAGAGTTTAATGATGCTTGGGAAGTTCCTGCGGCAGACAGCTGGCACAGCAGATTTTTCTAATAATTTAACAACAATATTTTAAAAAGCAGGAATTTATAATTCCTGCTTTTTTTTTCAATTTGATGAATATTTTTTTCTTTATATTTACTTTTTAATTAAGAAGAAAAATACTTATAAAATCTAAAAAATTTATGAAAGAACAAATAAAAAGTGCGGCTAAAATTACAGCGAAATCATCTTTAAAATGGATTACAATTGTGTTCTTAGGCAATTTGTTTACCTTGATTTGTTTTTTGATTATTTTGTTTCAAAACACTAGTCTGGCAGGCGGAGGGCACGGAAGTGCATATGCTTTAGTTGTGAATTTGTTTTTAAACAATATCTGCGGGTTTCTTTTGTTTGTAGGAGCACCTCTTTTTATGGTTGGCTATTTTATGATTGCGAATAAAGTTGCGATTCAAACCGTAATACACCAAGTTTGGAAAAATAACGCGTCAAAATATATTGAAGATAAAGTGATTTTTTTGGTAGATAAATTAACAACGTCTAATAATGTTGCAAATTCTATTTCGAATGGAACAATGCTTCGTTTGCAGCTTTTGGAAGCAAATAAAAGAGATAAAGAAAGTTCGGCGATAAAGAAAAAAGCTATAGGTTATGTGTTTAGTAAAATTCAATTGGATGATATTGATTTTAGTAATAAAGACTTAAAACTTTCAGAAATTATTTCTTTAAAACTTAATAAATTTATATCTGAAGCTGTTGAGCCTTCGTTTTTGTTTTTTTGGCTTTTATTATCTTTTCAATTGATTTTGATTATTGCGGCTCAGTTTTTTAACTAAAATTGACTCTAGTATAAAAGTAAACCCGACAAGTTTTTTAAACCTGTCGGGTTTGTTTTTTCTTATGAAAATAAAAAGTTCTAATCTAGCCCCGATGGGAGCGGCATCCTTTTTCTGGCTTCTTTAGACAGAAAAAGATACAGCGGACAAGCGGGACCTGTGGTCTTGTAAAATTAAAATGTTGCTGCTTCTCATAATAATTAGGAACGCTTACTTCTAAATTATTAAATAGAAATTAATCTAATAATGTCGAAAATCTAACAATTTAAACGTTCGATAAGACGTGATTTTTGAGTACTTTCGTAGTTATTAAATTTTATCCATGAAAATAGCAATTGTTTGTTATCCTACTTTTGGCGGAAGTGGCGTTGTAGCTACAGAACTCGGTCTTGAGTTAGCCAGAAGAGGACACGAAATACACTTTATAACATACAGTCAGCCAGTAAGGTTGGCACTTTTGAATCCGAATGTGCATTATCACGAAGTAAATGTTCCGGAATATCCATTATTTCATTATCAGCCTTATGAATTGGCTTTATCGAGCAAGTTGGTCGATATGGTTAAATTGTACAAAATTGAGCTTTTGCATGTGCATTATGCAATTCCACACGCTTACGCGGGTTATATGGCAAAGCAGATGTTGAAAAATGAAGGGATTAATCTGCCGATGATTACAACATTGCACGGAACCGATATTACACTGGTTGGAAATCATCCGTTTTATAAACCTGCAGTAACATTTAGTATCAATAAATCGGATTATGTGACTTCGGTTTCCCAGAGTTTAAAAGACGATACTTTGAAATTGTTTAAGATTAAGAACAAAATTAAAGTGATTCCGAATTTTATTGAGTTGAATAAAGTAAAGAAAGATCCGACTGCGCCTTGCCATCGTTATGTGATGGCGAAGGAAAACGAAAGGATTATAACGCATATCAGTAATTTTAGAAAGGTAAAACGTATTCCAGATATTATCAAGATTTTCTTTAATATACAGAAAGAAATTCCTGCTAAATTAATGATGGTCGGCGATGGACCAGAAAAAGAAAAGGCAGAAATTTTATGTCAGGAATTAGGGATTTTGGACAAAGTAATTTTCTTTGGAAACAGCCACGAGATTGACAAAATTTTATGCATGACTGATTTGTTTTTACTTCCATCAGAAACCGAAAGTTTTGGTTTGGCAGCGTTAGAAGCTATGGCTTGCGGTGTTCCGGTTATTTCGAGTAATTCAGGCGGTCTTCCAGAAGTAAATTTTGAAGGATTTTCGGGTTACTTAAGTGATGTTGGAAACGTTGAAGAAATGGCTGCGAATGCGCTTAAAATTTTAAAAGATGATACTGTTTTGAGTCAGTTTAAAGCTAATGCACTTGAGGTGGCGAAGAAATTTGATATTCATAATATTCTGCCGAAATACGAAGCTTTGTATCAAAAAGCGGTTGATGATTATAAATACGAAAAACATTAATTTAAAGAGAAGCAAATGAAAAAAGTAATTTCGATTTTAGCCATTTTTGTTTTGATTTCGTGCGGAGCAAAGAAAAATGCCGGCGCCACTGGATTGTATGAGGTTTTGACAACGCAGTCTGACGGCGGTGGAAATATCAAGTTTTTTGAGATTTTGACTGAACCGAATGAAATTAAAATGCTGGAAAATGATCCTCTTTTGGCTTCTAAAGTTAAAAATAGTGACACCAATACTTCCAATTATGTGATTTTGAATATGGGTGAAAAAAATACCAGCGGTTACAGTATCGAGGTTGTTAAAGTGGAAGAAACAGATAAAAATATTGTCATTACGGTTAAAGAAAATAATCCTTCTCCAGATGCTATGACGATGCAGGTGATTTCGTATCCGTATACTGTTGTTAAAATAAATTCTAAGAAACCTATTCTTATACAATAAGGAAGTTAGCTTTTAATTTAAATCTCGCAAAGTCGGTAAGTCACAAGGTTAAAACTTTGTCATTTCTTGACTTTGCGAGATTTTTTTATTGCAACTTGCGAACTTTGCGTAAAGCTGGCGTTCTCAACGGTTGAGTTAAATCGTATGCATAAAAAAAACCTGCAGCTTTAACACGACAGGTTTCTTCTTACAATTATTTTTTATTTTAATTTAGAATCTGAATTTAACCCCTAAACCGACGTCAAATCCAAAGTTATCGTCATCATAGTAGCCTGATCCAATTTCTGGTCTTGCGTCTAATGATAGTGTGATTGGCACTTCTTTAAATCTATATTCGATACCGATATCTCCAGCAGCAAAAACATAAGTTCCGCTATCATCATATCTGTAGTTATTGTTGTAGTAGTTGTAATCCCAAGCGGCAACTCCACCACCGACACCTGCGTACCAGTTGAAGCCTCCGTCAATGTTCCAAACCCATTGGTAAAGAGCAACACCTTTTATAGCGTCTACATCTCTGCTGTTTCTCCAACCCAAATCAAATTCTAGTCTGTTTTTTTGATTTAATCCTAATTGGTAAGATACTTCACCTCCAAATCCGTTATTGTCTCCTAAACGTAAACCTAATGCGTGCTTTGAAATTTCTTGAGATTGAGCCGTAAATGCTAATCCGAAGAGCATAATGGCAGATAATAAAATCTTTTTCATAAAAATGGTTAATTAATTTTTTTCAAATGTATAATTACAGTTATATAGAGAACGTATATTATTTTTGAAAATTGTTATATAATTTACATTTTTATGCATTTTATGCCTCTACAAAGGCTATAAAGCTGATTTTAGTAGATTTACTTCAATATAATATTGGAAATTAATTGTGTAGTCAGTGTATCTTCCATTTCAAAAAGATTTTCTTCTTCGATAAAATTACTGGCTTTATAAGAGAATAATTTCCAGCGTTTTTTATGATATTCGAGTGCAGTGAGATTTTCTACCCAATCTCCAGAATTAAGATATAAAGTAGAGCCGTATTTGTTTTCTATGGTTGCTATTTTGGGCTCGTGAATATGACCGCATATAACGTAGTCGTAATTTTTTTCGATTGCTAAATCGGTTGCTGTGGTTTCAAAATCAGAAATAAATTTGACAGCTTTTTTAACGCTCGCTTTAATTTTTTTAGAAAAAGAATAAGGTTCACGACCCAATTTTGCCAGACACCAATTTGCAAATCGATTGATTAGAATTAGATAATCGTAACCTAATCCGCCCAGTTTTGCAATCCATTTTGAGTGCTGTACAGATGCATCAAAGACGTCTCCGTGAAAAATCCAGGCTTTTTTATCGTCTAATTCTAAAACTAATTTATCAACCAAAGCAAAATTCCCCATATTCATATCACTGAATTTACGAAGAATTTCGTCGTGATTTCCAGTAATATAATAGACTTTTGTGCCTTTAGAAGCCATTCCAATAATGCGCTGAATAACTCTTAAATGAGACTTTGGGAAATATGATTTTCTAAACTGCCAAGCATCAATAATGTCTCCGTTTAAAACTAAAGTTTTGGGTTTAATGCTTGAAAGATAGTTGTTTAGTTCTTTTGCATGACTTCCGTAAGTTCCCAAATGAACATCAGAAAGAATGACCAATTCGACATTTCTTTTTTTCAATTTTTCTTGATTTGAAGTTTAACAAATAAAAGAAAGTTTGATGAGTTTTATTTTATCAAAAGGTTATGAAAAAGAGGATATTTTTACCAAATTGTAATTTTTAATCGACTTAATGTTTAGTTAATAATACCAGTTTTAAATTTTTTAATTTAATTCATAAAACTTACATTTGCTCAAAACAAATTACAATGGCGGGAAACAGCTACGGCACACTATATAAAGTAACAACATTTGGAGAATCTCACGGCGAAGCATTAGGTGGAATTATTGATGGATGTCCTCCAGGAATACAACTTGATTTTGAAGCAATTGAATTGGATATGGCTCGAAGAAAACCGGGACAATCTGCAATTGTAACGCAGAGAAAAGAACCAGATGCAGTTCAGTTTCTTTCAGGAATTTTTGAAGGAAAAACAACAGGAACACCAATCGGTTTTATTATTCCTAATACCAACCAAAAGTCTGATGATTACTCCCATATCAAAGATAATTACAGACCAAGTCACGCCGATTATGTTTATGATCAAAAATATGGTTTCCGTGATTATCGCGGCGGCGGCAGAAGTTCTGCTCGTGAAACTGCAAGCAGAGTAGTAGCTGGGGCAATTGCAAAACAAATGCTTCCTGAAATTAAAATCAATGCTTATGTTTCTTCTGTTGGACCAATTCATTTAGAAACTCCTTATCAAGATTTAGATTTTTCAAAAATAGAAAGTAATCCTGTTCGTTGTCCAGACGAAAAATCGGCAGCGATTATGGAAGAATATATTCGTGATATTCGTAAACAAGGAGACACTGTAGGAGGTGTAGTTTCTTGTGTTATTCAAAACGTTCCAGTTGGTTTAGGTGAACCGGTTTTTGATAAACTTCACGCTGAATTAGGAAAAGCAATGCTTTCTATCAATGCCGTAAAAGGTTTTGAATACGGAAGTGGTTTCTCTGGTTCTGAAATGAAAGGAAGTGAACACAACGATTTATACCATCCTGACGGAACAACAAAAACAAACCTTTCGGGTGGTATCCAAGGCGGTATCAGCAACGGAATGGATATTTATTTTAGAGTAGCTTTTAAACCTGTTGCAACTATTATGCAGACACAGGACTCATTGGACAATAAAGGAAACATTACACCAATGACAGGAAAAGGACGTCATGATCCGTGTGTAGTGCCTCGCGCTGTGCCAATTGTAGAAGCAATGGCCGCAATTGTTTTGGCCGATTTTTATTTAATCAACAAAACATATTAGTAAAAGGTAAGACAGTGAGGGTCTTATATTTTAATAATCAAAAAAAAAATTAATGCAAGTAAAAGAAAATCAGAAAAAATCATTTTTTAAAGGATTAACGGGGCAGATCTTGATCGCAATGTTTCTAGGGGCAACTTTAGGAATTATTCTGCACAACACCATTTCGCCAGAAGCCGCACAGTCATTTAGCACTAAAATCAAAATGCTGGCGACTATTTTTATTCGTTTGGTTCAAATGATTATTTCTCCTTTAGTTTTTACCACTTTAGTAGTTGGAATTGCTAAATTAGGAGATATTAAAACCGTTGGAAGAATTGGCGGAAAAGCACTTGGTTGGTTTTTTACTGCTTCATTTATTTCTTTATTAATTGGTTTATTCTATGTAAATATTTTACAGCCAGGCGTTGGTCTAAAATTAGAACACGTAGATATGGCGGCAGCTACAGAAGTTACAGGGAAAACTCAAAATCTTTCTTTTGAAAACTTTGTAGAGCATATTGTTCCGAAAAGTATTATCGAAGCAATGGCAACAAACGAAATCCTGCAGATTGTAGTTTTTTCTATTTTCTTCGGATTAGCGGCAGCTTCTTTAGGATCTACTGTAAAACCAATTATTGGTGCTTTTGATAAATTATCTCATATTGTTCTAAAAATGGTAAATTATGTAATGAACTTTGCTCCAATTGGAGTTTTTGGTGCCATTGCAGCTGTATTTGCTATTAGAGATGCAGAAGAATTGGTAATTACATACTTTAAATTCTTCGGATCATTTTTGATTGGTATTAGTACATTATGGGTTCTGTTGATTGCGGTAGGATATATTTTCTTGAAAGGAAGAATGACCGAATTATTGAAGCGTATTACCGGACCATTAGCGATTGCTTTTGGAACAACAAGTAGTGAGGCGGTTTTTCCTAAATTGACAGAAGAATTAGAAGCATTTGGAGTAAAAGATAAAATCGTTTCATTTATGTTGCCGCTGGGGTATTCTTTTAACCTTGACGGAAGTATGATGTACATGACTTTTGCAAGTATTTTTATCGCACAATTTTATAATGTGCACCTAGATTTAGGAACTCAGATGGCAATGCTTTTGGTTTTAATGTTAACCAGTAAAGGTATTGCAGGTGTACCAAGAGCAAGTTTGGTTGTTGTAGCTGCAACTTGCGGTATGTTTGATATTCCGATTGAAGGAATTGCTTTGATACTTCCTATCGACCATTTTTGTGATATGTTTAGAAGTGCAACCAATGTGTTAGGAAATGCATTAGCAACTTCTGTTGTAGGACAATGGGAAGATGGTAAAGGAGTTGAGGCAGACTTGAATGAATAAATGAAATATAATTTGACTTATTTGCTTGGTTTTTATTGAGTTAAAAGGTTAAACAAAACAATAGAAAAGCTGTATTTTTTTTTGAAATACAGCTTTTTTTTATTTTAAAGTGTATATTTGGCGAAATTAGCCGATTAATGCCCCAAAGACGGATTTTTTTATTTCTATTTTCCTTGCTGATTGGTTGTTTCAATTCGGCAGTAGGGCAGTCTGACCCTGTTTCAGAAACACAGATTAGAAAGCTTACAGATCAGGCTTGGGAGTACTACAAAGAGTCTAATTTCGAAAAATCATTAATTACTTCTCGCGTTGCTTTAAACTACGCAACATTTGCAAAAAACAATTACTTAATTGCAAAATCGTACAAAATTATCGGAGGAAATTTTAACGAACTTTCAGAATTCGATAAAGCGATTTTCTTTTATCAAAAAGCCTTGTTTTATGCCAATAAAACAGAGAGCGATTCTATTAAATACAGTCTGTATAACAACTTAGGGAATATTTATTGTTTTGAAAAAAAGCAATTCGACAGAGGAATTAATTGTTATAAAAAATCTATAGCCTATAGTTTTAAGCTCAATAATGTGAGCCAGATTTATTTTACCAATGTAAACATGGCTTGGGCTTATTTTGATATTGGAAAATTTGAAGAAGGTTATCCGTATTTGAAATTTGTGGGAAATAATGTCGAAAAGTATGGAGACAAATCCACAGAGATTGTCTTTAATATGCTGAACGGAATGTATTCTAATTACTGCGGACAGAACGAAGCGGCAAATGGTTATTTTTTAAAGGCAATCGAGTCTGGAAAAAATAGCGAGGAAGAATCGGATTTGTCTTATGCACACTTGGAATATTCTAAATTTTTAACTAAAGTTAAAAAGTATAAAGAAGCCTACGATAACTTAGTTCTCTTTAATAAAATTACGGAAAGATTATACAGTCAGGAAAAATTAAAAAAAGCTTCTGCAGCAGGATTTAATTTGGAACTCGACGAATACAAAAGACAGATTGATAGAATTGAGAACGAGAAAACAAGTCAGTCGCAAAGTCTTAAAAAGTCTCGAATTATTGTGATTTTATTTGTTTTGATTTCGTTTATTCTGCTCTTTTTAATTATCACTTTAGTCCAGAATATTAGATTTAAGAAAAAACACAATTTAGAGCTTCTGTTAGCAAAAGAAATTGCAGAAGAAGCTTCGTTACTCAAAACACAATTTATTTCGACTATAAGCCACGAATTGCGTACACCGCTGTATGGTGTGGTAGGTATTACCAATATGTTGCTCGAGGAGCATAAAGAATTGTCAAAAAGCCAGCATTTAAGTTCGCTTAAATTTTCTGCCCGTTATTTATTGTCTTTAGTAAATGATATTCTTCAAATTAATAAAATTGAAGAAAATAAAGTGGTTTTGGAAAATCTCACTTTCAATATTTCAGATGAAATCACGGTGATCAAAAATTCTCTTTCATTTCTTTCACAAAAAAACAACAATAAAATTTCTATCGATATTGATCCTAATATTCCAGAATATTTGATTGGAGACAAACTTCGTCTAGCACAAATATTAATGAATTTAGTAAGTAATGCTTTGAAATTTACAAAAGATGGTGAAGTTGAAATCGTAATAAAACTGAGTAAGGTAGAAGGGAAAATGAATTTCCTTGACTTTTTAATAAAAGATAATGGTGTTGGAATTGCAGTTGTAGATCAAGGTAAAATCTTTGAAAAATTTGTTCAGGTTGGTCGTAAAGATGAAGATTATCAAGGAACAGGCTTAGGTCTTAGTATTGTAAAAAGATTGTTAGGTCTTTTTGGAAGTACAATTACGTTGGATAGTGATCTCGGAAGAGGAACTTCATTTTCGTTTGTTATTCCGTTTGAGCATGATTTAGCCAAAACGAAAAATATTATAAATGAAATTGAGGTAGATTTAACCTCTAGTGAAATTTATAATATTCTGGTTGTCGAAGATAATTTGATCAATCAGCTGGTGACCAAAAAGATTATCGAAAAGAATAATTATAGATGCAAAGTTGTAGATGATGGTTTTGCGGCTCTAAAAGTTCTGGAAACAGAAGTATTTGATATGATTTTGATGGATATCAATATGCCTCTAATGAACGGATTTGAAACCACAAAAAGAATTCGTTTGTTAGGAATCGAAACGCCTGTAGTGGCGCTAACAGCTTTTGATAAAGACGAAATTACCGATGAAGCTCTTTCTTCTGGAATCAATGATATTATTATTAAACCTTTTGAGCCTGTAAAACTCTTTAAAATAATCAATTACCTTATAAACGAAAAAAACGCTGTTTAGTACCAGCGTTTTTTGTTTTTCTTAGAAGTATTTGATTTTCGCGATTTATGAGCACCGCCACTTCTGTTTGAGCTTTTTGGTTTTTCTCCTGCTTCAGGGCTTCCAGAATGCCATTGATACGGATGTTCTGAAATCGTTTTTACATCGACTTTAATTAATTTCTGAATATCTTTCCAATACGGAAGTTCGTCTTTACCGCAGAATGAAATTGCAATACCGCCATTTCCTGCACGACCGGTTCTTCCGATACGGTGAACATAAGTTTCAGGAATATTTGGAAGATCAAAATTGATAACATACGGAAGTTGTTCAATATCAATTCCTCTTGCAGCAATATCTGTTGCGACCAAAACGCCGACTTCTTTATTTTTAAAAGCATCTAAAACGCGCTGTCTTGCATTTTGAGATTTGTCTCCGTGAATAGCTTCAGCTGGAATATCTTTTTTACGAAGTGCTTTTACAACATTATCAGCTCCATGTTTTGTTCTTGAAAACACAAGTACATTTGATAGATTTTCTTCTTTAATCAAATGATATAGTAGATTTCTTTTTTCTGTTTTGTCAACAAAATAAATACGCTGTTCTACATTTTCTGCTGTAGATGAAACAGGAGAAACTTCTACTTTTTCAGGATCCTGCAGAAACATTTCGGCTAATTCGCGAATTGCGATAGGCATTGTAGCAGAAAAAAGAAGTGTTTGTCTGTTTTTTGGTGTTAGTTTTACAATCTTTTTTACATCGTTTATAAAACCCATATCCAGCATCTGATCCGCTTCGTCTAAAACTAGAGTATGAAGATGATTAAAATCTAGAAAACCTTGTTTATGCAAATCCAGCAGACGTCCAGGAGTTGCAATTAAAATATCGACCCCATTTTTTAAAGCATCAACTTGTGGGTTTTGAGAAACACCTCCAAAAATAGTTAACTGTACTAAGTTGGTATATTTAGCGTAAGTGTCAAAGCTTTGTCCGATTTGAACTGCCAATTCGCGGGTTGGCGTAACTACTAATGCGCGAATTTGTTTTGTCTTTTTTGAAGAGCCGACAATACGGTGTAATTGGTGTATAATTGGAATAGCAAAAGCCGCTGTTTTTCCTGTTCCTGTTTGTGCACAACCAATTAAATCGCGTCCAGAAAGCACAATCGGAATTGATTTTTCTTGAATAGGAGTGGGATTTAAATAGCCTTCTTCAAATACGGCTTTTTGTATACTTTTTGAAAGTGATAAATCTTCGAATAACATATCTTAAGTGTTAAGCATTTTAGTTTAAAATACTAAAATGCTGTGCAAAGATAGGTTTATTCGATCAATCGTTTATTTTAATTGACTTTTATTTAGCAAATAGCCACTTTTGAGGAAGAAAAAAGACGTTAGACAATTAGTCTTTTTCGATGTTTGCTTTTATAAAATCGGTTACCAGATAACCAATTAATTTACCGATTAGATTATTGTTTGGCGAATTGTCCAAATCTGGTGCGCCTTCGCAAATATGAAGATAGGCAGCGTTTTTATGTTCGCCGAAAAATGAAACAAATTGTCTTAATTCTTCAACAGAAAATCCGCTGATGGTCATGGCGCTGCTGGCAATATTTGGAATAGCGTCTAGATCAATTTCAATTCCGAAAGCATCATTTTTGATAAAATCCAGCGCCGTAATCATTTCACGGTTAAAGTCTTTTTCTTTTCTGATGTTTACACTGTCGTAAGTATTATAACGAACACGGTCTTCAAGCTTTTTAATGATATCTAAAACGCTTTTTGAGGTATAGTTTTCATGAAGTCCGAAAATGAAATATTTCTTTAAAAAACCTTCTTCATAAGCGTATGAAAATCCGTTGCCGCTATGACGTCCTTCCAGAATTCTAAAATCGGAATGCGCATCAAAATTTACTGCATTTATTGGTTTTCCTTTCGCTAAAGCGGCACCTTTAATATTTCCGTAAGCATTATTATGTCCGCCTCCAATAATAATAGGCGTTTTTCCAGCTTTAATAATATTAAAAATAATATGTGAAACCTCTTTGTCTATTTTTTCAACTAATTGGCTTAATTTAGAACGATCATCAATGTCATTAAAATCAAGATTTTCAACATCGCGCATTTGTTCAGTAACATTAATATGTCCTAAAACGATAATCTGGCTTCCTTTAGAAAAACGATTATGCTGAATATTAGCAATGCTTTTAATAGCGCTCTGCCACGCAGAAGCGGCTCCAGGTCTTCCGTAATTAGCACGCACGCCGATATCTTCAGGAATTCCTAAAAGGACATATTTGGCTTCGCTTTCTTTTAGAAAATCAATTATGTCAGCACCGCTTGGTATGACAATCATTTTTTCTCCGAACTTGATTTCACCGCTTCTATGATTGGTTACTTTAGCCAAATCATTTATAGTAAAAGGGATTAATTTCTCCATGAAAAAAATTTATTCTTCAAAAATAATATAATTGTAGAAACTTACGTTATTACCTTATATTAATTCTTAAATTTGTTATTAAAGAAAATTATTTAAATATGGAAAACCCAAAGAACAACAATTCAAGTCTAAAGGCGGTAATCGCAGTTTTAGCAGTCCTACTGGTTGGTAGTTTAGTGTATATTTTTAAATTGTCATCTGATTCTGATGTTACAAAAACAGAACTTACGACAACATTAACAGAGAAAGAATCTGTGATGAAAGATCTGCAGGAGTTAAAAGCCACTTATGATGCTGCAATCGCAGAAAATACGTCAATGTCTGACGAATTAATTCAAGAAAGAGACAAAGTTGTAGCTTTGATGGATGATTTGAACAAATCTAAAGGAGATGTTTCTAAATACAGATCTCAAGTTCAGGCAATGCAAAGCAAAATGAAAACTTTGGTTGCAGAAAATGACGAATTGAAAAAACAAAATGGTGTTTTAACTACTCAAAGAGATAGTACAATTGTAGTTTTAGGAGAATCTAAAAAATACAATGAAGTATTAGTTGGTCAAAATGAAGAGTTAGCAAAAACAGTTGAAAAAGGTTCTAAATTATCAATTTTGAATACTAAAACAGCTGCTTACAAATTGAAAAGCTCAGGAAAACAAATCGAAACTGACAAAGCTAGCCGTGCAGATATTTTGAAAATTAGTTTTACAATTGCAGAAAATCAAATTGCTAAATCTGGTGACAAAACGTATTATGTACAAGTTATCGATGCTAAAAATAACGTTTTAGGTGATAAGAAAACAGAAAGCTTTGGAGATAATTCTTTAACTTACAGCTTTAAAACAACTGTACAGTACGAAAATAAATCTGTAAATGTTGTTCAAGATCTTCCAGGTAAAGATTTTGCAAAAGGAACTTACTTTATCAATGTATTTGATAATGATGAATTAGTATCTAAAACTAGTTTCAGTTTAAGATAATAGGCCGAAAGGATTAATAATACCACTAAGATATTAAAGGTCTGTGATTTTTCACAGACCTTTTTTTATGGAATAATGTTTGGTGAAATTTTAATTTAATCTGTGAATATCTGCCAAAATCTGTTTAAATCTGCGTGAAATATTTACACATAGATTTTTCACGCAGATTTAAACAGATTTGAGCAGATCAAATTAGATTTTAATTATTTAATTGAATTGTTCGATTGTACTTCAGCAAACAACTCAGCTTAAAATTTTGCCTTCGATGAAAACAGATTCAATTAAATTGCTTCCAAAGGCATAAGGAATTTGATAATAAGAAGAAATTGGTTTTGTGAGGATCAAGTTGGCTTTTTTGCCTTTTGTAATACTTCCGTGGGTATTTGAAATTCCCATTGCGTAAGCACCGTTTATTGTTGCGGCATTAATAGCTTCTTCAGGCGTCATTTTCATTTTAATGCACGCAGTTGCGACTACGAAGTTCATGTTTCCAGATGGAGTAGAACCGGGGTTGAAATCAGTTGCTAATGCCAAAGGTAAACCTGCTTTAATCATTTCGCGCGCGGGTGTGTACGGAATACTTAAGAAATAAGAACAAGAAGGTAAAGCTACAGGCATTGTTTCTGTGTTTTTTAAAGCCTCAATATCTTCTGGATTCATAATTTCGAGATGATCAACAGAAAGAGCATTGAATTTGACTCCAGCCTGAATACCTCCAATCGAATTAAATTGATTGACGTGAATTTTTGGTTTTAAACCAAAAGCCAAACCAGCTTCCATAATCGTTTCAGTTTCTTCAACAGAAAAATAACCACTTTCGCAAAATACATCAACATAATCGGCTAGATTGTTTTTGGAAATTTCTGGCAGCATTTCATTGATGATTTCGTCAATGTAGCCTTTTTTATTTTCTTTATAATGAACAGGAAATGCATGTGCGCCAAGAAATGTAGATTTAATGGCAATTGGATAATTTTCGGCTAGTTTTTTAATAACACGAAGCATTTTTAGTTCTCCATCAATCGTTAATCCGTAACCTGATTTTATTTCTACGGCTCCGGTTCCTAAATGCATTACTTCTTCAAGACGGATTTTAGACTGCTCGTAGATTTCTTCTTCTGTGCTGTCATTGAGTTTCTTAGCAGAGTTTAAAATCCCGCCGCCTCGATTGGCAATTTGTTCATAAGACAATCCGTTAATGCGGTCTACAAATTCTTGTTCACGATTACCAGCATATACAATATGTGTATGACTGTCGCACCAAGAAGGCAGAACAACTTTTCCAGTGGCATCTATAATTTTATCAGCTTTAATCTCTGGAAGATTTTCCATTGATCCAAAATCTTCAATTAGATCATCCTTCAAGATTAGAAAAGCATTTTTTATGGTTGGAAGAGTCGCCATTTCAGAACCTGAGACTTTAGTAATTGAAGTTTCACGAACTTGTAATAATTCTTGAATGTTTGTGATTAAGGTTGTCATTGCAGTATTGTTATAAAACACAAATTTCACAAATTTACACGAACTAATCCGTGAAATCTGTGAAATTCGTGTTTTTGATTTTTATTTTAATTATTCTGAAACTGAAATTTCAAACATTTTGCTCCAGTTTTTACCAGTTACAAAAATAGTTTTGGTTTTTGGGTTGTAAGCAATTCCGTTAAGAACATCGTCTTTAGTAATATCGGTCATTGTTTTTCTTAAATCAGATAAATCTAGAATTCTTTCGACAGCGCCAGATTGTGGGTTTACAACTGCAATAGCATCTTTAAACCAAATATTAGCGTAAATTTTTCCGTCAATCCACTCGATTTCATTAACTGCTTTAATTTTAGAACTTCCAGAATACACATTAATATAATCAATCATTTTTTGAGTAGCAGGATCCACTTTCCAGATTTTTTCAGTTCCGTCGGTTTGGTAAATGTTTTTACCGTCATTTGTCATTCCCCAGCCTTCGATATCTTTTTCAAAATCAAAGGTTTTTTCAAGTTTTAATGTTTTAGCATCGTAGATAAAACCTTTTTTGTTTTTGTAAGTTAACTGAAATAATTTTCCATTAATAAAGGTAATTCCTTCACCAAAATATTGTTGGTCTAAATCAATTTGTTTAAAAACTTTCCCAGTTTTATAATCGTATTTCTTAATAAAAGAAGCTCCTTCTTGTCCTGTACTTTCATACAATGTATCGTTGTAAAATTCTAAACCTTCTGTAAAAGCTTTTTTGTCGTGAGCAAAAGTGTTTACGATTTTATATTTTAAAAGTTTCGGCTCAATATCCGAAACCACTTCAATTCTTTTGGTTGCATCAGATGAATCTCCTCCAAAATAAACTGTTGCTTTTAGGTATTGATAACCTAATTTTTGATCTATTAATTCAAATCTAAATTCTTTAGCACCTTTTGTGCCTCCGACTCTTTGATCGTTTACGAAGTAGGCAACGCTGTCAATTTCTTTCGATTTTGGGTTTAAAACTCCAATATTAAGCGCGTCTTTTTGCGTAAGATGGGCTGGAAAAGCAGAATCATCGATAGTAAACAAAGAATTTTCACCTTTATTTTTATCTCCACATCCAATTAATGTGATTCCTAATAAAATGACAGATAGGAAGTTATATTTTTTCATGGTTAAAAATTTGAATAAGCCAATATACGATGATATTTTTATAGCAACAAAGTTCTTGCAAAAATATAAAAAGGTTGTATATTTGCACCGGCAAGTCCTACACGACCAGCTCCTGCAGACTCCCCCAGGATGGGAACATAGCAAGGGTACGTGGTTGAGCGGTGCGATGTAGGTCGCTTGCCATTTTTTTATTTTTTAGAATTAATTAGTTTGTGATCTTCCTTTATGGAAGATTTTTTTATTTTTGGACATTTGGAAAACCAATATGAGTGATAAAATTTCAAAAATAGTGCTAATTATTCTGGTTATTGGCTTCGGATATTTAATCAAAACTTGAATTTAAATACTGGTTGGACCATTAAAAACTTATAAACCATAACTTATAACTTAAAAAATGAGTAAAGTCGTTTTAATTACCGGAGGATCATCTGGAATCGGAAAATCTATTGGAGAATTTTTGCATCAAAAAGGTTTTGTTGTTTATGGAACAAGCAGAAATCCTGAGAAGGTTCTAAATTCTGTTTTTCCGCTTGTTGCTTTAGATGTTCGTGATGCTGCATCGATAAAAGCTGTGGTTTTTAAAGTTATTGCAACTTCTGGAAGACTCGATATTGTAATTAATAATGCCGGAGTTGGAATTACGGGTCCGCTGGAAGAAATTCCGACTGAAGAAATCAGAAATAATTTTGAAACTAATTTCTTTGGGCCGATTGAAGTGATGAAAGCAGTTTTGCCACAAATGCGTGAACAGAAATCGGGTTTGATTATTAATATTACTTCTATTGCCGGATATATGGGATTGCCTTATAGAAGCGTTTATTCGGCTTCTAAAGGTGCTTTGGAATTGATTACAGAAGCGCTGCGAATGGAAGTTAAATCTTTCGGAATTGAAATTACAAATGTGGCGCCTGGAGATTTTGCAACAAATATTGCGGCGGGACGTTATCATGCGCCTGTTATTAAAGATTCGGCTTATGAAAAGGTTTACGGGGATATGCTTTCTACTATGAATGAACATGTTGATGCGGGAAGTAATCCGAACGAAATGGCAGAGGCGGTTTATAAAATTATTGAGACTAAAAAGCCAAATGTTCATTATAAAGTTGGTGCTTTTATGCAGAAATTTTCGATTGTTTTAAAACGCGCGCTACCAGATAAAATGTATGAAAAGATGTTGATGAATCATTATAAGCTGTAAAAATTCATTGAATTTTTTGCGGTATTAAATGCGTAAATATCATTCTTTTGATTTTACGCATTTTTATTAAATATACTGTGCTTTTTTATCTATCCCTAAGAAATACAGCTAATTGTTCTACTTCTAATTGAGGCATTTTTACAACACATTCTATAGTTTGTGTTTCGTTTTGAATTACCAATATACCTTCGTTGTCTTCTTCATAACCTGATGCTTTAGCTGAATAAGAAATGTTGTTACGTGTAATATTCTTTTTAGCATCTTTAAACCATTTATAATCTGCTTCGTATATTATTTCTTCATTGGTAAATAAAATGGTTTCTTGACCATAAGTATTCCATAAAGAAACTCTGAGCATAAAAAATCCTATTAGGGAAAAAATTCCAATCCCAATTAAAAATCCAAAATGAAATCCGTTTCCTGAAGCTATAGAAGCAATCATGCTGCTGATTGGAAAAATAAAAAATGAAAATGCCAATGTCCAGAGAATTAAACGAATGATGAATGGTGATTTACGGACGCTAAGTGTCAAAAGATTTTTTTCTAAAGAATATTGGGCCATTTTTTATTTGTTTATAATGAAAGTCTGTGCTAAAATAGAAAATTAATTTGTTGATTTCTTGTGTGAAAAATACGCTTTTTTTAAATCCATTTTATTTTATAGTAAGATGGATTTATATTTTTTTATTAGGCTTGCTGTTTATTTGAGTTGAGCAGCTACTTTTATTGATGTTATAAATTACTCATTGGAATTATTTTGTGATTTTTAGTATAAATTACAAATTGATTTGGTTTTTGAAATTGTTATTGATATTGATTTCGTAATTTTGCAGCTGAATTTGCGTGAGGGATAGAAGCTTACTACCGAAGTAGTGCGGATAGCCCGACCAGATTTGAGAAAGGCGCTCATAAGCGGTTTGTTGAGTGCGCCTTTTGCAAATATGGTCACGCCCAATATATCAACACATTTAAATTTAATTAAATATGAAATTTTTTATTGACACAGCTAACTTAGCTCAGATTAAAGAAGCGCAAGCTTTAGGTGTTTTGGATGGTGTAACTACTAATCCGTCATTAATGGCTAAGGAAGGTATTACTGGAAAAAATAATATTTTGAAGCATTATGTAGACATTTGCAACCTTGTTGAAGGTGATGTAAGTGCTGAAGTTAATGCTTTGGATTATGACGGAATGATCAAAGAGGGAGAAGAGTTAGCAGAATTACACGATCAAATCGTGGTTAAATTACCGATGACGAAAGAAGGGGTAATGGCTGCTAAATATTTTTCTGACAAAGGAATTAAAACTAACGTAACTCTTGTTTTCTCTGTTGGTCAGGCTCTTTTGGCTGCTAAAGCAGGTGCAACTTATGTTTCTCCGTTTGTTGGTCGTTTAGATGATATTTCTACAGATGGTTTAAACTTGATTCAGGAAATTAGAGAGGTTTATGATAACTACGGTTACGAAACTCAAATCTTGGCTGCTTCTGTACGTCATACTATGCATATTGTAAATTGTGCTAAAATTGGTGCTGATGTTATGACTGGACCACTTTCTGCAATTTACGGATTGTTGAAACACCCGTTAACTGATATCGGTTTAGCTCAGTTCGTTGCTGATTTCGAAAAAGGAAATAAGTAATCCTTTAGCTTTACAAAATTAAAATCGTCTTTTTTCTAACGAGAAAAGGCGATTTTTTTTACTTTTATATGAAACTTAAATGATTGAATATGAAAGTGATATTGGTTATTTTGGCTTTTTTTGCTGCTAGTTTTTCGATAACTGCTCAGACAGCAAAAGTGATTACTTCGGTAAATGATGCTGGAGATGTAGCTACTTATGAATTGGATTGTTCGGTTAAATTTCAAACATTGGCAAAAGGACTGCGATACAATATTACGCGTCATGAGTTTAAAGGGCCGGAAATGAAAAATTCTTATCGTTTATTGCTGGTCATGGATGGGTTTTATTCTAAAACTTTGAATAGTGAAATGACTATTTCGGCGGTTTTAAGTGATGGCACTGTTTTAAAGGCTAGAAAAACGATAGAAGAGGATGGTTTTTTTGATGGCGCTTGTACTTTGAAAATTAAAGATCCAAAAGCCCTTTTAGAAGTTGATATTGATAAAATTATCATTCATGCCGATAAAGATGTTGTTTATACTATTTCTGAGC
>NZ_JBHUDZ010000007.1:0-171415 GCF_042678225.1 Flavobacterium artemisiae | reverse complement strand
GGTTCTAAGTTTTTTTTTACTTATTCATAAAACAAAAGGTCTCGTTTTACTCTTGTAAAACGAGACCTTTTGTTTTTATATAAGAAGAGCTTAGTGTCCTCCGCCTCCGCCTTCAATATGGCTGATTCCTTGTTTTTTCAAAATTTTAGGACAGTAGAAACCGTAGAATCCTAAATATGCAAAACCAAGAAGTGGTATAATGTATGAGAAGTGAGTGTAAGTAATTCCGAAAATTCCGTTTGGATTTGTTCCATCTAAATCACAGATACTTCCTTGGATAAGTGGAATTACTCCACCACCTAAAATCATCATGATTAAGAAAGAAGATGCTTTTCCTGTGTTTTTTCCTAAACCTGCGATAGCTAAATCGAAGATTGAAGGCCACATAATAGACAAGAATAATCCGCCAGAAATAAAGAAGAATTTAGCAATTTCTGGATTTGGCCAAACTAGACCTAAAACCATCATTGTTAATCCTGAGATTCCGAAAAGCATTAATGTTTTTCCAGCATTTTTACCACCTACAAAACTTACTGCGATAAATAATAAGATCCAGATTGGGTAGATGTAGAATGAAGAAACGTCGTGTGCAGCAAAAATATTTGCTCCAATGATTACTCCAAATGCAACTGCTGGCACAATAAATTTAAGTGCTGTGTTTACAAGGTTTGAAGTATTGAAAACGTTTGCTCCTCCGTTCCAACGTCCGATCATTAAACTTCCCCAGTAAAGAGCAATAAATGGTGCAACGGCGTCTTCAAGAACGTTTCCGAATTCAGATGTATGCAATAAAGCGGGTAAATTACTGATGATTGTAACCTCTGTTCCAACATAAATAAATATTCCTAACATACCTAAGTATAATTGAGGATAGTCGAAAATGTTGAATTTGCTGTGTCCGTCTTTAATTACTGCCTCTTCTTCTTTTGTTGGGTTTTCGATTTTAGAAAAATTCATGAAAACGGCAACCACGATAAAAGCAAGACCTAAAATAATGAATGGCAATTTGATATCTTCTAACGAAAGAGCTGTTTTTTTGTTATCGCCCATTCCGAACAAGGCAATACCAAGTAAAATAGCTCCAATTGTAGTTCCAAAAGAGTTGATTCCTCCTGCTAAAGTCAAACGGTGTGCGCCAGTTTCTGGGCTTCCCATTTTAATTGCTAAAGGGTTCGCTACAATTTGCTGGATTGAAAATCCTAATCCTACTGTAAATAAGGCAGTTAAAAAGAATGGAAAACTTTGAATTGTTGCAGCTGGAACGAATAAAAACGATCCAACAGCTGACAAAATTAATCCGGCAGATAATGTTTTTTTGTATCCGTATTTTTGTAAAACATCTACTTTTAGAGAAACGATGAAGAATATAATTGATCCTACAAAGTACGCTGCGTAGAATGCCCACGCTACTAATTGTGATTGTACCTGCGATAACGTAAATACTTTTTTGAACACTGGAATAAGGATATCATTGGCAGAACCAACAAAGCCCCAAAAGAAGAAAACAATTATCAAAGAGATAAATTGTCCCCACTTGGTTTGTACATTTTCTGAAGTCATAATAATAATGAGGTTAATTTTTTATTAATCTGTTTTTTGAAGACCGTAAATATATTTGTTAGGATTATCAAAAAAAAATAAAAAGGTATAAATAATGTTAAATTTATACCAACGACACTATTATTTCAACAAAGTGTTAATTTTTACGACTTTAGAAAATAGATTTCATAATTATATTATTCTAGAATCTTATTTTTAACTTCTTTACTGTAGTTTCTGCCGATCGGAATGGTGTAAGATTGGATCTGAATTCGGTTTCCTTCGATAGATTTTACCTTATTTAAGGCAATGACAAAAGATTTATGGATACGCAAAAAGCGATCTGCAGGTAATTCTTCTGACAAAGAAGTGAGGGATTTGTGGGTTATATAGGTTTTGTCTGGAGTAACCACTTTTATATATTCTTTCATTCCTTCAACAAACAAAATCTCTTCAATATTAATTTTCATCATTTTTTTATCGACTTTGATAAAAATATGTGAATCGCCTTTAGTGGTTTCTACTTTAATATTGTTTTTAAGATTGTACTCGGTAGTAATTTTGTTGATGCATTTTATGAATCTAGGAAGCGGAATAGGTTTTACTAAATAATCTAAAACATCAAGGTCATAACTTTCGGCAGCAAATTCTCTAAAAGCGGTTGTTATAATGACTTTGGTTTTGTTCTCTATTAAACTAATAAGTTCAAATCCCGTCATCATCGGCATATTGATGTCTAAGAAAACAGCATCAACATTCACAGTGTTGATAAAATCAAGAGCTTCTAGCGAGTTATTGAATGTTCCAACTATCTCAAAATCTGTAAAATTTGTAAAGTAATTTTGCAGGACTTTGATTGCCAGTGGTTCATCGTCAACTATAACGCATTTAATCTTCATTGTGAATAGGTATTTGTAAACGAATTATATAAAAATTTAGTTTAGTAGTTTGTTTGAGACTAAAATCGGTCTTGTAAATAAGTTTTAGTCGTTTTTTTGTGTTTCTCAAACCAATCCCTCTTTTAGGATTATGGTTTTGTGAAATTACGAAATTATTTAAGATTTCAAAGTCTAAGGTTTGATTGTCAATAACTTTACAGTTGATCTTTATCTTTAAATTTTTATTGTTTAAACTCCCGTGTTTAAAGGCATTTTCGACCAAAGAGATAAAAATTAATGGAGGTACAGAAACATCTTCAATATTAGATTCTAGATTTATAGTTACTTCTACATTTTCGAATCTCAATTTTTCGATTTCGATATAATTTTGAATATAGTCTATCTCTTTTAATAAAGGCACAAACTTAGTTCCTTTAACATCATACAGTACATATTCCATCAAATTAGAAAGTTTGATGATTACATCGGGAACTTTATTAGAAGATTCTAAAGAAAGTGCATATAGATTGTTTAAGGTATTAAAGAAAAAATGTGGCTGAATCTGATTTTCCAGATACTTTAATTTGATTTTAAACTGGTTTTCTCTCAAAGATCTGTTTCGTTCTCTTTCTCGCAGCCAGGTTAAAGTCAGATAAACAGATGATGCCATAGCAAGAACATACAGTTCGCCAATACAAACGGCAACAATATGATTGATTTCGAAAGGATGATATTCTCTATTGGCTTCTGGCCAGATATTTTCGGATACGATATAATAGGTAAGGGCTGTCTTTAATAAATAAACTCCAAACAGACTTAGTACTAATGCAATGGTGTATTGAAAATATTTTTGTTTTAAAACATATTTTGGAACTAAAACAAAGAGGTTGAAATAAACTAACGGAATGTGAAGTGAAAACTCTATTAAGTTTGATTTGAAGGAATACGGATAATCATTAAAGTAAGCTCCCCATCTCAAAAAGTTTAATGTAAAATAGCTTCCCCAGAACCAAAGATGATTTTGCAGTTTGATATCAAATTTAACTTTTTTAATTTCTTTCAATTATAAAAATAAGGGGATTAGTAGTAGGATTCTTTGATTGTAATTTTATGCAACTTTAAACAATTAGTTGCAAAGTGGCAATTCTTTTGCGTAAAAATTTTTAAAAATTACATATTGGTGTTTATTTTTTGAGGTAAAACGTTTTCGTAAAACGCATTATTGAATAATTTATGTCGTTCGTTTAAAATTTTAGGTTGTTGGTTTAATTTATTTTTTTTAACAATGTCTTAAGAATAATTTTACCTCATAACTAACAAAATAAAATAAACATGAAAAAAATTTTCTTAATCTTTATGATTGTTTTTACTGCGCAGGTTTCGCTTGCTCAAGTAAAAAGTGTCAAGGGTGTGATTACAGATTCTGACGGAATGCCATTGCCAGGGGCATCTGTTGCTGTACAAGGAGGTCAAAAAGGTACTACTACCGATTTTGACGGATTGTATTCAATTGAAGTTCAAAAAGGGCAGACTTTAGTTTTTACTTATGTAGGACTAGAAACGCAGTCAATAGTTGTAGGAGATGGTTCTACTATTAATGTTAAATTAGTGCAAGGAGCTTCAAATGCTTTAAATGAAGTTGTTGTAACTTCATTAGGTATTAAAAAGACTAAAAAATCATTAGCATATGCCGCACAAGAACTTAAAGGAGAAGAGTTAACTCGTGTAAAAGATGCCAACCTTATTAATACAGTAGCAGGTAAAATTGCCGGTGTTGCTGTAACGAGAAGTTCATCTGGAGCTGGAGGAACGACAAAAGTTACGATTCGTGGTAATTCATCATTTGTAAACAACCAGCCATTGTATGTAATTGATGGTATTCCATTGTACAACGGAGGTTCTGGACAGCCAAACGGAACTTTTGGAGATTTGAATGGTGGTAATAAAGATGGAGGTGATGTTGTATCTTTAATAAATCCAGACGATTACGAAGGAATGACAGTTCTTAAAGGTGCTGCAGCTTCTGTATTATATGGTTCTCAAGGAGCAAATGGGGTAATTTTATTATCTTCTAAAAAAGCAAAAGCTGGAGCAGAATCATTTAATGTTAACTCAGTAACAACATTTGAAAGTGCTGCTTATCTTCCAGAATTTCAATCAGATTATACTTCTAATGCAGGAGATCCAAGATCTTGGGGAGCAAAACAAAAAGTTGAAGGAGATAAAGATATTAAAGACTTTTTTGAAGTAGGTAATACTCAAATTACATCGATGACTTTTTCAAAAGCTACAGAAGGAGCATCAACTGCTTTAAGTTATGCAAATACAGATTCTAACGGTATAGTTCCAGGAAATCATTTAAAGAAAAACAACTTTGGAATTCGTCAAACAAGCAAATTCTTTAAAGATAAATTAAGTGTTGCTGTAACAGCAAATTATGTTACGCAGACTATTAATAACAGACCAACAAATGGTTTGTATTTTAACCCTATTGCTGGTGTGTACGGTCATCCAAGAGCTTTTTCTCTTAATGATTTAAAAACTTACGAAGTTTTTGATCCAGTTAAAAACATGATGCAGCAAAATTATCCAGGATTTGCGGCTGTTAATGAAAGTAATGAAAATCCTTACTGGCAGATTAACAAACAAAAATCTGTAGATCAAAATAATTTCTTTAACGGAGCAATTGCTTTAGATTATAAAATAGCTGAGTGGTTTCACTTAACTTCAAGATACAGCTACAACAGAAACGAAAGTAATTTCCAAAAAAGAATGTACGCAACTTCTGCAAGTTCTCTGGTACATCCTACAGGAAGATATATCAATGCAAATTTGATCGGTACTCAAAATTATGCTGATTTAATTGCTTTAATTAATACTAAATTTTCAGAAAACTTTAGCTTCAATGGAACTTTAGGTACTAGTATAAATCACTCAAAAGCTACTGGATTAACACTAGATTCTGGTATCGGAGGAGGTTTAGTTTATGATAACATCTTTACTCTTGGTAACTTTGTAAGTAACAACGGAAACGTTCAAACAGGATCAGCAAGAGAAGTTCAGTCAGTATTTGCTGCTACAACTTTTGGTTACAAAGATTATTTATTCTTAGATCTTGCAGCAAGAAATGATTGGTCATCTACATTAGTAAATACTCAAGATCCAGGATATTTTTATCCATCTATTGGTGCAACTGCAATTCTTAGTGAAATGACGACCATGCCAGAATTTATTAACTATGGTAAAGTTCGTGCTACATATGCTAAAGTTGGTAATGATATTGCGGCATCAATTACAAGTCCTACATCTAGCATTGTTGCTGGAAATAACGTAAATCCTACAGTAGGACCAAAACCAGGAACAAGTTTGAAAAATGAATTAAAATCAGAATTGGAGCTTGGTACTGAGTGGAAATTATTTAATAATAGATTAGGTTTTGAATTGTCTTACTATACTTCAGATACTAAAAACCAATTTCTTCAAGTTCCTGCAGAATCTACAAACGCAAACGGATATACTTTTTACGCTATTAATGCTGGTAGTATTTCTAATAAAGGATTTGAGGTTGTTTTATATGGTGATGTAGTAAGAGGTGATAAATTCAATTGGGAAACAAGAGTTAACTATTCACAAAACAAGAGTAGAGTAAATGATATTCCTTCAGAATCAACAGGCGGAAGAATTGTTCTTACAGATCCAGGTTCTAACTCTTATAGATATTCATTAATTGAAGGAAGACCATTTGGTGTAATCGAAGGTTTTGATTTTAAAAGAGATGACCAAGGAAGAATCTTAGTTAATGATGATAATACATTACAAAGAACAGACTGGAAAGAAATAGGAAATGCAAATCCTGATTTTATGTTAGGCTGGTCTAACACATTTAAAATTGGAGCATTTACTGCGAATATTTTATTAGACGGACGTTTTGGAGGAGAAGTACTTAGTTTGACACAGGCAATCAATGATTTTAATGGTGTTTCTAAAGCAACAGGTGATGCTAGAAATGCTGGATCTGTAAAACTTAATGGTGTTAAAGCTAGTGACGGAACTCCAGTGACTTCAATGGATCCTTACACATATTATACAAATACTTCAGGAAGAAACGGAGTAAGTAGCCAATATGTTTATGATGCAACAAATGTTAGTGTTAGAGAAATTTCTGTAGGATATACATTTAATAAAGCAAAACTACCTTTTGTTCAAACAGCTACAATCTCTTTAATTGCTAGAAATTTATTCTTTATTTATAAAGATGCTCCATTTGATCCAAATGTGGCGCTAAGTACAGGTGAAGGTTTACAAGGTGTTGATGTATTCGGAATGCCGTCAACAAGAAGTATCGGTCTTAATTTAAACTTAACATTCTAATCTTACTATCATGACATTAAATATAATAAAAAGAACAGCAATATGCTTCTCTCTTCTTGCAGCTTTTGGTTGTACAGATAATTTTGAGGAGATAAACCAAAACCCTGTTGGTGCAACCACACCGGATTTGGAACAAAATTTTAATAATATAAAAAGTTTAATTAAGCCTGCCTTTACTAGACTTTATATATCAGATGTAACTTGGCAGTATCAGTTACAGCAAAGTTTGCAAGCAGATGGATGGTCAGGATATATGACCAGTCCAAATGAATTTGGAGGAATCAACAACCATAATTACAACTTAAATCCGAACTGGAACGGGTATGCTTGGGATGATGCGTATGTAAATATCGTTGCAAACTTGTTTAAAGTAGAGCAGAGAGCAAAAGGAAAATACGATCAGTTTTATGCATGGTCACTTATTATAAAAGTGGCAACTATGCAGCGTATTACAGATATGTACGGACCAGCAGTATATTCTAAATTCGGAGGCGAAGGTCTTGCAACTTACGATTCTCAGGAGCAAATTTACACTCAGATGTTTAAAGATTTGGATTTTGCAGTTACAGATTTGACTCAAAGAGTAACGGCTGGAGAAGTTTCTAAATTCGCTGAAACAGATCAATCTAATTATGCTGGAAGCTATGCTCAATGGGTTAAGTATGCAAACTCACTTCGTTTAAGATTAGCAGTTCGTATCTCTAAAGTAAATCCTGCATTGGCAAAAACAGAAGCTGAAAAAGCAGTAAGCCAATCAATTGGGGTGTTTAAATTAAATGCAGATCTTATTAAAATTAAATCACCATTGGATTTAAATGTAATTGATGTAATGAGCCACGTTTGGGTTGGTTTAAATATGGGAGCTGATATGGAATCTATCATGGGTGGATACCAAGATCCTAGAATGGCCAAATATTGGGAACCTTCTACACAAGTTGAAGGTGAATATAGAGGTGTGAGAACAGGTATTGTATATCCAACTCCATCAACTTACGCTAATTTTTCTAGAACTGGTGATAGAACAAGAACTGGTGAAGTTACTTGGATGTCAACTGCTGAGGTTTATTTCTTAAGATCTGAAGGAGCTTTAAGAGGATGGAACATGGGCGGTACTGCAAAAGATTTATACGAAGCAGGTATTAGAGCATCGTTTGAACAAAACGGTGTTGAAGGTGCAGCCGCGTATATTGCAGATGATGTTAAAATAGCAAAAGACTATGTTGATCCTATTAGTGCTGTAAATAATGCACCAGCAGTTTCTAAAGTTACAGTTGCTTGGGGAGCTACTAACGAAATCAATTTAGAAAAAATCATCACACAAAAATGGATTGCTACTTATCCTGATGGACAAGAAGCTTGGTCTGAATACCGAAGAACAGGTTATCCTAAATTGTTTAGAATCACTAATAATAAGAGCGGTGGTATCATCAGTACTGCTTTAGGAGTTAGAAGACTTCCATTTGCACAATCTGAGGCATCAAACAATCCTAAAGGAGTTGAGTCTGGAGTTGCAGTTCTTGGCGGTCCAGATAACGGAGCGACCAGACTTTGGTGGGACGTTGATAAAGCAAACTTCTAAAAACAAAAAACAAGAAAATTTAAGTTTGGTTAGTAAGAGAGTATAGGCGGCGAAAGCTGTCTATACTATTCTTTAACCAAAATCGTACTGACTACAAAAAAGAAAAGAAATGAAAAGTGCTTTAGAAATTAAACCTGATATCAGCTATAAAAGCGCAGGGAAATTTGAAGAAACAAGATTCGAAAAAATCCACAACGAAATCTTCAAAAGTTCTGCAGAAGCTTCTATAATTGTAGCACAGGAAATTGCGCAGCTGATTAGATCTAAACAAGAAAAAGGTAAAAACTGTGTTTTAGGTCTTGCAACGGGTTCTTCGCCAATTAAGGTATACGAAGAATTGGTTAGAATGCACAAAGAAGAAGGTCTAAGTTTTAGCAATGTTATCACTTTCAATCTGGATGAATATTATCCGATGAATAGAGAGAACAATCAGAGCTATCATTATTTCATGCACCAGCATCTTTTTAATCATATTGATATTAAACCTGAAAATGTTAATATTCCTGACGGAACTATAGCTCTAGAAGAACTGAATCAATATTGTATTGATTATGAAATGAATATTAAAAATGCTGGAGGTCTGGATTTTCAGCTTTTAGGAATCGGACGCACGGGACACGTTGGTTTTAATGAACCAGGTTCTCACGTTAACTCAGGAACAAGAATCATCACTTTGGATCATATTACCAGAGTTGATGCATCTTCAGATTTTAACGGGATTGACAATGTTCCTAAAAGAGCTATTACAATGGGCGTTTCGACTATCATGAGATCTAAACGTATTGTATTGATGGCTTGGGGTCAGAATAAAGCAGAAATAATAAAAAGAACGATTCAAGGTGAAATCAGTTCAGAAGTTCCAGCTACTTTCCTGCAGAATCATTCTAATGCAACATTTGTTTTAGATCAGTCGGCAGCTTCGGAATTAACACGTTTCAAAACACCGTGGTTAGTTGGAGAATGCCTTTGGACACCAGAATTAAAAAGCAAAGCCATCGTTTGGTTATGCCAAAAAACAAAACAATCAATTTTAAAATTAACAGACAGGGATTACAATAATAACGGAATGTCTGATCTACTAGCGCAGGAAGGTTCTGCTTACGATATGAACATCAATATGTTTAATATTTTACAGCATACCATTACCGGCTGGCCGGGAGGAAAACCAAATACAGATGATTCTCATCGCCCAGAAAGAGCCAATCCGGCAAAAAAGAGAGTGATTCTTTTCAGCCCGCATCCAGATGATGATGTGATTTCGATGGGTGGTACTTTCTCAAAATTAATCAAACAAGGGCATGATGTTCATGTAGTGTATCAAACCTCTGGAAACATTGCAGTTACAGATGATGAAGCGCTAAAATTTGCTGAGGTTGCAAGTGATTTTATAGGTAAAGAAGCAGCAGATATAAATTTTAAAGAGGTAATTCATTTTTTAAATAATAAATCAGAAAACCAGATTGATTCTTTAGAAGTTAGAAAACTAAAAGGATTGATCAGAAGAAGAGAATCGTACGCAGCAACGCGTTACATCGGACTGAAGGATGAAAATACACATTTCTTAGATCTTCCTTTTTATGAAACAGGACAGGTAAAGAAAAATCCGTTAGGGCCAGAAGATATTGCCATTGTAAAAGAGATTATTGCTAAAATCAAACCGCATCAGGTTTTTGCGGCAGGAGATTTAGCCGATCCGCATGGCACGCATGAAGTTTGCCTTAATGCAATTTTTGCAGCAATGGGACAATTAAAAACAGAAAAATACATGGATGACTGCTGGCTGTGGCTTTACAGAGGCGCTTGGCACGAATGGGATATTCATGAAATAGATATGGCAGTACCGCTTTCGCCATCAGAAGTGTTGTTAAAACGTCATGCGATTTTATACCATCAATCTCAAAAAGACAGAGTAATGTTTCAAGGAAATGATTCTAGAGAATTCTGGGTCAGAGCCGAGGACAGAAATAAAAATACTGCCGTTTTATATGACGAATTAGGTTTGGCAGAATATGAAGCTATTGAAGCTTTTAAGCGTTTTGATTATTAAAGTTACTTTTTTACGATTCGGTTTTAATCGAATCAAATAGCAAAATTCAGATCGATTTTATACGATAGTGAGGTTCAATAGAAGTCTGTCTGGGTTTTGTTTCTTTCTAATTACTAATAGTGTTTAAGGACGCTATTTTACAAAAAACTAAAAAATGAAATATTTATTTGTACTACTATTAGCGGGTGTAACGGCTGGCGCTCAAGTCAAAAAAGAGCAGCTCAATCTTATGCCTTGGCCTCAGAATGTTGTTATTAACGAAGGTAATTTTGCTTTAAATAAAAATTTTAGAGTTAACATTACTGGAAATCCAAATCCTAGAATATTTGGAGGAGTAACTCGCTTTTTGCGCCGCTTAGATGGTAGAACAGGTATTTTTTTTGAGCAGGGCTTTATAACCAAATTAAACGAATTTCCTGAAGCGACACTTCAAATCAATTGCACGAAAAGCGGAAAAATTGGTTTGTATGAAGATGAAAGTTATCATTTAGATATAAAATCGAATAAAATTACAATTAATGCTTCGAGTGATTTAGGAGCTTTACACGGTTTAGAAACATTGTTACAAATGCTTCAAAACAATTCAAATTCATTTTATTTTCCAGTATCGCAGATTTCAGATTTTCCTCGTTTTACTTGGAGAGGATTAATGATTGATGCTTCTAGACATTTTCAGCCTGTAGATGTGATCAAAAGAAATATCGATGCATTGGCAGCTATGAAAATGAATGTTTTTCACTGGCATTTGGTTGATGATCAAGGTTGGAGAATTGAAATGAAAAAGCATCCGAGACTGATTGAATTAGCATCAGACGGAATGTACTACACACAGGAAGAAATTAAAAATATCGTTAAATACGCCGATCAGCGTGGTATTTTGATTGTTCCAGAAATAGATGTTCCAGGTCACGGATCAGCTATTTTAACTGCTTATCCAGAAATTGGCAGTAAAGTGATTACGGTTACCGGCGGAACTTCCGAAAAAAATATTCAAGGTACAGCAATAGCTACCTATGGAGTTGAAAGAAATGCAGGCATTTTTTCGCCTACATTAGATCCTTCAAATCCTAAAACATATCAGATTTTAAGTGAAATTTTTGATGAGGTTTGCCCATTATTCCCAGGCGCTTATTTTCATATTGGGGGAGACGAAAATGAAGGAAAAGACTGGGATGCAAACCCAAAAATTCAAGAATTTAAAAAGAAACATAAATTAAATACCAATCACGAATTACAGACTTATTTTACCATGCAGCTAGCGCCAATGCTTAAGAAACATGGTAAACAATTGATGGGTTGGGAAGAAATCTTAACAAAAGATTTATCTAAAGAAGCTATTGTACATTCTTGGAGAGGTCCAAACGAAGGAGTTGTTGCGGGGCAATCATTAGTTAATGCCGTTAAAAAAGGCTATAAAACAGTTCTTTCAAATGGTTTTTATATTGATTTGATGTATCCAGTTGCAAGTCATTATCTAAATGACCCAATGCCAAAAGATGCCACTTTAACTGCTGAAGAAAAAGCTAGAATTCTAGGAGGAGAAGCCACAATGTGGACAGAACTTGCAACTCCCGAAACTATAGATTCGAGAGTATGGCCGAGAACAGCGGCAATCGCAGAAAGATTATGGTCTGCAGAAGACGTTACAGATGTTGCTAATATGCGCAAACGTCTTGAAACAGTTTCGTTTAGATTAGAAGAATTAGGACTTACGCACATTAGAAATAAAGCTGTGATCTTAAGAAATATCTCTAATAATCAGAATTTTAAATCTTTAAATGAATTCACAAATGTCTGCGAACCATTAAAAGGATATACAAGAAACAAAGGAGGAACAGAATACCAAATGTATTCGCCGTTCACACTTTTTGCAGATGCCTGCGGGCCAGATGCCAAAGATTCATTAGCATTTAATGATGCCGTAAATGAATATTTAAAATCAAAAACACCAGAAAACAAAGTAAAAGTGGCGGCCTTTTTTACAAAATGGATTGCCGTTAATAAAGGATTAATTGAGTTAGGAAGTAATGCACCATTGGTGCAGCCAATACTGCCTCTTTCAAAAAAACTAAGTGATGCTTCTCAAGAGTTATTACTTGTTTTAGATAATAAATCGACACTTAAAAAAGAAGATTTGAAGGCTCTTATCGAGCAATGTAATACAAAAGATCATGCTGATGTTGAATTATCAGTGTATGAAAGTCTTAAAAAATTACTATAAAGTTTGGTTTTGATTAGTATTGAGTAGATTGAATCGCCATCATATTGTTATTTAGAGTTAATAATATATTATCTCTATTGGAGAATTCTGGTAGAGATAATTCTGGCGAGAAAAAAATGAAATAGTTTTTGAAACTGAATAAAAATATGTTCCACAACATGATAAATGAAATGAATTATTAACCCTTAAAACCAAATAAAAGAAGAAGAATAAAAAGTAAACATGACAAAAAAGTATTTATAATGATTAAGGTTTCCCCAGATTTATCTTATTGAATTTAATACTGAATTTTTAAAAGTTGAATAGATACAAACCAAACTATACTAATGATTATGGAAATATTGGTAATAGTAGTATTTATTTAGAAATGTAATTATGAATTAGTTTCTGGCAGATACAGCATTGACTGCATCGAGCTGATTATTATTTGTGTTGGTGCCGATTGGTGCTTACACATTGAAATTGGAGTATTTATTTTCTATTAACCAATATTATTAATTATGAAACATTATTACAGATTGCTTTTTTTGTTACTGTTTCCCTTACTTGCCGCAGCACAACCAGCACACGGTAAAAAAGTAGTAGGGTATTATGCGCAATGGTCGATCTACGCCCGGGATTTTAATGTTCCGAAGATTGACGGAAGTAAATTGACGCATTTGAATTATTCTTTTTATGGTACAACTTATGATCCTGCTCATCCAGAGAATACAAAGTTGAAATGTTTGGATACCTATGCTGACTTTGAGCATATGGAAGGTGGAATTCCGTGGGACGCTCCTGTAAAAGGGAACTTTTATGATTTGAAAAAACTAAAAGAAAAGTATCCGCATTTAAAAATTTTAATTTCTGTAGGAGGATGGACAAAAGGTCAAGATCTTTCTCCAATTGCTGCAAGCCCTGTAGCAAGAGCGGCTCTAGCGGCAGATATGGTAAACTTCATCACAACTTATCCTTTTATCGACGGATTTGATATTGATTGGGAGTATCCGCTTTCTGGTGGAACAGACGGTACAGAAATTGTAAACGGAATGCCTGTGCCTCCACAAAAATACAGCCCTGATGACAACAAAAATTTAGTGCTTTTACTGAAAGCTATGCGTCAGGCAATGCCAAATAAACTGGTTACGATTGCTGCAGGAAACAATGTTCGAAATGTTTCGAAACAATATTTGGGACCAAACAACAGAGCGCAATACGGAATGACAGAAGATATTTCGACTTATTGCGATTATATCACGTATTTCGGGTATGATTTTGGAGGAAACTGGTACGATAAAACGTGCTACAATGCTCCATTATATGCCAGCGGGAATCCAAATGATCCATTGTACGGTGCAGCACAATCGGAATCGCTTGACGAATTAACAAATCAATATCTAAACGTGATTGGTTTTCCTGCTAATAAATTAATTATGGGATTACCTTTTTACGGAAAAAAATTTGATAACGTAGCAGCAAATTCAACAAACGGATTATTTGTTGCAGCACCAAGATATGTAGTGCCAGGATGTACCAATCCGCAAAATCCAACAGGAACGTGGGATGGTTCTGGAGCGTGCGAAAAATCAGGAAGTATCGAAATCTGCGATTTAGTCGGAAATCCAGTTACTAATTCACATGCTTATTTAGATCCAAATACGATGATGGTAACGCCATCTGCAGCTTCGGCAGGATGGGTTCGTTACTTCGATAATACTACAAAAGTTCCTTATTTATACAATTCAACTACGAAAGAGTTTATTTCTTATGAAGATAAACAGTCAATGGATTTAAAGGTTCAATATATAAAATCAAAGAGTTTAGCTGGAGGTATGATTTGGGAATTATCTCAAGATACAAGAGGCTCAATTCCAAATTCATTATTAAACCAAGTTGATACTTCTTTCGGAAGCGTAGTTCCAGGAACCGTAAGTATTGCAGGTTCTGTAAAAAACGGAGCAAATTTGGTTACAGATGTTACAGTAGAATTAAGAAATGCAAGTAATGCAGTGATTCAAACAATCGTTTCTGCAACAGGAAACTTTACATTCAACAGCTTAACTTCAGGACAAAATTATTCACTAACAGCAGCAAAAGCAACTTATACTTTTGTACCAGTTAGTTTAACAAACGTAACAGTGAATCAAACAGGAGTTACGATTCAAGGATCACAGCCGGTGTACACAGTAAGCGGAACAGTTTTAAACGGATCAACACCAGTTTCTGGTGTAACAGTTTCGGCAGTTTCGGGCAGTACAACTTTAACAGGAGTTTCAAATGCTAGCGGAGTTTACAGTGTTGCAGGTTTGACAGCTGGATTAAACTTTACGGTTTCAGCTTCAAAATCAGGATTTTCATATACACCAGCATCAACAGTTTACAATGCAATAGATGCTAATAAAACGTTGAATTTTACGCAAGGCGCAGCTGTTGTTAATTACACAGTAAGCGGAACAGTTCTAAACGGAACAACTCCAGTTGCTGGTGTAACAGTTACAGCTTCTTCTACAGCAGGAAATGTTACAGCCGTTACCAATTCAAGCGGAGCATATTCTCTAAGTTTAGCTTCTGGCGGAAATTACACAGTAACTGCAGCTTTGACTGGGCAGACATTTACTCCTGCATCTACAGTTTATTCTAATTTGAATGCCAATAAAACTTTAAACTTCACGCAGGACGTTGTTTCATCTTCAAGCAAAATCAGCGGAACAGTAAAAAATGGTACAGTTCCGGTTGCGGGAGCAAAAGTAGAATTGGTTTTACCTTGGACAGACAATACACACAACTGGAAAAGTGTTTTAGCGACAACAGATGCGCAAGGAAAATACAGTTTTGACAATTCTGTGATTGATGGTTACACACAAGCTTTAAGTTTAAAATTAAACTCTTGGCAGAATGGAGAAGTAGCGTATTACCCAAATAACTTGGCCAACTTTGCTATTCCTGCAAATCCAACGGTTTATAATTTTAATACAAGTTCAACAGCAAAAACGGCTTTAGCTGCAGCGGTAAACTTAATCAGCGGAACAGTTAAAAACGGAACAACTCCTGTTGCTGGTGCAAAAGTAGAAATCGTTTTACCTTGGACTGATAACACACACAATTGGAAAAGCGTTTTGGCAACAACAGATGCATCAGGAAATTATACTTTTGATAATTCAGTTGTAGCAGGTTATACACAAATATTAAGTTTGAAATTAAATTCATGGGAAAATGGTGAAGTGACTTACTATCCAAATAACCTAGCCAACTTTGCTGTTCCAACAACTCCAACGGTTTATAATTTTAACAGACAAGCGGTGGTTGCAACTAAGCCAGTCGTTACAATTACAGCCCCAACGGCTTCGACGATTGCTATAAATTTAGGGTCAGCAATTAATTTTGTTGCAAGTGTCGGATTAAGTGCTGCAGATGCTACTACAATCTCATCTGTTGTATTTAGTTTAGATGGACAAACTTTAAGCGCATCGAATTCTTCGGGAACTTATACAGCGGTTTGGACACCAACAGCAAATCAGTTTTCACTTTCTCATACATTAACCGTTACAGCTACTGCATCAAACGGAACAACAGATTCAAAAACATACAGTTTTACATTAACTTGTTCAGGTGCAAACTGTCCTAATTCACTGCCAGTAATTACTTGGAATTCGCCATCGAATACTACTGTAACTCAAAGTTCTTTCCAAGCTGTGCCAATTTCAGTTACAGCTGTTGATAGCGACGGTACTGTTTCAGGAGTTACTATTACAATAAACGGCGGTACATTCAACATGACAGCAGGTACAAATAATACTTATACGTATAATTTTACGCCAACTGCTTATCAGGATTATCCAGTTGTAATCAAAGCAACCGATAATAAGTCTGGCATAACGACTTTAAACAATACTATTAAAATTGCTCAAGTAGGAACTAATAGATTTATTCCGCTTCCAGCTAAAGTTCTTTTAGGTTATGCACATTCTTGGGAAAATACTTCAGCACCGTTTTTATATTTCTCTCAAATGGTGGGAAGCAAATTTAACGTAGTCGATTATTCTTTCGTAGAAACAGTTAATCGCGATGGTTATACGCCAATATTAACTACAAATGACACCAGATATTTAACCAATGGCGTTTTCAATAAGCAATTGCTGAAAAATGATATAAAATCCTTAAGAGATAGCGGCGTTCCTGTTATTGTATCTATTGGAGGTCAGAATGGTCATGTTGTTTTGGACAATGTAGCTCAAAAAAATATTTTTGTTAATGGTCTAAAAGCAATCATTGACGAGTATCAATTTGATGGAGTTGATATTGATTTTGAAGGTGGATCTATGAATTTTAGCGCAGGAAATTTAAGAGATATTTCTTATGCTGGTATTTCAGCTTATCCAAGATTAAAAAACGTGGTAGATGCTTTCAAAGAATTAAAAGCTTACTATGGCCCTGGATTTTTATTAACTGCGGCACCAGAAACACAATATGTACAAGGAGGATATTCTACTTATACAGATACTTTTGGTTCCTTCCTGCCAATCATTCAAAACTTGCGTAATGAATTGGATTTGTTAGCAGTACAATTGTATAATACAGGAGGAGAAAACGGATTAGACGGCCAGTATTATGGTTCGGCTAAAAGAGCAAACATGGTAACTGCCCTAACAGATATGATAATAAAAGGGTACAACATTGCTTCAACAGGAATGCATTTCGATGGGTTGCCAGCTTCTAAAGTTCTTATTGCATTACCGGCTTGTCCAAGTGCAGCAGGAAGTGGTTACATAACGCCGACAGAAGGAATTAATGCGATGCATTATTTAAGAACAGGAACTACTTTTTCAGGAAGAACGTACACGATGCAGCCAGGCGGACCTTATCCTTCTTTAAGAGGTTTAATGACTTGGTCTGTAAACTGGGATGCATCTTCTTGCGGGAATTCATCTGAATTGTCTAAAGCGTATGCAGCATATTTCGCTTCGCAGACAGCAGCCAAAACATTGGTGCTTGATGATATTTCTTCACAAAATAATACCACAGTTGCTTACTTTAAAAACAATGCATTGTCTGTTGTAAATGAAAATGAAGAAATCGCTCAAGTTGATGTATTCAATGTTTTTGGACAAAATATAATAAGCCAGAGAAATGTTCAGAACAACAAAGAAGTGGTGTTGCACAATTATAGTTTTTCATCAAAGCAAGTATTTATTGTGATTGTAACAGACAAATCTGGACACAAAAAATCATTGAAAGTGATGAACTTTTTAAACTAAAGTGAATCAAGAATGAAGATAAAACGAAATAAAAAAAAATCTGGTATGGTTAAAATTGAGTTTGGTTATTTATTTTTTAATCAATTTTTTATTTCGAATAAATGCATCGGTTTTAGGTAATTTGTTATTTGGTTTTTATCTAGAAAAGTGCATTATGAACCCGACAGTCCACTGTCGGGTTTTTTTATGGTATAAAATGCCAATCGGTTAAATAATTCTAATCTATTTTAATATTTTTACCGCAACTAACAACCAAACCAAAATGAAAATAGTAAAATACGTATTTCTAATTATAGGCTTAGCTTTATTAGGCGGGGCCTTTTATCTGTATCAAAACAAACAAGCATTTTTAGATAAAGCGGTAAAAGTTCAAGGTACAGTTACAGACTTAATAGCTTCAAGATCTGATAAATCTACCACTTACAGACCAGTTGTTTCTTATACAACAAAAGACGGAAAGCAGATAGAATTTACTTCATCGGTTGGCAGTAATCCTCCAAGTTATCATGAAGGAGAAACCGTAGAAATTTTTTACGACCCTGCCGATCCTTATGATGCTGATATTAATGGATTTGTGTCTTTATGGCTTGCACCTTTAATTTTAGGAATTATAGGAACAATTTTCTTTTTGATCGGATTTCTCATTATTCTATTTGGTAAAATGAAACAAAAGAAAATAGAAGATCTAAAATTCAACGGAAAATCTATTATAACAAAATTTGATCATGCTGACCTTAACTACAATTATAAAGTAAACGGAAGAAGTCCGTATGTGATTTACAGTCAATGGTTGAATCCTGCAACTAACGAACTGCATTTGTTTAAGAGCGAGAATATTTGGTTTGACCCAAATAATTTTATTCCGTCAGAAGGAATTAAAGTGCTTATTGATCCTTCAAATCCAAAGAAATACTATATGGATATTTCTTTTTTGCCCAAAGTGAGCAATTAATTTCAGAGAGGAAAAAACTAAATTTTTAAGTAATTTTGCGACTCATTTATTTTATTTCTTTTTAATGAAAAAGCTAATTGTTTTTATTGTTTTCTTTTTAATTTTTACTTCAAGTTTTAGTCAGATAAAATTCGGAAATCCAGAAGTAGATCCCGTTCAAATTCAGAAAACGTATGAGAGCTGGTCAGTATACAATAAAAAGATTATGCTTTCTAGAGATTTTACTGCTTTAGATAATACATCAAAAGAAATAACGAAAGAAGCTTTTTTAACCGCATTGGCAAACGGAAATTTTATTCCAATTCGATTAAAATCTCAAGATTTAGATTACAGTTATAAATTATTCAAAATACTTCCAAAATCAGATACAAGTATCAAAGCAACCATCAATCAGGAAGCTTTTGATGCTTTGAAAAACTTTGAAATGGAAGGGAAGCCTTTTCCGCAATTTTCATTTAAAGATTTAGAAGGGAACGAAGTTTCAAACGAAACGATGAAAGGCAAAATCATCGTAATCAAATGTTGGTACATTCATTGTGCTGCGTGTATTAAAGAATTTCCAGCCGTAAACGCATTAGTCGCAAAATACAAAGACCGAAAAGATATTGTTTTTGTAAGCCTTGCCGAAGATACTCCAGAACAATTAAAAACTTTTCTAACGAGAAAACCGTTATCCTATTCTGTAATTCCAAATATGAAAGAATATATGAATAATACATTGCAGTTAAATGCATTTCCAACCCATTTTATTCTCAATAAAGAAGGAAAAATTGCAAAAGTTTTAAACAACTACGAAAGTCTGGAAGTCGCTTTGGAAAAAGAAGTTTTTTAAACCATATTAGTTCATATAAGAGATTATAAGTTTTTGTGTAAAGTTTAAATTATGGGTATTGTTTGTCAGAAATGACAAAAATGAGGTTACTTTGCATAAAACTTTGCGCCCTAGCGACTTTGCGGGAAAAAGATTCGTTTGCATGAAAAAACTGCGCAACTCTGCACCTTTGCAACTCTTCATCTTTTTTCCTTACCAGAGATTAAGTTTGTTTTAAATGAACTTACACTACTTATATGGTTCAAATATTACTTATATCGTTCAAAAAACTTTGCAACTCTGCACCTTTGTAACTCTGCACCTTTTTCCTTACCTTTGCACCAAATTAATTAAAAAGACATTCATGTTAACAGTCAATAATTTATCAGTTCAATTTGGTAAAAGAGTTTTATTTGATGAAGTAAATACAACTTTCACTCACGGAAACATCTACGGAGTTATTGGAGCCAATGGTGCTGGAAAATCTACATTCCTAAAAATCATTTCAGGCGATATGGATCCGACTTCTGGTCATATCCATTTAGAGCCAGGAAAACGTATGTCGGTTTTAAACCAGAACCACAACATGTTCGATGAGCATACTGTTTTGGAAACCGTTTTAATGGGAAATAAAGTTTTGTACGCTGTTAAAAAAGAAATGGATGAACTTTATTTAGATTATAATGATGCCAATGCAGACAGAATTGGAGAATTGCAAGTGCAGTTTGAAGAAATGAACGGATGGAATGCCGATTCTGATGCCGCTTCAATGTTATCTAACTTAGGAATCACAGAAGCAGATCACTATACTTTAATGGGTGATATGGAAGGAAAAATGAAAGTACGTGTGCTTTTGGCGCAGGCACTTTTCGGAAATCCTGATGTATTGATTATGGATGAGCCTACCAACGATTTGGATTTCGAGACAATCGCTTGGTTAGAAAACTTCTTAGCAAATTACGAAAACACTGTAATCGTTGTATCTCACGACCGTCACTTTTTAGATGCGGTTTGTACACATATTTCTGATATTGATTTCGGAAAAATCAATCACTACTCAGGAAACTATACTTTCTGGTACGAGTCTAGTCAATTAGCGGCAAAACAACGTGCACAGCAAAACAAAAAAGCAGAAGAGAAGAAACAAGAGCTTGAAGAATTTATTCGTCGTTTTAGTGCAAACGTAGCGAAATCGAAACAAGCAACTTCTCGTAAAAAAATGATTTCGAAATTAAATATTTCTGAAATTAAACCTTCAAGCCGTCGTTATCCTGCGATTATTTTCGATCAGGATCGTGAGGCTGGAGATCAAATTTTAAACGTAGAAAACTTATCTGCATCTGTAGATGGAGAGGTTTTGTTTAAAGATATTAACTTGAATATGGCAAAAGGCGATAAAATCGTTCTTTTCTCTAAAGATTCTCGTGCAACAACCGCTTTCTACGAAATTTTAAACAATGAACAAAAAGCAGATTCTGGAAACTTTGATTGGGGAATTACAACAAACCAAGCCTATTTGCCAGCTGAAAACCACGATTATTTCGAAAATGATTTAAGCTTAGTTGACTGGTTGCGTCAGTATGCTAAAACAGAAGAAGAGCGTGATGAGGTATTTATTAGAGGTTTCTTAGGGAAAATGATTTTCTCTGGAGAAGAAGCTTTAAAAACTTCTAGAGTTTTATCTGGAGGAGAAAAAGTACGTTGTATGTTGTCTAGAATGATGATGGAGCGTGCTAACGTTTTAATGTTGGATGAGCCGACAAACCACTTAGATTTGGAGTCTATTACAGCTTTCAACAACTCGTTAAAAAACTTTAAAGGTTCTGTGATTTTTACAACGCATGACCACGAGTTTGCACAAACTGTTGGTAACCGAATTGTTGAATTAACACCAAACGGAGTTATCGACCGTTACATGACATTTGACGAATATCTTGATGACGAAAAGATTCAGGAACAAAGAAAGAAGATGTACAATCTTTAATTTTTAAATTCCAATAAAAAAAATCCCAAATTCCAGTTAAATATAATTTGGGATTTTTTTTATGATTATTTCTTTCCAAGAAATTTACTGATAAGAAAAAAGATAACGGCTACGATAAAAATTACCAGAAAGATTCCAAAACCCATTCCGGCTTTAAAAATGTCCCCAATTACCTCACAGCTTGTAAATGAAAATAGTATTACAAATACCATTAACAATCGTAGTATTTTATTTTGCATGACTCTAGTATTTTAAAAGTTCATGAATAAAATTACTTCAAGAAAAGGCAAAACGTGTTATAGAATTTTTTGGAAATGTTTTAGGATTTAGATTATCTAGAAATTTATAAAATTTAAAAGGAGCAAGGTCGTGATTTACTAAAAAATGAATCGTTCCTGTGGAATTTATTCAATGTTGTTTTTCGTAACCAAATCCGTTAGTGTTTTTAAATATTCTTTATCGGTTAAATATCCTTTCAGTTTTAAATCTATTTTTTTTAAATCAGGATTATAAATGACTTCTATCTTTTCCCCATGTAAAAAGTGATACCAGTTAGAAGCCAATATTAAATTATCTTGCTCTTTTGATAACATTTTATAATCTGTATTTTCGGAGGAATTGTATTTCTCTGAAAGATATTCTGTCTCTGCAATATGTATTTCACATGGTTTAAAATTACACATTGCGGATTCTGATGCAAAAAGAACTTTCTTTTTTCCTGATGTTACAGTATCAGTTTCAAATGCCGAAACGAGTAAACATAAATCTTTATTCGTTTTGTTTTTGAATATTACAACTCCCTTTCGCGGATTATTTTTAGCTTCTAGGATAAAATCTGCACAGCAACATCCTTGACTTAATTCATAGATTTCATTTTCTTTAAATTTGGTTATAAAGTCATAACTTTCATCAGCATAAGTAACTTTGTATGTGTCAAAATTATTTTTTTTTATTGGAACATGGAGGACTGAATCATTTTCTTTAAATGTTATTCCGTTAAATTCAAATTTTAAAGGAGCTTCCGTTTCCCTGCCATTTGGGTATATTTTTGTTTTTAATTTGATTGTAGCTGTTTGACCAAAACTGCTTGCGAAGGTTAATAATAGTAAAACTAAAAGCTTTTTCCTCATTCTAAGTTTTTATTAAATTTAATTACAAATCTTTACTGATTTAAACTTGTCCTCTTTTAGGGCGTTCAGGTTTCCAAGGCGGAACGACAACTTCTTTCTCGAAATTTATAAATGTTTTATTTCGTTTCAATTCTACATAAACAATATAAGATTGCGGGCCTGTATGTACGGTGTCGATTTTCATTACAAAATCACCGTTCAAAGATTTTTCTTTAGAAGATAATGTTATGCTATAAACGTTTTTGCTTTTCTTCTTAATTTTAAAATGAGCATCTAAATCGCTATCCGATGTTGAAATGCTCATAGAATTTCCCCAATTGCTAATTATAGTCTGATTAGCCAGATCAAAATTGTTTAAGATATTGTCACCAAGAATGTCTTTCCCGTCCAATATTATCTTAGTTGATTTCCAACTTCCTTCAAGATTGATACGATTAGAATCTTGAACAATAAAAATAACACAAACCCCCAAAAAGAAGAGTAAAGCAATTATTTTCATTGTCCAGTTTTTCTTTTTAACTGGTTGTATCTCTTGAGTAAATTTGCGTCTGAGATTCTTTTTTGCCATTTGTTTATCTAATTGTCTTAATTTCTAAAAATACAATTCCAGCTATAACAGCAATTTCTCCTAAAAAGTAAACAATACCCAATGTTGAAATACTTTCATAATTGTAAATTATAATACAAAATATCAAGGTACAATAAAGAATATTAGCCGTGCAGATTATTTTTAAAAACGCTTTCCACTTTTGTTGAACAAAAAAATAACAACTGATTGAATAAATGAAAAAAGTGAATGCAATACTTGAAAGGTGTTCGAAAATGTCTTTAGATAAACCAAAAAACGCATTGAAACGTCTAAGGATAAAATAGAGCATAATAGTAGTAAGCAAAGCTCCAAAACTGTCTAGTAGAAATATATTTTTGGGTTTAGCTATAAATTTTTGACTGCTTTCTTTCATCCGTTTTATTGGCTTTTACAAAAAATCAACAAGTTGTATCAATAACTTTTTTAGTCCTAATTACGATTCACTCGGGTGTCTGTTTTTATGATATATTGTGCTGATGAGATTTATTTTTACGTGTAAAATTCATTCGTTATTCTCCAATAGTTCCTGTTTTTACATCACCCGCACGTTTATAACTTACAGCAATTACACCGCTTGGTGTAGCAGTACTTTCAACTAAAGTAAACCCTGCCGGAGTTGCCGTATCATCAAACAATTTTTTTCCTTTTCCTAAAATTATCGGATAAATTAGAAGGGCAAGTTCATCAACCAAATCATGTTGAAGCAAAAGCTGCACAAGTGTGGCGCTTCCCCAAACTTTTATGTCGCCGCCGTCGGTATTTTTGAGTTTTTTGATTTCATCTACAGAAGATAGAAATTCTGAGTTTTCCCAATCAGAGTTTTTTCTGGTGGAGGACAAAACGTATTTGGTAACTTCATTAATTCCCGGCCAGCCTTCTGCGTGTTTTGGCCAATAGTCTTCGAAAATATCAAATGTTTTTCTGCCTAAAAGAATATCGGCAGGTTTCATCTGTTCCTGCATGACATTGCCATATTCTTCATCTCCAAAAGGCGCGACCCAGCCTCCATATTCAAAACCGCCCGAAGTATCTTCGTCGGGGCCACCAGGTGCCTGCATTACGCCATCAATGGTAATCATGGTTATAACAATTAGTTTTCTCATGATATTTGGTGTTTTTAAATTCAATTTAAAATTAATTAAAAAAATAGAGAAACGCGTTATTGAATTTTTATGTAAATGTTTAGGGTTTGGAGATAAATACCAGAGAAAAAGAGAGCCATCGGCTCGGCTAATTATTGTAGGGCCGGATTTTAATCCGGTCTAAAATAACGAAGAGAGGTTTTAGAACCATAAGTTCGATCTATTTTATGCATTTATAATTGAATCGTTGCTATGGAACTCTATTTCCTATTGTTCATTTTGTAGCAACGGATTGAAATCCGTTGCTACAAAATGATTCATTCCTACGGAATTTTTAAGAATTAAATTTTACAATTTTTAAATGAAAGACTAAACCAAATCTATTCCCTGTATATCAGATAAAAGATGCTTTGTTTTTAGAAAAAATGCGTAATTCTTCAATTCTTCTCTTTTTGCTTTGTCCTCAAGCATAAACTTTTGATTGATTGTGCTTTCAGTTGTTTTTATTGTGATTTCATTATTTGCACCATCACCCAATCCTCTACCAGCTTTCCTTGTGTTGTATGCTTTGAAATGTACTTTCTCTATATCATCTATATTTATAAGAAGGTTGTCTATTGTAATGCTTGTTTCGGTTAGAATGATTTTACCAGTTATATATCTTAGATCATTAATCTGCCAGTTAAAAAAGACATACATGTTAATAAAAAAACTCATCAATCCAATAATAATCAACGTAAGGATCGAAAGTTTAAAAAAAGCATTAACATGAATATTGTTTTCCGATAAAATCAACAAAATCAAGAGACTAAAGAAGAGGCTGGTTGATAATGCATCTAAAACTATTGGAATTGTTTTTCGTTTGCCATGCATCATTAATTCAACTGATATTTTAGAATTAGAAGAATTCATTTTTGTTTGTTGATTTGAGGAAAGTTTAGATTTAAAAAGACAAACATAATGGAATATAAAAATATTTCCAACCCCAACACCCCAACAAATAAAATATGATTCCGTATATTTGCCCAACCAAACATTACACTTAATTATGAGTCAAAAAGTATTACTTAATTCAAAAGAAGTTACTATCATACTGCATCGTTTGGCTTGTCAGTTGATCGAAAAACATCTTGATTTTTCAGATACTATTCTAGTCGGAATTCAGCCAAGAGGTGTTTATTTAGCTGAACGTTTAAAACAGATTTTAGAAGGCGAATACCAAACTCCAGAAATTACTTTAGGATATTTAGATATCACTTTTTTTAGAGATGATTTCCGAAGAACAGAGAAACCGCTTGAAGCCAATAGAACCCAAATCAATTTTATCGTAGAAAACAAAAAAGTCATTTTTATAGATGATGTATTGTTTACCGGAAGAAGCATTCGTTCGGCATTAACGGCTATTCAGTCTTTTGGTCGTCCTTCAGAAATCGAATTATTAGTTTTAATTGACAGACGTTTCAGCCGTCATTTGCCAATTCAGCCCGATTATCGTGGTCGTCAGGTAGATGCGATCAATGGCGAAAGAGTTATTGTGAGCTGGAAAGAGAATGAAGGAGAAGATGTTGTTCATTTAGTTACCAATTAAATTGAATTATTAAAAATTGAAAATACAATCATGACAGAAAACGAAGCGTTTATTTATGAATCAATTTTTAATCAGGTAAGAATGGGGTTTCTTTCTATTGATGAGATTAAAGAGAACATCATAGAAGAAATTGAAGATAATGAGTTCGAAGATGAAATTTCTGAAGCTTGGGCTTTTGAAAAAATTGACGAAGAATATCAAAAGTTACTTCAAGAAAGTAAACAATGGAAAAGCCCGACAGATACTGAAAAGCTTATAAAAGCGTTTGATGAATTATGTGAGCAGAACATCATTGCGCTTCACAATGCCGGATATACCACAAGTGATGGTGAATATGAAGTAGTTGAGGTGGAAAGAGAACTTCGAGAAAACGAAGTCGAATCTGATGGTTATTGTTTTTATCACGAACAAGATTTAGCCAGAGCTGTAATTTTAGATCATCCGAGTTTGTATATCGCTTTTCAAAAAGTAGATAATTCTGATCCAGAAATAACAATAGCAGTTGGTAATAAAGTAGCAGAGGTGCTTAAAAACAACGGACTTGAAGTGAACTGGAATGGATCGGCCAAAACAAAAATAGAACTTCTGAATTTCAGATGGCAGCATTTGTACGATGAAGACGGAAGAGATTTGCAGGATTACAGCGAAGTTGTAGACAGAATGATCCAATAAGAGAAGCAAACTCTTAAAAATAGAGGGAACGCGATAAATTTCGCTTTCAGAATTTGACCAAATAATATTAAAGAAACAGAAATGAAAGAATTAAGCGTAAATCATTTATTAGGAATAAAATACATCAATGAGAATGATATTAACCTGATTTTTGAAACGGCAGATCATTTTAAAGAAGTCATTAACAGGCCCATTAAAAAAGTTCCTTCATTACGAGATATTACTATTGCCAATATTTTCTTCGAAAACAGTACCAGAACCAAACTCTCTTTCGAATTAGCGCAGAAACGTTTATCTGCTGATGTAATCAGTTTTTCTGCGGCTCAATCTTCGGTTAAAAAAGGAGAAACCTTGATTGATACTGTAAATAATATCCTTTCCATGAAAGTTGACATGGTTGTAATGCGCCACTCCAATCCCGGAGCGGCTTATTTTTTATCCAAAAATGTCAAAGCAAGTATTGTAAACGCGGGAGACGGAGCCCACGAGCATCCAACTCAGGCATTGCTAGATAGTTATTCTATCAGAGAAAAACTCGGTGATGTTGCTGGAAAAAAGGTCGTTATCGTTGGAGATATTTTACATTCAAGAGTAGCGCTTTCTAATATTTACGCTTTACAGATGCAGGGCGCAGAAGTAAAAGTATGCGGGCCAAAAACGTTGATTCCGAGATATATTGAATCTTTGGGAGTTACGGTCGAGCCAAATCTTCGTAAAGCTTTAGAATGGTGTGATGTTGCGAATATGCTTCGTGTGCAAAATGAGCGTATGGACGTGAATTTCTTCCCATCAACAAGAGAATATGCACAGCAATACGGAGTTGATAAAGCGCTTTTGGATTCATTAGATAAAGAAATCGTAATCATGCACCCAGGACCAATCAATAGAGGAGTAGAGATTACTTCTGAAGTTGCCGATTCTAAACAATCTGTAATTTTAAATCAGGTAGAAAATGGTGTAGCAATTAGAATGGCGGTGATTTATCTTTTAGCATCTAAGATTCAATAGTTTTTGTTTCAGGTTTCAGGTTTTCCGAACGAACTTAAAAAAAACTTGAAACCTGAAACTTGAAACAACTAACAAAAAAATCTTCGTACCTTAGCTCTCAGAAACTCAATTTTTATATAAGCCCCACAAATTTAAAAAATGAAAGTAGATCAAAAAGGACATACCGTTACGATAAAAGATACACAAGGTGATTTTAATGACTTTGTAGAAAAAGTAACGCAGCAATTTAAAACCTTTGAAAAACATAATGTTATAATCGATTTGTCTGCAGACAAAAATGTATCTGAAAATGACTTAAAAGCTTTTCTGCCTTTGGTTAAAATCCAGAAAAAAGCAAAAAAATCGTTTGTAATTGTGGCTTCAGATCTTGATTTTAACTCCGTTTCTGATAAATTAACTGTTGTACCTTCGCTTTTGGAAGCACACGATATTATCGAAATGGAAGAAATAGAAAGAGACCTCGGTTTTTAAATTTTAGATTTTAGATTGTTGATTTTAGATTTTAGTTCAGCATGCAATCTGAAATCTAAAATCGGAACTCTAAAATTTAAAAATAAAATGCAATTAACAATACTTGGCTGTTACGCAGCAACTCCCAGAACGCTTACCAACCCAACTTCTCAGGTTTTAGAAATGAGAAATCGATTATTTTTAATTGATTGTGGAGAAGGAACTCAGGTACAGCTTCGAAAAAATAAAATTAAGTTTTCAAAAATCAATCACGTTTTTATTTCGCATCTTCATGGCGATCACTTATACGGATTGATTGGAACGATTTCGACTTTCTCTCTTTTAGGAAGAACCACAGATTTACATATTTACGGACCAAAAGGAATTAAAGAACTAATTCTGCTTCAATTGAAATTGACAGAATCTTGGACTACTTATTCGTTGTTTTTTCATGAATTGGAATCTAAGGAAAGCGAAGTGATTTTTGAAGATCAAAAAGTGATTGTGAGGACAATTCCGCTGGATCATCGTGTTTACACCAACGGCTATTTGTTTCAGGAAAAACCAGCAGAAAGAAAACTAAATATTGAAGCAGCTGAAGAATATGGTATCCATGTGGCTTATTATCAAAAAATAAAAAACGGCAGCGACATCACGCTTGACGACGGCAGGGTTATCGAAAACGAAAAATTGACTTTTGATCCGATTCAGCCTATGAGCTATGCTTTTTGTTCGGATACGGCTTATAATGAGTCTGTCTTGCCAATTATAAAAGATGTTGATGTTTTGTACCATGAATCTACTTTTTTGGATTCTGAAGCAGCTTTGGCTCGAAAAACATTACATTCAACAGCAAAAGAGGCTGCAACGATAGCTTTGAAAGCCAATGCCAAACATTTAATATTAGGACATTATTCTACTCGTTATGACGGAATTGAGCCTTTTAAAACAGAAGCAGCGGAAGTTTTTCCAAATGTACTTTTAGGAGATGACGGGCTTTCGTTTGAGTTTTAGTCAAAGGTTCAAAGTTACAAAGGTTCAAAGTTACAAAGGGTTTAAGATTTGAGTAATCTAAAATCTAAAATCAACAATCTAAATTTAAAATCATGAACGATTTAAGCAATTATAGAAGATCTTACGAGAAAAGTGAATTATTGGAAACTAATATTCCAGAAGATCCAATTAATCTTTTTAACAGATGGTTTCATGAAATGGAAGCCTTTGAAGGAAGCGGAGAAGTGAATGCTATGACGGTTTCGACAATTGGTTTAGATGGTTTTCCGAAATCACGTGTAGTTTTATTGAAGAAATTCTCAGAAGAAGGATTTATCTTTTATACCAATTATCATTCTGAAAAAGGAAAAGCAATAGAGCAGAACCCAAATGTTTGTTTGTCTTTTTTCTGGCAGGAAATGGAGCGTCAGGTTATTATTAAAGGAATTGCTCAGAAAACTTCTGAAATCATTTCGGAAAATTATTTTGATTCACGCCCAGAAGGAAGCAAGTTAGGCGCAGTGGTTTCGAATCAAAGTCAAGTAATTCCGTCACGAAATTTCTTAGAAGAAAACTTAAAAAATCTGGAGAAAGAGTTCGAAGGAAAATCAATTCCTCGTCCTGAATTTTGGGGCGGTTATATTGTAACACCGCTGCAAGTAGAATTTTGGCAGGGGAGACCAAATAGACTTCATGATAGAATTCGTTATACGAGTCAGTCAGATTTTTCTTGGAAGATAGAAAGATTATCTTCATAAAGTATTTTTACGTAGGAAAATTACCTGTAAAATATAAAATATAATGTAGTTCATCGATTATTTTTGCACTTTAACGGTAAAATGAATACGTTTGAAACAGAAATTCGAACGATATTTATTCAAAAATAAATTTAAAGGATTTGCCCCAACATTTACTTTAAACCGCTAAAATGCTGTTGATTATGAAAAAGATTATGCGCACCATGTTGTTCATTGCGATGCTAATCGCAATGAACTCATGTTCTGCTGACACTGCCGAGGCTAGCGAGAATGGCGCTGTTACTACTGAGGCACTTGTTGTAAATTATACTTACAATGATACTGAGCTGGAAACGATGAGATTGATAAATGAATACCGTGTGAGTATTGGTTTAAATGCGTTACAGCGAATTAACCACATTTCTTATAAATGCGAAGAGCATAACAAATACATGATTGCTAATGTTGTGGTAAATCATAATGATTTTACGGCAAGATCTGCAAATATTACAGCTGTTTTAGGAGCTATTAAAGTTGGTGAGAACGTTGCCTACAACTATAAAACTCCTGAAGCTGCTTTAAAAGCTTGGTTAGAAAGTCCTGGACACAAGGCAAACATTGAAGGAGATTATACGCATTTCGGTTTGGCTGTGACAACAGATGCCGCTGGAAAAAAATATTATACTAATATTTTTGCGAAAATATAAAGATTTATTGAACAGGTTGGTTTTTTAGAGGTCGTTGCAATTCTTTGAGCTGCAACGGCTTTTTATTTTAAAAAAGCTGCCCTGAAACAGACAGCTTTTTAATGTTAGATTGTTTAAAATGACTATTATAGTGCAGTAATAATAAACTCGCTTCGACGGTTTTCTTGATGTTCGGCTTCGGTACACGGAACATCGTCAGAGCATTTGTTTACTAATTGTGTTTCGCCGTAACCTTTTCCAGTTAAGCGGTTCGGAGCCACTCCATTTTTAATTAACCATTGAATAGTTGATTTTGCTCTTCGATCAGATAAGGCTTCATTGTATTTGAATGAGGCACGGCTGTCGGTATGAGAACGAATGTCTAGTTTCATGGTTGGATAATCAGTTAGAACCACTAATATTTTTTCTAAATCTAAAGCGGCTTCACTTCTAATATTAGATTTATCCAGATCAAAATAAATCATTTTAATTCCGAAACATTTTCCTAAGTCATCTCCAACGGTTACTTTGCAGCTTGATTTTTCTAAAGCAATTGGAAGCGTGGTTTTTCCTGTCGTCGAAGCAATTGTTACGGCTATTTCTTTTGTGCTGTATTCTGGTTTTTCGGCTCTTACATTATATGATTTTCCGCATTCAACTGGGAGTGTGTAAACTCCTGAATCATTTGTGATCACTGAATTTTTTGGTGTCATTTGATTGTCAAATAAAGTCACTTTTGTATCGGGCAGAATAACGCCAGTTGTCGCATCTGTAACAACGCCTGAAAGTTCTTGAATGCATTTTAGTCTTTTGGTTTCTAAAAATTTATAAATGTCATCCGAACCCTGACCGCCGTCTTTGTTAGAACTAAAATAGCCTTTTCTTGAAGCCGTATCAATGATATAAGCAAAATCATCTTTTGGTGAATTGACATCGGCGCCTATGTTTTGGATATTGCTGATAGCACCGTCATTTTCAATGTTTCCGACAAAAACATCCAGTCCCCCAAGCCCTGGATGTCCGTCAGAAGAGAAATAAATTTCATTTTCATTCGTTACATACGGGAATGTTTCTTTTCCTTCTGTATTAATAGTATTTCCTAAATTTACGGGTGTGCCATAACTTCCGTCAGCATTAATACTTACTTTGTACAGATCCGACTGACCAGCTGTTCCCGGCATGTCAGAAGCAAAGTATAAAGTTTTCTCGTCTGGACTAAGTGCTGGATGTGCAGCACTGTAGTTATCGCTGTTGAATGGAAGAGCAGTAATTTTTGTCCATTTATTATTTTCTAAACGAGCGCTGTAAATTTTAATCAGTGTAATTTTTTCTTCATTTTTTCCTTTTTTTCCGTCGAGATAATTGTTTCTGGCAAAGTAAACTGTTTGTCCGTCTTTTGTAAAAACAGGTGATGCTTCATGAAATTTGGTGTTAATTGCCGATTTGAATTTATTTACTTTAGAAGAACTTCCAGTTTCGGAATCAATTGCAGCATCATAAATATTTGTAAAATGTTCTCCTGTCCAAGTGTGTCTGCGCTGCGAAAAATTTCCTGTATCTCTTGCCGACGCAAAATAGATTTTGTTGTTATAAACAAATGATCCGTAATCAGAATATTTGCTGTTTATGCCAGCATCTTCTATTTTATACCGCCCTGAATTGGCTTTAATTTGATCGAGATAATTACTTTCATTTTTATAAAGTTTTGCCCGTGTGTCATTTTTAGACTTGTTGTTAAACTCTTCTAGAAATCTATTGGCTTTATCTAAATTACCTGTTGATTTTAAAGCTTGGGCATAACGATAATAATATTCTGGTTCTACATTAGAATTCATGGCAAATAATTCATCGTACCATTTTGCAGCTCCTTGAAAATCAGAATTAAAATAATAAGCATTTCCGAGCTTTTTAAACATATCTTCAGATTTATAGCCTTTGGCTGCAACCTTTTCGTACGTCTTTATAGCATCTACATAAGCGTAGCTGTTGTATTTCTTGTCGGCAGCGTTGATTTTTGACTGCTGGGCATAACTGTTAAATGAAAAAACGTTCACAATTATCAGACAAAGTAGAATATAGTTTTTCATGATGTTTTTTTTTAAAAGAAACGAGGAGTTGTCATTTTACTATTTCTTCTGAAGAATTCGTAACGAAGGAATATCTCATGAGATCCAGAATTATAATTATTTAGATTAGTGGTTTCGCGATCGTACCCATAACCTAAATAAAGTCCGTCTGTGATTTGAAAACCAGCTATTGCACTGACAGAAGCACTCCATCTGTATGCAGCTCCGATTACAAATCTGTCGTAAAACATAAAGTTGGCCGAAACATCTACTTGAAGCGGCGCTCCTTCAACCATTTTAGTTAAGACTGCAGGTTTAAATTTTATGTATTCGTATTTGTCCAAATTAAATACATATCCTGCCATTAAATAATAGTTGATTTTTTCTTTGTAAATGACAACATCATTATCATTATACTCATTAGTCTCTATAAAATTAGGAACTGATAAGCCAATATAGGCCTTGCTTGAATGCCAGTAAACACCAGCTCCGACATTTGGTGAGAATTTATTATTAAAGTCTTGAAATTGAGGATCTCCTTGATCCGACGGGTTTAATTTGTTAATATCTAAATTGAAAATATTACCAGTACCTTTTATACCAAAAGAAAGTTTAAAATCTGCTGAAGTCTGAATCGTATACGATAAATCTACAGAGATATTATTTTGGTTTGTTGGTCCGATTTTATCATTGACTAACGAAACGCCAACTCCAACATTGCTGTTATTTATTGGTGTGTTAACAGAAAAGCTGCTCGTTTCAGGTGCTCCATCCAATCCGACCCATTGCGTTCTATAAAGTCCGAAAATACTCAAGGCTCCACGAGAACCTGCATAAGCAGGATTTATATTAATTGTGTTATACATGTACTGGGTATACTGAGCGTCCTGCTGTGCCTGCCCCGTAATTGTAACTAACAGAATGACGAAAAAAAATAATTTTGCTCTCATAGTAGATATTTATTATTTTAATTATTACTATTGATTTTTTTAATCGAATTAATCCAAAAAAGTCAATGCATTCTCCTATCAAAAGTAAGAATTTTTTTTGGTAAAAAATTATGTAATACGCTGTAATATAAAAAGTTACAGTGTATTTTGAGTTCTTATTTAGAGAGATAAAGGTATCCGTCTAACTTATTATTTTGAATAACATTATTACCATCCAATGATTTGTAATTTATAATGTAGAAATAAGTACCAGTTGGCAGACCGTCTGACTGTTTAATGGTGGTACGGCCTCTAGAAGTACCATCAAATGCATTTGTTGTATTATTGTAGTCAGTTGTTTCAAATACTAATATTCCCCAACGATTGTATATTTCAACTGTATTTCCTGGATAGCAGGTTAATTCGTCAATATTGTCAATTTTGAAAAAATCATTTATTCCATCTCCATTAGGAGAAAAAGCATTGTGGACTAATACATTTCCGCAGGCAAGAACCACACAGTCATCATTTATTTCCATGTTCAGTACAACACTTCGAGGACAGTTTTGATCGATAATTTGATATTCAAATGAATAGTTTCCTAACGTTAAACCAAAAGCATTTAAAATAGTACCTTGTAAAGCATTAGAAGAATTAGTATCGATCCATGTTCCATTTGTTGGTGTATTTTCTGGAAGAAGACTAGATAAATTAATCAAAGTAGAATCATCATTACATGCTTCGCTACTTATCGTTGTAATTCCATTTGGAACTACAGTAATAGTAATGACCGCTGTATCACAATTTGCAGTATTTAGTTTATCACAGATTCTATAATTATAGGTGTAAGTTCCAGCTGGTGTCAGACTCAATACTCGAACATTTCCACTGGCATCGATAGTAATGTTTGGATCTGTTTTAGAATTATTATTTTCAGTTATCAGGCTGAAGTCTACTAACTCTAAAGTGGCAGGAACCTGTCCTTTAAAATCATTGCTTAAAACATTACCAACCAAACCAAAAGTATTACATCCGATATTGTTATAATTATCATCATTGGCAATAATTGGTGCTGTAACAATTATGGTTACAAGAGCTGTGTCGCAGTTTCCAAAATCAGCTTTTTCACAAATTTGATAAGTCAAAGTATAAGTTCCGGCCGGAGTGTTCGGAGCAACATCAACTGTTCCGTTTGGATTTAATGTTAAAGCTCCGGTAGGATCAGCAGTTACAATTGTTACTGTGACATCGTTCAGATTAGTGGCACTATTATTTAATGTATCGTTATTCAAAACATTAATAACATTTACAACTCCCGGAGTTCCGATTACAGGTCCTGCATTATCATCATTCGCTACAATCGCAAATGTTGGTCTTGCGGTACAATAAGGATCTGCCGGAGGATAATTTACAGTAATAGTCTGACTTGGGTTAAGACTTATAGTCAAGTTTGCTGTTGGACGAAGACCTTCGAAACCGTCTGGAGCTTGAATCCATTTATTGTTTTCAAATACCCATCCTGGCCAGTCAATTCCTTTTCCGTTTCCATCTACAACTGCTCCAGGCCAAAGTACACGACCACTTAGCGGAAGATCGTTCATTGTAGTAATAACAGTATTAGAACCATTTGCCCAAGAAATTGATACACCATTTGCAGGTGTGAAATTTAGAGGTGTTACTACATAATCTAAATAAGGAACATCGTTTACACAAATTGGAGTGGCTGTAACTGTCATGACAGGAGCTTCAATAGTAATTGTTACCGTTGCAGTATCACAATTGTCTGTTTGATCAGCTTCGCAGATTTGATAAACCAGAGTCAAAGTTCCAACAGGAGCATTTGGCAGAATATCTATAGATCCGTCGGCATTTAATTGTAAAAACTCATTTGGAGTTACTGTAGTTATAATTACATCTGATGCTTTTACGACAACACCTTCAAGTGTATCATTTGGCAGTACATTTAAAATATTTGTTGTTGTTTGATTTACACCAGCAAATGGTCCTGCATTGTCATCATTTGCAACAATATCTTTGTAATCTTTACAGCTTACACCAAAGTCAATGTCTAAATGAACTAAATCTTCTGGAGTAACTTTTACAATATAACCGCTTTCAGTAGTGGTTTTACATACAGTGTGCAATTGTGCTTTGCCAGTTTTGCCAGTAGTTTTTTTATCTGTTACAGAAGGAAGGACTTTTACCAATCCTGTTGCTCCTAAAGTTGCAGCAACAGAATCAAAATTAGCATCTCGAACTAGTTTTACGGTATAATCTCCAAATGGATTTTGACTGTTTGGTCTGTCTCTCCAGAATCCTTCAACCCCAATGATTACTTCTTCATGGTAGCCATTCGGACCATCAATAATAACATTTGCACTCAAGGCATTTCCAAAACCGCCGGCATTTAATTCTCCAACATTTTGTGGTCCGCTGTAGCTGTTATCTCCGTTAAGGTCAATCCATTCCCATTGAGTATAATCAATAGCAACGTTTCCGTCTGGAATATTTTTGGTTACAATTCCATCGTTGTTGGCATCGTACCATTCATCCTGAACACCATTACTGTTCGTGTCATACCAAACATAGTCTCCTAATACGGGTAATGTTGATGCACCATAAGGGAAGTCGTGTGTTTGAAATTTACAATCTTCTAAAGTGGTAAAAAACAAACTAGAATCTACAGGGTACAATTGATGAGCGCTATTTAAGTTTGCATCTTGAACCTGTACAAGATAACTTCCAGCCGGCATTCCTGTAAAACTATAAATTCCGTCGGCACCTGTAATGCGCATAAGTATTGGTCCAGTAGTAGTTCCCTGCGGAATCAAAGTAACAGGCACATTCGCAATAGGAGAATTGGTATCTGCATTTATAATTTGTCCAGAAATTTTAATAGTGTAAGCTGGCTGTGTAATGATAACAGTAGCAGTTGCTGTACAAACTTGGTTTTCGCCATTTACAGGAGCAGTTGCAGTTAAAGTATAAGTTCCAGCAGGTAAATTGGTATTTCCAACTACTTGATTGTTTTCATTTCTAATAACAACCGTTGCACCAGCAGAGCTGGTTACTTCAATTTTACCATCTTGACCTCCAAAACAGCTAACATGCGTAAGAGTACCGCTTACAGTTACTTTGTTTTCGATTGTAAAAGTCTGAACTAATTCTGTTTTGTTTCCAGCACAATCAGTTAGAGTGTATGTTCTGGTCAAAATATACGCACTTCCGTCACATCCATTTGCTCCATTATTAGTGTCCGTTATAGTAATAGTAACATTTGGACTGCAGTTGTCAGCCGCATCTTTAATATCAGCAGGGCTTCCAATAGGAATCAAATCTATACTTGACAAATTCGTTACGTTTGTTGGAGCGGTTCCTGTTGGTGCAGTTGTATCTCTTACTGTAATAATTTGAGTATACGAAGCTGTGCTGCCGGTGCAATCACTAGTTTTCCAAACACGTGTTAATGTATAATTAGAGTTACATTCATTTTGAATATCTGATTTTGTTTCAGTTAAAACAATTGGGAGATCACCACTACAATTGTCCGATGCCTGCATTTCTGCTGGTTCAGGAACAGCGTCGCAAGAAACTGTGATATCCAAAGGCAGATTACCTGTAAACATTGGAGCAGTTGTATCCTGAATTGTAATTACCTGAGTGAAAGTTTCAGAAGTATTGCCACAACCGTCTTTTACAGTCCAAGTGTTGGTGTAAATTCCTGCGTTAGAACATCCTTCAGAAGCAACGAACTGTCCGCTTACTTTTGTAATGTTGGTTACATCAGTATCGCATAAATCAGAAGCAGTAGGGAATAAATTTTGTGCTTCCGCTAAAGCTGATTGATCGCTGCATTCAATAGTTTTGTTTAATGTTCCCGCTTGCGTTATCCAAGTTGGCGCCGTTGTATCTTGAATTGTAATTACCTGCGTGAAAGTTTCAGAAGTATTGCCACAATCGTCTTTTACAGTCCAGGTGTTGGTGTAAGTTCCTGCGTTAGAACATCCTTCAGAAGCAACAAATTGTCCGCTTGTTTTAATAATGTTTGTTACATCATTATCACAAGCATCTGAAGCAGTAGGGAATAAATTTTGTGCTTCCGCTAAAGCTGATTGATCGCTGCATTCAATAGTTTTGTTTAAAATTCCCGCTTGTGTTATCCAAGTTGGTGCAGTTGTATCCTGAATTGTAATTACCTGAGTAAAAGTTTCAGAAGTATTGCCGCAACCGTCTTTTACAGTCCAAGTGTTGGTGTAAGTTCCAGCGTTAGAACATCCTTCAGACGCAACGAATTGTCCGCTTACTTTTGTAATGTTTGTTACATCATTATCACAAGCATCTGAAGCAGTAGGGAATAAATTTTGTGCTTCCGCTAAAGCTGATTGATCGCTGCATTCAATAGTTTTGTTTAAAGTCCCTGCTTGTGTTACCCAAGTTGGCGCAGTTGTATCTTGAATTGTAATTACCTGCGTGAAAGTTTCAGAAGTATTGCCGCAATCATCTTTTACAGTCCAAGTGTTAGTGTAAGTTCCTGCATTTCCACATTCACTAGAAGCAACAAATTGTCCCCTTACTTTTGCAATATTAGTTAAATCAATGTCACAAGCACCAGAAGCAGTTGGGAACAGAGCTTGTGCAGAAGCAAGAGCTTGTTGATCACTGCATTCGATCGTTTTGTTCAAAGAATTAGCTTCAGTTATCCAAGTTGGAATACTAGTATCTTGAATCGTAATTACCTGTGTGAAGACTGTTGAAGTGTTATTACAGATATCTTTTGCAGTCCAGGTATTAGTATAAGTTCCAGAATTTGCGCAGTTTCCTACAGAAAAAGTCCCGCTTACTTTAGTGTAAGTTACAGTTCCTCCGCAGTTATCTGTGGCAGTCGGCGCTTGGTTTTGCGCAGCAGTTAATCCTGAAGTATCACTGCATTGCAAAGTCACATTCAATGCATTTGCAGCAGTTGTCCAAGTCGGCGCTGTGTTATCTTCAATTGTGATTATCTGAGTAAAAACAGTTGAAGTATTATTGCAGATATCTTTTGCAGTCCAGGTATTGGTATAAGTTCCTGAATTTGTACAAGAACCAGCAGAAAAAACTCCGCTTACTTTAGTATAGGTTACAGTTCCTCCGCAGTTATCAGAAGCAGTCGGCGCTTGGTTTTGCGCAGCAGTTAATCCCGCTGTATCACTGCACTGCAAAGTTACATTCAATGAATTTGCTGCAGTTGTCCAAGTCGGAGCTGTGTTATCTTGAATTGTAATTACCTGCGTGAAAACAGTTGAGGTATTATTGCAGATATCTTTTGCAGTCCAAGTGTTGGTATATGTTCCTGAATTTGCGCAGTTTCCTGCCGAAAAAGCCCCGCTTACTTTAGTATAAGTTACAGTTCCTCCGCAGTTATCTGTTGCACTCGGCGCTTGGTTTTGCGCAGCAGTTAATCCCGCTGTGTCACTGCACTGCAAAGTCACATTCAATGCATTTACAGCAGTTGTCCAAGTCGGCGCAGTGTTGTCTTGAATTGTAATTACCTGAGTGAAGACTGTTGAAGTATTATTACAGATATCTTTTGCAGTCCAAGTATTGGTATAAGTTCCCGAATTAGCACAAGTTCCTGCTGAAAAACTTCCTGAGGTTTTAGTATAAGTTACAGTTCCGCCGCAGTTATCCGCTGCAGTCGGCGCTTGGTTTTGCGCAGCAGTTAATCCTGAAGTATCACTGCATTGCAAAGTTACATTTAATGAATTTGCAGCAGTTGTCCAAATCGGCGCTGTGTTGTCTTGAATCGTAATTACCTGCGTGAAGACTGTTGAAGTATTATTACAGATATCTTTTGCAGTCCAGGTATTCGTATAAGTTCCCGAATTAGCACAAGTTCCTGCTGAAAAACTTCCTGAAGTTTTAGTATAAGTTACAGTTCCGCCGCAGTTATCTGAAGCAGTCGGAGCTTGGTTTTGCGCAGCAGTTAATCCTGAAGTATCACTGCATTGCAAAGTCACATTCAATGAATTTGCTGCAGTTGTCCAAGTCGGCGCAGTGTTGTCTTGAATTGTAATTACCTGAGTGAAGACTGTTGAAGTATTATTACAGATATCTTTTGCAGTCCAGGTATTGGTATAAGTTCCAGAGTTGACACAACTTCCTGCCGAAAAAGCACCGCTTACTTTAGTGTAAGTTACAGTTCCACCGCAGTTATCTGCAGCTGTCGGAGCTTGGTTTTGCGCAGCAGTTAATCCTGAAGTATCACTGCATTGCAAAGTCACATTCAATGCATTTGCAGCAGTTGTCCAAGTAGGTGCTGTGTTATCTTGAATTGTAATTACCTGTGTGAAGACTGTTGAAGTATTATTACAGATATCTTTTGCAGTCCAGGTATTGGTATAAGTTCCAGAGTTGACACAACTTCCTGCCGAAAAAGCACCGCTTACTTTAGTGTAAGTTACAGTTCCACCGCAGTTATCTGCAGCTGTCGGAGCTTGGTTTTGCGCAGCAGTTAATCCTGAAGTATCACTGCATTGCAAAGTCACATTCAATGCATTTGCAGCAGTTGTCCAAGTAGGTGCTGTGTTATCTTGAATTGTAATTACCTGTGTGAAGACTGTTGAAGTATTATTGCAGATATCTTTTGCAGTCCAGGTATTGGTATAAGTTCCCGAATTAGCACAAGTTCCTGCCGAAAAAGCACCGCTTACTTTAGTGTAAGTTACAGTTCCGCCGCAGTTATCTGCAGCAGTCGGCGCTTGGTTTTGCGCTGCAGTTAATCCTGAAGTATCACTGCATTGCAAAGTTACATTTAATGAATTTGCAGCAGTTGTCCAAATCGGCGCTGTGTTGTCTTGAATCGTAATTACCTGAGTGAAAACTGTTGAGGTATTGTTGCAGATATCCTTTGCAGTCCAGCTATTGGTATAAGTTCCCGAATTAGCACAAGAACCAGCAGAAAAACTTCCTGAGATTTTAGTGTAAGTTACAGTTCCTCCGCAGTTATCAGATGCGGCAGGTGCTTGGTTTTGCGCAGCAGTTAATCCTGAAGTATCACTGCATTGCAAAGTCACATTCAATGCATTTGCAGCAGTTGTCCAAGTCGGCGCTGTGTTGTCTTGAATTGTAATTACCTGAGTGAAAACTGTTGAGGTATTGTTGCAGATATCCTTTGCAGTCCAGGTATTGGTATAAGTTCCCGAATTAGCACAAGAACCAGTAGAAAAAGCTCCGCTTACTTTAGTATAAGTTACAGTTCCGCCGCAGTTATCTGTTGCAGTCGGCGCTTGGTTTTGCGTAGCAGTTAATCCTGAAGTATCACTGCATTGCAAAGTCACATTCAATGCATTTGCAGCAGTTGTCCAAGTCGGCGCTGTAATATCTTGAATGTTAATCGTCTGTAGTGCAGTAACATTTCCGCAGCTTGTAGTAACTTTAAAAGTTCGGGTAACTACAGTTGGGCATGTTCCTGTCGAAGTATCAGAATAAGATATTGTATAACTTCCAATTGAACCGTTGTTTGATAATGATCCTCCCGCACTATTTAATTGAGCAAGCGTTATATTAGTACTGGCTGCGCTATACGGAAGCCCAGTTATTGCTGCAGTACTGCAACCAGAAATAGTTGCGTTTGAAGGAGCTGCTAAAGCTGCTGCTGGACTTATAGAAACAGTAGAGTCTGCCGAAGTTAATTCGCAATTTGTTACGCCATTTTTTACCTTCACTTTATAAACACCGCTTGCAGTTACTGTAAGAGTGGCAGAAGTCTGACCTGTAATTACAGCATTATCTTTATACCAAACATAACTTGGAGAAGCTGCATTTGTAGTAGCTGTCAAAGTAGTAGAACCGCAAGCTGTTAAAACTCCTGTAATTACTGGCGAACACGGAACAAAATAACTCGGACTCGTTATTGTTTTTGAATCATTACCACAAGTTGAATTCTGATAATTCAGTGTCGATGTGCTGACCGTTTGGTTGCCGCAAGCACTTCCTGTTGGAGTCAGCTGATAATTTAGTGTGATTGTTTCTGTATTTAAAAAATCAGTATTCCAAGTGATTACTTGTCCAGATAGAGAAGCAGTTCCCTTGCTTGTTGTAATGGCGCTGATCGTAAAACCAGGAATAATCGTTTCTTTCGCGACCAAATTTTGACCAACCCACGAAATCTGAGTCGCAATCTGATTGTAAATTGCAGTTAAATTGGCACCGCTTTGTGTAATATAAGCCGCACTTCCCTGAATATTATCTAAAGTATATTTTGCAATATTCTGATCGCTGTTGTTGGTATTTATATTACCGCTGATACCTCCAAACAACCCCACAGAGAAAACCTGATTGTTATAAACAATACTAGATTTGGTAGTAGTTTTGGCATTCGTAGCCGCATTTATGGCATCAGTAACGCATTGCGATGTTTTACTTACATTGCAATTTGTATTTCCATTAGTTCCAGTAACGTTAGCAATTCCATCAGTAAGCAAAATTATGGCTCTTGCAGTACTGCAGTCGAAACGGCCGTTGGTTTCCAATTCAGTTTCAGATCGTACAATTCCCGCATAAATATTTGTTGAATTAGTAGCCTGTAATGCATTAATCTGGTTCGTTATCTGAGTTACACCTGCAGCATTTAAATACGTCAAACCAATTTTTAAGCTGGCAGTTGTGCTGTATGCCACAATCGCAATTCGGTTTTGAGGATTTGCTTTTGCCTGATTCAAAAAAGCCAGAGCAGCATCTTTAGCATAATCCATTGAGGTTTTAAAATCTCCCGAAATTGTATTACCCATACTTCCAGAAATATCGATTGCCAGAATTACATCCGAATTTCTTGTAATTGGGTTTGCACCTGTAATATCCACTTTTACATTCACAATGCCGCAATTACTTGCATTTGCCGTTACCGTTTTGTTAGTAGTTATAGTTTGTGCAAATCCGATTGATGTGGAAAGAAATAATACAACGAATTGTATTTGTTTTGTATCTCGTAAAAAATTGTTTAAAAAAAGTAATAGTTTTTCCATTTTAAATCATTTTAAGGGAATACTTGATCTATTTTATTTAATCATTAACTGGATTAATGATGTAAGTATGCAAAACAGTAACAGCGTTATAGCCGGAACAGTTTGTAGAAGTGGCGGTAATCTGATTACAAGACCATTTTTGAGCAGAAGTACCAGCAGGAACCGTTACATGAACATAAAAATTTACTGATTGTCCTGCGCTGAGTGTGATTTCACTAAGAGAATCTCTTTCTGAGTTTATAAAATCAGTATTGATTAGTACATTTCCCGATGTAGAACTTCCGTCAGTATTGCTGCAGGAAGCATTAATATTCTTCGAACTTAAAACAAAAGTGTCTGCAGAAGAGCTGTTGTTTGTCAGGATCATTGAGTAATACGTGCCGTCAAGAGGAGTACTCCTGATGTTTCCATTATTTTCAACAATCAACGTTGCGCTGCATGAACCAGATTGTGCTAATGAAATTGTAGTAATTAAAAGAAAGAGCAAGGCCAATAAATTTTTCTTAAAAATATTTTTGAAAGAAAAAATGAACTTACAATTGATAACAAATTTCACCGCTTTTTCAAGATTAAAGTGAGTTCTCATAATTAAGGATTTTTGTTAGTGGTATTTCTCAAATTTTAACACAATCAAAATTATATTAGAGTTTTTCTAATTGATTTTTTTTATCTGTAACTAACCTAAAAACTCGTTTAACTACTCTTTTTTTGTTAAAAATTGTCCCAAAAAAAGTTTTTTTTAACTCTTTTGAACAAAATTTTGCATCCTTATTTTTTGATTTTTTAATGAAAAGTGGTCGATTTTAATTGTTTTAACTGATTAATAATCAAGTATTTAGTTAATTTTTTACAAACTGCAATAATATCGACTAAATACTAATTTTATAGATGAAGTACATAAATTCACAAATTCTTATTTTGTAAATTTTATGAATGTTAATATTTTACGAATAACACATTCTTGTTAAAATTTCGATTTAATGTTAACAGAAATAAAAAAAAGGAACGATTAAAAATTTCTTTTGTAAATTAGAACTTATTTAAAATTTTAATCTCTGTTGAGGTTTTTAAACGAAACACTTATGAAAAATTTAATTTTAATACGTCACGCAAAATCAAGCTGGGAAGCTCCATTAAAAGATTTTGACAGACCATTAATGAAAAGAGGAATTATCGATGCGCATGAAGTTTCATTAAATATTTCAAAATATCTTCCTAAGACCTATATCATGTGGAGCAGTACTGCTGCAAGAGCCTCAGAAACTGCTCTCATTTTTGCGCAAAATATTTCTTACCCTATAGAAAGCATCGTTTACAAAGACGATCTTTATACTTTTGATGACCGACAACTCGAAAAAGTTATCAAATCGTGTGATAATAGTTTTGAAAGCGTTATTCTTTTCGGACATAACGAGGCTATTACAAATTTTGTTAATAAATTTGGAGATGTTTTTATAGAAAATGTTCCAACTTCGGGCTTTGTATCACTGCAATTTGATTCTGAAAGCTGGGACGCAATCCATAAGGGCAAAACACATAAAACTATTTTCCCCAAAGACCTAAAATAATTACAGTGTACGAACAGAAATATATCGATAGAGAGAAAAGCTGGCTGGCGTTTAATGCAAGAGTGCTTCAAGAAGCAGGAGACAATACAGTGCCACTTTTAGACCGACTGCGTTTTGTTGGAATTTTTTCAAACAATTTAGACGAATTTTTTAGAGTTCGGTACGCAGCCATTCGACGATTAAGTCTCTCTGGAATTTCTGGCGAAAAATATCTAGGCGGTATTTCTGCTCATCAATTAATTAAAGATATAACCGAAATTGTAATTCAGCAGCAGTCTGAAAGTTTACGTATTCTCGGAAATATCGAAGCTGAACTTGAAGCCGAAAATATCTTTATTATTAATGAAGAGCAAATTACGCCAAAACAAGAATGTTTCTTAAAAGACTTCTTTACTCAGAAATTAAGTCCAGAACTTGTAACAATCATTTTGAATGATTTAGCGGTTTTTCCAATTTTAAAAGACACATTAGGATATTTAGCTGTACGATTAGAATTAGCCAATGAAGAGGTTCGTTACGCTTTAATCGAAATCCCAAAAAATATCAATAGGTTTGTAGTTCTTCCATCAGAAGATGAAAAACAATACATTATTTTAATCGATGATGTAATTCGTTTTAAACTAAAAAACATCTTTAATATTTTTAATTATAAAAGTGTTTCGGCACATATGATCAAAATTACCAGAGATGCACAGCTAGATATTGACAGTGATTTGAGTAAAAGTATGCTCGAAAAAATCTCTTCTTCTGTAAAAGACCGTCGAATTGGCGAACCTGTTCGTTTTATTTATGACAGTTTGATTGAAGATGATACGCTCCATTTCTTCTTGGATAAAATGAAAATCGTCGAAACAGACAGTATCATTCCAGGAGGAAGATACCATAATCGTCGTGATTATATGGATTTTCCAAACCTCGGACGTTACGATTTGCTTTATAAACCAAATGAACCGCTTCCCGTTCCTGGATTGAGCCTTGACGGAAGCATCATGGAAAAAATATCCAAAAAAGATTATTTGGTGCACGCGCCTTATCAGTCATTTTCTTATTTGACGAAGTTTTTACGAGAAGCGGCTTTAGATCCTAAAGTTACAAGTATCAAAATTACGTTATATCGTCTGGCGAAGAATTCACAGATTATTAGTTCGTTAATTAATGCAGCTAAAAATGGTAAACGAGTTGTAGTTCAGATCGAACTTCAGGCACGTTTTGACGAAGCTTCAAATATTTCGTATGCAGAACAAATGCAGACAGAAGGTATCGAGCTTATTTTCGGAATTAAAGGCTTAAAAGTTCATAGTAAAATCTGCGTAATTGAAAGAACCGAAGGAGGTAAAAATCGTCGTTATGGTTTTATTTCAACAGGTAACTTTAACGAATCGACAGCCAAAATTTATACCGACGTAACGCTTTTTACCTGTCATCAGGGAATTTTAAAAGACACATCAAAAATATTTGAGTTTTTTGACATCAATTACAGAGTTCATCGCTACAAACATTTAATTGTATCGCCGCATTATACCAGAACAAAATTTATAAAATTAATCGATCGTGAAATTCTCCACGCATTAGCGGGTAGAAAAACACATATCAAATTAAAAATGAATAGTTTGTCGGATTTTAAAATGATAGACAAATTATACGAAGCCAGCAATGCCGGCGTAAAAATACAGCTTCAGGTAAGAGGAATCTGCTCTCTGATTCCGGGAATTCCAGGAATGAGTGAAAATATCGAAGCCATAAGTATTGTAGATAATTACTTAGAACATTCAAGAGTTTATATTTTTGGCAACGCAGGTTTGACAGAAGTTTACATTTCGTCTGCCGATTTTATGACCAGAAACCTAGACGGAAGAGTAGAGGTAACGTGTCCGATATACGATCTTGAAATCAAAAAAGAATTGATTGACAATTTTAATATTGCGTGGAAAGGAAACGTAAAAGTACGTTACCATTCTTATAAATTAGATAATAAATACAAGCCTAGAAACCATCATGCCCCATTTAGAGCACAGCTTGAAACCTACAAATATTATCAAAAGAAAATTGAGGTAATCGAACAGGTTGCAACGCCGACGCCAGCCAATTAATTTAAAAACATTTAAAAAAAAATCATAAGTGAGCATGATTAATATTAGAAAATTAGCAGCAATAGATATTGGGTCAAATGCCATGAGGCTCTTGATATCGAATGTTGTAGAACAAGACGGAAAAGAACCGCAGTTTAACAAAAGTTCCCTTGTTCGTGTGCCGATTCGTTTAGGACAGGATGCCTTTACAGTGGGCGAAATCTCAGCAGAAAATATAGATCGAATGGTTGATGCCATGAAAGCATTCAATCTTTTGATGAAAGTACATAAAGTAGAACGCTATATGGCGTTTGCAACATCCGCAATGCGCGAGGCGTACAATGCCAAAGAAGTTGTGGCTCTGATCAAGAAAAAAGCCGACATTAAAATCGAAATTATCGATGGAAAAAAAGAAGCTGCAATTATTGCTTCTACCGATTTACATCATTTAATAAAATCTGATGAAACGTATCTTTTTGTAGATGTGGGTGGTGGAAGCACCGAGTTTACCTTATTTTCTGATGGAAAATTAATCAATTCAAGATCGTTTAAAGCCGGAACGGTTCGTTTGCTGAATAATATGGTGCACGATGTTGTTTGGGACGAAATCGAAAAATGGATTAAAGCCAATACAAAAGATTACGAAGAAGTAACTTTGATTGGTTCTGGTGGAAACATTAATAAATTGTTTAAAATGTCTGGGAAACAACAAGAAAAACCGCTTTCTTATATTTATATCAATTCACAATATGCTTTCTTAAATTCGTTGACATATGAGCAGAGAATTGCCGAATTAGGTTTAAACTCTGACCGTGCCGACGTAATTATCCATGCGACAAGAATTTATCTGAACGCGATGAAATGGAGTGGAGCACGCCAGATTTACGTTCCAAAAATTGGACTTTCTGATGGAATTGTAAAAGCAATGTATTACGGGAAGATTTAATTTTTTTGCCACGAATTTCACGAAATTATTTAGAGAAACAATTAGTGCCAATTGGTGAAATTCGTGGCAAAAAGCAATAATTATGAAAACCATTTTTCAGTCCATTCAAGATTTTTCTGCTGATGAATTAAATCTTTTAGATGATTTAATAACTTTTCGCACACTCAAAAAAGGAGAGCTTTTATTAACTGAAAATCAGGTTTGTAATGAAATTGTCTTTATCAAAAAAGGAATTCTTCGTTCTTTTTTTGTCAATCATAAAGGAGACGAAATCACCAATTGTTTTGCTTTTGAAAATGAATTTATGGCATCTTTTGCCAGTTTTATAACAGAAGAAAAAGCAGAAGAAAATATTCAGGCTTTAACCGAAACAGAATTACAGATTCTGGATCGGAAAGCTTTGGAGAAACTTTATAAATCAGGATTCAATTGGCAGGAAACCGGTAGGAAATTAACTGAACTAGAATTTGTAAACCTGCATAAAAGAATGGTTTCTTTTCAAAAATTATCTGGCGCACAGCGTTATCAGGAACTATACGAAAACCATCAAAAATACCTGCAATTAATTCCGCTTCAATATTTAGCCTCTTATTTGGGAATCACTCCAAGACATTTAAGCCGAATTCGAAAAGCAATCGTCTAAAATTTTTGTTCTCAAAGATTTAGTATTATCCTATGTGTTCAAATCTAGATTTGTTTTTGTATTCTTTATACGAGAATAAAATCTATGCTTCTATGTGTTTAAAATTTTAAAATCTGTTTGAAAAATTAAAGTTTAGATTAGTTTTTCAGGACATTTGTCTAGTAAAAAGAAAACCTCAAAAAGTATTTTTGGAAAAACTTCAACATGAAAAAAATACTAATTATAAACGGACATCCAAATCCTTCAAGTTTCAATTTCGCTTTAGCAGAAGCATACAAAAATGGTGCAATAGATTCAGAATCAATTGTAGAAACCATTACAATTTCGGAATTAAATTTTAATCCGAATCTTCAATTTGGTTATCAAAAAAGAACAGAATTAGAACCTGATTTGCTCGAATCGTGGGAAAAAATTAAAAGAGCTGATCATTTAGTTTGGTTTCATCCAGTTTGGTGGGGCGGTCTTCCAGCAATTACAAAAGGTTTTATTGATCGATTGTTTTTGCCCGGAATGGCTTTCCAATATAGAGAAAATTCAGTTTGGTGGGATAAATTGCTGAAGGGTAAAACAGCACATATTATTACCACTTTAGATCAGCCGGGCTGGTATTATAGATTGTTTTTTGGAAGACCAAGCGTCAATCAATTAAAGAAATCTACTCTTGAATTTTGTGGTGTAAAACCTGTAAAAGTAAGTTATATCGAAATCATAAAAACAGCTGACGAAACGCAAAGAAAAAAGTGGTTAGAAAAAGTTTACAATCTCGGATTTAATAATAAATAAAAAAGTCTTTTTGTCGCGAATTATTACAGCCCTGCAGATTATAAAGATTTTAATATTTTTTACTCACTTTAAAAATCTATTTAATCTTTTTAATCTGTGGCAAAAAAAAATAAAAATTAAATATTCAAATCCAATCCAAATGTAGAGCGTAAAAGTTCAATGTTTGGATTGATTTCTAAGAAACGATTGTAACGATCTTGATCATTAAGCGTTCTCTTCATTGCTACCTCTTCATTTACGATTACTTCAATTGTAATGTCGTGATTATGCAGATGGCCTTTTAGATGGCCTAATAAGCCATTCATCATACCTTCAAATTCAAGTTTTGAACCTTCATTTGGCAGTTCGTAAGTGATAGTGGTGCCATTCAAAACAGGATCATTGATCAATAAGATCGATTCCATGATCTTGAAACCTTTTTGACCTAAACGTTCTGCGTATTTATTCCAATGGAGACGCATATCGGTTTCGTTAAATTCTTCGGTAAGTAGTACTGAAGTAGGTTTAACGTAAGATTTGGTGCTTTGCTCAAGCTCTTTTTTCTTGCGAATACTTGCTAAAGAAAAAGCAGAAACTTTAGGCGAATTATCTGTCTCAGCCTTTGGAGGTGTTTCCTGTGTCTGAACCTTAGGAGTTTCAACGCTGTTTTCAGTGCCGGAATTTACATTGCCATTGTCATTTTGAGTGTTATTGACATTGACATTTCCTGTCGAATTTGGAATTTGGGTTTTTAAATTTGGATTTTCCTTAATTACTTCAACAATAGAAAAACTGCCGTTTTTGTAATAAGTAGGCGGAATTATGAATTGCTCAGCTTTTTTTTTTCTCCATCAAAGTTGATAGAGGCTAATTGCATCAAACATAATTCAACCAAAAGACGTTGATTCTGACTCAATTTATACTTTAAATCGCAGTCGTTGGCAATGTCAATTCCTTTTAATAAAAATTCCTGCGAACATTTTTGAGACTGAACTCCATACATTTGCTGTGCCTGTTCTCCAACTTCTAATAAAGCAATGGTAGCAGGAGTTTTACTTACCAATAAATCTCTAAAATGCGATGCCAGACCCGCAATAAAGTGGTGTCCGTCAAAACCTTTTGCTAAAATATCATTGTAAGCTATTAATAAATCTGGAATTTTATTTTCAAGAATAAGATCTGTAACTGTGATATAAGTTTCGTAATCTAAAACGTTTAAATTTTCAGTTACAGCCTGACGCGTTAAATTGGTTCCGCAATACGAAACTACGCGGTCAAAAATAGACAAGGCATCACGCATTGCACCATCTGCCTTTTGAGCAATAATGTGCAAGGCATCATCTTCAAACACGATTCCTTGACTTTCAGCAACATCAGCCAAATGTTCTTTAGCATCTTTTACCGTAATTCTTTTGAAATCAAAAATCTGACAACGAGATAAAATCGTTGGAAGGATTTTGTGTTTTTCTGTTGTCGCCAAAATAAAAATAGCGTGTTTTGGCGGTTCTTCTAATGTTTTAAGAAAAGCATTAAAAGCGGCCGAAGACAACATATGAACCTCGTCAATAATATATACTTTGTATTGTCCGGTTTGCGGCGGGATTCTAACCTGATCAATGAGGCTTCGAATATCATCAACCGAGTTGTTGGAAGCAGCATCTAACTCAAAAACGTTAAATGCAAAATCCTCAGTAGGATCGTCATATCCAGGCTGATTAATTTTACGAGCCAAAATACGGGCGCAGGTAGTTTTACCAACTCCACGCGGTCCTGTAAACAAAAGAGCAGAAGCTAAGTGATTAGTTTCTATAGCATTCAACAAAGTGTTGGTAATGGCTTTTTGTCCCACAACATCTTTAAATGTCTGCGGGCGGTATTTACGAGCCGATACTACAAATTGTTCCATATTCTCTTATTATTGGATAGCAAATATATAACTTTTGTTTCGTTGTTTAAAACCGATTTTACTTATTTGAAGAAATTCTTTTTCTTCAAAATAACAAACAGTAAACTCAGAAATAATACGATGTTGACAATCAAAGAAATGATAATGTATTTGCTGTAAATTTCAATTTTTGACTCTGTTTTTTCTTTGTCAGAAATCTCTTTTTGAGATTTTTTGTAGATTCTTAATTTCTCTATTTGATAAATCCAATCTTGTAAATTTCGGTTTTCAAACTTCAAATCCCAAGCATAAAAAGACAATATTTCTATTTTCTCATCTGCTTTTTGAGAGATTTTGATTTTAGGTGGAGAAGGCATGGAGTCAAGTCCATAGGGCTTAAATCCAGTACTTGGAGAACAGCCACTTATTTCTATAGTTTTATCGTCGTTAAAATTGGCATAAACAATCCAAAGTTGTTTTACAGATGGAACAATAGAACAATTGCCGTAGTACTTTTGCGTAATAAACTGAGAATTATATTTTCCTTTAAAAAGTTCTATAATTCTAAAAGTATAAATTCTCTTTATTGAATCAACTTTTATAGTTTCTCCGTAGAATACAATTTCATACTTCAAACCTATTTCTACCATATTTTCACGGTCAATAGGCTTACATTCACAAGAAAAAGAATAATTAGAAAGACATAAAAGCAGTAAGAGGAAAAAGTATTTTAGTTTCATACGCTGTTTTTTTATACAATAATAATCTTTTTTCGGAATGATTATCAACTAATAAAAATAATAGTATTTTTAGCATGAATTTGAATCGAATTGAAATAATTTTTCCTTCCAAAAAATAACCATATTAACTAATAAATCTGAAAAATATGAATGCAAAACAAATCGTGAAATTAAGTAATATCATTGGGTTAACCTCTATTCTGTTATTGGTTTATTGGGTCTTTACCTTTATTGTAATTGAGGTTTTTGGACTAAAAGTTTTTAGAGAAAATATGACCGAATCATTTTACTTAAGTATTCTTGGAATTCTTGCGCTTATGGCCGGATCGTTAATAATTAATTTAATGTTTAATTTGACAAGAATCGCCGAGAAACAAAATCAGGATATTGTCAATCAAAAATCAAATCGCAGAAAAATTATTACTTTGATTTTAATTTTTCCATTGATTCTGATCATTCTCTTTGGAGGAAATTATTTGACTTCTGCCAAAAAGGAAAACATGTTAATTAGTTCTGCAAAATCAATTATAGAATCAAATAAATCAAATAGTGACAAACTTTTGAATTATACTTTTTCTAAATCATACATTAAAGAAACGGCAGAAACTTTAAAAATTTTATCAGAAACAGATAAAAATTTTCCGAGCGTAACGCTGATTGTAAAAGATACAATAAAAGGTTCGCCTGTTTTTCTTGGCTTTAATGATTATTTCTATGAAATTTTAAATCCAAAAGATACCACACAGATCAAAAAAATAGATTACATATATAAAACTAGTAAAGAGGAAAGAATTTACTTAAACGAAGTTTTTGATAAAAATAATGAAGAAATAAGATACAGCTCGCACAAAGGAAATTATGAATTGTTCTATCCTTATAAAAAGAATGGAAAAACAATAATTATTTATTTTTCTGAGGAACAACGTTACGGGAAAATTGGCAGTTAAAAAGTATCTAAACCGTGCAGCTTACTAAACCAAATTTTATGGTAAAGAAATTACTTTTAACAGCTTTTATCCTGATCGCAATTTTTTTTGTGTTTATTGTAGCAGCCATTTTTTATTTTGGAGGAGGACCTTCACTTTTATCTTTATTTTAAATGAATTATTCTCAAGAATATTTTGAGCGAATGCAAATGATGTGTCGTTATTTTGAATCACAATCAAAAAAAAATATTTTACACGTTCCTGAGTTTATCGCTTCTAGTTTAATTAATGATATTATACAAAAAGAAGAAGAAAATCTAATCGCTTCCAAAAAGATAGAGGAAATTCTAGCAGAAATGAAAGTAACGGAACATCAAAATAATGTACATTGGTATGATTATAAAATTCATGTTATGAATGTTTTAAAAGAGAATAAGATTGAAGAGTAATTAAAATATTTAACTTATATGAAAAAATACCTAATTCTATTATTTCTATGTGTTTCTTCAAAATTTCAAGCGCAAACCGCTCAGGATTCTGCAGCAATTAAGCGCGTAGCATTAGCATATATTGAAGCACAGCATACTCCAAATCCGAAATTGATGGAAAGTGCGCTGCATCCGAGAATGGTAAAAAGATCAGTTTTTAGAAATAAAACGGCACAGAAAGATTTTGTTTCAGAGTTTTTTGCAGAAAACATGATTATTCTGGCTGAAACTTACAATGTAAAAGGGGATAAATTCCCTAAAAATCCGAGAAAAGAAGTCAAGTTATTGGACGTTTCTGCAAAGACAGCATCTGTAAAATTAGTAGCAGATGCTTGGATTGATTATATGCATATTGTAAAGGTAAACGGCGAATGGAAAATCATAAATGTACTCTGGCAATATAACGATGTATCGCAGCACGAATAAATGGCGATTTATTTTATAAGTTTATGAATAACAAATCATTAAAAATATCCGAATTCAAAGAAAGTGACAGAACTGCGCTGCAAGAACTTTTCTTGAAAGTCCGCAAAGAAACTTTTGTCTGGAAAGACCAAACCAAATTCGATTTAATAGATTTTGATAAAGAAACCCACGGAGAATATATTTTAACTGCTTTTTCGGAAAATAAACCAATCGGATTTATTTCGGTTTGGATGCCCAATAAGTTTATCCATCATTTATATATTGATCGAGAATTTCAACAACAGGGAATTGGAAAATCGCTTTTAAAAGCTATTATAAACGAAATAGGTTTTCCGCTGCGATTAAAATGTCTTCAAAAAAATACAAAAGCAGTTGCATTTTATAAAAAAATCGGATTTGTTGAAAAAGAAAAAGGCGGTATAGAAAATGATGCTTTTATTTTATTTGAACTGAATACAGAATTAATGTAAAAGCTGAAAAATGAAAATCATAACTTGGAATTGCAATATGGCTTTCAGAAAAAAAGCAGCGTTTATCCTGATTCATCAGCCGGATATTCTTGTAATTCCAGAATGTGAGAATATCGAAAGACTAAAATTTTCAGAAGATACTCTGATTCCAACCGATGTACTTTGGTACGGAACCAATCAGAATAAAGGACTTGGCGTTTTCTCCTACAGCCATTACCGATTTGAGTTGATGGATTGCCATAATCCCAATTTTAAAAATATACTGCCAATTGCCGTAACCAACGGAAAAATCGATTTTATACTTTTCGCTGTATGGGCAAATAATCCGCAGGATAAAGACGGACAATATGTTACTCAGGTCTGGAAAGCAATTAATTATTACGAAAAATTGCTTTCTGAAAACAAAACGATCTTAATTGGCGACTTCAACAGCAATACTATTTGGGATAAGCCCAAAAGAGAAGGAAATCATTCTACGGTAGTCAATAAATTGGCAGAAAAAAATATAGTAAGCGTATATCACAAATTTTTCAATCAGGAACATGGAAAGGAAATTCATCCCACTTTGTTTTTATACCGACACGAAAACAAGCCATATCATCTTGATTATTGTTTTGCTTCTCAGGAATTTACCGAAGTTTTGGAAAGTGTAGAAGTCGGAACTTATAACGACTGGAAAATGCACAGCGACCACAAACCGCTTATTGTAAATTTTGCGATTTAATTTTTTAGTATTAAAAATCTTCAATTGTCTGATTTTACTGTGAAAGTTGTAAAAACGATAGATTTTTCTATAATTATTTGATAATGAATCTCTTTAATTTTGAATGGATTAATTATTAAAATCTACTATTATGAAAATCAGATCAATTTTATTGGGAATGGGGCTTGTAGTTTCTCTTGCAGCGTGCGCTCCAAAAGATGCAGATGTCGAAAAAGCGATTGCAGAAAAACTAGGTAATGATCCAGATATTACCGTTACTGTACATGAGGGTGTAGCGACCATAACAGGAACATGCGATGATGAAGCCTATAAAAAAAATATCGAGAAAAGTGTTCGAGCAGTAAAAGGTGTCAAATCTGTTGTAAATACCTGTGAACTTGCAAGAGCCAATCAAGAGCCTGCTGCAGCAACTGTTGTCATAAATTCTGATGCTGACTTAGATAAATCCGTAAGCAAACTTGTAAAAGATTATGAAGGTGTCAGCGCAACGGTTGTTGGCGGTATTGTTACACTTTCGGGCGAAATCAAAAGAGATAAATTACAGCCTTTAATGCAGAGTTTGCAAGAATTGCATCCAAAACAGGTAGACAATAAATTAATTATTAAATAGTCATGATGAATTTAGAAGATAAATACAGAGAAGTAATTGATTTGGCTTCTGAACTTGGAATTTCAAATCTAGAGGTTAGAGAACAAGACAATGTTTTGTATATCGACGGAACAGCACAATCTGCGACAGATAAAGATAAACTTTGGGATACCTACAATAAAATCGATCCCGATTACAGAGCAGGAGATATGGTCATGAATATAGAAGTTGCAGAAGGAGTTTCTAGAGAATATACGGTTGAAATAGGAGATTCTCTTTCGAAAATCGGAAAAGCATACGGAGTTTCTTGGCAGGATATTTTTGAGGCCAATAAAGATATTATTTCAAATCCCGATTTGATACAGCCAGGTTGGAAATTAAAAATACCCACAGTTTAAAATAAAATGCAATAAAAAATCCAAATTCCAATTTTACAGATGTAGAATTGGAATTTGGATTTTAATTTTTACCCCCATTCCATTACTATTGGAATTTGGAATTTAAAAATTAGAATTTAAAGTTTTACCTGCCCCTTATACTCAAATCAAACAATAACTTAGCAGTTTCCTGATCTGAGTCTGCTGAAAAGCCAGCTACATAAACGCCCTTTTTACCCGTCGTCGATTTAATTCCGTATACAACTGCCTCATCTGCTGGGTCCGATTCCCCTTCGTATCGATACACATGAACAATTTCAAATTTCTGAGGATTCTTTTTAATCAAATCTGAATTTCGATTAAAATCACATGTAAATCCTTTTTCATTCAATTGATCTAAAGCTTTTGAAACAGTTGCGTAATGATACATTCTCTTCATGATAATTGACTTTAAAAATTAATGAATTTTAAAGATAACTATTTTAAAATTAAAAAGTTAGAATTAGACTCATAAAATCTGAAATTTAAAATCATTATTGTTAGTTCATAAATCCCTACTTTTGCAGCGCAGACCGCCTTATCGTCGTCCGCCTCGGCGGAGGGAGGAAAGTCCGGACACCATAGAGAAGCATAGCGGGTAACGCCCGTCGGTTCTGTCGTTTTTTGGAACGAGAGGATTAGGACAAGTGCAGCAGAAAGTATGTACAGGTAATGCTGTAGTGAAACCAGGTAAACTCTATGCGGTGAAATACCAAGTATATCGGCATTTAAGGGCTTCTCGTTCGTTGCCGAAGGGTAGGTAGATTGAGTCCAGCAGTAATGCTGGATCTAGATAAATGATAAGGTATTGTTTCGCCTTAAAAACGAGACAAGAACAGAATCCGGCTTACAGGTCTGCATTTTTTATATATTTGCGAAAGTATCTAACTAACTTTCATGAATTCAACCACACCAAAAGCTGTTTCAAAATCCAGCAAAAGTATTTATTATCAAGTTTTTACCAATCTTACTTTTTGGGTTTTAATAGCCATAATCGCGGGTGTTTTACTCGGACATTATTCGCCTGAAAATGGCATAAAAATGAAGATTGTCGGCGAGACTTTCGTAGATATTATCAAGCTTTTTATTGGTCCGATTATTTTCTTGACAATAGTTTTAGGGATTTCTGGAATGGGGAATCTTAAAAAAGTGGGAAGAATTGGTGTAAAAGCATTAACTTATTTTGAAGTGGTTTCGACAATTGCATTAGCGATTGGAGTTGCAGTTGCCTATATTTTTCAACCCGGTAAAATAGACAAAGCAGGATTGGCACTCCAAGATGCAAGTAAATATACCAGTAGTACAGCAGAAGATTTTTCGTGGCTCAAGTTTTTCTTATCCAATTTTACACTTCAAGTCCTTTTAGCGGCAATTGTCTGCGGTATTCTGTTGAATTTTTACAAGAAAAGAGAACAGACTATTTTGATTTTAGAACGCTTTTCTAATGTCGTTTTTAAGGGTTTAAAATATGTAATGTATCTAGCGCCGATTGGAGCCTTTGGCGGAATGGCGTACACAATCGGAAAGTTTGGTCTGGCAACTTTAATTCCGCTTGGAAAACTAATGCTTTGCGTTTATTTGACAATGGCGCTTTTTGTGTTTTTAATCTTAGGAAGCATTCTTAAATATTATAAAATCAGTATACTTTCGATCTTAAAATATATTAAAGAAGAACTTTTACTCGTTCTCGGAACTTCATCTTCAGAAGCCGCTTTGCCAAGTATTATGGTAAAGTTAGAAAGAATGGGATGCAGTAAATCGGTTGTAGGATTGGTAATTCCCACGGGATACTCTTTTAATCTCGATGGAACTTCGATATATCTTTCCATGTCAGTAATTTTTCTGGCACAATTGTATGATGTTCATTTGAGTTTCTTCGAAATCTTAACTGTAATCGGAATTTTAATGATTACTTCAAAAGGCGCAGCAGGTGTAACAGGGAGCGGTTTTATTGTATTGGCATCGACTTTAACGGCTTTGCATAAAATTCCTGTAGAGGGTCTTGCTTTTTTATTGGGCGTAGATAAATTTATGAGCGAAGCCAGAGCAATTACCAACCTAATAGGAAATACTACAGCAACAATCATAATCTCCAAAACCGAAAGAGATTTTACAGAGTTGAATCTTGATCGAGTTTCGGAGTAGTTATTTTAGGTTCAAAGAGGCAAAGGTTCAGAGGTACAAAGCAATTAAAAAACTGTGTACCTCTGAACCTTTGAACCTTTGTTCCTTAATTTCTAAGACTCATCTTTAGTAGTACGAACCAAACTGATTCCAGACATAAAAAATACGATTCCTAATATTCCGTAAATGATAAGAGATTTAATGTCGCGTGTCGCGCCAGAAGTGCCGGCAAAAATAACCGCGGTATATATGAGACCGACAATTCCGAGAATTGTCAATAAGCCTCCAAAAAAGCGTTTTAGGTTCATGACTTTTAGTTTTAATGTTACTCAAATTTATAATACATTTGTTTTGAATGTGTTATAAAATTGGTTTAGAAAATTATATTTTTTGCATCTAAATTGGATTCAAAAATTAGTAAGATTATTTTTTGATTAAATGTCAGCGGTATTGTTAAAATGCTATTTTTGTGGCTGCTATTAAAATACCACCTATGAAGAAAAACTACTTAATCTTATTCACTTTTTTGCTTTCTATATTTGCAGTAAATGCTCAAGAATTACGCCCGTATGTAGGATTGGGAGGTTTTGTTCACTTATATTCTTTTGAAAAAGATTTGCAATCATCTCCAGCCGTAAGTCTTTCTGCAGGTGCAGAATATAAACTATTTGGTTTTTTCCTGCCAGAAATTGAAGCCAATTATATGTTTGGAAAATTTAAAAACAAACCAAATTTGAACGCTAATGTGAATACATCAGACAAAACTTTTTCTAATGTGAATTTTAGTTTTGCTCCAAAAATTTCTTTGAGCAATTATGGTGAAAGTGCCTATTTTCAAATTTTCCCAAAATACATTTATTCGTTAATTAGTGCCACAGAAACAATTAGCACAAGCAGTCAATTAGGTACTGGTACAAAAGAAAGAAGTACATCAATTTCACAGCATAATTATGGAATCGGATTTGGAGTGGTTTTTAACTTTGATACATGGTATTCTAATTCACTGGCAATGAATCTCAGCTATAGTTCCGTTAGGGTTTCTCATGCTTTTGATAAATTAAATCCAGGAACCGAACGAACCGATAATAACGGTGTTTACGGAATAGAACTTAAATATTACTTTGGAGTAAAAAGGCTTAAATAAAATCAGTTTTTATTTATTTTAAATTCCAGTCCAATATTTCGAGTACTTTCGATACTAATTTTCGGATCTGAGTTAAAATATTTTCGAAGTCTGCTGATAAAAACATCCATGCTTCGACCAGAGAAATAATCGTCGTTTTTCCAAACCGACATTAAAATCTGGTCTCTTTTTAATAACTGATTGTGGTTTAGATATAAATACTCAATAAGAGAAGCTTCTTTTTCGGTAAGCTGTTGAATGTGATTTTGATGACTAAGTGTTAAACGTTCGTTATCAAAAATATACGAACCAATTTCAATTGTATTAATACCATTTAAGTTTCTCTTTTGTTCAATTCTTTTTAAGATATTCTGCAGACGAAGAATCAGTTCATCGGCTTCAAAAGGTTTTACGATATAATCATCCGCACCAAGTTTTAATCCGATGATTTTATCTTCTTTTAACTTTCTTGCTGTCAAGAAAATAAAAGGCGTTTCAGGATTAATATCAATGATTTTTTCTGCCAAAGAAAATCCGTCTAGTTTAGGCATCATTACATCAAAAACACAAATATCAAAAGTTTGGTTTTTAAAATAATCTAGAGCCATTTCGCCATTTTCTGCCCAAATCACCTCATATTGATGCAGTTCTAAATATTGTTTTAGAATCGCAGCAAAATCAAAATCGTCTTCGGCTAAAAGTAATCTTTTCAAAATAAGGGAATTAAACTTTTAATAAAATAGTAAACTGAGCACCTTTTCCTAAATCGCTGATCACGTTAACAGAACCCTGATGCGCTTTTATAATTTGATTTACGTAAAACAAACCTAAACCTAAACCTTTTGTATTGTGCAGATTTCCTTGTTCTACACGATAAAATTTTTCAAACAATAAGGCTTGTTTATTTTTTTCGATTCCGATTCCGTTGTCTTCAATGCTTATTGAAAACTGATCCTGATATAAATTGGTTTTGATTGTAATCTTATCAGAACCATATTTTACAGCATTTTCCAGCACATTTAAAAGCGCCGTTGTTAAATGAAAAGGATCTAAAATCAAATTGGTATTTGCTTCCTTAAAATCAGTTAGAATATCAATTTTAGGATGCGCAACTTTAAAATCTTCAATAATCGTTAAAAGAAAATTTCCAGCTTTTACTTTTTCTTTTTGCAGTTCGATTTGATTTTCGGCCAAAGAATTCGCCATAACCTGATCGATCAAACTTTGTAAACGAGTGTTTTGACGCGAAATAGTATTCACAACTAAATTGAAGTTTTCTTCGTTTTCACGAATGTCTTTTCGCTCCAAAATTTTAGTCGAAATTCCTAAAGTTGCCAAAGGCGTTTTTAGTTCGTGCGTAATATTGTTGATGAAATCGGTTTTTACTTCGTTTACTTTTTTCTGTTTAATTAATGCCTTAATCGCAATTACAAATAGGCTTATTAAGGTTAAAATAGATAATAACGAAAGAATCAGAATAAAAGTCATTCGCTTTAAAATAATCATTTCCCAATCGACAACCGAAACATACATCGAATCTTCCGTCAATAATTTATAGTCTTGTCCAGCAAGATTGGTATTGGTTGTTCCAACATAATTTCGAACAAGAAACGCCTGATTTAAAGAAGCCAGATTTCCGTACAATTTATTCTGAATAAAAGGTTTTTCGGAGAAAATAGTATCTTTTTTTTGAGCGTTTTTATACAGAATAAATTTGTTGAGAACAATCGCAAAATCGATTTTTAGATTTGGAAGATCCCGTTCAAATTTTCGTTGGATTCTTTGTGTAACGGCATCGCGATAATCATTTTCAATAATTCCTTTCTGAATTTCAGATTTGTTGTTTTTTCCGTGAATATATCTTTCAGAAAGACTTTTATAAAGCGCTTCTTTTTTAGAAATAAAAGCCGAATCAATATCATTGTAATTATTGGTAATCAAAGCAATTTCGTTTTTGATTTCCGTATGAAACTGCGCCACTTTGTAATCGTAAGCGGTTTTAACCAAATAACATTGCACAGTTGATAAAATAATCAGCGCAATGATTGAAAATGTTATTAAGAGATTGATTCTTTGTTTCATATCCATTGAAATTCGTTTCAAAAATAAAGCTTTTACGATAGAAAATACAGATTAACTCTCGATTAACCTTCAATTAACTTTCAAATCGTGGTTTCCGATTCATTTTTGCAAAACCATAATCAAAACCTTTTACAAAATGAATATTTGCCTGCCCTTAAAAATTTTCATCATTATCTATCTGTTTCTGTTTTCCTTAATTGGAAAGGCACAAAACGAAACACCAAAAGATTCCATTTCAAAAGAGTTAAAAGAAGTTGTTATTACCCAAAATAAAAAAGCATTTACCAATAACAACGGAAACATAAAAGTTGATGTTGCGAATTCGATTTACAGCGCGATTCCGAATCCAGTCGATTTATTGGCGAAATTACCTTTGGTGCAAATAAGTTCTGATCGAGAAAAGATTACACTTGTCGGCAAAGGAAATCCGCTTATTTATATTGACAACCAGAAAGTAGAAATGAACGATTTAAATGCTTTGTCGACTGCCGATATTAAAACTATTGAAATCATTCAGAATCCTTCTTCGAAATATGAAGCTTCGGGTCGTGCCGTGATTTTGATTACAAGAAAATTAAGTAAAAAAGACAGTTTCAAGACCGAAATTTCTGAAATGGCGTCGTTTAAAAAGAAATATAATAATTATTTAGGTTTTAATTCGAATTTCAAAAAGAACAAATTAGAACTAAAAGCCAATTTTAATTACAATCGTCTCAATCCGTGGGAAAGTCACGGAATCGATTATGAGATTCCGCAGGCTTCGATCATTTCAAATTACGATGTTACGGCTACGACTAAAAGACATAAATATGTTTTTGGAGGCGGATTATTTTATAAAATAAATGATGATGATTATTTTTCGATTAATGTGAACAGCAGACTTCAAAACGATACTTTTCCAATTAACACTTTTACATACAATAAGAATCAGCAAGAAATAAATAACGTTTTGACTTTAAGCGATAATTCGAGTAAAAAGAACTTTGTGAACTCGTTTGTAAATTATTCGAAAAAGCTAAAATTTATCGATACAAAATTGTTTGCTGGTTTTCAGTATTCTAATTTTAACCAGCATTTGTTGAGTTTGGTCGAAAATAATTTTAATGAAACCGAATTTGAATTGTCTCAAAACCGTGATCAGAAATTTAATGTCGATGTTTTTTCTGGAAGAATTGATTTGGAAAAAAAGTTTAAAAACGAAATGAATTGGGAATACGGAGGTTTGTTTTTACAAGCAAAATCGAAATCTGATGCTGTTATTTTTAATTATGATGAAAATCAAAATGTAACTTCAAATTATAATTTTAAAGAACAAAATGCGGCCGCTTACACACAGCTTTCGGGAAAAATAAAAAAGATCGATTTTTCTTTTGGTTTACGAATTGAAAATACAAACGTAAAAGGAATGTTCCAATCGGATATTTCTCCCGCATTAGATAAAAATTACACCAATTTATTTCCGAAAGCACAGTTTACATTTTCTGTTGACAGCACAAAAAGCATTAGTTTGAATTATGCAAAAAGTATTGTAAGGCCAAATTATTCGTCTCTAAGTCAGATTTCAACCTATATAAATCCGTATTTTATTTATGGAAGCAGTATAAATCTGAATCCCGCGATTGTCGATGAAATTTCGACTACTTTTCAGTATCACGATAAAACGGTTAAGTTGAGTTATTATGATGTTCAAAACCCGATGTATTCTAGTTTTGTTTTCAATAAAGAAACCAATATTTTAACTATTTCTGAGGTTAATTTTAATCGAGAATCTGGATTTAGTTTAGATTTTGAATTGCCTTTTACTTATAAATTCTGGACAACAACAAATTCGCTGGTGTTTTTCTTAGAAAAAGTACAAGACAAAGCGGCTGTCTTTATGACTTCAAAACCTTACGTTTATTACTATTCGAACAACGAATTTGATCTTACCAAAGGTTACAAATTTGTAATAGGCTGGTGGGGCGCAACAAAACAATACAAAGGAATTTACGAACATGGCGCCAATTTTATTATGGATATGTCGTTGGCGAAAACTTATAAGAATTGGAATTGTACGTTGAGTTTTAATGATGTTTTTAGAAGTACCATTTATACAGAACAATTGGCAATAAACGACGTAAATTCTAAATCAAAATATTTGGTAGATGCCCGCGAAATCTCAATTTCGCTTCGATACACTTTCGGAAAAGTCAAAAAATCCGATTACAAAGAAAAAAGTATTGATGAGAATGAAAGCAGAATTAAATAGAATATTGAGTTTAGAATAAAAGAAGTGTTTTTTGAGAGGCTTTAATTAAAATACAAATTCAATTAAAAAAAAAGCTAATGTCAATAAAAAACCTCCAGTTAAAGCTGGAGGCAATTGATATTTTAAAAGAAATTCGCGAAAATTGGTGCAATTCGTGGCTAAAAAATACTGCATCTACGATGCAATAGATTACCCTTCGTCTTCTTCTATTTCTTTTTTAGAATCATCATGAGGTAATTCTTCATCATCATCGGTAGAATTTAATTCGAAAAAACTAAAGTAAGAACCACCGTAACTTTTCTGAAAAGAAAAATTACTCATATGATCGAGTTTTGTGTATTTAGAATGCTCGATAATCATCATGCCGTCGTCTTCTAGTAAATCTCTTTCAAAGACAGTTAAAACAATTTTTTCAAAAGTTGCCTGATCCAATCCGTAAGGTGGATCCGCAAAAATGATATCGTAAGTCGTTTTGCAGTTTTCTAAAAATTTGAAAACATCACTTTTAGTAGCGGCAATGTCAAAATCAAATTCCGAAGAAACTTGTTTAATAAATTTTACACATCCAAAATCGCCGTCAACAGACGTAATGGGTGCGCTTCCGCGTGAAGCAAATTCGTAGCTGATATTTCCGGTTCCCGAAAATAAATCCAAAACCTTTAAGCTGTCAAAACTAAAATGATTATTCAAAACATTAAATAATGCTTCTTTACTCATATCAGTCGTTGGTCTTACAGGTAGATTTTTCGGGGGAAAAATGCGGCGCCCTTTGTATTTTCCTGAAATGATTCTCATGATTGAAATAAGATATAATGTTTTTGATTTTGAGCTGTTGTATAGTTGTTCTTTTCTTGCAGTTTGGTTACATCCATAAACGAAATATGACGTACATATTTGTAAGCAATTGCATAAAAAGGATCGTTTTCTGAAATAGTTCCTAAAAATTCTAATTGAAAACTCTCTGGATTAAGACTCAATTGCTCTGCAGTAAATAAGATATAGTAAATAAAATCTTCTGGCGTATTGTATTCTACAGAATTGAACAACAATAGTTTCTGATTTTGAACGACGATAACTTCGAAATGTCCTGGATTGAAATTTACAACCATTTTCTTTTCATCGTTATTTCTTGAATTATCCAGAATTTTTTCGACCAAAATGCTGTTAGCATGTTTAGAATCAAAAGAACCTACGTTATCAATAAGGAAATTATTGATGTTTACATACGGAATATAAACCGCATTCATTTGATAATTTGAAATGGTATCGAAAGTAAAAAAGTCGGTTTCAAAAACTTTTGTATTGTATTGGAGATAACTTCCTAAATAATTTTCGTCAAACAAAGCCGTTGGAACAAAAGTCGAAAGGTTACTGTTGTGAATGACCATTACTTCATCATAAGTATCTCGTAACTCTGGATTGTTTTTGAAAGCCTCCGTGAATAAATCTTCAATTTTTACTGTTTTATTTGAAGTTTCAAACTGAATTTCTTTAAAAGAAGTAATCAGATTATTTAACGTATCAAAACAGCAATAAGAGAATCCCGTTAGAGAAACCTGAATAGAAAGTTTTTTATAAATTTTTGAAGTAATGTTAGTATTGTGTAATGACATAGTTGATTTACAATTCGTTACCTGTTTAAATCAAGAAAGAATTTTAGGCGCCACAAACTTACAAATTAAAAAGGAACAATTATAATTGCAATTTCAAAAAACAATTTCAAATGGCGTTTAAAACAAGGTTAAGAAAAGGTTTGGTTATGGTGTTTTTTGAACCATATAAGTGATATAAGTTCATTTAAAAAGTTTTGATGCTGAAGTTTTAGACGCTGATGAACGGATTCGCTATCGCGAAAACGCAGAAAAAAACGAATTTTAGTTTTAAGAGTTTAAAAAAAATCAGCCTAAATCCGTGTCTTCGTGATAGCGAATCCGTTTTATCAGCGAACAATTTAGTCTCAACTTAAATACCTTATATCACTTATATGGTTTAAAATATTTAAATATGTTTAAATTATTTAAAGTTGAAATTGCCATTAAAAAAGCCGAACTTTGTGTTTCAATATTACTCTATGAATTCTGCACTGTTTTACGGTATTTTACAAAAACGATTTCCATTTGCACCCACTTACAAACAGGATATTTTTTTTCAAAAAATCGCTATTTTCTTAACGGAACCAAAAAACGATACCATTTTTGTATTGAAAGGTTATGCGGGTACAGGAAAAACAACCTTGATTTCGACCATTGTAAATAATCTGGGAGACATTAATAAAAAATATGTTTTGCTGGCCCCAACAGGACGCGCGGCAAAAGTAATTGCGAATTATTCGAATAATTCAGCATTTACGATTCATAAAAAGATCTATTTTCCGAAGAAATCTTCTGGAGGCGGTGTAGCATTTACGAAACAAGTCAACAAACATAAAAATACTGTTTTTATTGTCGATGAAGCTTCGATGATTTCGGACAGCAATTTAGACAGCGGTTCTCTTCTCGATGATTTGATTAATTATGTGTATTCTGGAAATAACTGTAAAATGATTCTTTTAGGAGATACAGCACAGTTGCCGCCCGTAAATTTAGATATAAGTCCAGCGCTCGATATTCAGACTTTAGGAGTGCATTATGATAAAGAAATTGATCATATCGAACTAGATGAAGTAATGCGTCAGGAAGAAAGTTCTGGAATTTTATTCAATGCAACTGAATTGCGTGAATTACTGAAAGAGAGTTTTATTACAGAATTTAAATTCAACGTAAAAAAGTTTAAAGATATCGTTCGTTTAACAGACGGTTACGACATTCAAGATGCTATAAATACAGCGTACAGCGATTGGAGTATTGAAGATACGGCGTTTATTGTGCGTTCTAACAAAAGAGCCAATCAATATAACGAACAGATTCGAAGCCGCATTTTATTTAAAGAAAGTGAACTTTCTGTCGGCGATTTTCTGATGGTTGTAAAAAACAATTATTTCTGGCTGAAAGAAACCGACGAAGCCGGATTTATTGCCAACGGAGATATTATCGAAGTTTTAGAAATGTTCGGAATCAAAGAATTATACGGATTTAAATTCGCGAAAGTAAAAATCAGAATGGTCGATTATCCAAATCAAAAACCTTTTGAAACCGTTTTGATTTTAGATACTTTAACGAGCGAATCTCCTTCTTTAACCTATGAAGAATCGAATCGTTTGTACGAAGAAGTTATGAAGGATTATGAAGAGGAAACAACGAAATACAAGAGATTGCAAAAAGTAAAAGAAAACGAATATTTTAACGGTTTACAAGTTAAATTCTCCTACGCCATAACGTGTCATAAATCGCAAGGAGGGCAGTGGAACACCGTTTTTATAGAACAACCGTACCTCCCAAACGGAATTGACCGCGATTACATCAGATGGCTTTATACAGCAATGACACGTGCCAAAAATAAGTTATATTTGATAGGCTTTAAAGACGAGAGTTTTGAGGAATAAAAACACTAAATTCACGAATCAGCACCAATTTTTTTAATTTAAATTAGTGTAAATCTGTGAAATTTGTGTTTAAATATTTTTTATAATGACAACACTAAACGACTTACATTCGATTTCGTCTTCGTTTTCGAATACCGATAAAATGCCTGTTCTTTTTTTAGGACACGGCAGTCCGATGAATGCTATTGAAGAAAATCAGTTTGTGGCTGGTTTTCGTGATTTGGCTAAAACATTACCGCAGCCAAACGCTATTTTATGTGTTTCGGCGCATTGGTATACAAAAGGAACAAAAGTTACTTCAATGGAAATGCCGAGAACGATTCATGATTTTGGAGGTTTCCCGCAGGCACTTTTTGATGTGCAATATCCTGCAAAAGGAAGTCCGCAACTTGCAGTTGAAACACAGAAAATCCTAGATCCAGTTATGGTCGAATTAGACGAACATTGGGGATTGGATCATGGTGCTTGGAGCGTCATTAAACATTTATATCCGGATGCAGATGTTCCCGTGATTCAATTAAGTATCGATTATACCAAATCAGGACAATATCATTTTGAATTGGCACAAAAACTTCAAGCTTTACGTTACAAAGGGGTTTTGATTATCGGAAGCGGTAATATTGTTCACAATCTTCGAATGGTTGATTTCAGGAATTTTGATAAAGATAATTATGGTTATGACTGGGCAATTGAAGCGCGTCAAACCGTAAACAATCATTTGTTAAATGGCGATTTTCAATCTTTAGTCAATTTTGAAAAATTAAATAAAGCAGTTCAGTTGGCTGTTCCAACGCCAGAACATTATTTGCCATTATTGTATACTTTAGGCTTAAAAGACAAAACTGATGATTTGAGTTTGTTTAACGACAAATTATTGGCAGGTTCTTTAAGTATGACTTCGGTAAAAATTATGTAAAAAAAACTCTGTGAATCTCAGTGCAAATCTTTGCGAATCTCTGTGTTATAATTTCACAAAGCAGCGCAAAGATTTTTCGCAAAGATTCGCTAAAAAAAATAAAAAGATATAAAAAATGAAAATAATAGCGGTAATTCCGGCACGATATGCTTCAACACGTTTTCCTGCAAAACTAATGCAGGATTTAGGAGGTAAATCAGTAATTTTAAGAACGTATGAAGCTGCGGTTTCGACAAACTTATTCCAAGATGTTTTTGTAGTAACCGATTCTGATTTAATTTTTAATGAAATTATTTCAAATGGCGGAAAAGCCATTATGAGCATCAAAGAGCACGAATCTGGAAGCGACCGAATTGCCGAAGCCATTGCGGACCTTGATGTTGATATTGTAGTAAATGTACAAGGTGACGAACCTTTTACAGAAGCTGAACCTTTAGCGCAAGTTTTATCTGTTTTTAAAAACGATCCAGAAAAGAAAGTAGATTTAGCTTCGTTAATGCGTGAAATTAAAAACGAAGACGAAATCAACAATCCGAATAATGTGAAAGTGGTGGTCGATCAGTCGCAGTTTGCATTGTATTTTTCAAGATCTGTAATTCCATATCCGAGAGAGAGAAATGTTGGAGTTCGTTATTTTCAGCATATCGGGATTTATGCTTTTAGAAAACAGGCTTTATTAGACTTTTACAGCCTTCCTATGAAAACTTTAGAAGCTTCTGAGAAATTGGAACAGCTTCGCTATTTAGAATTCGGAAAACGTATTAAAATGGTCGAAACTAAGCATGTGAGTATTGGTATTGATACAGCCGAGGATTTAGAGAAGGCGAGAGCTATGTTGAGAGATATTTAGTTTTTTAAGTTGCAAAGTTGCAAAGTTACAGAGGTGCAGAGTTACAGAGGTGCAGAGTTACAAAGTTGCAAAGTTTCAGCGTTAGTACTATTCACAATCTTGTCATCCCGAGGAACGAGGGATCTCCACAAGAAACTCCATAAAGTGAATCGTCAATCTTTGTCGAGCTACTTGCGGAGATTTCTCCTTCCGTCGAAATGACAACTTTGTATAATGAAATAAAAAAAAGCTCCTTTGGAGCTTTTTTTTATTATGGTAAAATCTAAAATCTAAAATCTCTAATACAGAGCAGGAAATTTAGAAGGATTAACTTCATTCATCATGCTGTAAATTTTCTCGTAAATATCTTCAGCAGAAGGTTTAGAGAAATAATCGCCATCAGTTCCGTATGCAGGTCTGTGTGCTTTTGCAGCTAAAGTTTGTGGTTTGCTGTCTAAGTATTTGTAAGCGTCTTGCTCTTCTAAAATTTGTTGTAGAATATATGCTGATGCACCTCCAGGAACATCTTCGTCAATTACTAAAAGACGATTTGTTTTGGCAATACTTTTTACAATATCTTTATTTATGTCAAACGGAAGCAGAGATTGAATATCAATAACTTCGCAGTCAATTCCTTGTTCTGCCAATTCGTTAGCGGCTTGCTGCACCAATCTTAAAGTCGAACCATAAGAAACTAATGTAATATCGGTACCTTCTCTTAAAGTTTCAACAACTCCGATTGGTGTTTTAAATTCACCAAAATTAAGAGGAGTTTTTTCTTTTAGACGGTAACCGTTAAGACATTCAATAATCAAAGCCGGTTCATCACATTCAAGAAGCGTGTTATAGAAACCTGCCGCTTGTGTCATATCTCTCGGAACCAAAACGTGAATACCACGAATCGCATTGATAATCATTCCCATTGGAGAACCAGAATGCCAGATACCTTCCAAACGGTGTCCACGAGTTCTAATGATTAGCGGCGCTTTTTGTTTTCCAACTGTTCTATATTGAAGTGTAGCCAAATCATCACTCATGATTTGAATAGCATACAATAAATAATCTAAATATTGAATTTCGGCAATCGGGCGTAAACCTCTCAAAGCCATTCCGATTCCCTGACCGATAATAGTCGCTTCACGAATTCCAACATCGGCAACACGAAGTTCTCCGTATTTTTCCTGCATTCCTTCAAGACCTTGATTTACGTCTCCAATGTTTCCAACATCTTCACCAAAAATTAAAGTTTCAGGATATTTTGCAAATAAAGCATCAAAATTATCACGAAGAATCATTCTTCCGTCCAAATCTGGTATTGCATTTTCTGCATATTTTGGAAGTACTTTTTCAACAGAAAATACATTCTGTGCTGATTCTGAATGTTGATTACTGCTGAATTTTTCTTGAGTTTCGTTCAGGAATTTTGTTATCCATTTTGATAAAAGTTCTTTACTGTTTGGAACTTCAATAAAACGAAGAATTTTTCTAGCGTAAACTAATATTTCTTTTTTCAGAGGCGCTTTTATAGCAGCTAACTCGGAAATTAACTTTTTAATTCTTTCTTTATGATTGATACTTGCTTCTGCAATCTGCTCCAATAAAACCAGAAGGTTTTTCTGGTCTTCAATAATCGGATTAATAAAGTCGTTCCAAGCTTCTTTTTTAGCTTCAAGAACATCTTTTTTCAATTGGAAATCAAGTTCTGCCAGTTCTTCTGGAGAAGCAATATTAATCGCAATCATCCATAAACGCATTTGGCGAATACAGTCAAAATCTCTTTCCCAAGCCAATCTTTCTGCGCTTTTGTATCTTTCGTGAGAACCAGAAGTAGAGTGACCTTGTGGCTGCGTCAATTCGTTAACATGAATTAAAACCGGCACGTGTTCTTCACGTGCAATAGCGCCGGCTCTTTCATAAGTCGAAATTAACTCTGCGTAATCCCAGCCTTTAACTCTAATGATTTCATAACCTTTAGAATCTTCATCGCGCTGATATCCTTTTAAAATTTCAGATATATTTTCTTTAGTAGTCTGGTGTTTCGCGTGAACAGAAATTCCGTATTCATCATCCCAAATACTCATTACCATTGGTACTTGTAAAACTCCTGCAGCATTTATAGTTTCAAAAAATAAACCTTCAGAAGTACTGGCATTACCAATAGTTCCCCAAGCAACTTCGTCTCCGTTTACAGAAAATTTATCCTTAATAGTAATTCCGTCAACGTTTCTGTAAATTTTAGAAGCCTGTGCCAAACCTAATAATCTAGGCATTTGTCCTGCAGTAGGCGATATATCTGAGCTTGAATTTTTTTGTTTTGTCAAATCTTTCCAAGAACCGTCTTCGTTTAAACTGTGGGTTACAAAGTGTCCGCCCATTTGTCTTCCCGCAGACATCGGATCAAAGTCTAGATCTGTATGACCATATAAACCAGCAAAAAACTGTTTGGCGTTAAGTTCGCCGATAGCCATCATAAAAGTTTGGTCTCTGTAGTATCCAGATCGGAAATCACCGTTTTTAAAAGCCTTAGCCATTGCTAACTGTGGTACTTCCTTACCATCACCAAAAATTCCAAATTTTGCCTTTCCGGTTAATACTTCTTTTCGACCTAGAAGACTACATTCGCGACTTGTAACCGCTATTCTGTAGTCATTCAATACCGCAGTTTTGAAATCTTCAAATGTCAAAGTAGTATTGTTCATTTCTTTTATCATAATCGTAAAGGGTCATATTTATGACGCGAAATTACTTAAAAACAATCAATAATCATAATTCTTTAAAATAAATATAATTTAATTATTTGTATTTAAAACGAAAAAACTACGTATTTTATTTATGTTATTTTTATTGTTTTTCTATTTTTGTTATTAATAATTTATGTTTTTGATTAAAATTTATTTAATTAAAACCATTTTCGGGTAAAAAGAGTGACTAATGTTTTGGGAGAAAAAGTGATAATAAATCTAACTTTTTCATTGTATTTTGGCTGCGATATTTCCCATCCATTATTTGAATAAACAGGGAAATAAAGTTCAAAATAATCAGGAACCAAATTCAAACGTACTCCAGTATCATAAGCAAAAAATTCATTTTGATGCTTTCTTTTTAAGAAACCAATATCTCCATAAAGCTCAATCCAGTTCCAAACAGCATAACTAGCATTTAATGTTGTCATCCATTGATTGGCAAATGCGGGCTTTAACTGCGACTTAAAACCACCTTCTGCAATTACATACTGCTGGCTGAAAAAACCAGAACTTTCAGATCTTCCAAAAAGATTATAATCATACAAATAATCAGTAGGTCTGTCTAAACCAAAACTAAAATAATCTGAATTTGTTGTGTTTTTAATAAAGGTTCCTGCAAAAAACCTAAGATTTAGTTTTCGGTTATTTTCAAATAAATGTCTGTATTCTATTTCTCCTGAAACCTTAGAAAATCCGCTCGAAAACTGCAAATCTCCCATCACATTAAAATGATTAATAAGTTCTGTTTTGGTGTTAGAATAACGAAGATCGAAAACCGAATAATTAGGTTTTGAATTATCGGTAATAAAATCGCTGGCTTCACGATTTACAATAACTTGTCTCAATAAAATGAGTTGTTTTTTATTGTCTCTAAAGTCTCTTTCGCGTATGCGGAACTGCACCATCGGATTCAATCTCAAGTATGTAGCATCTGGTGCATAATGAAAATAATTTTGACTGATCGAATAACGAACGTTATACAACAGACTATTTCTATAATATTCGCTCCAAGAAAACGCAGAAGAACCAGACAAAGTTCCAGCTTTTATAGAATAAGCAGGATTAACATCAAAAATAAAAGGTTTATCTAATATGGTTTTATTACTAAAACGAATTCCCGGCGTAATTCCGTCATAATAATTATAATAAATCGTCGGAAGATATAATATTTGATTGTAATAAGGATCTTCAAGATCTTTAGCAAAATTGAATTTAATCGGACGATTTAAGGAAACATGTTTTAAAGATTTCCAGTTGTTTCTTTGGTTAAACTCAGGCACTTCATTATCGTAATTAATCACGATTTTGTCCGCCTTTTTTCTAGAAAATTCATAAACAGAATCTAGGTTTTTAGGTTCTATCCATTCCTTAAAAACGACATTGTTCTTTTTAACTCCGTAAATCGGAATCGGTGCATAAATGCCTGTTTTGTTTTTAATCGAGAATTTTATGCTGTCTGCTGTTCTAGAAACGTGTGTAAATTTGTAATCAATAATGTCGCGCGAATCAATGATAGTTTTAAAAAACCAATCAATATTTTTGGGACTGTTTTGGATCAAAATTTTCTCAAAATCATAACGATTCGTTTGTGCGTTTTTATTGAGATTATAAAATTGCTGAATACTTTCGGGAACAATATTTTGATTCAAATAATCATCCAAGTAACTCAAACTTAAACCAGCGCGGTATTTGCTCGCAATTTGTTCGTTAAATTTAATTAAGGTGTTTTTAGGATCGCCAAGAGGCTGATCCAGATTTTTACGAGCCATCAGCATATAATAATAGCTGTATTGTTCGTTAAAAGTCAGATTTGTAATGTTGTAGCTTTTAAACAATTTCATGTCAGAAAGTCGTCCAAGCATTTTTTTATCCAGATGATTTTCCTCCATATATTTCATCATCACATAAATCTGGATTCCGTCATAAACCCAATTGTCTTTTCTTGGATCTAGTTTAAGGCTTGTTTTAAGATAATTGCTTAAAAAAGTCTTTAGAAAAGTAATTTCAAACATGAAATCATCAGGAAACGGGCTTATAAAAGAAGGCAGCTGATTTAATCCATAAAATGGATTTCGATCATAATCAGCCTGCGAAACCGTGATTTTTTCATACGGATATTGACCAATGAAATTTTCGGCAAATGAAGTAACGCGGTTAATAATTATAGCCTTTTGAAACTCATCTAGTTTCTTGTTTTTTAAATCCGTCAAAACTTCCAATCTGCCATTATTATAGCTTCTGAAATTGTTTTGTTTTTCTATATAAAGGCCGAAATCAGATCTGTTGTTTCCAATAAAAGAATAAATAGTAAAATCTGAATTCGATACGTTTTTTGAAACCGAATTTAAATCCGTTGCAATAGTATATTGATTTGGAACTTTTATTTCAACTTCATAATCAGAAGTTCCATTAGCAATATCATCCAAATTAAAGTTGTTGTATTTTATAAAAGAATGATTCTCAAAACGAGCAGGCGTCAAGAACCAGTTTTTCAATGCCATACCGCCTTTTTGATCAAAGCCGTAATGCGTAAATTTCTCATTTGGAATCTTAGAAATATACGTCAGATGCAGATTGATTTTCTCATTGGGAGCCAATTTTTGATTCAATCGAACAATAATGTAATCAGGATTTTTATCAGTGCGTTCCCATTCTAACGCTGTGAAATCAGTATCTGTAAGATTTAGAATCGTGGTATTTCCGCGATCTGCTGCTTTCGCCAAATGAAAACCTCTATAAAATTCATCCGAAAAGCGTTTTGCCAGCGGCGTATTTTTGTCTGCAAACGCATTATTCCAATCATTCAAAACAATCGAATCCAAAGAATCATTCGAAGTATTATGAAAAATAATATCCTGTTTTACGTTTAGTGTTTTAAGCTCAACATTCACCGCCACTTCCATCTTAGTTTGATGTTGCGCTGTAAGTTTTATCGAAAAAAATAAAACTAAAAAGTAGGTTATAATTTTATAAAATGATTTCAAGAATGGCTTACAATTTTGGATATTTGGAGTTGAAAATGATTTAGGATTTTTGTAAAAATAATATAAAAAAAGCTGTTTAAAAAAACAGCTCTTAATTTTTATGGTATTTAATAAAATTTAACCATATAAGTCATGTAAGTTCATTTCATATTAGGGACTTTCCCAGTAAACTTATAATTTCTTATATCACATATATGGTTTTAAAATTTTAGAAATTTGGGCTTAAATCGTATTTTTTATAGAATTTATCCAAAACATCAACAACTTCATCTTCTGTGTCTACGATTTTAAATAAATTCAAATCTTCTGGGCTTACAGTATGCATTTTTTCAACCAAGACCGTTTTTACCCATTCGATCAATCCAGACCAGAATTCAACGCCAACCAAAATAATTGGGAATTTTCCAATTTTCTTAGTCTGAATTAAAGTGATCGCTTCAAACATTTCGTCCAAAGTTCCAAATCCTCCAGGCATCACCACAAAACCTTGCGAATACTTAACAAACATCACTTTTCTCACAAAGAAGTAGTCAAAATTCAGGTTTTTATCATGATCGATATAAGGATTAAAATGCTGTTCAAACGGAAGTTCGATATTCAAACCAACCGAAGTTCCGCCTCCCAAATGTGCACCTTTGTTACCAGCTTCCATAATTCCCGGACCTCCTCCCGTAATTACGCCGTAACCCGCTTTACTAATTTTATAAGCTATTTTTTCAGCCAGTAAATAATATTTATCATCTGGTTTAGTTCTGGCAGAACCAAAAATAGAAACACAAGGCCCAATACGTCCCATTGCTTCGTAACCATTTACAAACTCAGACATAATCTTAAAGATTGCCCAGCTGTCATTGGTTCTAATTTCATTCCACGTCTTTTGTTTCAAACGATCCTGAATTACTTTATCTTCATCATTATCAAAATCTTCTAATCTCATTTTAGGTATTTTAATTTATTATTTTGTTTCATTATGTTTTTGATTGGTATAAGGAGCCATTTCCTGCTGTTCCTTCCAATCTTTTGTGTCTCGTTAGAAAAAAACGAGACACAAAAGGATTTTCCCTTCCATCAGGGCTAGGGCAATAGGTTTCGAATAAACAATTGGTTCAATCGAAAAATCTTTTTTAAACTTTGAATTTTTCAAAAAGCGGACACTAAATTAACGCTTTTTTCTAGAATTGTTATAGAAATACGTAATTATTAGATTGTAAAAGTGGATAGATAAAATATGCGATATCTATTTGTTCTCAATATCAATAATTTGTGAGATTAAAAATACTGTTTTAGTAATAATTTATTTTTCGGGTCATTTTTGTATCGAAAGATCCATTTTTAAAAATTACAATCGAAGTCCAGTTATTGTTTGTGTCGTACTGATAGCTTTGCTCTAAGGCGAAAATATTTTGATTACTCTCCTTATCTGTTAAGATATCAGATATGAGATTATTATTTTTGTCGTATTTACATTTTCGGATTGCTTTATCATAAGTCAATTCAATAAGATTATTGTTGATGTCAAATTTAAAAGTTTGCGTATCAGGTTCATCAAGATGAGTAGCAGTAATTGAAGTAATTTTACTGAAATTGTCATATTTTAGATTAGTTGATTTATCTATGCTTTTATCTGTGTAAAAATGATCAAATTTTGAAATTTCCCCTTTTTTGTTTAAGTAATAAACATTTTTCCTGAAATTAGGATTAATTGTTATTGAATCCTTTTTTAATTCTTTCGTATTATGATTATTGCTTTCAAAATGATAAATTTTTTCTGTAACTCGATCTATTGTATGCTCATAAATAAATAAATCTCCAGCAAGATATGGCATGTTTTCTACGATGCTGTATTGATACATTTTTGCTAATTTATTTTTTTCAAAATATTCGTAATTTTCAATGTGTATTTCTGAAATTATTTGTTTTAAATTATAATTAGTTAATGACTTTCTTATGATATTTTGATTGTGATCATAAATAATACTATCTATGGAATATAATCTTTCTGATTTGTCACTCTCAATTTCATATCGTTGTCTAGTAATTACTTCTTTAGAATAATTGAAAAGAAACTTTTCATTTCGATAAAAATCCTCAGTCAGAGCTATTTTACCTTCGAAAGTAAATTCTAGATAATAAGTTTTTGCTTCATTGTCATTGTAATAACAACTAATGTTTTTAATGGATTTTCTATTTTTTAGATCTAAGTCTTTTACGGTAATAGGGAAATAGGCTTCATTAAGAAACTGATAATTTGGTGTTGGATTGATTTTGAAATTTTTTGTTTCAACCCGATATTGATTTTTGGGATAGTTAAAAATCTCTATTTGCTGACTTAATATAGTTTGGCTTACAAGTATTAAAACGAAAAAAAAGTTCTTCATGATTTTAAAGTATTACTCCAATTCTTTTTTCAAAAACTTAGCCGTATAACTTTTTTTATTCTTGGCAACCTCTTCAGGAGTACCTTTGGCAACCAATTGTCCGCCGCCTTTTCCGCCTTCAGGACCAATGTCGATAATATAATCCGCAAGTTTAATTACGTCCATATTATGTTCGATAATTAAGATTGTATTTCCTTTATCAACTAATTTATTGATCACTTCCATTAAAACGCGAATATCTTCAAAGTGCAGACCAGTTGTAGGTTCGTCCAGAATATAAAACGTATTTCCAGTATCTTTTTTTGATAATTCTCCTGCTAGTTTTATACGTTGCGCTTCACCGCCAGAAAGTGTTGTACTTTGCTGCCCAAGCGTAATATAACCCAAACCAACATCTTGAATCGTTTTGATTTTTCTATAAATCTTTGGAATATTTTCAAAAAACGGAACCGCTTCGTCAACCGTCATATCCAAAACATCAGAAATTGATTTTCCTTTATATCTAATTTCTAAAGTTTCTCTATTAAAACGTTTTCCTTGACAAGTTTCACATTCAACATAAACGTCTGGAAGAAAGTTCATTTCGATAGTTCTTACACCAGAACCTTCGCAAGTTTCGCATCTTCCGCCTTTTACATTAAAGCTGAAACGCCCTGCTTTATAACCTCGAATCATACTTTCGGAAGTCATAGTAAACAGGTTTCTAATTTCTGTAAAAACTTCTGTATAAGTCGCTGGATTTGAACGCGGTGTTCTACCAATCGGACTTTGATCAATATCAATTACTTTATCAATATGTTCTAAACCTTCAATTTTCTTGTAAGGTTGCGGTTTTTTTACTCCGTTAAAATAATAGGCGTTTAGAATCGGGTAGAGGGTTTCGTTAATTAAAGTCGATTTCCCGCTTCCAGAAACTCCCGTAACGCAAGTCATTTGTCCCAGCGGAATCTCAATTGAAACATTTTTTAGATTGTTTCCTGTTGCACCCGTTAATTTTAAAAATTTGCCATTTCCTTTACGTCGCTCTTTCGGAATATCAAATTTCATTTTACCATTCAAATATTGAGCAGTAATCGTATTTGATGCCAGAGTTTCTTTTGGAGTTCCGATGCTGATAATTTCTCCGCCGTATTTTCCAGCTTTTGGACCAATATCTATTACATAATCAGCGGTTTCTATCATGTCTTTGTCGTGTTCAACCACAATGACAGAGTTTCCAATATCGCGTAATTGTTCTAACGAATGAATCAATTTTTCGTTATCTCTCTGGTGTAAACCAATACTTGGCTCATCTAGAATATATAAAACGCCAACCAATTGCGAACCAATTTGTGTTGCCAGACGTATACGCTGTGCTTCACCACCAGAAAGTGATTTTGAACTTCGGCTTAAAGCCAGATAATTCAAACCAACATTCATTAAAAAGTTCAGACGATCTTTGATTTCTTTTACAACTTCAGATGCAATTAAAAGCTGTTTGTCAGTCAAATGATTTTCTAAATCCAGAAACCAAGCCGTTAGATCTGAAATATCCATATCACACAATTCAGTGATATTTTTTCCATTCACTCTAAAAAATAAAGCTTCTTTTTTTAAACGAGAGCCTTCGCAAACAGGACATGGAATTTCATCCATAAAATCTTTTGCCCAGCGTTTGATGCTTGTTGTAGCACTTTCGTCATATTGATTTTTGATGAAATGAGAAATTCCTTCAAAATCAATTTTATAATCGCGCGTAACGCCCAAATCTTTTGAGCTTACAGTAAATTTATCTTTTCCGCCATGAAGAATCATATTCATAGCTTCTTCTGGAATTTTCTCGATTGGATCGGTGATTTTAAAACCAAATTTTTCACCAATTGTTTCTAACTGCTTAAAAATCCAAGATGATTTATATTCCCCAAGCGGTGCAAAACCTCCTGCTTTTATCGATAGTTTCGGATTCGGAATAATCTTTTTGACGTTAATTTCATGAACAGTTCCCAGTCCGTTACAATGCGGGCACGCACCTTTTGGAGAGTTGAACGAGAATAAATTCGGCTCTGGATTTTGGTAAGATATTCCGGTTGAAGGACACATTAAATTTCTACTGAAATAACGTACTTCATTAGAATCCTGATCTAAAACCATTAAAACATCTTCGCCGTGATGCATCGCCGTATTGATACTTTCTGCCAATCTTTTTTGATTGTCTGGTGTATCTTCAATCAACATTCTGTCGACTACAATTTCGATATCGTGAGTTTTGTAACGGTCTAGTTTCATTCCAGAAACCAGATCTTGAACTTCGCCATTTACACGGACTTTTAGAAAACCTTGTTTGGTAATCTGCTGAAATAATTCAGCATAATGTCCTTTTCTGGCTTTAATTACAGGAGCCAGAATATTGATACGTTTTCCGTTAAAATCTTTTATAATTAATTCTCTGATTTGCTCATCAGAATACGAAACCATTTTTTCGCCTGTATTGTAACTGTATGCGTCTGCGCCACGTGCATAAAGAAGACGAAGGAAATCGTAAATTTCTGTAATAGTCCCAACGGTAGAACGCGGACTTTTACTGGTCGTTTTTTGTTCAATCGCAATTACAGGCGAAAGTCCGTCTATTTTATCTACATCGGGACGTTCCAATCCACCAAGAAATTGTCTTGCATAGGCCGAAAAAGTTTCGACATAACGACGCTGACCTTCGGCATAAATGGTGTCAAATGCCAAAGATGATTTCCCAGAGCCCGATAAACCAGTAATTACAACTAGTTTTTCTCTAGGTATAGAAATGTCGATATTTTTTAGATTGTGAACTCTTGCGCCGAGAACTTCGATAGTGTTGTCTTTTTCTAACATAATTTTGAGCAAAACGCAAAGTTACCACTTTGATTTATTCTTTTAGTGCTCGATAGCAAAACTTTATGTTACAATTAGTAACAAAATAAGCTGAGATATGATCAGCGTTTTCTTTGTCTATTATGCATATAATTTTCGATGGCTTCTTTGGTTGTGTACCAATTTCGACCTTCTTTGTAAGCATCTATTTTGCCAGTTCGAGCTAATAAGCTAACATATTCCTGACCATAAGGTGTTTCTGGCTCACTGACAATATCCGAAATTTTCTGAAAATCATTGTCATAGCCCGGCATAGCGTTAAGATAAATATTCAAAGTTCTTTCTAATGCCTGACACATCAAAAGAGTTAGTTTTTGATAATTACCATTATTAGCTTGGTTTAATGCTTCGTAATATTTTTTACGATCGTTTTTTAGGATAATGGCCGGCGGAAAACCAGAACGCATCAAAATTAAATTCATACTCAAGCGAACAGTTCGGCCATTTCCATCAAAAAATGGATGTATCCACACTAATTTATGGTGGTAAATTGTGGCAAGCTCAATATCGTTAAGGGCCAACGGATTAGTGTTGATAAAATCAATTAATTCATCTAAGTAATCGGAAACCTTGTTTGCATTCGGCGGTATAAAATTAGCGCCAGAAATTCGAACGCCTCCGTTGCGGATTCTTCCAGCAAAATCATCTTCGATAGATCTTAATACCAATCCATGAATCGATAGAATGTCAATACTACGTAATTTATAATCATCATTTACGATTTTGTATAAATAGTCAATTGCTTTATCATGATTGTGTGTTTCAAAATGTTCGCGAAGTGATTTTCCTTTAATGGTAATGCCTTCTTGAATTACCATTTGAGTTTCTTGTAAACTCATTGTATTTCCTTCGATACCGTTAGAATTGTATGTCCATTCTAACGATAAACTTTCACGAATTTTGTTCAAAGCGATATTGGGCAGTGGTCTGCTGTTCTGCAGATTCTGTCTTTTTTGATACAATCTTTCAAAGGTTGATTCAAATTCTGAGCGGTATGTTAAATCAATATTCCACATACGCAAAGATAGGTATTAATATCGGATGAGTTAAATTTTTAACTTATCCGATGTTAAGAGTATTTTTTTCTTTTAATGGAAGTTTTGGGTAAGGTGAAAAAAAAATGAAAGATTTAATTTTGGCTAATATTATTTGCGGTCAAAATTTTATTAAAAACTTCTTCTTTACCGTCTTTTTTCATCTGCTCATAAATCATCTGAATTATTTTTTCAGCATCAGTTCTGTAAGGAGATTTTTGTTGTATGTAAAGGGTATAAGCCTTGCACATGTTTTCTAACCCTTTTTCAGTATCATTCAGATAAAACGCATACATCTGACCGATTCCGTAATAAACTTCTGGATTTTCAGATTGAATCTTTGAAAGTTTCTCATACGTCTTTACTGCTTTTTTATATTGCCTTTTATACTGGTAAGCAACGGCAATATTTTGGAGTGGCATTAATCCATTTGGATCAATTTTTAGAGATTTTTCATAAGACTCGATTGCAAGATCATACTGCTCTAATCTTCTGTAGCAAATTCCCATATTATCGTAAGCAAATGCAAAATTTGGATCAATTTTTACTGCCTTTTTGTAATATTCTATAGCTTCTTTATAGTTTTCTTTTCCTGATTCGTCAATTCCTAATTGATAAAATTTTAATGCTTCTTCGTTTTCAGAAACTGAATTTTTACTTTCTTTATCATTAGTGGCAATTTTTCTTTTCAAAGCGCTGCAATTTTTCATGAGATAGCGCTCTATTTTATAATATGACTCTTTGAACTCCTTTGAATTGGGGTCAAAATTCATATTGATATTTATTTCTTTTTTCCCCTCTGCATTTTCTAGTGCTTTTGATAAATCTAAGTTTGAAAATTTTTCGCCCATTTGATAAGCTCCTACTTTATCACTTATACAGGAATGTATATCTGCAGTAATAGAATCTTTTACTCTGTTTGAAGTTGGAATTGAATCAATGCATTTACAAGCTGCATCTGCAAGTTCCTCCATGATTTTCTGGCTATCAAGTTTAGAGGTATCCTGTGCCTGAACATTTTTAAATCCGGCAAGAAAAATAATGAGAATTAAGTAGTTTTTCATTTTGTTGATTTTTTGGTTTTATTTTTGGGTTATAAAGCACAACCAAATATAGTATATAATCTGTATGAATATATCTATTAATTTAAAACCATGAAAATCTTTATTCAATAGTCATCGAACGCAATTTTGTTCTATAAGCTTCAAGTGCTATAGATTTAGAAATGATGCCGTAATATTTTTCATTTCGTAAAACAGGAAGAAATGCCGATTTCGATTTTTCAAATCTACTCATTACGATTTCCATGCTGTCATAAGAAGAAATTGTGGAAACTGGAGTTTTCATTACGTCATTAATTTGAGTGTATTTTACACGATAAGAGTTGAAAATTATTTCTCTTACATCGTTAAAATGGACAATCCCAACTAGATCTTTTTCATTATTAACAACAGGAAAAACAACCTGATTAGAATGCGAAATAAGATCAACCAATTTGCTTAAATTTTCATCTGGATGCACCGTCAAATAATCACATTGAATGATAGAATCAATATCTAAAGTTGATAAGATATTAGAATCTTTATTGCTGGTAAAAGCATGTCCTTTTTTAGCAAGTCCTTTTACGTCAAGCGAATATTTTTCATAACGTTTAGAAATTGCAAAACTTATAGAAGATACAATCATAAGCGGAATCATAAGTCCGTAACCTCCTGTAATTTCTGCAATTAAGAATATTGCAGTAAGCGGCGCATGAAATAAACCACTCAAAATTCCAGCCATTCCGACCATTGTAAAATTGCTTATCGGCAGTTTTGAAATTCCGATTAGCGTTATAAGTTTAGAAAAGAAATATCCTAAATACGAACCTAAGAATAGAGAAGGAGCAAAATTTCCTCCATTTCCTCCGCTTCCGATAGTTAAACCAGAAGCAAATACTTTTACCATCATCGTGGCACCTACAAAAAGCAGTAAAACCCAATGATTGTTTCTAAAATCGGCAAAAAGTGTGTTGTCTAAAATTTTCCCAGGATCGGATTCTGATAATGTTTTGATGCTTTCATAACCTTCACCAAACAAAGTCGGAAATACAAAAATTAATAAGGCTAAAAGTGATGAACCAATTAATGCTTTCTTGTACGGACCAATTTGCTGTTTGGAAAAATAATGCTCTACTCGCTGAAAATTTCTGGAATAATAAATTGCAACAAGTCCTGTAAGAACTCCTAAAGTAACGTAAAACGGAATATTATGATAATCAAAAGTCTCTTGTTTTTTGAAGCTTAAAAGAATGCTTTCGTCTAAAACAATGGCAGAAACTAAAGCGCCAGTAGCTGCAGAAATCATAATAGGAGTAAAGGCAGAAATACTGACATCTACCAGCAAAACTTCGATAGCAAAAAGAACTCCAGCAATTGGCGCATTAAAAGCCGCCGCAATTCCGGCAGCAACACCGCAGCCAATTAATAAAGTTCGGTCTTTGTATTGTAATTTATAATTTTGAGCAAAATTAGATCCAAATGCGGCACCCGTAATTACAATCGGACTTTCTAAACCTGCGGATCCTCCTAAGCCAACTGTTAACGAACTGGTTACAATTTGAGCATACATCTGCTTTTTCGGGATTATACTCGCTTTTTTTGCAACCGCATATAAGATTTGAGAAGTTCCTTTTTGAATGCTCCCATTAAGAACTTTTTTAACCACAAAAACGGTCAGTACAATTCCGATGATTGGCAGAATACTGTTGATGAAACTTAATTTAAGGATTCCGTTAATGTAAGTGGCAAAAGAAAAAACGCTGTGAGCAAAAGTTTTTAAAACGATTACAGCAAGAGAACAGGATATTCCGATTAAAACGCTTGATAAAAAAATAAACTGCTTTGGAGTCATTAATGATTGTGCCAAGGCAATTATGCTTTCGAGTCTTCTGAAATATTTTTTTAGCATTCTGTCATAAAATTATCGGGTTTACAAAATTAGGTTATAATGTTGTATAAAAAAATAAAATAAGTGAAACTCTTAAAAACCGACAGCTTTGTCATCACCTCTAAAATCGGCACCGCCTTCTAATTTGTTGTCTGGTAAAACCAAAATTGCATCGACTTTTCCGATAATTGGAGTTGGTTTTTCGTTAATTAGATATTTTTTAGCTTTAAGCTTATCTATTGTTTTTGCCTCGAAAGTATTTGGTTCAAAAGTAATTAAATCTGGCAGCCATTGATGATGAAAACGAGGAGCATTTACCGCTTCCTGCATACTGAATTTGTATTCGTAAACATTTAAAATGGTCTGCAAAACGGAAGTAATGATAGTTGAACCGCCGGGAGTTCCCACAACCATAAAAAGTTTTCCGTCTTTTTCTACAATTGTTGGCGTCATAGAACTCAACATTCTTTTTTGCGGCGCAATACTATTGGCTTCATTTCCGACCAAACCAAACATATTTGGAGAACCTGGTTTAGCACTAAAATCATCCATTTCATTGTTTAAAAAGAAACCCAATTCGTCACAGTAATATTTAGAACCGTAACCGTCGTTTAAGGTGGTGGTCGCCGCAATGGCATTTCCAAATTGATCTACTATAGAATAATGTGTCGTTTCTGTACTTTCGTTATAAGTCACTTTTCCTTCTTTTATTTCAGAAGATAAACTTGCTTTTTCAGGATTAAAACTCGACATTCTGTCTCTTAAATAATTTTCGTTTAAAAGCTCTTTTAATGGAATTTTTACAAAATCGGGATCACCTAGAAAATAACTTCTATCGGCATAAGCTCTTCTTTCTGCTTCAACAATTACCTGGATGGCTTCATCTGTATTGTGACCCATTTTAGCTAAATCGTAAGGTTCGAGCATTTTTAAAATTTGTGCCAGACAAATCCCGCCGCTGCTTGGAGGCGCCATCGAAGTAATTTTTAAACCTTTGTAGGTAAATTGTAAAGGCTTTCTCCATTTGGCTTCGTATTTAGCCAAATCTTCCATAGTAATAATACCGCCTTTTTGTTTCAGGTAGTTTACAAGGATTTTTGCTGTTTCTCCTTTATAAAATTCATTTCGTCCTTTTTTCTGAATTCTCTTTAGGGTTTTAGCTAAAGCTAGATATTTTATGGTATCATTTTCTTTGAAATTTCCAGAGAGAAGCGAGTTTTCTCCGTTAATTTTTACAATGCTTTCGTGATAACTTTTTAAACTTTTTTCTTGTTTTTGAGTAACCACAACACCTCTTTCGGCAAGAGCAATAACTGGTTTCAAAATTTCGGACATTTTCATGGTTCCGTATTTTTTGTGAACGGCAAAAACACCTGCAATAGTTCCCGGAACGCCAATTGCTAAAGCCGTTTCGGTACTTTTTCCTTTTATAACATTTCCATTTTCATCCAAAAACATATCTTTTGTGGCTGCCAAAGGTGCTTTTTCACGATAATCTATAGATCCCACTTCGCCATTTGCTTTTCTGTAAACCATAAAACCGCCGCCGCCGATATTTCCTGCGAATGGAAAAGCAACTGCCAAAGCCAATTCTGTACCAACCATAGCATCAAAAGCATTACCGCCTTTTTTCATGATGTCGGCTCCAATTTTAGAAGCTTCTTCGCGGGCCGAAACGACCATTGCTTTTGTAACCACCAAACCGGTTGGGTTTATCTGTGTCTGTTGTGAATAAGCACTTAGATAGAAAAGAGATATAATAAGTGTGATTTTTTTCATAAAAAATGAAACTTTTAAAATGGTTTACATTTATATTTTAAACTTGGATGAAGTGTTTTGTTGAATGAATGTGAATTCGGGAATAATTAAAGAGAAATTAATTTCTCGTTTGCATTTTTCCTTAATTCTTCAAAAAATGATGTGAATTCTGATTCAAATTCGTCGTAGTATTCTTTTAATTCTTCAACAGCAAACTGCATGCGTGACGTGTTTTTTGACCTTCGATCCATTTGCGTTAAAATCTGCTGAATTCCTTCAACAGTTCGATAAGTTAAAAGCCAGTTTCTTTCGATCATATACGGCATCAAACCCTGCGTCTTTTCGGTCAAAATATCATAATTCTGATGCAGCGAATTGTAAAATCGGTTGATAAAATCTTCTAGTTTTTCATCGGAATATTTTGTCCAGTTTTTGGCTAGAAAATGATCGTAAACAATATCGACAATAACGCCGGCATAATGGTGGTATTTATCATGCAATCGCTTGGTGCTTTGTCTAAAAATATCGTGAGAATCGGTATAAGTATCTATAAATCGATGTAAAAGAATACCTTTTTGAACATCTTCTGGAAAATGTGCAAATTGTTTTCCACGGATTCCATCGGCCATAAAATTTCCGATTTTAATCAAATCATTGTCTCCAGAAAGATATATGTGAGCTAGGAAATTCATTTTTTATTTTTAAGCTGCTAAGGTTCTAAGTTGTCGAGAAACGAAGCATATTATTGTAAAAGTATAAAAACTTTTTTAAATGGTTTTGTTATATTAGGGCAAAGTCGCTAAGCCTCTAAGCTTCTGAGTCACTAAGCTACTAAGTTGATTAGAATCTTAGTACCTTAGCGTCTTAGCTGCTTTTTTATTAAAGCTTGGCATCTAAGAATCTCGGCAACTTTTCTATATTTGTAGTAAAATAACCTATACTCACAAAAATGACTTTAATAAAATCTATTTCTGGAATCCGTGGAACGATCGGTGGAAAAGTAGGAGATAATCTAACTCCTGTTGATGCGGTAAAATTTGCATCGGCTTACGGAACTTTCTTAAAAAATAATATTGCTAAAGATAAATTGACTGTTGTAATTGGCCGTGATGCGAGAATTTCTGGACCAATGATTCATAATTTGGTTGTAAATACTTTGATTGGTTTAGGAATCAATGTTATTGATCTAGGTCTTTCTACTACGCCTACTGTAGAAGTTGCTGTTCCGTTAGAAAAAGCAGACGGAGGAATTATTTTAACGGCTTCTCATAATCCAAAGCAATGGAATGCTTTAAAATTATTAAATGCTAAAGGGGAATTTTTAAGCGGTGCAGACGGAGCTAAAATTCTCGAAATTGCAGAAGCTGAAGCTTTTGATTTCTCAGATGTTGACAGCTTAGGCGAGATCATTGCGAATGATGCTTATATGGACATTCATATCGACGAGGTTTTAAATTTACCATTAGTTGATATTGAAGCTGTAAAAGAAGCTAAATTTAAAGTGGTTGTTGATGGTGTAAATTCTTCTGGAGGAATTATCATTCCGAAACTTCTTGAATTAATGGGAGTTGAAGTAATAGAATTGTATTGCGAGCCAAACGGACATTTTCCTCACAATCCAGAACCTCTAAAAGAACATTTAACCGATATTTCGGAATTGGTTGTTAAAGAAAAAGCTGATTTAGGAATCGTGGTTGATCCAGACGTAGATCGTTTGGCTTTTATTTCTGAGGACGGAGAAATGTTTGGTGAAGAATATACTTTGGTTGCTGTTGCTGATTATGTTTTAAGTAAAACACCTGGAAATACAGTTTCAAATATGTCATCTTCTCGCGCTTTGAGAGATGTTACCAATGCACATAACGGAAACTACGAAGCAAGTGCAGTAGGTGAGGTGAATGTGGTTGAATTAATGAAAAAAAATAATGCAGTAATTGGCGGTGAAGGAAACGGCGGAATTATTTACCCAGAATTGCACTACGGACGTGACAGTTTGGTTGGAGTGGCTTTATTTTTGACACATTTGGCAAACAAAAAAATGTCTGTTGCTGCTTTGAGAGCTTCTTATCCAGAATATTATATGAGTAAAAACAAAATCGAATTGACGCCGCAAATTGATGTTGATGCGATTTTGACTCAAATGACGGAGAAGTATAAAAACGAAGATATTTCTACAATCGATGGTGTAAAAATCGATTTTGAAACAGAATGGGTTCACTTAAGAAAATCAAATACAGAACCAATTATTCGTATTTATACAGAAGCGCCTTCACAAGATGCTGCTGATAAATTAGCACTTCGAATTATTGATGAAATAAAAGTGATTGCTGGAATTTAATTTTCAGTTTTAAAATATAAAATGCCTCTGTAAAAGAGGCATTTTTGTTTTGTATATACAGCTGTTTTTTAATTTTTAATAATTTTTGCTGACTTCTTAAACGAACCGTATTGAACTGTTACAATATAAACTCCATTTGAAAGTTTATCTCCAATTTTGATATCTTCATTTGTAAAAAAGGCATCAGAAGAATAAAAGATTGCACCTTTCATGTCTGAAATTTTTAAATGAAGAGGTTCCGTAGTCGAAGATTTTATGTTGAGTACAGATTGTTCTTTAAACGGATTTGGATAAATAGTTAAAGCATCTTTCTCTGAAAAATGATCCTCTACTCCTAAATTTACTGTCTCAACATCAATAAAATTAAAATTCATATCGTCTGATTTGAATTTGATTTTCAAATATACTTCGCCTTTTGGTAAAGTAATTCCGTTTACAATTTTATCTGTATAAGTTTGAGCGCCTCCAGTTGCTGGAAAAGTTTCATCAGTTTTTACGATAACATCATTTACATAAATATCAAACTTACCGGAATTGGTTTGCGAAGCGACTCTGAAAGAAAGTTTATAAGTTCCAGCATTAGCTACACTTAGCATGAATTCATTCCAGTCTCCATTATTGATAGAAGAAACTGTTTGTGTAGTTCCAGAATCAGTTGTTGTTATTAATGTAGTTCCTTTTCGTCGGTAATGTTTGTTGGCAGTAATTCTGCCGGGAATGTTCATTTTTTTATTGGTGTAAGAAACATTTATATATTCTGTTCCGATGGGCTTTAAAACACCGCTTGCAGGACTTAATAATTGTCCTTCCAGCATATCCGTCCATGTGGCAGGAACTCTTCCTGTAAACCAAGAATATCTGTAAATATCAGGATCGTTTTCAAAGCTGTTCAGAATATCTTTCATAAAAGCTATTTTTTGATCTGCTGTCTGAATAACCCTGTTGGCAAATTCGGTTACCCAAATAGGGCGATTGTATTTTTTTAAAAGACTCGTAACACCAATTACAGATCCCGCTGTATTATCGTAGGTATGAAAAGCAATATAATCTACTTTACAGTTTGGGCATAAACGAAAAAACTCGTCGTGCCATTTTAAAGGATCGCTATAACCGCCATAATTGTCGGGGCCGTTGTAGGCAGGAGAAGCACTTATAATTTCTAGATTTTTTGCTGTTGCAATTTTTTCAACATTGATCCAGGCATTTACAGCTTCTTGCGGAGTTAATCTTGCGCCGTCATTAAAATTAGGTTCATTAAAGGCTAGTAAATATTTTGCTCCAGGTTTTATTTTGTTAATAAATGCCTGAACTTCAGCATCGCTGATTTTTCCCCATGCCATAGGAACGTATTCAACTCCGATAGATTCGTAATTAGCGTTGGTTTCGTTTTCGGGCAGAGAACCCCAATTGTACCACCATGAAATTCCGGGTTTAAGAGCCAGTAAGTCAGCTGTAGAATTTTGTCCGTAAGCTATTCCGCGTTTTGGGCTTTGAGCGAAAGCAGCTACTGCAAAAAATAAGTACAGCAATGTAAGAGATAGGTTTTTTTTCATAAGATGATAATTTGATTTGGGTAAATTTTATCAACCTCAAATATATTGTTCTTGCAATTAATAACTTATCAAAAAAAATATTACAAAAACCCATCAAATGTATCTGTAGATAGCCTAAAATGGCTTAAAAGCAAAAAAATCCAAAAAGCAATTAGGTCTTTTTGGATTTTTTTATAGTATTATTTTTCAACTCTGTGTTTCCATCTTTTATGTGTCCACAAATAAAATTCGGGTTGTTCCAAAATTTGCTTTTCGACTTCTTTTAGGTACATTTCTGTGATTTCAAAATCTGGATATTCTTTCGGATCATCAGCAAGAGAAAGGAATGTGGCTTCGTAATAACCTCTTTTTACCTTTTTTACTTTTACCATTATCACTGCCAAATCGTATTTTTTTGCCAGCATTTCAGCGCCTGTGTGTACAGGAACTTCAATTCCTAAAAAAGGCATCGAATGAAAAATTCTGTCCAATTTTGGCGACTGATCGCTTGCAAGACCATAAAGGCTTAATTTTCCTTCACGTTGGTTTTGTGCCATAGTCGGAATTGCTTTTCTGGTTTCGATCATTTCTGTGTTGTATTTTGTTCGAATCTTGCGGACTAATTTATCAAAATAGGGATTTGCCAGTTTTTTGTAAACAGCAACTCCTTGAAAACCTAATTTCGGATTTATAGTCAAAAGCCATTCGTAACTTGCATAGTGCGAAGCAACAAGAATGACGCTTTTTCCTTTTTTAGCATAATCTAGAACCAATTCGATATTGGTTACACGAAATCTTTTTTCCATTTCTTCGGCAGAAATAGTCATGGTTTTAATCATTTCCAAAAACATATCACACATATGTTTGTAGAATTTCCTTTCGATATCTTTTCTTTCAGAATCGCTTAAATGCGGTAAAGTAAGTGCCAAATTCGCACGAACGACTTTTTTACGGTATCCGACAACTCTGTAAATTAAAAAATAAACAAAATCTGAAAACGCATAAAATATTGGAAAAGGAAGTATAGAAATAAGCCATAATAAAGGATAGGCCAAAATATAAACTAAAAACTGCATGTAAATTTTTTTTACAAAGATATTTAAAAAATGCTTTGCGATTGATATTTTGCTTTCTTGCATACTTATGTTTTAGAATGATTATATTTACAATTCACAATAATTATATTTTATGAATCTTTTTTTGGCAGGCATTATCATTGCAAATGTTTTGATTAGTTATAAAGGTTTTAATGATCTTTATTTTTTTAGAAAATACGAATTTCATATCGGAAGTATTCGTTCGGGAGAACAGATGAGAATGCTGTCTTCTGGTTTTCTGCATGTCGATATGATGCATTTATTTTTTAATATGCTGACATTGTGGTTTTTTGCGCCAACCGTTATCAGACATTTAGGAAATTTTTCTTTTCTGCTGATCTATTTTGGAAGTTTAATATTTGGAAGCCTCCTTACGATGATTTTTCATAAAGATGATTACAGTTATAGAGCAGTAGGGGCATCGGGAGCAGTAACCGGTATTTTATATGCTTCAATTTTATTAGAACCTAATAATGACTTATGGTTATATGCTGTTCTTCCTATTCCGGGATATTTATTTGGAATTTTATATCTGCTGTATTCTATTTATGGAATGCGCGCCAAAAATGATAATATTGGACACACAGCACACTTTGGAGGTGCTGTAGGCGGTTATCTAATCACATTAATCAAAGTTCCTTCATTGATTACTGACCAGACATTTATTGTAATACTTCTTGCAGTTCCAATTTTAATACTTTTTGGAATGGCAAAATTAGGAAAATTGTAATGCTGGCATAACTTTTGGAATGCACTTATCAAATAATTAAAATCTAACAAAAATGAAAAAACTAGTATTATTTTTAACAATCATGTTTATGACTATGTCTTACGGCCAGGAAATCAAACAAATTCCGCTGATCAATGTGAACGGCGAAGGAAAAGTAAAAGTAGCCCCTGATCAAGTTTGTATTTCAGCTACGGTTGAAACAAAAGGGAATAATGCTAAAGACGTTAAAAAACAAAACGACGAAAAAATGGACGCTGTTTTAAAATTCATTAAAAAAATGAATGTACCGACAGCAGATTTTAAAACTAAACAAGTTTCTCTTAATCCGCAATACGATTATGAGAAAAAGAAAACAAGTTACAACGCTGTTCAGACTGTAGAAATCGTAGTAAAAGATTTGTCTAAATATGACGAATTGATGGAAGGTTTGGTGCAACAAGGAATTAATCGTATTGACAAAGTTTCTTTCGAATCTTCTAAATTGGCACAATACCAATCTGAAGCTAGAAAATTGGCGATGAAAGATGCTAAAGTAAAAGCAGAAGAATATGTGTCTGTTTTAGGACAGAAAGTAGGTAAGGCTTTTACGATTTCAGACAATTCTCAAGTGTATCACCCACAGCCAATGTATGCTGCTATGAGAATGAAAGAAGCTGATTCTATGGGAGCTTCAAATGAAACTCTTGCTATTGGCGAAATCGAAATTACTGCAAATGTAAGTGTGAGCTTTGTTTTAGAATAAAAACATCAAGATTTCAATCTTTAAAAACCAAATTCCAATTCAATTGGAGTTTGGTTTTTTTATGCTTTAATTTTTGATGAAAACGATAAAACGGTATCCAAATCGTAATCCTATAATTTCAGCAGTCTAATTATGTAATTTTTTTTGTGAGATTACTTTTAGCTTTAATGAATCAAAAAAAGGACAACAAGAAGAGATGATTTAAGTTCGGCTTCATGAAAAGGGGAGTCAGTTGATTTTAATGTTTTCGAATACTTTTTGCTGAAAGCTGATTTGCATGATGTGTTGTCCGGATTTAAAGAAACCCTTTGGTAAGATTTACTAAAGGGTTTTGTTTTATGTTTAAAATGAATTTCGGATAACTAATAAATAACAGTTTTTATTTTACAACAAATCCTGCAGCATTAAGCGCTTCGGTAACTTTAATAATTACTTCAGAGCGGTGTCTTCCATCGGTTATAGACAAATCCGTTTTTACCCAATATCGAACCACAATCTGAACTACAGCACCAGTAATTCCCGCAACTACTGCAGAATTAGAATAACCTTTGTCTTCAATTTCGCTGTCGGTTTTTATAACATCGGTAATAATTTGAATTGCTTTTTTATAATCGGCTCCATATTCCAGACCAATGGTAAAATCTTGAAGCAGAAAACCTTCGCTGTTAAAATTGGTAAGGGTATTTTTTATTAGTAAAGCATTGGGAATATAAATGTTTTTACTGTCGCTTTTAATTTGTGTATCACGAAGATTTAGCGCAACGACTTTTCCTTTTACACCATTACTTTCGATGATATCGCCGACAGAAAAAGGTCTTTTAAAAGCCAATAAAATACCAGCTAGAAAATTTTCTCCAATATCTTTTAATGCAAAACCAATAATAAATGCTGAAATTCCGGCACCTGCGAGAACACTTTGCGCAACGCCTGTGAGTCCGATAACGCGGAACATAAAGAGGAATCCAATGATTATTAATACCACTTTGATAAGGTTGGCAATAAAAGAAGCCAAAAGCGGATCGTCTATATTTCGTTTTAATCTTCGGTCAGAAAACATTTTGACCTTGGCAGCAATAAACCAGGAGAGCAGTATAATTAAAATGGCTAATAATATTTTGGGTGTAATATCTACAAGACCTTGATAATAACCCTCTAGATGTTTGATTATATCTTGAAAAAACTCCTCCATACTTTGAATATTTTTGTAATTAAAAAGCGTTAACTACAAATTTAGCGATAGCACAAGGGAAGTAATTATAGGTTTTTACCATTTAATTATATAATCACTACTATGAAAGTTTAGAGTTATAAAAACAATCTACTGCTTATATTCAGCAGTAGATTATTTTTTATTATTGCGGAAGATAAATATTGAAAACAGCTCCTTCCATTGGTTTGGCAGACGCGGTAATTATTCCGTTATGGTTTTCAACTATTTTTTTGACGATCGCGAGACCAATTCCGGTTCCGTTATAAACGTCTCTGCTGTGCAGTCTTTGAAAAACACCAAAGATTTTTTCGCTGTATTCAGGTTCAAATCCTATTCCGTTATCCTGAAAAATAATATGGCAGTAGTTTTCTACAGGTGCTAGATTGAGAACATCTAAATCTTTTCCGTTAACCATTCGGCTTGTAATTTCAATTTGCAGCGGAATCTCTTTTTGTGAAAACTTCAAAGCATTATTCATAAGATTTTCAAGTAACTGAATAAACAGAAAAGGGATAATAGTTACATTGCCATGAATATTGGTTTTTATGAGCGCTTTTTTTTCTTTAATATTTTCACGAAGCGCTTCTTTGACATTTTCTATTACAATATTAAGATCAATATTTTCGAAAACGCGATCTGTAACATTGGTCTGCGAAAAATTTAAAAGATCATTTATTAAATCCCGCATTCGATTTGTTGCGTACAATATGCGATCAAATTTGATACGACCGTCTGGACTTAGATTATCATATTCTTTTGCTAGAAGAATATTGGTAAAGGTTTGAATCTTTCTTAAAGGTTCCTGAAGATCATGACTCGAAATATGTGTAAAAGCATCTAATTCAGCATTTTTCTTTTTTAGTTCAGTGGCGTATTTTTCTATAGCATTATATTGTGCTTCTAATTCTTCGTTGGCTTTTAACAGTTTCGCATTCAGAATAGTTGCTTCTTCTTCTTTAATTTTGAGTTCCCTATTTTTTTTATACAATTCTGTAAAAACCATAACTTTTGCCTGAAGTATTTCCGGAGACAAAGGTTTTATCATATAATCAACCGCACCAGCTTGATATCCTTTAAAGATATAATCTGTTGTATTCATATTTGCCGTTAAAAAAATGATAGGAACCTGTTTCAATTTATCGCTTTGACGGATCATTTCGGCGGTTTCAAATCCGTCCATAAGCGGCATCTGGACATCCATCAGAATAATAGCAAAATCCTGACTTTTAAGCAGAATTCGAAGGGCATCTTTTCCAGAGTTCGCTTCAACAAATTCGTAACCTCTGTCGGCCAAAATGATTTGGAGCGACATAAGGTTTTCTTTTTTGTCATCGACGATTAATAATTTAACCGGATTTTCAATGGGAGTTTTCATAATCTACGGTTATTTTAACCATACTCTCATTAAAGAGGATAGTTGTTCAACATTAACCGGTTTGGTTATATAATCTGATGCCCCAGACTCGATACAGCGTTGTCTGTCTCCTTTCATTGCTTTTGCGGTTACGGCAATAATGGTCAAATCTTTGTGTTTGATATTTTTTCTAATGATTTTCATTGTTTCATAACCATCAAGTTCCGGCATCATAATGTCCATTAAAACAATATCAATTTTTAAATTCTGATTTAAAATTTCTACTGCTTCATGACCGCTTTCTGCACTTATAACTTCCAATCCAAAAGGTTCTAGTGCTGTTGTTAAGGCAAACAAATTTCTAACATCATCATCTACAAGAAGCACTTTTTTATTGATTAAAATATCTTCTTTAAAATAATAAGTTTCTATTCTGTTTCTCATGCTTTCTGGTAGTTCTTTATGAACTCGATGCATGAATAATGCCGTCTGATCTACCACTTCATCAATTGACGAAGCACTTTTGGTGATAATACTATGTGCAAATCGGTTGATTTTACTGCGTTGTTTCTTATTTAAATCTCCTGCAGAATGTATAATAATGGCGGTTTCCTGACCAGCAATATTATTTTCAAGATCACTAATTAAATCCATACCGTCTGCATCTGGCAATACAAGATCCAGAATAATACAGTCAAAAGAAGTTTCTTTTATGAGTTCAACCGCTTCTTTGGCTGTTAAGGCTGTAGAAATACGAATATCATCTCCTTTGACGGCTTCATGAATACGCTTTAATTCCATTTCATTATCATCAACAATAAGAAGATTTTTTTCTTGTCTGTTTTTAAAATGCTGTACGTCATTAAAAAGAGAAGTAAGTAAATCATTTTTTACAGGTTTAACCAAAAAGTTTCTCGCACCTCTTTTCAAACCTTTATTGCGTTCATCTTCCCCAGAAATAATATAAACAGGAATATGACGCAGCGTAAAATCGGTTTTCAAACGATCAAGAATTTTCCAGCCGCTGGTGTCCGGCATATTTAAATCCATCGTAATAGCGTGCGGTTGAAACTGATTGATGTAATCTACAATATCATTTCCGCGTGTAGTCACAATGGCTTTAATACCGTGCTGATGCGCTCTTTCTAATAAAACCTTGGCAAAAGTAACATTGTCTTCTGCAATTAAAATTAATTTATCGTCCGGTTTAAGATCATTACGATCATCGCCAATTTCATCAGCAAAATACAAATCCATGTCTGATTTTTTGAAACTCGAAGACGGAAGCGATTTTAAACGGCTTTTACCAGCATGAATAACATTTGTTTCATCATTAACATTAATGTCTTGCAGTTCTGGAAGATGAACAAATTTTAAAGGAAGGAATAATGTGAATTTACTTCCAATATTGGTGTCGCTTTCCAATTCGATACTTCCTCCCAATAAATCAGAAAGACCACGACTGATGGATAATCCTAAACCAGTTCCTCCATATTTACGGCTTGTAGAACCTTCCGCTTGTTGGAAAGCTTCGAAAATAATGTTTTGTTTTTCTTTAGAAATTCCAATTCCAGTATCCGAAATTTCAAAAGCCACCACAGCTTCAGCACTTTCAAGACTGCTGTTTTTAGTTTTCCAGTTATTTTGAGCTTTATAAATATTTAATTTAACGCCTCCTTTTTCGGTAAATTTGAAAGAATTGGACAGCAGGTTTTTTAGAATTTGGTTCAAACGCTGCGAATCTGTTTCCATAGCATCCGGAAGATTTTGATCCATTAAAATTTCAAAATTCAGATGTTTGGCTTCCGAAATCGGATTGAAAGTAGAAGCCACAAATCGGCTGATTTCGTCAAAAGTAATCGGATTGTAATCAATAGAAATATAACCAGACTCAATTTTAGAAAGATCCAGAATATCATTAATTAATTGAATAAGGTCATCACCGCATGCATTTATCGTTTTTGCAAACTGAATTTGTTTTTCGGATAAATTACCGTCACGGTTAGCAATTAATTCGCTGGCTAAGATTTGCAAACTGTTAAGCGGTGTTCTTAACTCGTGCGACATATTGGCCAAAAATTCCGATTTGTATTTGGATGTCAAAGTCAGCTGATCGGCTTTTTCTTCCAATGCTTTACGGGCAACCTCGACCTCTTGGTTTTTAACCTCTACTTCTTCTTTTTGGTTGGCTAATAAAATAGCTTTTTCTTCTAGTTCTTCGTTGGTGTTTTTTAATACTTCCTGCTGACTTTTTAACTCGCTGGCAAGCGATTGAGATTGTACTAAAAGCTCTTCTGTTCTTGAATTCGATTCGATTGTATTAATAACGATACCAATACTTTCTGTTAATCCTTCTAAGAAATCGAGATGCGTCTGGCTGAAAGTGTCCAGAGAAGCAAGCTCAATTACAGCTTTTAATCTTCCTTCAAAAAGTACTGGAAGAATAATGACATCTTTTGGTCTGGCATCACCCAATCCAGAATTAATTCGGATGTAATCTTTTGGAACATTACTCAAAATAATTCGTTCTTTTTCTATCGCCACCTGACCAATCAGACCTTCACCCATTGCGTATTGGGTAACAGAATCTTTTCTTTTGATGTAAGCGTATGAAGCAATTAAATTCAGTTTAGAATCCATGAATTCTTCGCCTTCTTCCAAAATATAAAAAAGTCCGTGTTGCGCAGTTACAACCGCAGCAAGTTCGGATAGAATTTTCTTGGTAACCGAATTAAGTTCTTTTTGTCCTTGAAGCATTTGGGTAAACTTAGCCAAATTCGATTTCAGCCAGTCTTGTTCCTGATTTCTTAATGTTGTTGCTTTAAGGTTTGAGATCATTTGGTTGATCGTATCTTTAAGCGCCTCAACTTCTCCTTTTGCTTCGACACCAATAGTTCGGGTTAAATCTCCCTGCGTTACGGCAGAAGCAACCTCAGAAATTGCACGTACTTGGGTCGTTAGATTTGCGGCTAATTGATTTACGTTTTCCGTTAAGTTTTTCCAAGTTCCAGAAGCACCTGGAACGTTTGCTTGGCCTCCCAGTTTTCCTTCGGCACCCACTTCACGTGCTACCGTTGTCACCTGATCGGAGAAGGTAGCAAGTGTATCAATCATTTCGTTGATGGTATCGGTTAATTGAGCAACTTCACCTTTAGCATCAATTGATAGTTTTTGCTTTAGATTTCCTTTTGCAACAGAAGTTACGACTTTTGCAATTCCACGAACCTGACCCGTTAAATTCGAGGCCATTACGTTAACAGAATCCGTTAAATCTTTCCATGTTCCTGCAACACCTTTTACTTCAGACTGACCTCCAAGTTTTCCTTCGGTTCCTACCTCACGCGCCACACGCGTTACCTCAGAAGCAAATGAATTCAGCTGTTCCACCATCGTATTAAAAGTGTTTTTCAAATCTAAGATTTCACCTTTTACGTCTACGGTAATTTGTTTAGAAAGGTCACCATTAGCAACGGCTTTGGTTACATCGGCAATATTACGAACCTGACCTGTTAAGTTAGATGCCATTTGATTAACTGAGTCCGTTAAATCTTTCCAAGTTCCTGCAACTCCAGGTACAAACGCCTGACCTCCCAATTTTCCTTCGGTTCCTACCTCACGCGCCACACGAGTTACCTCAGAGGCAAAAGCACGAAGCTGATCCACCATGGTATTTACGGTTTCTTTTAATTGAAGAATTTCCCCGCGAACATCGGCAGTAATTTTTTTAGACATATCTCCGTTCGCAACCGCAATGGTTACATCGGCAATGTTACGCACCTGAGTCGTTAAGTTACCCGCCATTTGGTTAACAGAATCGGTCAAATCTTTCCAAGTTCCAGCAACTCCGGGTACATTTGCTTGTCCTCCCAATTTTCCTTCGGTTCCTACCTCACGAGCCACACGAGTTACCTCAGAAGCAAACTCACGAAGCTGATCCACCATTGTATTTAAGGTTTCTTTTAATTGAAGAATTTCGCCGCGTACGTCAACCGTGATTTTTCGTGACATATCTCCATTAGCCACCGCAATGGCCACATCGGCGATATTACGTACTTGCGCGGTAAGATTTCCTGCCATTTGGTTAACAGAATCGGTCAAATCTTTCCATGTTCCTGCAACTCCTGGCACATTAGCTTGACCTCCGAGTTTTCCTTCTGTACCAACTTCACGCGAAACCCTTGTTACCTCCGAAGCAAAACCTCGAAGCTGATCCACCATGGTATTAATTGTATTTTTTAACTCTAAGATTTCTCCTTTTACGTCAACGGTAATTTGGAGCGATAAATCTCCTTTTGCCACCGCTGTCGTCACTTCGGCAATATTACGCACCTGACCAGTCAAGTTAGACGCCATTTGGTTTACAGAATCGGTCAAATCTTTCCAAGTTCCGCCGACACCTTCAACCTGTGCTTGTCCTCCTAATTTTCCTTCTGTACCCACCTCACGCGCCACACGGGTAACCTCAGAAGCAAACGAGTTCAGCTGGCCCACCATGGTATTAATCGTGTTTTTCAGCTCTAAGATTTCTCCTTTGGTATCCACGGTAATCTGGCGGGATAAATCTCCTTTTGCTACGGCTGTTGTCACTTCGGCGATATTACGTACTTGTCCCGTAAGGTTAGACGCCATTTGATTAACGGAATCGGTCAAATCTTTCCAAGTTCCACCGACACCTTTTACTTTCGCCTGACCTCCGAGTTTTCCTTCTGTACCCACCTCAAGAGCCACACGCGTCACCTCAGAAGAGAACGAGTTCAGCTGATCTACCATCGTATTAATGGTTTTCTTTAATTCTAGAATTTCTCCTTCGGCTACAGCTGTAATTTTTTTAGATAAATCGCCATTTGCCACGGCTGTTGTTACTTCGGCAATATTTCGAACCTGACCAGTTAGATTAGACGCCATCTGGTTAACAGAATCGGTTAAATCTTTCCAAGTTCCGCCGACACCTTTTACTTTTGCTTGTCCACCGAGTTTTCCTTCAGAACCTACTTCACGCGCCACACGTGTTACCTCGGCACCAAAAGAATTCAGCTGATCCACCATGGTATTGATGGTGTTTTTTAATTCAAGGATTTCTCCTTCAACACTTACGGTAATTTTTTTAGATAAATCTCCTTTCGCAACGGCAGTTGTTACTTCGGCAATATTACGAACCTGTCCTGTTAAGTTGGATGCCATCTGGTTTACAGAATCGGTAAGGTCTTTCCAAACCCCGCCGACACCTCGAACTCTTGCTTGTCCTCCCAATTTACCTTCAGAACCTACCTCACGTGCCACACGCGTTACCTCAGAAGAAAACGAGTTCAGCTGATCCACCATCGTGTTAATTGTATCTTTTAATTCTAAGATTTCTCCTTTTACGTCAACGGTAATTTTTTTAGAAAGGTCGCCTCTTGCCACCGCCGTTGTTACATCGGCAATGTTACGAACCTGTCCGGTTAAGTTAGACGCCATTTGGTTTACAGAATCTGTTAAATCCTTCCAAGTTCCGCCGACACCTTTTACCTGCGCTTGTCCGCCTAGTTTTCCTTCTGTACCCACCTCACGTGCCACACGCGTTACCTCAGAAGAGAACGAGTTCAACTGATCCACCATTGTATTAATGGTGTTTTTTAATTCCTGAATTTCTCCTTTTACGTCAACGGTAATTTTTTTTGATAAATCGCCTTTTGCCACCGCCGTTGTTACGTCGGCAATATTACGAACCTGTCCGGTTAAGTTAGACGCCATTTTGTTTACCGAATCGGTCAAATCTTTCCAAACACCACCAACGCCTCGTACTTTGGCTTGACCTCCCAATTTTCCTTCTGTACCTACTTCACGTGCCACACGCGTAACCTCCATCGAAAACAAATTCAGCTGTTTTACCATTCCGTTTACCTCTTTGGCAATTCTAAGAAATTCTCCCTGCAATGGATTTCCTTCAATAGATAAAGGCATTTCCTGCGATAAATTTCCTTTGGCAACAGAAGTAATTACGTGTGCAATTTCGATCGTTGGGTGAACAAGATCCGAAATCAAGGTATTAACAGAATCAATACAAGAACTCCATGAACCGCGGGCTCCGTCCAAAACAACTCGATTAGTCAGTTTTCCTTGCTTACCAATACTTTTTCCGACTTTTTGAAACTCAAAAACCATTCGTTCATTCAAGTCGATAATTTCATTTAATGTATCGCAAATCGATCTTTTTATTCCGTCTTGATCTGTTGGAAAACGCTGCGAGAAATTACCATTCTTGACTTTCATCAAAATCTTCAAAAATTCGGCATCAGTAAGAATGCCGTCTTCACTTTGATTTTTTTTGCTTTTTTGACTAGTCGGTTTTGTGTCGGTAACAACAGGCATTGCTAGAAGCGCCTTGTTTTTCGACGGTTTATCGATATGTTTTGACTTTTTCATTTTGCAGTGGATTGATTTAGGTTTATGTTTTGGATTTTGGGGTGATGTATGGTGCGATTAAAACAGATTGAAATGGCTTAAATCAGGTATTTTCATTTAATAAAATTTTACGCAGATGAAATTGAACAAAAGCATCCATAGAATCTGATCTTTTGGTATTGTCGTTATAATTGAGCGGTTTTATAATATAGCCCGAAATGCCTAATCCTTCGGCTGTAGTTCTATCAATACTTTCAGAAGAAGTTGTCATTACAAATACCTTTAAATCTTTTAAATCGGCATCATTTCGGATAATTTTCAAAAACTCTATTCCGTTCATTTTTGGCATGTTAATATCAAGAAAAATAACATCTGGACTTAGAGGATTTTTTTCATCCCTAAGTAATTTTAATGCTTCAATTCCGTTGTAAGCCGTATGTAAAATATATTTGATTTCTAGTTTTTTTAAGGAACGTTCTACAGAAATAGTATCCAGTTCATCGTCTTCAATTAATAAAATGTTCGCTTTTCTCATGTTGTTTTATTATTTCGCCAGGTAAAAGTAAATTCAGTTCCTTCTCCGGGTTTAGATTTTACGTGTATAGTTTCTCCTTGATCATCAATAATTTTCTTGACAATTGCCAATCCAATTCCAGTGCTTTCAACTTCGTTTTTTTCGCGTAAAGTCTGAAAAATTTCAAAAATTTTATGATGATATTCGTTTTCGATACCTAAGCCGTTATCTTTTATTGAAAATTCGTAGACATTTAAAAAAGTTTCGCATTTTATGATAATCGAAGCATTTTCGGTTTTCGCATATTTTACAGCATTGCTTATCAGATTAGAAAAAACTTGTTCTAGTTTTAAGCGTTCTGTAAAAATTTGAGGCAGATCAATTATTTCAAGTTTAAATTTTCGAGGAACTATAGACTGTGTAATTTCGTGTACGAGAGTATTAGTGTCAACAAGTTCCGAAGCTGTTTTCCGGCTGATACGTGCATAATCTAAAAGACCATTAATCAGCGCTTCCATACGCTGGGTTCTTTTGGGAATTATGTTGAGGTAATTTTTTAATGCGGGAGAAAGTTCTTCAGACAGATCTTCTTCGATCCAAGTAATAACATTATAAATACCTCGAAGCGGGGCTTTTAAATCATGAGAAACGACATAAGCAAATTTTTCAAGTTCTGCATTTTTGTTTTCCAGATCCAGAATGTTTTTTTCGAGACGTCGTGACATTATATTTAAAGACGAAGCAAGAGCGCTTAATTCGTCATTTTTATGATCTTCAACAATTGTAAATCGGCCTTTTGATATAGTATCGGCCACACGAACCATCGAATTAATACGATTTGTGATTGTAAAGACGATATATGTCGTACTGCAGATTCCTACTACAATGGTTAACGAAAGAAATATTAAAGAATAGGTTCGTGTTCTGTTTAGAGAATCCAAAAGCATTTCGCTGTGATGTCTTCGTGTTTTGTATTCTATTTTATCAAATCTTTTGAATTTTTGTGTAATAGCATCATTGATATTTTTTCCAACGTGTTTCTTGAGTTTGTTGTCTAATAGATTTTGATACATTTCTGGACTTTCCTTTCGGGCACGAATTAATTCGGTAGTATAGTTCAGCCAGTAAGTATGAAGAATATTGATAGAATCTAAGATCATACGCTGTTTCATTTCATCATCTATAAGAAGACGCTGTTCAGCTAGAAACTCAGGGACTTTTTTGATACCGGTGTAATAAGATTCTAAAAAGGTACTGTCATTTGTTAATAGATAACCGCGAACGGCACTCTGCATTTCCAGAATTGCTCTATGGGTTTTGTTTGAATTTCGAATAACTGCTTCTGATTTTGAAAGATACAGCGAATTGTGCTGCACCTTAAGAGACAGCCGGTAATTGGTATACGAATCTGCAACAGATAGTAAGATTATGATTGTAAACGCTACTATTATTTGTGTTGATAATTTCATTGTCTGACTACAATTACAATAAGATTTTATAATAAAAACAGCAGCGCAATAACTGTTTTAAGAAGCAAAATTGATGATAATGGTCTAATAATGCATCTAGATTCATTAGGCAATGTAGTGCGTTAAAATTTTCTTTAGTTCATCAAAATTGTTCGGTTTTGAAATATAATCGCTGGCGCCATGATTTTTGGCCTTGATTTTAATTTCATCGTATTGTGAAGTAGAAAAAATGATAACGGGTATATTTTTTACATTCTCTCTTTTTTTGATTTCGGTTAAAAATTCAAAGCCAGACATAAGAGGCATGTTTAGATCTAAAAATATCACATCGGGAATTACTTCCATATTGATTAATTTTTGAAGAGCTATGAGAGGGTTTTGTATTCCCGTATAGGAAGCGCTGGATATAGCATGTACCGCATCCATAAAGAATTCGCAGTCATCCATGTCGTCATCAATCTGCAGTATGTTTTTGTAAACCATTGTTTTAAATTTCGTTGTGTTTTTGAAAAAGGTAAAAAACGGCTTATAATTGCTGTTAGTACAAATGACAGACATACAATTTTTTTAAGATTTAAAATCTGCAAGTGCTACAACAGAAAAGGTGACTTTTAGGTTTTAGTTTTATTCAAATTACTGGCAAATAGACTTAGAGAATTTTCTCAAGCATGTTTTTTGGTGAGTGAAATGTAATCCTAATTCGACAAACACTCTTATATAATTGCGGAGTGGCGTTATATAATTTACATGTCTGTTAAAATGGTAATTATATAACTTCTTTTTTACGCATTAGAAGTTTCTTTTTGGTCATAATTTCTTATTTTTAGAAAACTAAATACTAAAATAAGTAAGTATGATTTTAGTTGTTAAGCGATTATTGTCTTTTATATTACTCTTGACCTTGCTGATAAAACCAGAATCGGTAACAGCGCAGCTTTTAGGCTCTGCAAAAACTGCTGTAGAAGAACCTGCCAAAACTCCAGAGGATTCTCTAGGAAGAAGAACGCCCCAGGGAACTGTTAACGGATTTATTAAAGCTATTGGAGATCAAAATTACCTGCGTGCCAGCCAGTATTTTGTTTTAAGTAAACGCTCGTACCGAAAAACTGCAGAAAGAATACGAATTGCCAAAACTTTTCAGCTTCTTTTAGATCAGGGTGGTAATTTTTCTCCGTCTTCTATTATTAGTAATAAAGAATTAGGACGAATAGATGATGATTTATCTACAGGCGTCGATCTTGTCGGAAATATTTCTACCGACAAAACAGCGATTCAGCTTTATTTAGAAAACCAATCCGATGACAGCCAGCCTGCTTTATGGCTTTTTTCTGCCGAAACCATAGAAGCAATTATGGCTGCTGATATTAAAGGAGAGAAGACGTTTTTAGATCGAATATTGCCTAATATTTTAATAGAGAAAAAACTCGGAAATGTTCCCATTGGGCATTGGGCAGTTGTTGTCGTCATGACCGTTGTTTGTTATTTACTCTCGAGGTTTTTAATTTTTTTGTTTGTTTTTCTAATACAGAAATTATGGAGAAACGCTGCGAGTGAAAAAGGTACGGCCATAATAGAAGCTTTTACACTGCCGGTGCAAATGTATCTTACTGTAATAGTATTTGTCGCTTTAACGCAGCGAATGGGAATTTCGATAATAGTTCGCCAGCGTTTCAGTATCATTATAATCACGATCGGAATCTTAGCTTTTTTAATACTGCTTTGGAGAATGACCGATTTTGTGACCATGTTTACCCGAAGCAGAATGAATAGGAGAGGGCGAATCTCTGCTGTTTCTGCCATTTTATTCTTGAGCAGAGCGACCAAAGTTGCTATTGTTTTTATCGGAATCATTGCGATACTCGGAATTATCGGAGTAGATGTTACAGCTGGACTTGCCGCATTAGGAATTGGAGGTATCGCGCTCGCATTAGGAGCACAAAAAACAATAGAAAATTTTGTTGGAAGTGTTAGTTTAATTGCAGATCAGCCATTAAGAGTTGGAGATTATTGTCGAGTGGATGATATTAAAGGAACTGTAGAATCTATCGGAATGCGTTCTACGACACTGCGAACTGCAGGAAGAACTATTGTAACGATTCCGAATGGACAATTATCGGCTAGTAAAATTGAGAATTTTGCGCATCGTGATCGTTTTATATTAAATCCCATATTTAATTTTAGGCTGGATACAACTCCCGACCAAATTCGATATCTGTTGGTAGAACTACGATCTTTATTGTATGCACATCCTTCTGTACTCAATTTTCCAACGCCAAATGTGCGTTTTACAAGTATTACGACAGATGCATTAAAAATTGAAATTAATGCTTATATCGAGGCCGCAAATTTTGATATATCGCAAGAAGCGCAGGAAGATATTTTGCTGCGAATGATCGATGTTATAGAAAAAAGCGGTGCATCTTTAGCTTATCCGTCTCAGACACTTTATGTTGCGCGCGAAACGCCATTGTCCAATGAAAAATCGGAAGCCGTTTCTGAAACCGTAAAAAAATGGAAAGAAAATAACGAATTGCAGGTTCCTAAATTTGATCCAAAAAGAATCGAAGAATTAAAAGGCACTATCAAATATCCCGATGACGGAAGCTTTAAGCCAGAAGAAGATTATAACTTATAAAACAAAAAAAAACTGATGAGGTTTAGCTCATCAGTTTTTTTTATTTAGTCAATTTTAAAACCGTCGTCGGAAAATGTATCTACATCTTTGTCATTTTCGTCATAACGCTCGGTAAGATCATCGTCAATATCATTTGAGTCAATTTCTTCCTCCTCCCAGTCATTTTCGTCGTATTCCGAATTTAGATAATCAGTCATATAAAGATCTTCGAGATCGCTAAGTTTAAGAGAGAAATAATTTTTTGGCTTTGAATCTTGAATGTTGTTTGGCAGATAGTTACGATCAACGTTACGCGATTGTCCAGAATAGTGGGAGTTTTTAGCTAACATATAATTTTTTTTAGATTAATAGTAAAGTTTAAGTTCTAATAAAATTAAGAAAAAATCCAAATAATACCTTACATAATTTTATTTATATGTTGTGGAATTTTCATCTTACATGAAATTTTTAACACTGTAGTACAGTGTTTTACGGATTTGTATATTTATATTTGAACATAAAATTAATCGTCCAACTAACAAATCTTTTGCAATGGAAAAAATTATACAATTAAAAGTGAGAAAAGATTTGGATCCGCACCAACAGCTCACTATAATCAAATTAAAAGGAAGCCTGATATCAAAAGGCTATACTGAGATTATTCATATTCTTGATCAGGACGATGAATTTCATATCAATACTTTTGAGACTGCAGCGGGACAGCGAAACGAAGTACAGCAGTACATAACTGCGTTTATAAATGCCGAGAATCTTTTAGATTCGATTTCCTTAAAATAAACAAACACGAGTTTAAAAAAAAGCTGTTGAATCTTTCAACAGCTTTTTTTTTAGATTTTAGATTTTAAATTTTAGATTTTGGATTTTGGATTTTGGATTTTTGGAATTTGGAATTTGGATTTTTTGGATTTTGGAATTTGGATTTGTGGATTTTGGAATTTGAAACTTGGAATTTTTCAGAATTTATTTCAAACAAATACAAAAATGCTTTACTTTTGTGGCGAAATATAAAACAAGCAATTGAAAAGGTTATTAATCATAGTACTTTCCGTTTTAATCTTATCGCCATCTTTTGGCAGCTTGTTTGTTTATGCTTCATTCAAAATCAATCAGAAAGAAATTGCGCAGACTATTTGTGTGCAGCGTAAATCTGTTTTTAATACTTGTAACGGTCGATGTGAACTTCAAAAAAGCATCAAAAAATACGCCGATAACGAAAGAAAAATGCAAGACAGCCTAAAAGATAAATTAGAGGTAGTCTACATTCAAAACAATACAGAAATAAATTTTACTATCATTCCTGTAATCGAAACAAAAGAGAAATCTTCTATTTTGTTCGAAAAGAAACCTATCGGGGCTTCTAATCTTACTTTTCACCCTCCGGTCTATTTCGTATAGGTCAAAGTTTTAATTTTTCAATTTTTAAAATCCAAATTCCAAATCCTATTGGAGTAGACTGACGTATTCACACGTTTTAGGATTTAATAAAATGGTGCATACGCCTATTTTGCGAACTGAATTTTTGATCTTTTCCCTTTCCCATATCCTTGGTTAATTCATGGTAAACTGTTGTTTTGGTTTTTAACCAAAAACGCTGCTTTACTGCATTTACACAGTTTTTAACTATTCATTTAAAATGAGATTTTTTAATTATTTAGCAATGGCAATCGCATTTGCGGCTGTTTCCTGCACACTCGACAAAACCGATTATGAAGCTGAAATTGGCTTAGAAATTCCTGAAACTTATGAATTTAAAGAAGCCGTTTCTTTAAACTCGGGCAATTTCAAAATAAGCATTGAGGCGTTAAACGGTACTTTTTATAAAGGCTATAACGAACTTCATTTAAAAATCGTCAATACACAGACCAATCAAAATATCACTACTTCTGAAGTTACTTTTCTGCCGATACTAACAAACGCTGACGAAAGCAAAAGTTCTTGTCCGCACCAATACAATATGCAGTTTGATGCTGTAAATAAGTATTTTTCGGGTTATTCAGTTTTTACGAATGAAAGTACAAGCTGGAAATTATATATCAGTTTTACTGTTGATAATCAGAAATATGAAATAAGTAAAGATGTTTCGGTTGTAAAACAAGACAATAAAAACCTAAACATGACGGCGTTTACAGGAAAAGACGGCGAACAGTATTTTATAGCTTTAGTGACTCCGCAGAAACCAAAAGTAGCTGAAAATGCTTTGACTGCGGGAATTTATAAATACAATAAACCAACTGCAGCAGCAGGAACTTTTCCTGATCCTTCACAGTTTTCATATTCGGCAGTTACGGGCTATACTTTAAAGCTGGATCCGAGAATGCCGGAACCTTCTATGGGAAATCATTCTTCGCCCAATAATAAAGATTTAACACAGCAAACAGACGGTTTATATCATGGAGTGGTCAATTATACCATGACCGGAAACTGGACACTGAATCTAATCTTACTGAACCAAAACGGTTTAATCTTGAAAGGAACAGTAGTTCCGACCGATTTTACGCCCGGAATTGAAGGCGTGAAAAGCGAACTTTATATTGATACTTTATTTTAATCTCATGAAATATATTATAATGTTACTTTTTTTGGGATTGTCTGTAACGGCTCAAAATAATCATGCGCATCACGACAGTATCAAAAATTTACAAGAAGTAAAAGTTAAAAATGCTTCGAAGAAAAAAATAGAAACTGAAATGAAAATGGCGGTTTCGGTTGATGAATTTTTATCTTCTGCAACCAATATCAGTTTTATTAAAAGAGGCGCCTATGCATGGGAACCTTTATTAAATAATATGACAACTGAACGTTCGACGGTTACGATCGACGGGATGCATATTTTTGGTGCCTGTACCGATAAAATGGATCCAATAACGTCTTACGTAGAAAGTAATAATCTGGCGTCTATCGATATAAAATCGGGACAAGAAGGAAGTCTGCACGGTGCAACGGTTGCAGGGAGTATCGATTTGAAAAGAAGAAGTACAGCATTTAGCCCAGAGAGAAAATGGAACGGTGCGTATCAAACGGGTTTTGAGTTTAACAACAAACAGTTTTTTAATCTTGGAAATGTCTCTTATTCCAGTAATAAATTTGTTGCCGACGCCAGTATTTCGTACCGAACTGCCGATAATTATCATGACGGAAATAACGATGAGGTAAAACATTCCCAATACAATAAATTCAATACAGCGCTTGGATTGGCTTACAAAACAAGTGAATTGTCTTCGGTACGTCTTGATGCTATTTTTGATCAGGCGAAAGATGTTGGTTTTCCTGCTCTTCCTATGGATTTATGGCTTTCGCGTGCTTTAATTACATCGGCTTCGTACAAACAATTATTTGAAGAAAGTTGGTTTAAAGCCGTAGATACTAAGATTTATTATAATGCGATTGAACATTATATGGATGATACAACGCGTCCTGAAAATCTGGTTCACATGGATATGCCGGGTTGGAGCACGACTTACGGATTGGTTTCTAAAGCCAATTTACAAAAGAATCGTTATTCGTCAGAAATTCAATTGAATGCCTATGATAATCTGTCGATTGCTGAGATGAGAATGTATCCGCAGGATCGCAGTAAAAGAACCATGTTTGCTTACAGCTGGCCTTGGGTTACAACTCGTTTTGCTGGACTTTCGATGAATAATTTCTGGGATATTTCAGAAAAAAGCCAAGTCAATTTGGGCGGATCGCTGGGCGTAAATTATAATTACTCAAAATTTGTAGAGTTCAATTGGATTTTCCATCCTGGAGCACCTCAGGAAAAAACGAGAATCCTGCCAAGTCTGCATGCGGGATATCAGCTGGATTTGGAGCATTTTAATTTTTCTGTAGGAACAGGTTATGGCGAGCGAGCGCCTTCTGTTTCTGAAGGTTACGGATATTATATCTACAACAGTTTTGACCGTTATGACTATATCGGAAATCCTGATTTGAAAAATGAAATTTCGCAGGAGCTGAACGCAAGCGCAGGTTTCAAAAACGAGAGATTGAGCATTGTCGGAAAAGTAAATTATTTCTATATCCAAAATTACATTATCGGAAAAATTTTAAGCATGGGAAGTCCGATGAATTATCAGTCGATTGGGGTAAAAGGATATACTTCGTTAGATCATGCGACACTTTTTAATATGTCTTTAAATACTTCTTATGACATTCTACAGCATTTGCACTGGAGCGGAACGCTTACGTATGCAAGAGGAACAGATGATAAGGGCGGAAATTTACCTTTTATACGTCCATTAAGTTATTTGACTTCGCTTCATTTTATGCATAAAAACTTCGGAATCCAGACTTCTGTAAATGGCGATTTTGAACAAATTAATTACAGTCCAGAATACGGAGAAGACCAAACTCCGGCGTATACAATTTGGAATCTTTCTGCCGATTATACATTCAAAATCAATAAAGTAAGAAGTACCATTCAGGTGGGAGCTGAGAATTTACTGAATGAATATTACAGCACGTATGCTGACTGGGGAAATATCCCGAGAATGGGACGCAATATTTTTACTTCTTTAAAAGTCAATTTTTAAAAAATGAGAAAAGTTTTTGGTATCGCAATGACAATGCTTTTTCTGCTGGTTTCTTTCCAGCAGGCATTGATTATTGTACACTTTAAACTGAATCAAAAAAATATAGAAAAAGAGTTTTGTGTCAATAAAGCAAAACCAAAAATGCAGTGCCACGGTCAGTGTCATTTGAAAAAAGAGCTTGAGAAATCAGATAAAAACAGCGATTTAGAATTAACCGGAATTGGAAAAAAAATCGACATTAATATGATTCAAAGCTTTGAATTTTCTTTAGAAATTTCAAAAATCATTCATTATTCAAAAAAAGTTTTTTATAAAGAATGGGGAAAATCTGCACCTTCATTAGAAATTTTTGTACCGCCGCCCATTTTATATTTTGTTTATAATCAGTTTTAATCCGTCGGGTGCAATTATTCTTAACACATAGAAGCATAGCTTTCTGAGTTTTAAGAAAGGCGTTTCACTTTTAATTAATTCACATAGCTATGTGTGAGAAACAAGTTTCTTTCAATTCTCTTTTTTATAAGATAAAAATCTATGTTTCTATGTGTTAGAAAATTACACGTTTTGAATAATACCCAACGAGTTTTAAATCAATAAAAATCAAAAGATAATTTACAAAATAAAAAAAATGCAAAATTTTAAAAAATACTTTATAGCTGCAACTGCTGCCTTGGCATTCGTTTCTTGTTCAAGTGACGATGATAATCCAGCTTCAAACAATTTAACATTAGAATTTAATAATACTTTTAAAACGACTACAATTGTTTTGGGAGACGCAGCTTCTACTTCGGCTACAGCCAATACTTCTGCTTCGGGGCAAGTTCATCATTTTTCAGAATTGAAATATGTAATCAGCAACATTCGTCTTGTAAAAGAAGACGGGAGCGAAGTGCCGTACAATGTTAACGATTTAGACAAAGGTGCAACGGTTATCGATCAGTCAAAAACGGCAACATTGAGTTATGTTTTGAGTAACGTTCCTTCGGCGACTTATAAACAAATAAAATTTGGTTTAGGAATCAAACAAGAGCAGAATACGCTTGATCAAGTTCGATTTCCTAAATTTTATGCACTGGCTGGTGCCAATGATACTCAAATGATGTGGGAATGGGGAACAGGATATCGTTTTACAAAAGTTGAAGGTTTTTATGATACCGATAATAAAACGATGTCTATACATACCGGAAGTACGGTAGAAGGAACAGCAGGCGCTTATACACAAGGTGTAAATGCGTATAGAGATATTACTTTAAATCTTACTACAAATGCAATTGTAGGCAGCAAAGCACCAAAAATTAAAATCAATGCCGATTTTGATAAAATGCTGAGCGGAAAAGTAAACACAATTACGCTTTCTACAGGAACAGGCATGAGCGACAATGCAACTCCAAACATTCATACTGCGGCGCAAATGGTAAAATTTGTGGATAATCTTGGTGGAAACGGAACTAACGATATCAGCGGTATGTTTTCGGTTACGGCTGTAGAAAATTAGAAATAAATGTATAAAATATTTTAGCACATAGATTTAGTTTTTTATCACTTGACTATGTGAATTGATCAAAATGAAATCCATTTTTCGGGCTTACACACGATCTATGTGTTAGAATATTTTTTTGAGCTTATAAAAGAAGGCTCTTTTAGAAATTAAATTCATTTAAAATGAAAAAAATAATTGGTTTGTTGTTTTTCGTCTTGTTATTTGCTTCCTGTAATGCTGATAATGAGGAGACAATTGCTATTGATAATCCTGAAATTGCGTTAAATATTCCAGCGGATTTTCCTGAAACCAATGATTTTGTTAGTTTAAATAAACCGACAAAATATGGCGTTGAGTTGGGCGAAAAACTCTTTTCGGATAAAAGATTCAGTGCCGATAATACCATTTCGTGTTCCAGCTGTCATATTCAGGAACATGCTTTTACAGATGCAAAAACACAGGCAATCGGGATTGAAGGAAGAGTTGGACTTCGAAACACGCCGTCGATTCAGAATTTGATGTTTATGAAGTTTTATAATTGGGACGGAAGTAAACTTCAATTAGAAAATCAGCCATTAGTACCTATAATAACGCACGAGGAAATGGATTCGTCTATTTTGGAAGTAATAGGTAAAATTCAAAATGATGCTTCTTATGCCGATTTGTTTAAAAAAGCTTTTGGAGATCAGAATATTACGCCCGAAAGAATTTACAAAAGTATTGCACAGTTTGAATATACTTTGATTTCTGCCAACAGTAAATATGATAAAGTAAAACGAAAAGAAGGTGAAAGTTTTATAGCGAGCGAAGCAAAAGGTTACGAAATATTTCAGCAGAAATGTGCGAGCTGCCACAGTACAGAATTGTTTACCGATCAAAGTTTTAGGAATATCGGATTTCCTTTAAATACGAATTCGAACGAAGCAGGTAGAGCCAGAGTTACCGGAGTTGCAGCCGATTTTATGAGTTTTCGAGTTCCAACATTACGAAATATTGAGTATACAGCGCCTTACGGAAGTTTTGGACAATTCCCGACTTTAAAATCGGTTTTGGATTATTTTGATAATGGTGTTTTAGAAGCCGAAAATCTAGATCCGATATTTAAGAATAATGGTAACAGAATCCCACTTACCGAAGACGAAAAAACGAACCTGATTGCTTTTATGAAAACGCTGAGCGATACAGCATTTATTAAATAATTGATTTTTGAAATAGTAAAAACTTTTCGAGATCGAATTAAAAAAAGCGGTGAATAATTGGATTATTCACCGCTTTTTTTTCTAAAAAGTAATTAACGTAAATCTATTTTATTGCTGTTTATTTTACTGTAATAGTATATGCCGATAGTGTACTGGCAGTTCCTCTGTAAAATCTCATTCTATTATAAGTTCCGGCAGGAGTTCCCGCAGGAATTTTCAATACAACTTTATATGCTGTAGCGCTTACAACTTCTAAAGTATAGATTACTGTTGCAGCAGCGCTGTTGTACATCTGTACAGAAGTCACAGTATTAAGCAGTCCTCCTCGTACTTCGAATGTATCGCCAGCTTGTTTTTCAGATGCAGTACCATATAGTTCTACCTTAAATGTAGTTGGTTCAACTACTTCCATTTTGTATCTGTTTTCTACGCTGGCATTTTGTATGGTATAAGCTCCGTTTTTAATACGCAGTTCATACATTCCCGCAGGGATATTATCTGGAAGGAAATAATAGGCACCATAATTAGCAAAGGGCTGAACACCAGTTCCAGTTCCTACGTAAACTGTTTCAGCGGTATATTCCGTTTTTTGATCTGTTGCCGCTACAAGAAAAACACGTGTCTGTTCTTTTTTCAGCCACAAATTATCTATAGAATTAGAACCTCCTCTTGCCGGATTGGTCATGCTTAGCAGTGAACTTTTAATCAAAGTACTTCCATATTCGAAATTCCACGCTGTAGGTTCTTTTTGTCTTAAATCTATTTTTAAAGTGTATTTTTTTGTTGTTCCCGCTTTAGAAGTTACCGTATAAACTTCGCCGTCTTTAAACGGAATTTCTGTTCCTGATGCCGGCGTAATTACGGCTTCGGTTCCTAAAATGATTTCAGGTTTGATTTTTTTCGGCATCACGATATGATTACTCCAAGTCACTATAATATTCTCTTCGGTTATGGCTGCTTGGATCGTATTGTTTTCAGTATCCTTTAAAGTAAAAGATTCTATATGAGTATAGCCCGGCACCTGAATAACATCGCCTGGAATTGTATTTACTTTATCAATATATTCGGTATCGCACGAGAAAAAAAATACTGATAAAAAAAGCATTCCAATTAAAAAGCTATTGGTTTTCATTTTTTTATGCATGATTGAATTGGTTATTTAATTTTTAAATGATTTTTTATTTTGTTAATTTTGCCATCTATTGATTATGGACTTTTATATTTTTTAAAATGTCTGTGTTTTCAATACCTGCGGTAATTAAAGCCGTTTTTACAGTCATGGGGTAATAATTTGAAGCAAGTTTATAATGCAATCGATCGCCGGTCAGCTTTTATTGCATTTTTGTTTATTCATTTTGTAATCCCATGTTTTTTTTGGTTTTAATTATTATTTTACCTGAGTCCAAGTGTAGCTTATTGCACTGCTTGAAGATCCAGGAGTAACGCTGGTAACTTTAACTAAATAAGCTTCTGTTGCTAATGCAGGATCTGTAACTGATTCTGAATTAAGACCAGTTTCATCGCTTTTCCAAATTACGATTGCTTTAGAAGGAGTCATAATATGTGTTGAAATATCATAAGAATAATATCCTAAGCCATAGTTTGATCCAGAGATGGTTCCGTCATATCCTAAAACATTGAATTTGTTTGTTGGAGCCGCGCCAAGATTAGCAGGATCATTTTTAACAACAATGCTTGAACTCCAGCTGTCATAATTAGCGCAAGTTTGATTTAAGGTTACAGTACCAACATACCAATTTCCAGTAGTAGGACGTAGAGAAGCTCCATAAATCCCTTCCCATTGTACACTAACACTTCCAATTGTTGCACTTACAGGTGTCCAGTTAGTGTAAGTAGAAGACGGCGCCTGCCATCTGTTTACAGTTACTGAAGTAGAAGTAGCATCACAAAGTGCTAATGCGCTTTTCGCAGTTTTTTTAGTTAATTGCTGTTCTTGAGCTGCCGACTGCGAGTCAGTAATTTGTTCATCATTGCTGCAAGATGTAAGTGAAATAGCAGCCAATACTACAAGTGATAAAATTATTTTTTTCATAATATATTTACATTTAATAGATTAATGGCTTTTTTTACTTCAGGCAGAAAACACAGGCATTTTTTATTTTGTAATTCTAATTGGGTACTTCATTTTAACGGATAAATTATAACTTTCCATCAGTAACCAATAATCGGTATTAGGTTCTAAAGTGATATCCGAAACAGCAGTTCCGAACACATATTTTATAGAGAAATTAAAAATATCCAGTCCGTCATTATACTGTTTAAACTGCCATTTTTTGTTTCCCTGTGCATCTACAGCAAACAATTTGGTCACTTCGTAAGACGGTATAAAATTCTCTCCAGTCACATTTAAGATTCCTCCAGCCTGAACGGTAAAAGTACTTGTCTCTGTAGATAATTCTTTTAGAATCAATTGAGGCTGTTGAATCACAATTTTTACGGTATATACAGCGGTAGATCCGTCTGCCGATTTTGTGGTATACAGAAATGGCGTTTTTCCAAATACAGGAATCAGCTCGGTTGCCGCAGGAGAAATAGTAGTTTTTTCAGGCACTACTATTGATGTTTCCAGATATTCATATTCGTAATAAGACGGCAGATAAACAGTTATCGTTCTGTCCAGATTATTTACAGCACTGTAAATAGCCTGATTTTCTCCTGGATTGGTCACTTTAAAAGAGACAATTCTCCTCGCATCACGATCGGTAATGATTTCTGTTGTAGCGTCTTCTTTTACATCGGTCCATCTCTCTTCTTCATTATCACAAGAAGTAAAAAGACTTACTAATGCAAAAGCAGTAAAAAGTAAAGGCGTTTTAAATTTATTGATTCTAGTATTCATTTATTGGTATTTGGATTGGTTATTTAATTTCAAACTTTGTACTTCCTTTTGGTACCATTACATAATCAAAAGTGTAGTACATATGCGGTGTATCTTTAAACCACTCAGACGAGGTATAGACATCTTTGTAAACAGAAATCATTTTAATTTTAGCATAATTTCCGTTTGCCGTTTTTAAGATTACAGTTCTTGCAGGGATAGTAGATCCGTTATTAATTTTAAGCGGTTCGCCAAGCGCGTAAGCCACGTGCGCTTTCTGCGGATTCGTTCCATCAGTAACAACTTCACCTCCAAAATCGTATAAATACCATCCAGTTCCGTTACCAAAAGAACCTGCGTCGTCAGTTCCGATAAGGTCAATTCCTGTTTTAAATTCGCTGTCAGCAGGAACATCAACAACATCATTAAAATGCTTCGCAACAATCACAACACCACCGACACCGCCAGCTAGATAACCATTATTTTGAGAGTTGCTTCCGTTATTGCCAGACAAGAAACTCGCGTAAAGTCCGCCAAAAGCCAAGTCCCATTTTTTGGTTTTTTTATAAGAACCGTCTACTGCTTTATTTTCTTCAAGACTGTAATATAAAGTTGCGGATGGAGCAGTCGGATTAGCATCAGAAGTACTTCCCTGATAATTTTTTACATGGATCAATTTATTATACAGACTCGTATCAGGTATTTCAGTACCAGGTTCTTCACCGTTTTCAGATTCTGCTGGTTTGTCGTCAGAAGAACAAGCTGTTAGGGTTACAGCAATTAGGAAAAGTGTAATAATTCCCTGTGGTATTTCTTTGATTAAGGATTTAATTTTTTTCATAGGATTGTATTATTTGGTATTTAAATTTTTACTTCCATCATTTTGAACAAAATATCTGAAAGTGAAATAAGGTGCAGGCCAGTTTAAGTCGGTAACAGCAGGCGGATTTCCTTTGTAAGCATTTACAAGCTGTAGTTTTGCATATTTTCCATTCGGAAGTCTTATGGCATACGTACGATCTGGAATTGCCTGCATAATATGAGAACTCAAACTATAATAAAACCATCCGGCAGAACTTTCAGAAGATGACCAGCCGATTTTGGTGATTTCGCTTTTATCAAACTCGCTGTCTGCAGGAGCCTGAGTTACATTTTTATAAGCATCACTAATTAAAACTACAGCAGTATTTGTTGCAGGGCCTTCAAAACCTGGATTGTACTGATATTTGGCACTGTTTACAAAAACTTCGCTGTTGTAAGGACCTGTAAAAGCAATATCCCAATCTTTTGTTTTCATGTATTGAAGAGAATCTGCTTTTGTATGAAGCCAAATCTGTTTTTGATCGCTGAAACGAAAAAGAAAAGTGTGGAAACTTCTTTGTTCTTTACCATTTGTTCCGTCGCCCATAGAGGCGCCGGTATCTCCTGCTAAATCAGTAATTACGGTACTTTTTCCATCTGCCAATGATGCAGATGTATCTTCTTCATTACTGCTGCAAGAAGTCATTGCTATCATAAAAAAGGATAGGATTAATGTACAGCAGTTCGTTATTGTTTTCGTTGTTATCATTTAAGAGTATTTAGTATTAGTATATTATTGGTTTTTAAAAAAGCGATAGCTCAAGCCCACAAGAAGAATCCGTCCGGGCTGTCCAGGCATAAGCGGATCGGTATAATCAAAAATATTGTCGGCTGTAAATCGAATACTTAAATGATCTTTCAGAAGACGTTTTTCTATACTTGCATTCGTCAGCCAGTAATCTTGAACAAAAATGTCATATTTGTCAATAAACTGATTTCCGTTGCGGTCTCCAAAAGGATATTTACCTCTAAAATTCACTCGAATATTTGCATTGATTTTCCAAGGTTCATTATGATAGAAAAGCGTTGCATTAGCCATATGACGCGAACGATTTTCGATTCCCCAATAATCAGAAGGGCGGGGTTTGTATGAATTTCCAGTTGCTGGATCATGAATATTCTGGCTGTACGGCCATTTTCCTGCTCGAATACTGTCTTTTACACTCAAATCTTTTGCAATTAGATATTGATATCCAGCGCTTAATTCCAGATTTTTTAGCGGACTTATTTTCAGCGCAAGCTCAAAACCTTTATTTACAGCTTGCGGCAGGTTTTGATAGGTATAAATAATCTGATTATTAGTGCCTGTAGCAACCTGAATACTATTAATTTGATTACTTATTTTATGATAAAAAGCATTAATATCAACTTTGATTTTTTTCGAAGGTTCTAAAACTACGCCGGCATTGTACGAAGTACTTTTTTCTGCCTGAAGATTTCCCGCCGCTTGATTGAGAACATATTGTCTGATTTCGCTTATCTGACCGTCATTCTGTAATTGCTGGAGAGTGGGAGCGAGAACCGCATTTCCGATAACCATATAATTACTGCTGGCATTGTAAAATATAAGGTAGTTGGTTTTGAAATCTGGTGCTTTAAAACCAGTTCCCATTCCGGCTTTAAAAGTAATTTTGGGCGTTACAAAATATTGAAGTCCAAAACTTGGATTTAGTCTTCCTCCAAAATTATTTGTGTAATCGTATCGAAGGCCACCCACAGCTTTTAGTTTTTCAAATGGAGTCCATTCGCCTTGAGCGTAAGAGAAAAAAGTTTTCAATGAATTTACATCGGTAAGCGCATTATCATTCATATTCTCGAGACTGCCACCAAAACCGCCGACGAGTTGATATGTATTGTTAGAGCTGTATGAAAATTGTTCTTCAACACGATGAAGCGTTTGTTTAAAAACATCCTGACTTACCGAACTATTATTTTGCTGCCAAGCCACATTCATATCCGCATTATAATAAGTCAAGTAATATTTTGTAATGCTTCGTATTTTGCTGTTAAAACGATGATCAAACGAAAGGGCAAGACTCAGATCAGACTCATCTTGGTGATCGCCCGAAATATGGCCGAGACCAAAATCTTTCTGCATAAAAGAACGACGGAGCCCGTAACGTCCGCTCAAAGCCAAAAAGCTTTTGTCGGCAACTTGATAACGCGATCTTCCCTGTAAACTGTAATTGTCATAAGGCGGTGAAGTGGTGCCTTTTATGTATTTTGAATTGGTATTAAAACCATCAGTTCTGTAATAATTAGCAGCAAGATTGGCAGTTCCTTTATTATCAAGAAATGGTGTTTCGCCTTCTAAAGTGGCATCAACAATATTTAAAGAACCATAGTTGACTGAAGCCTGCATCTGCGGCTCTATAACGCCGTGACGTGTAATAATATTGATTGTGCCGCCCAAAGCTTCGCTTCCGTAAAGACTTGAAGAAGCGCCTTTTATAATTTCAATTCGTTCGATATTCGAAACACTGATTCGCGAAAGATCAAAATTTCCGTTATTTCTTCCCACCATCGGCTGTCCGTCAATAAGAACCATAATATATTCACTTCCAAAACCTTGCATTTGGACGCCTACAGATCTTGCACCGCCCGAAATATTGTTTACAATTGCAATTCCAGTCTGTTCTTTCAAAACCTCGTCAAGTCGTCTGCTTCCCATAAGCTCTATGGTTTTGCGATCGATAATTGTCACCGGCATTGCACTATATTGGGCGTTGACTAAGTTTTCAGGATTCTTCTTTGTTTTCGGATTATTGTTGATGCTGACTTCCTCCAAATCAATTCCGGCTTCCATCTGAATGCGAAGTGATTGTGACTGCCCAGTTACATGTACTTTTTGTATGAAATTTTTATAACCCATGATAGTAATCTTGATGGTATAATTTCCATTTGCTAAACCAGAAAATGAAAAGAACCCGTTGCCATCCGATTTTACAGTTTTGCCCGACGGCTCTAACTCAACGGTTGCTTGCGATAATGGTTCTTTTGAGTGAAAAATAGAACCGCTTATCTCGCCGTTATTTTGAGCTTGAATAATGTTTATCAGCAATAAAATAAAACCTGTAAGGATCGATTTCTTTTTGGAACGTTGGTAACTTTTACTTTTCATTTGTTTTTTATCCGATTCTCTGCACAAGAGTTCGTGATTATTATTCTTATTTAGACTGTGTAAAAATAGTAATTTAAGATATACTAATAGTATTTTATTTACAATTGCTCTGGAAAATGTAAAAACGTGTGAAAAATCAACCTCATTTAATAAATGAAATAATTGTGTTCTATCTTTTGATAACTAATGTTTTAAAGTGTTTTTGTAAGTTTAATAGTGAATTTAATTTTAAGAAAAAATTAACACTAATGAGTTTTGAAAAGATCGTTTTGGAATTTAATTATTAATGCATAATACATCGATAGCTAAAACCGCTTAAATAGTGAGAATACATCGCTAATAAATCGTAATACTACAAGTTTTTGACTTTTCATTTTCTTTATGTAATGAATCAAAAAAAGTATCAAAAAGAACGGTTTTGAGACTAAGTGAAGAACTTTCTTAAACAAAATTTAAATTACTTAACGAATTATATATTTTGTCTATGCTTTTGATTAATCTGTCCATTCAAAAGATGGCTATTCTCTATAATTTTATTTTTAATTAAAAACCCGATTAATATAAAATTGCGAAGAATTTGAAGGTTATTGATTAGTAATAAATATTTTGTTAGTTGTTATTAAATGGGAGGTTAATTAAAATTTAATCTCCCTTTTTTTTGAAACATTTTAGAGTGATAATTTATAATTTGGAATATATGAGAAGAATGAATTTTAAAATTAAAACAGGCAATTTCGTAAAGCATACAATGCCTTTTTTAATGCTGTTATTTTTTTGCACTAGTAATGGATACAGTAAAAATGATGAAAAGACAAAAAGTGCAGAGGCAGTTATAGAAAGACTTGTTGGCAGTCGTGTCAGCGAATTTGAGCTGCATATTATTCAAAATAATAATGAGAATAAGGATTGGTTTGAAATTGAAACCACAAACAATCTTGTAAAAATTAAAGCAGCAAACAACACGACAATTTGCTATGCTGCGTACAATTTTCTGAGAGATATCGGAGCCGTTTTAGTCAGTTGGGAAGGAAACAAAGTTAATCTGCCTAAGTCATGGCCGAAGTATTCTAAAAAAGGAGATACACCATTTAAATATAGAGAATATCTAAACGCCTGTACGTTTGGTTACACAACTCCGTGGTGGGATTGGAAACGCTGGGAACAGGAAATCGACTGGATGGCATTGCACGGAATCAATCTTCCGACTGCAATGGAAGGTCAGGAAGCTGTGTGGCAGGAATTATGGAAAGAATACGGATTAACAAATAACCAGTTAGAGGCACATTTTGCTGGACCGGCATTTTTGCCATGGCAGCGTATGGGAAATATCAACAGCCTAGAAGGACCTTTACCGCAAGAATGGTTTAGTAAAAAAGAAGAACTCCAAAAGAGAATTTTAGAAAGAATGCGAGCCTTAGATATGCATCCTGTTGTACCGGCTTTTAGCGGCTATGTTCCTAAGGTTTTCGCCGAAAAACACCCAGAAGCCAAAATAACAGAATTAAATTCTTGGTCTGGCGGTGGTTTCGAAAGTACTTTTCTATTAGACTCAAAAGACCCTTTGTTTAAAAAAATTGGAAAACGATTTATCGAAATCTACACCAAAATGTACGGAAAGTCTAATTTTTATCTGGCTGATTCTTTTAACGAAATTGAACCGCCGGTTTCTGAACATAATAAATATGAAGAACTTGCCAATTACGGAAGTGCCATTTATGAAACTATTGAAGAAGCGGCGCCCGGCGCTGTCTGGGTAATGCAGGGTTGGCTTTTTGGCGACAACAAAAATTTCTGGACAAAAGAAGCTACAAGTGCGTTTTTAAGTAAAGTGCCAAATGACCGATTAATGGTTCAGGATTATGCCAACGACAGATATAAGGTTTGGGAAAATCAGGAAGCATTTTATGGCAAACAATGGACTTACGGATATGTACATAATTATGGAGGATCGAATCCTGTATATGGAGATTTGAATTTCTATAAAAATGAATTGACAAGTCTGCTTAAAAATCCGCATAGAGGAAATGTAGTGGGTTACGGTGCCATGCCAGAAGGTTTGAACAACAATTCTATTGTTTATGAATTTATTTATGATCTTCCGTGGAGTAAGGGTGAGCAGTCTATAAAAGATTGGCTTACCAATTATTTGAATGCGAGATATGAGCAAAAAACATCAAATTCTGTTTTTAAGGCTTGGGAATTATTATTAGAATCGGTTTACAGTACCAAATATTGGGAAACCCGCTGGTGGAATGATAGGGCTGGGGCGTATTTGTTGTTTAAAAGACCAACTGCGACAATTACCGAGTTTAAAGGAAATCCTGGCGATAAGAATAAATTAAAAGAGGCTGTGGATATTTTAAAAGCAGAAGCCAAAAAATACGATAAAAAGAATTTCATTCAATACGATGTAATCGATGCTTCGAGACATTATTATTCCTTGTGTATAGATGAAGATTTGATCGAATGTGTAAAAGCCTATCAGCAGAAAGACATTGTAAAAGGCGATCAATTATTTAAAAAGATAGAAAAACAAGCTTTAGAAATTGATCAATTAATGTCTGGACAGCCGTTAAACAGCTTGAATTATTGGGTTAAATCGGCTTCAGAATACGGAAGCACACCTGAAGTTTCTAAATTATATGTAAAAAATGCTAAAACATTAATTACGTTGTGGGGCGGAGAAGGTCATTTAAATGATTACGCTTCAAGATCATGGCAGGGAATGTACAAAGGTTTTTACTGGCCAAGATGGAAAATGTTTTTAGAAGCTTTAAAAAAATCAACAGTTAATAACACGCCATTTGATGAAACAAAAGAAAGAGAGTTAATCAAAAACTGGGAAATTAAATGGACAGAAAACAAATAATCTGGATACTGTAATTGTAAAAAATACGTAAATGAACAAAATACGAATCAACTCTAAACCAGAAACAAAGAACTCTAAACCAGAATCTTAAAATATATTAAATGAAATTTTACGAAATCGATTAATTAATAAGTTTTTAACTATAGAATTTTAGAAAAATAACTTTGCAAAGCCTTATTATCATTGACTTTATTGATTTTATCCATGTTTATGAATAACTTGTCCATTTGTTAACATTTCTTTACCATTAATTTCGTCAATACTATTTAACCAATTAACCAAATATTAAAATGGAAAAACTTAAACTTTTATTATTAGCCTTCTTCTTTGGCTTCTCCATTAATACCTGGGCACAAAAAACAGATGTGTCTGGTGTAGTTTTAGATGACAAAGGACTTCCACTTCCAGCCGCTAACGTATTAGAAAAAGGTACAACTAATACTGCAACAACAGATTTTGATGGGAAATTTAAAATTTCGGTTTCAAACAAAAATGCAACGCTAATATTTTCTTTTATAGGATTTGACGATCAGCCTGTAAAATTAGACGGAACAAAAACGAATCTTTCAATAAAATTACAATCGGGTACTACAAATCTAGAGCAAGTGGTAGTTGTTGGTTATGGTAAAGGTTCTCGTAAAAACTTGACAACTGCGGTAACTTCGATAAAAGCAGAAGAGCTAAATCGTGGTGCGATCAGCGATGTCGGACAGCTTTTGCAAGGTAAAGTTTCTGGTTTGAATATTTCTTCCAGCGGTGATCCAACAAAATCGGCTTCTGTAGTTTTACGTGGAGCTTCTACATTAAATAGTTCACAAGGGCCATTTTATGTAATTGATGGAGTTCCAGGAGTAGATATTTCGATTATTTCTCCAGATGATATTGCTACAATTGACGTTTTAAAAGATGCTGCTGCAACTGCCATTTACGGTAACCGTGCTGCAAATGGAGTGATCATGGTAACGACTAAAAAGGGAAGCAAAGACAGAACTCAGATTGCTTACAATGGCTACTATGGTTTTGAAGAGGTTTCTAATCAGTTAGATATGATGAATGCAGATCAGCTTAGAGCTTTTACCACAAAAAACAATCTGAACTTTACGCCAGAAAATGATAAAGGAGCTAACACAGATTGGCAGAAAGAAATTTTAAGACCAAGACGTGCCGTTTCTAGCAGCCATAACGTATCTATGAGCGGTGGCGGCGAACACGGAAATTATACAGCAAGTATTACTTCGATCCAAAGAGAAGGAGTTTTATTAAAAAGTGATTTCTCTCGTGTTATTGCCCGTCTATCTGTAGATCAATATGCTTTTAATGATAAACTTAAAATAGGTCTTAACGTTACCAACTCAAACAGTAAATACATCAATGTTCCACAACGTAATACTGTTCTTTTACAAGCAATTAATCACCTTCCAGTTTCACCAGTAAGAAATGATGACGGAACTTTCTTCGAAAACTTCGTAAGTACAGGATATTTCAACCCAGTTGCTTTAATCGAGCACGGAACTGATGAAACGAAAACGAATAATCTTGTTGGAAACATTACAGCAGAATTAAAACTTCCTTGGGGTTTTACGTATAACTTAAATGTAGCACACCAAAGATTATCAACATCTCACGGAGAGTTCTATGACAGTTATTATTCAAGATATAATAGTGCGAATTTTTACAATAACCCAGATCCGCCTCAAACAAAAGCATTAATCAATTTTGGTGTAAATGGTTCTGCTTTAAGAAATTCATACGAAAACACAAACAACATTATTGAGAGTTTCTTAAATTGGGATAAAACTTTGGGCGGCCATAAAATAAAAGCCGTTTTAGGATATTCATGGCAGGAAAACACTTATGGTGACGGTTTCCAAGCTACAGCAACAAATTTCCCTGTAGATAATGTTGGGTACAATAACCTTGCATTAAGTAACTATACTTCTGTAAACGGATATGTGGTCAATTTTGGAGATAGTAAAGCCTATCAAAAAACACGTTTAATTGGAGAATTCGTTCGTTTAAACTATGGTTTTAATGACAAATATCTTTTACAAGGAACATTAAGAAGAGACGGAGGTTCTATGTTTGGAGCTAATAACCGCTGGGGATATTTTCCTTCTGTAGGTGGAGCTTGGAGAGTTGACAAAGAAAACTTCATGAAAAATCAAAACCTTTTTACGGATTTAAAATTCAGAGGAAGTTATGGTGTAACAGGAAACTCATCAGGATTTAATGCTTATACAGCGCAGTTTATCTCAGGAAGTGTTGGAACTTTCTATTACAACGGACAACAAATCGGAGCTTACGGACCAAATCAGGCAGCAAATCCAGATTTGAAATGGGAAAAAACAGCAACAGCAAACATCGGGGTTGACTTTTCTATCTTGAAAGGAAAAATTACAGGTTCTGTTGATGTGTACGACAAGAAAACAACCGATATGATTTTTAACTATGCTGTAAATCCAGTACTTGTACCAGTAGGAACAATTGTAGCAAATGGAGGAACGATGTCTAATAAAGGTATCGAGGTTAGTTTAGGAGCAACGCCAATTAAAACAGCAAATTTCAGCTGGTCTACAAACTTGAACTTGGCAAGCAACAAAAACAAAATTGTGAAATTGACAAATCCGTTGTTTATTGGAGGAGATTCTATCAGAAGAGTACAGCCTGACGGAGGCGGACAAACAGGAAGCACACTACAGATCTTTAAAGAAGGAAGACCTCTAGGACAATTCTTTACACTTAAATATGCTGGAAAAGATGCAAATGGTGTTTCTCAGTATTATGACAAAAACAACAATTTAACTACAACACCTTTAAACGGAGTAGATTACCATTATGTAGGAGATGCACAGCCAAAACTATTATTAGGATGGGGAAATACATTTACTTACAAAAAGTTTGATTTGAATGTTTTCTTCAGAGGAGTATTCGGAAACAAAATTTTCAATGCAACCCGTGCCGATTTATTCAGGCCGAGTACTGCAATGACCACAAATATTTTGGTTGATGCGCAAGACGAATCGCCAAATGATTTGAACTCTTATAAATACTCGTCAAGATTTATAGAAGACGGAAGTTATATAAGATTAGATAATATGACTTTAGGATACAATTTTGGTAAAGTCGGCAGATTTATACAAAATGTGCGTATTTATGAAACCATAAATAACCTCTTTGTAATTACCAAATATTCGGGAATTGATCCAGAAGTTGAACAAGGAGGAACCGCTCCGGGTGTAGATTCGAACAACTTTTATCCTAAAACCAGAACTTTTATGTTTGGTTTAAACGTAATTTTCTAAAAAGTAAACTGAAATTATCATGAAAAATATATTAAAATATTTAGGACTCCCAGTACTTGCAGCTGGTTTGTTATGGTCGTGCGAAGATCTTGATGTGCCTATTACAACGCAGTTAACACCAGAAGTTTTTCCTCAAAATTCAACACAATATATTCAGACAACAGGTCCGGTTTATGCCGCATTTAGAGGTGAGTTTTCATTTGCCTGGTGGTGGTCGCAGTCGCTGTCTACAGACGAAGCGATACTTCCGGCAAGAGGAGGAAACTGGTTTGATAACCGAAATTATATTGCAATGCATTTTCACGATTGGAATGCCGATAACGGAATTGTAGGCAGTCTTTGGGATTGGACTTCAAAAGTAATCGGATTAAGCAATCAATCTATTTCAATTTTGAACCAGTCAATGCCGGAAGGAGCTGATAAAGCAACATTGATTTCAGAACTAAAAACCATGCGTGCCATTTCGTATTTTATGATGATGGACAGCTATGGAGATGTGCCGTTGGACACTGTTTACGGAGATTTTACAGCTCATGCTAAAGTACCAAGAAAAGAGGTTTTTAATTTTATTGAAAAAGAATTAAAGAAAGCTATTCCGAATTTGAATGCCGCTACTGGAGTTTCAACTTACGGAAGACCGAATAAACAAACAGCCAATGCAATGCTTGCAAAATTATATTTGAATGCGACAGTGTATACAGGAACAGAACGTAACAACGATTGTATTGCAGCCTGTGATCAAGTAATTAATTCAGGATTATATTCAATTGAGCCAAGAGCAACTTACCTTCAGATGTTTTATCCGAATAACGGACCGCAGATGAAAGAGTTCATTTTTGCCATTCCTTACGATCCAGCAGCCGTTACAGTAGGTTTCAACGGACAAATGTACCACGCACGTTATGATGTGCCTCGTTCTGAAAGAACAAAATTTGGTCTGCCTTTTACGCCTAGTGCGCCAAGAAGCACCTTGCCAGAATTCTATGCTTATTTTAATGATGCAAACGATATTCGTAACAGACAATGGCTGACAGGTTTACAATTCATGAATGACGGTGTAACTCCAGTAATGGTTACAACAACCAAAAAAGGTTACGATCAGTTTTATACAGGATCAGACGGAAGTGCAGCTTATACGTATCAAGTTAATTTGACGCCAAATATTGTACCACGCCAGAGCGCTACGTTGTTTGATTTAGGTAACGACGAAATCGCTTGGAATATGGGTTACAGAAACATTAAATTCTACCCAGACAACACATCAACAAGCCGTAATCAAAATAATGATGTACCATTTTTACGTTATTCAGACATTCTTTTAATGAAAGCAGAAGCCATTTTACGTGGAGGAGCAGTTACATTAGGACAAGGTTCAGATGCATTAGTAAACATGGTTCGTTCTAACAGAACAACATCTGCTGCGTTGAACGGAGTAACTTTAGAACAGCTTTATCAAGAAAGAAGCCGAGAGTTTGCACAAGAAGCTTGGCATAGAAATGATATGATTCGTTTTGGAAAATACGAAGGAACATGGGGATACAAAACGAACACAGATCTTTACCGTCGTGTTTTCCCAATCCCAACAAATGCAATGGTTTTAAATCCAGCTCTGACTCAGAACGACGGATATTAATATAAAAATTAAGAATTTAGTTTAGTATGCGCCTTGTATGCATTTTAATTTTAAAAGGAGAGGAGAGCAAAACTCTTCTCCTTTTTTACTACAAGAAAACTGATTTCGTAGTTGCTCATGAAAATCAGTTCGGTTTTATTTTTTGTTTTTGAATGAACACAAAGCTTGATTGAATGCGTTTCGGAAAATCAAGGGAAGATCAAGTTTTGTAACATTCAATCTATTTAGGTTTTGAAAATACTTCATAACCAACAGGGAATTCCTGTGCCTATATTTTTTGATTTAGTACTAAATGATATAAAAAATCCTGCTCAAATACTATTGCCCCATCAATACAAAAAGAATAAATGAAGCTAAATAAAATCTCGATAATAGGACAAATTGCAATTAGTATAACACTTATTTTTTCAGTGTCATGCAACGCCCAGAAAGCGGTTTCTTCAAAGAAACAAGTTTCAGATCTGGTTTATCCGTTGTTGGACACCGAAAATTCAAGATGGTTTTACTTTTCGTCTGCAAGCCGTCCGTTTGGAATGGTTAATTTAAATCCCGATACCGAAATAAAAGGCGATTGGGGAGGCGGTTATAAATATACTACAGATACAGTAAAAGGTTTCAGCCACGTTCACGAATGGCAGATGTCGGGCGTATCGGTAATGCCCGTAACCATTTCGAAAGAAAATAAAGCGGCAATTTTTAAAGATTTTTATTCAAAATTCAGTCATAAAACTGAAATCATTACACCAGGATATCATTCGCTAAAACTAGATCGATATCAGATTACAGCAGAATTAACCAGTTCCAAAAGAGTTGGTTTTCATAAATATACATTTCCAGTTAAAGGACAAAAAGCTGTTCTCTTTAATGTAAATACCATTTTGGGGCCTTGCGAAAACACCAACGGTAAATTAGAAAAAAACAACGATTACGAGCTTTCAGGATCTTTAGTTTTAAGTACCAATTTCAGACGTCCAAAACCTTTAACCGTATTTTTTAAAATTAAAACAAAAGAGCCGATTACGTCGGTAGAAAAAGATAATACTACAGGAAACTTTTTAGTTCATTTTAATGAAAAAAATCCAACAGTATTGATGAAAGTCGGAATCTCCTACACTTCAATTGAAAACGCCAATAACAATATTGAAACCGAGTTACCGCATTGGGATTTCAAGAAAACAGTTTCAGATTCCAAAAAAGAATGGAGCGATTTATTAGGAAGAATACAAATTGAAGGAGGAACAACAACCGATCAAAGAAGATTTTACACTGATCTATGGCATGCTCTGCAAGGGAGAAAAATGATCAGTGACGCAAACGGAGCCTATCCTGATAACTCGGGGGACAGATTCAGGGTAGGACATTTGCCATTAAATGCCGATGGAAAACCAAAATTCAATCACTATAATTCAGACGCTTTTTGGGGCGCACAATGGACAATTAATAACCTTTGGGGATTGGTTTATCCTGAAATTATGGAAGAATTTGTGTATTCTTTAATGCAATATTACAAAGACGGCGGCATGATCCCGCGCGGACCTTCGGGCGGAAATGATACGTACGTAATGACAGGAGCTTCGGCAACGCCATTTATAGTAAGTGCCATTCAAAAAGGAATTGTAAAAGAAAATTTAGAAGAAATTTATACTGCCTTAAAGAAAAATCATATGCCGGGCGGTATTATGGAAAAAGCCGGATACGAACACAAAACCAATATTGGCGGTGGTTTAAAATATTATTTAGAAAAAGGCTATGTGCCGTATCCGCTTCCAGAAGGTAATTTTGGAAGTCATGAAGACGGAGCAAGTCAGACTTTAGAATACGCTTATCAGGATTGGACTTTGGCGCAATTGGCTAAAAAACTCCATCATGAAGAAGATTATAAGTACTTCATGAAAAGATCCGAAAACTATCAAAATGTTTTTGATCAATCAATTGGATGGATGCGTCCGAAAAATGCAGAAGGAAAATGGCGTGAAAACTACGATCCCTATCAATATGAAAATGGATTTATAGAATCAAATGGAGCACAATCTACTTGGTTCGTGCCACATGATATTGAAGGTTTGGCCAATTTAATGGGAGGAAAAGAAAAAGCAGTAACAAAACTAAATGCACAATTTGAAACCGCAAAAAAGCAAAAATATACTTCTGGTACATCGCATGATGCAGAATTGCATCCAGAGTTTAGCCGAATTCCAGTCAATTTTGGTAATCAGCCTTCGATGCAGACTTCGAATATTTTTACCGTTTTAGGAAGACCCGATTTAACACAATATTGGACAAGAAACGTAGTAAAAGAAACCTTCAGCGGATTATCGCCTTCAACAGGTTACAACGGAGACGAAGACCAAGGATTAATGGGAAGTTTGAACGTTTTGCTTAAATTAGGATTGTTTCAAATGAATGGAGGAACAGATCAAGATGCTGTTTACCAGGTCGGAAGCCCTATTTTCAATAAAATAACGATTCAGTTAAATCCAAAATATTATTCAGGGAAAACATTTATCATTAAAGCAGAAAATAATAATGATCAAAATGTATATATCAAAGACATAAAATACAACAACAAACCAGTAAAAGATTTTACGCTGTCGCACCAAGAAATTACAAATGGCGGAGAATTAATTTTAAAGATGTCAGAAAAGTAAAAGTTTATTTTTTGCCACAGATTTCAAAGATTAAATGGATTATTTTTTTATTTGAAAATCGAATAAAAAATCATTTTAATCCTTTAATGGGTGATAAAAAAGAAAAAAAATAGCACACACAAAAACGCATTTCAGAAATTAAAACACATATAGAAATACTTGAGAAGCATGTTTCTTTTTGATAACTTTTATTTAACCATAAAACCTATGTTTCTATAGTTCTAAGTATTAAAATTACAACCCCAATTCACCGATTTGATTACAAAAGTGACTTTTAGTTTAAAATAATAAGTAATGAAAATATATAGTAAAAATATACTTTTAGGAATATCATTTTTATTCACAATAACCATTCAATCCCAGAAAACTGTTCATCAGTTTGTCGATCCAATGATTGGTTCAGAAGGCGTTGGAAGAGTTTTTATCGGGCCGTCATGTCCGTACGGAATGGTAAAACCAAGTCCCGATTGTACGTCGAGTCCCAACAGCGGCTGGCTTCCCATTCCGAAAGAAGTAACCGGATTCAGTCAGGTGCACGTAAGCGGTACAGGAGGCGGACCAAAATACGGGAATATTTCTATTATGCCGTTTTCAGGAACCTTAGATAAAATCGATCAAACTTCTTTTCGATCTGAAGAGAACGTAAAACTGGGTTATTATGAAATGGTTTTCAAAGAAAATCAAATCAAAACAGAAATCACAACAGGAGAAAAAGTCTCTTTTTACCGATTTACCTATCCGAAAAATAAATCCAAGGAATTAAAAATAGATCCAGGATTTTTCCTTGGTGAAGAAAAAGTTCCAGATGCCAGAGAAGCACAGCAATTTGTAGGTTCACAGATCGAAATTGTTTCAGATACCGAAGTTCGCGGTTACAGCAGAATCCGTGGAGGCTGGAACAACGGACGCGCTTACACTGTTTATTTCTGGGCAGTTTTTGATCAGCCGATTGCAAAATATGTCACTTTTAAAGATGGTAAATTTTATCCAAATGAAAAAGCACAGTTCGATTCAGGCAAAAAAACAGCGGCGCTTTTATCTTTCGGAAATTCAGGAAAAGAAGAAGTCTATGTCAAAATCGGAATTTCTTTTTTAAGTGAATTAAAAGCCAAAAACAATATCGAAGTCGAAATTCCACATTGGGATTTTAATGCCATTTTGGCTTCTCTGGAAAATAAATGGGAAAATTTATTAAGCAGAATTCAGCTTTCACCAGATACTTCAATAGAATACAAAAAGATGTTCTATACGGGTTTGTACCACACCATGATTATGCCGGTTGATAGAACAGGAGAAAACCCATTATGGACAAACGACGAACCGTATTATGATGACTTTTATACCATTTGGGATACATTTAGAACTTCAAGTCCATTAATTACGCTGATTGATTCTAAACGAAAAGTAGACATCATCAACGCGATGCTGAATATTTACAAAAGAGAAGGTTTTTTACCTGAAGGAAGAAGCGGAAACGACAACGGAAGAACACAAGGCGGATCTAACGGAGAAGTGGTAATTGCCGATGCTTTTGTAAAAAACTTAAAAGGAATCGATTACGAATTGGCTTTGCAGGCAATGCTTAAGGACGCCACAGTGCCGCCGGGAGGAAATGAAGAAAGAGAAGGAAGAGGCGGACTTATCGATTACCTGAAATTGGGCTACGTTCCTTACGGCACAGACCGCGCCGGAAACCGAACTATCGACTATTCATACAACGATTATAATATTGCCGTCGTTGCAAAAGGTTTGGGCAGAATGGATTTGTATAATCGATACATGAAACAGGCAGACAGCTGGCAAAATCTTTGGCGTGCTGATTATGAAAATAATGGTGCAAAAGGTTTCATTATGCCAAAAGACAAAGACGGAAAATGGCTGGATGATGTTGTGTTTGGAGAATCAAAAATCCAGAAACCAACTTTTAAATATACGCCTGTGATTATCGAATCACCTTGGTATGTCTGTCATTGGTGCGTATTTTTCTACGAAGGCAATTCTTGGGAATATTCATTAAGTATTCCACATGATATTCCAGAATTGGTAAAAAAATCAGGCGGAGAAAAAGCATTTGAAAACAGATTAAATATTTTATTCGATTCAGAATTGTATAATGTTGCTAATGAACCTTCATTCCTGACGCCGTGCCTGTATCACTGGATTGGAAAACCGTATTTGAGCAGTGACAGAATCAGAACGATTATTAAGAAAAATTTCAATACTTCAAGACAAGGACTTCCTGGTAATGACGATTCTGGGGCAATGTCTTCGTGGCTGGCTTTCCACATGATGGGATTGTATCCAAATGCCGGACAGCCGTATTACCTGATCAATTCGCCTTTGGTTACAGAAAGCACTATGCAGTTGGAAAACGGTAAAAGTTTTAAAATCACAGCAAAGAAAATGAGTGATAAAAATAAGTATATAAAAACTGCTTATTTAAACGGAAAAGCATACAACAAAGCCTGGATTTCGCACGATGATATTAACAACGGAGGAGAATTAATTTTAGAAATGGATTCGAAACCTTCAGCTTGGGGAACAACGATTTTACCGCCGTCAAAATAAAATTTCAAAAGATGAAAAAAATACTTTTATTCCTTCTATTCTGTGCGGTTTCTCAAATTGGAAAGGCACAAAATACAATTCCAAATCTTAAAAATAATACCGAATTGCATTATGTCTGCAAACTGCACGGACAAACCAGAACGCTGTCTTTAATTGCAGCTTTAGTAAATGATGGAGTCACTTTTAAATTAGAAACTAGAGGCGTAAAAAGCAGTATTGTAACCACAAAAGAAGGATTAAAAAATGGAAATACTTTAAGTTATAATCAAGGAGAATTTTCGCCGGTTTTAAATTTAAAACCAACTGAAACCTTTTTTATGATTTCACAGTCAGCTTATCAGGATTTAGTTAAAAATAAAAAGTTTTTATATAACAATACGACTTATGATTTAGTTGCAAATGACCCCAATACAGATGTTTTTTTGGACGGAAAATTGGTAGAAGCCTTTCACATAAAAGCCCAAATCGACGAGACCGAAATGTGGATTGTAAAAAATCCGGAGTTTCCGTTGATCTGTAAAGTGACTAAAAATCCGTTGGGAATCAACTGGACGCTGGTTAAAGTGGTAGATAAAAATTAAATTAGCTTTTAGATACACTTTGTGTAAAATTAAACGCGGATAAAACGGATTTACTTCGTAAAGACGCGGATTTACACGGATTTTTTTATTTAAAATCCGCTTAAATCCGCGTTTTCGTGATAACGAATCCGTTTTTATCCGTGTCAAAATTAAAGTGCTTTCATTTATAATAATACAATACCATAAAAAGCATCAAAAAAATAGATTTTAAACATAAAAATATGAACCGCTTATTTAAAACATCAAGTTTATTAGTTCTATTATTTACAATTACGGCTTGCAAAACAGCACAAGCACAGAAAAGCAAACCCGTTGAGATTGCTTTTATAGCCGATGCCCATTTACAAGATATCTTTGCCAAATTTGAAGACAACGATTACAAAGGAATTCAAAATCCGAAAACGGGCGAATATGCCAATATCAGAACGATGAATTCGCAGTTGCATTCTACCAGAATTTTCAACGAAAACTATTTTGCCTTTTTAGAAGCTTTAAATGATATTGTAAAAAGAGGTATTAAACAAGTGGCGCTTCCAGGCGATTTCAGTGACGACGGACAGCCAGTTCACGTACGCGGACTTCGAAAAATACTAAACGAATATTCTTCAAAATACGGAGTTTCCTTTTTTGTTACAACAGGAAATCACGATGTTGTAAAGCCTTTTGCGCAAGATGCAGTGAAAACTGATTTTCTTGGAAAAGATGGAAAAGAGCAGATTATCAGCAGTTCAGCAGCTAATTTCAATAAAAATAAAGCGGAACTCGAACCGATTATTACAGCCGATATAAAAAACTGGGGTTACAAAGAAACGATTCAGGAAATGAGCAGTTTTGGTTTCTTTCCCAACAAAAATTATTTGTATTGGGAAACACCATTTTCAGACTATAATTATGACGATTATAATTTCGAAAAAGCGCATAAAGAATCCGCTTTAGAAAAAAGAACGTATCTAATAAAAAATACCAATTTGTATCTGCCCGATGCGAGTTATTTGGTAGAGCCTGTTAAAGGAGTCTGGTTGTTGGCAATCGATGCTAATGCCTATGTTCCGAATGAGAAATTATCAGGACAGCCCAACAATCCAAATGATTTTTCGGGAGCGAATACAGGTTACAATAACGTTCTGATTTATAAAAGTCATTTACTAAACTGGGTAAAAAAAGTTTCGGCAGAAGCCAAAAAAAGAGGTAAAACGTTGATTGCTTTCAGTCATTATCCGATGGTTGAGTTTAACGATAATGCTTCGCCAGAATTAAAACAGCTTTTCGGTGCTAATAAAATGCAGCTGCAACGCGTTCCAGACGAAGAAGTAGCGCAGCAGTTTGCCGATGCTGGAATCCAGATTCATTTTGGCGGGCACATGCACATCAACGATACAGGTGTACGAACATCGGCAAAAGGAAATACGTTGTTTAACATTCAAACACCTTCGCTTGCTGCGTACATGCCTGCGTATAAAATTTTGACAATTCATTCTAAAGATGAAGTAGAGATTGAAACTATTGTGGTTGGTAAAGTGAAAAATTTCAATAGCTTGTTCCCTTTTTACGAACAGGAATATGCGCATTTAAAAGAAATTCAAAATAAAGATATCTGGGACAAAGAAATTCTAAAAGCAAAAAATTATAAAGATTTTATCAATTGGCATTTAAAAGAATTAGTGCGTTTACGATTTCTTCCCGAAGATTTTTCGGCTGATTTTTTACAATCAATTGAAAAATTATCAGGAAAGGATTTATTAGAAATAAATAAAAATGCTGTAGAAACGACTAAAGATTTGAAAGAGAATTCGCTGAAACTTTCTGATTTTGAATCTTGGACAGGATTTGACATGATTTTCGATTTTTACCGATTAAAGAATGCCGATGAACTCGCTTTTCCTGAAATTGGAAAAAACAGATTAAAGCAATATGATTTGATCTGCAAACAGTTAAAAAAATCAAATAATCCCAAACTAGTTTTATGGGGCGAAATATTTTTGAAAACCAAGAACGGCAAACCTTCCGATCATTTTAAAATTGATTTGAAAAATAACATAATTGGCAATTTATCTGTTAAATAAATTTGATATTTATTAAAACAAAAAGGTTAAATTGCATTTATAATTTATTTCCATGCGTCAGAAAACCTTTTTATTATTCTTGTTAGGTGCCTTCTTTTATCATTCGTATTCACAGAATATAAAATTTGCGCATTATAATGACAATAATGGATTGTCTCACAATTCGGTACGCCATATTGTGCAGGATAAAAAAGGATTTATGTGGTTTGGAACTTTCTCTGGATTAAATCGTTTTGACGGCTATCAGTTCAAAAACTACATGAGTTCTACGCCAGGGAAAAACCGACTTTACAACGACGATATTACGGCTTTAGAATTGGATGAAACTTCCAATCATTTATGGATTGGTACGCGAAAAGGTTTGACGCTTTTCAAAATGGATACGCATGTTTTTACCACTTTTTTCAATAAAAAAAATGATCCAAACAGCCTTCCTGATGATGAGGTACGATCTGTTTACGTAGATAAATTTAAAAGAGTCTGGGTTGGAACGAAAACAAAAGGAATGTATTTGTTCTTTTTGAATGAAAACCGATTCGAAAAAATCGATATTAAAGGTTTTGATTACGTAAAGTCGATTTTTGAAGATAAAAAAGGCAATATTTGGGTAGGAAGTTATGAGAAAAGTGGTGTGGTAAAAATCACGCTCGATGCAAAAGGCGCAATCGTCAGAATTAACACGTATACGCTTGCTGTACCGAATTCAAACATCAAAAATCCGTACCTGAATTTTATTTACGAAGATGCCAAATCGGACATTTTTGTCGGAACACGCGAAGGTTTGTACAAATTGGATAAAGCTAAAAATCAGTTTGTCAATTTATACATTGAAAACAAGCAGATTCGTGGCGCTTTAGGTCCGTATTTTTTATCGGTTGCACGTGCTCCAGACGGAAAATATTGGGTTGGAACTTTGGGTGGATTATTGGTTTGCGATCAGTTAGAAGACATTCAAAAAGGCAATTACAAATGGTATTATTCGATCCTTTCAGATGATACATCGCTTATCGATAACTTAATTTCTGCACTTTATTTTGACGCTTCGGGCGTATTGTGGATTGGTACAGAAGACGGTTTGGATAAATACGATCCGTATGAAAATCAATTTACTTTAAACAAAGATATTTCGCGCTCTATTGGCAATCAGGCGCCGAGAATTCGTGGTTTTGCCAAAACTTACGACCAAAAAATTATTGTAGCGACTTACCACAACGGACTTTATCTTTCGAATACCAAAAGTTCAACGCCTTTGCACAACACTGGAAAAGATATTGCCAGTATTTATTCTGAAGATGGAAAGATTTTCTATTGCGGACTTTGGGACGGCAATATTCTGGTTTATAATTATCTAACCAATTCTTCCAGAGAAATAAGTGCGGGTTTTGAAAAATCGCCGGTTTTTGCTTTTAATAAAATTTCGGATGATTTGATGATCGTCGGATCTTTTGGTGAAGGCGCAGTAATCCTGAATACGAAAACGTTACAAGTAGACAATTCAAAAGGGAAACTATTGCCTGGTTTTCAGATCAATGCAATTGAAAGAGATCCAAAAAATAATATTTGGTTTGCGACAGAAACAGGAGTTGTAAAATATGGTATTGCTTCAGGAAAAATTGATACCTATTCGTCTTTATTTATTAAAGAAAAAGGAGTGCCGCATGACGAAAATGTGAGCGATGTTTTGGTCGATGTAAAAGGAAAAATCTGGGCTTCAACACGTTTTGGTTTGTGTTTGTTTAATCCGAAAAAAAATGAATTTGAACCGGTTAAGAATCTAAAAGAACTTTCAGGAAAATGGATTACTGATATTTTGTCGGATGCGAATGGAAATCTTTGGCTGAATATCAACAATAATAATATTGCTTTCGTTAAATCGAATTTAAAAGACATCAGTATTTATCATGTAAACAGTGGTAACAGATTGGATGTTTTTAGCGCAAGCGGCTTCTTTTATTTTAATAATTCGAATATTTTTCTGGGCGGGAAAAACGGAATCATTTCTTTTTCGCCTCCAGAAATGAAAAGAAATAAATGGTCGCCGGAACCCGTTATTTCCGAATTTAAAATTCAGAACGAAGAAGTTTATCCAGAAATGGAAATCAATGGAGAAGTGCCGCTTTTAACCGACTTGAATTATGGAAAAGAGATTGAATTAAGTCATAAAAACCGCAACTTTTCGATTCAGTTTTCGGCTCCGTCTTTTGCAAATGAAAAGCTGAATAAGTTTCAATATATGCTGGAAGGTTTTGATAAACATTGGATTACAACGACAAGCTTGTCCAGAATCGTACAGTATACCAACCTTTATCCGGGCAATTATACTTTTAAAATCCGATCTAGCAACAGTGACGGATATTGGAGTAAAACGGTTTCTTATAAAATAAAAATCCTGCCTCCATTTTGGTTGACACCAACTTCGTTTTTATTGTTTTTCGCGATTTTATTTGGAGTATTTTATTTCATCAGAAAAGAAATCAAAAACAGAATTCGTTTAAAACAAGAACTGCTTACTGAGAAAGTAAACAGAGAACATGACGTGAAATTAAACAATGAAAAATTGCGTTTCTTCACGAATATTTCGCATGAATTAAGAACGCCTTTAACTCTGATTTTAGGTCCTGCCAAACAACTTTTGGATGAAAACAATAATGCTACGGATTACGAAAAAAGCCGATATAATTTAATTTATCAAAATGCCAGTCGACTATTAAATCTGGTGAATCAGGTGTTGGATTTCAGAAAAGCACAGTCGGGTGAATTAAAACTAAAAGTAACCAAAACGGACATTTTATCGTATTCAAAGAATATTTTTGATTCGTTTAAAGAAATGGCTTATAACAAAAAAATTAAGCTGAATTTTATTTCCGAAGACGAAGCAATCGAAGGCTGGCTGGATAATGATAAGTATGATAAAATTTTATACAACTTACTTTCTAATGCTTTAAAGTTTACCAATAAAAACGGCAATGTCGATTTGTATGTGAGATTGAAAGATACTGTTGAAGATATTTTGGTTATTGAAGTTACCGATGACGGAATTGGTATTCCAGTGAAAAGTCAGGAGAAAATCTTCAAGCGTTTTTATCAAGCAACCAATAGTAAAGCCAACAATACGGGGTCTGGAATCGGATTGTCGTTGGTAAAATCTTTGGTAGCTATTCATAAAGGAACTATTGCTGTAGAAAGCACGCCAGGAAAAGGAAGCACGTTTAAAGTGGAACTTCCGATTGACCGTGATTCATACGAGCATAAAGAAGTATTTGAATATGCATTGAAAAATGATAATCTGAGTATGCTGATTCCAGAAAAAGCAGCGAAGAAAATCATTCAGAATACCGATTTGAAAGAAAAGATTCTGGTTATTGAGGATAACTCCGAACTCAGAAAATATCTGGTCGATTATTTATCGGATTACTACAAAGTTTACGATGCCGAAAATGGGGAAGAAGGCTTAAAAATCTGCCGACAAATAAAACCTATTTTGTGTGTAACAGACGTAATGATGCCCGTTATGGACGGATTAGAGTTTTGCCAGCAATTAAAAAATGATGAATTTATCAGTCATATTCCAGTAGTGATGCTTACAGCGCTGGGTGAAAATATGGACAAAGTAAAAGGTTATGACATTGGTGCCGATGGCTATTTGGTGAAACCTTTTGAGCCGTTATTGCTGAAAACGGTCATAGAAAATATGATCAAATCGAGATTGGAACTCAAACAAAAATTCTCTGGAGAAGTCGAAAGTAATGTAAGTATGCTGACACATTCTCCAATCGACGAGGAATTTATGGAAAAAGTTACCAATTTAATCAACGATAATTTAAGCGATGTGGAGCTTTCAACCGATTTTCTGTGTGATAAGCTGGGTGTTAGTTCTTCTAAATTATATCGAAAAATAAAAGAATTGACAGATTTGGCTCCAAACGAATTTATCAGAACGATTCGTTTAAAAAAATCGGCAGAACTGCTCAAAACCAAAAAATACAATGTTTCTGAAGTAACAGATTTGGTTGGCTTTAATGACCCTTTGTATTTTAGTCGTTGTTTTAAAAAGCAGTTTGGTTTCCCGCCGAGCAAATTGATTAATTAAGTTTTTTTCGCCACAGATTATACAGATTATAAGGATTTTTTCTTTTGCCACAAATTACACAAATTGGCACAAATTTATTTGAGATGGAATCTTTGCCAAAGTTTAAAACTTTGGCAAAGATTTACACCTAGTTTGTCATTTCGACGAAGGAGACCCGAGCGCTAGCGAATAGGCGAAGCAAATCTCCGCAAGAAACTCCACATAGATTTTAACGAAATAATATTCAAAACATAGCCCAAGGTTTCAACCTTGGGTACACAATGTATTTCCAACCTGCGCGTCCCCAAGGTTGAAACCTTGGGCTATATTCAAAGACGGAGCAATCTTTGTCTAATTAATTGCGTAAAAATCCTACAATAATCAATTTTATCCATGTTTTTGATGTATTAATCCATTTTGAAAAGTAGATGTAATTCTATTTTTGTCTTCTAACTTTTAACTATTTACCATTATGAAAAAGCATATAGATACAGACAATCCGTTGAATAATTTAGATGAGTGGGAAGATGATTTGCTCATGCGATATCCAGATCCATCTGAAGATAATGAAGAGGTAAAAGAAAAGCAGAAAGAAGAATTTAGAAATTATGTCGATTCAGAAAGAGTAGAAACAGTTAAAGAGTTTTACAGAATAAACCACACCTATCAAACTTATGACTTTGTATGCAGTAAAGAACAAGACTTTCTGCAGTTTAATAGAAAAGAAATGTCAATCTGGGAAGCTGTTGAGTTTTTAAACACGCTTGTAGACGACAGTGACCCAGATATTGACTTAGACCAAACACAACACCTTTTACAGACTTCAGAAGCTATTCGCGCAGACGGTCATCCCGATTGGTTTGTATTGACAGGATTTATTCACGATTTAGGAAAAGTTTTATGTCTGTTTGGAGAACCGCAATGGGCGGTGGTTGGAGATACATTTCCTGTTGGATGTGCGTATTCGGATAAAATTGTCTATTCAGAATTCTTTAAAGAAAATCCAGATTTTACAGACGAAAGATTCAATACTAAATTTGGCGTTTACACCGAAAACTGCGGACTTGATAATGTAAAAATGAGCTGGGGTCACGACGAATATTTGTATCAGATTATGAAAGATTATCTTCCAGATCCAGCTTTGTATATGATTCGTTACCATTCATTTTATTCACAGCATAAAGAAAATGCATATTTACATTTAATGAATGAAAAAGACATCGAAATGTTTGACTGGGTTAGAAAATTTAATCCATACGATTTGTACACAAAAGCACCCGTTAAACCAGATGTAAAAGCATTACTTCCTTATTACAAAGAATTAGTTGCGAAGTATTTGCCAGAAAAATTGAAGTTTTAAAAATTTATATAAACACATAGAAACATATTTATTCGTCTCGTGGAAATGTGTTTCATTTGTTTAAACAAACACAGTTCACACAATCTTGTCATTCCGACGAAGGAGGAATCTTCGCGAGAAATTCCTCAATCTGAATCCAAAATCTTTGTAGAGCTACTTGCGAAGATTCCTCCTTCATCGGAATGACAAACTCTGAGGCTATGTGTTAGAAACTAGTTTCTTTCATTAACCTTTTCAAGAAAAGTGAAATCTATGTTTCTATGTGTTTAAAAAAATAATTGACAGCTATCTAAAACCAAAATAATGCAGATAACCAAAACCAAAATATTTTTTATAAGCCTTTTGCAGCTTTGTGTTGCAGTTGTTTCGGCTCAAGAAAAAGACCGTAATGATTGGGAAAATCCACTTGTATTTCAAATCAACAGAGAACCTGCTCGCGCTGCTTTTCTTCCGTATGCGGATGAAACTTCTGTTATAATTGATAAATATGAAAACTCACCGTGGTATTTTTCGTTAAACGGTAAATGGAAATTTTCTTGGTCGCCAACACCAGACGAGCGTCCGAAGGATTTTTATAAAACGGATTTCAGTACGTTGCATTGGAAAGAACTTCAAGTGCCTTCGAATTGGGAACTGCATGGTTACGGTGTTCCGATTTATACCAATATTACCTATCCTTTCGAAAAAAATCCGCCTTTTATCAATCATTGGGATAATCCGGTTGGATCTTATAAAAGAGATTTTGTTTTGCCAGAAAACTGGAACGGCCGACATGTTTTTCTTCATTTTGAAGCAGGAACTTCAGCCATGTATATTTGGGTAAATGGACAAAAAGTGGGTTACACAGAAAACACTAAAAGTCCAGCAGAATTTGATATTTCTAAATATTTAAAAGCTGGAAAAAATGACGTAGCGATAGAAGTTTACAGATGGAGCGACGGTTCGTATCTGGAAGATCAGGATATGTGGCGACTTTCTGGAATTGACCGAAATGTTTATCTGTACAGTACAGCTAATGTGCGCATTGCAGACTTTTTTGCCAAACCAGATTTAGATGCGAAATATAAAAACGGAAGTTTGAATGTTGACGTAAGTTTGAAAAATCTGACTTCAACTTCAGTTAACAATCAAAAATTAGTTGCAAAACTGGTTGATGCTTCTGGGAAAAATGTTTTTGTAAAAGAATTGAATGTCAATTTAGAAGGGGCAAAAACTCAGACTTTAAATTTCTCTCAAAATGTAGCGAGTCCAAAATTATGGAGCAGTGAGGCACCTAATTTGTACACTTTAGTCTTGACTTTAAAAAATGCAAAAGGTGATATTGTAGAAACCGTTGGAACACAAATCGGATTTAGAAAAGTCGAATTAAAAGGAAGCCAATTATTGGTAAATGGAGTCCGATTAATGGTTCATGGAGTTAATATTCACGAACACAATCCAGAAACAGGACATTATCAGGACGAAGCAACGATGATGAAAGACATCAAAATGATGAAACAGCTGAATATCAATTCAGTTCGCTGCAGTCATTATCCGAACAATATTTTATGGGTAAAACTTTGTAACAAATACGGATTGTTTTTGGTGGACGAAGCCAATATCGAAAGCCACGGAATGGGAGTAGAAGGACAGCCGTTAATTTGGATGAATCCAAAAACGAACCCAGGTTTTCTTCCAGAATGGAGAGAAGCACATTTGGACAGAATTTACAGTTTGGTAGAAAGAGATAAAAATATGCCGTCTGTAATTATCTGGTCACTAGGTAATGAAAGTGCGAACGGACCCGTTTTTCACGAAGCTTACAAATGGATCAAAAAGAGAGATATTACTAGATTGGTTCAGTTTGAGCAGGCAAAAGAAAATGAAAATACAGATATCGTTTGCCCAATGTATCCGACGATTGAATATATGAAAGAATATGCGGCAAGAAAAGAAGTGAGTCGTCCGTATATCATGTGTGAGTATTCGCATGCAATGGGAAACAGCAGTGGAAATTTTCAAGAATACTGGGATATCATTCGCGGCAGCAAAAACATGCAAGGCGGTTTTATCTGGGATTGGGTCGATCAAGGGTATAAAAGAAAAGATGAAGCGGGTAGAGAATACTGGGCTTATGGTGGCGACATGGGAAGTCAGAATTATTTAAATGATGAAAATTTCTGTCACAACGGTTTAGTTTATGCTGATAGAACACCGCATCCAGGTGCTTTTGAAGTGAAGAAAGTATATCAGAATATCTTATTCAAAGCGGTTGACATCAAAAATGGAGTTATTGAAATCAATAACGATTTTGGTTTTACCAATTTGAACAAATACAATTTTAGATATGAAGTTTTAGAAAATGGAAAAGTAATTAAAGAAGGAACTCTGAATGTTGCTTTAGATCCAAAATCAAAAAAACAATTTAAAATTGATTTACCAAAATTAGAATCAAAAGAAGGAACAGAATATTTATTGAATGTTTTTGCAAATACGAAAACAGGTTCAGAATTATTGCCTCAGAACTTCGAAATTGCGAAAGAACAGTTTGTAATTGAAGACGATAAATATTTTGCAAAATCTGAAAACGCTGGAAGTTCAAAAGTACAGGACGAAAAAGATCAGTTTGTTTTGACTTCGGAGAATGTTACCGTTAAAATCAGTAAATCAACTGGATTGATTTCGTATTACAGTATCAAAGGCGAAGAATATTTCAAACAATATCCAGAGCCTAATTTCTGGAGAGCACCAACCGATAATGATATTGGAAACAAAATGCAGGTTAGAACGAATGTTTGGAGAACGGCTGGAAAAAATATTTCGTTAGAAAGCATTCAGCAAACAGAGGAAAACGGTAAAAAATACATCATTGCCAAATTAAAACTGAATGATGTTGCTTCAGATTACACGATCAAATACGCGTTAGGAAATGATGGGGCTTTAGAAATTCAGGCATCTTATAAAAAAGGAAATAATCCGGTACCAGAATTACCGCGTTTCGGAATGATTTTCACTTTAAAAAACAGCTTAGAAAATCTGGATTATTATGGAAGAGGACCTTTAGAAAATTATCCGGACAGAAAAACATCTTCATTAAAAGGAATTTATACTAGTAAAGTTGCAGACCAATATGTGCCTTATACACGCCCACAAGAAAATGGATACAAGACAGATATACGTTGGTTTAAATTATCAGCGAATAAAGGAAACGGCATTGAAATAAAAGGTCTGCAGCCTTTAGGTATGAGTACTTTAAATAATTATCCGAGTGATTTTGACGGCGGAATTTCGAAAAAGAATATTCATTCCAGTGATATCACACCAAGAAATGAAGTTGTGGTATGCGTCGACTTAACGCAACGCGGACTTGGAGGTGATAACAGCTGGGGATTGCCGCCACACGAGCAATATCAATTAAAACAAAGTGAATACAGCTACGGATTTGTCATAAAACCACTTTAAATATAACCTGTTGCTTTAGTTTTCAGTCTCAGTTTTCAGTCACAGTTGGTACTGAAAACTGCACTGGGAATAAAGACTAACCCAAAAGCGAATACTAAAAAAATGAGTAACAATACAACTGGAAGATTAATTTCTTTAGACGCCCTGCGCGGTTTTGTGATGTTTTGGATTATGAGCGGAGAGCATGTTATTCACGCTCTGGCTAAAGCGGCTCCGATTCCGGTTTTTATCTGGATGTCATCACAATTGCATCATGCAGAATGGAACGGAATCACATTTTACGATATGATTTTTCCAATTTTTCTGTTTGTAGCGGGGGTTTCGATGCCGTTTTCTTTTGAGAAGAAAATACATTTGGCTGGCGTAAAATCGGCAAAAGATTTACCTAAAGAAGAAAAGCGAAAAATATATTTATCCATGCTCCGAAGAACTGCTATCTTATTAGTTTTGGGATTTGTAGTGAATGGTTTACTCCGATTTGAAAGTTTAGATCAAACACGTTTGGCAAGTGTTTTAGGAAGAATCGGACTGGCTTGGTTTTTTGCCGGAATTATCTATCTGAATTTTGATTTCAAACAACAGTTAATCTGGTTTTTCGGGATTATAATTGGTTATTATGTGGCAATGAAATGGATTCCAGTTCCTGATTTTGGAGCAGGAGTTTTAACCAAAGAAGGTTCGCTCGAAGGTTATATTGACCGATTGCTTTTACCAGGCAGACTGCATAGTACTGTGTATGATCCTGAAGGAATATTTTCGACTCTTCCTGCTGTTTCAACCGCTTTATTAGGTGTTTTTATCGGAACTTTTCTAAAAGTAAAATGCTCTTTTTCAATAAAAATAAGACTATTGTTAATGGCTTTAGCGGCTGTGATTTTGATTTTTGCAGGCCTTATTTGGGATATTAGTTTTCCAATCAATAAACATTTATGGACAAGCTCTTTTGTATGTTTTGTCGGCGGATTCAGTATTTTGTTTTTTGTCTTTTTTTATGTGATAATTGATTTGTTTGGTTTTCATAAATGGGCATTTCCGTTAATCTTAATCGGTTCCAATTCAATCCTAATCTACATCGCTGCAGAAGGTTTAATCGATTTTAAACACACAGCAGATTATGTTTTCGGCGGACTTATAAATTTTACGCCGATCGTTTGGCAGCCTTTTTTTGCTGCTTTATCCGTAACCGTCGTACAGCTTATTTTACTGTACTTTTTATATAAAAGAAAATGGTTTCTAAAAATTTAAGGAAACCGTAGATTTTTAACACATAGAGACATAGATTTTATGATGCATTAATATAAAAAGAGAATAAAAAGAAACTAGTTTCTAACCCATAGTCCCGATAGCTATCGGGATGCATTTAAACAAAATGCCTTTTATGAGTTATAATCTATGTGTTTCAACAATTCTCAAAAAAATACATTTTACTTACTAACCAAACCAAACCTAACCACACCATTATGAATGTATTACAAACCGCAGATTACATTGTTTTCTTCATATACTTTGTCATAGTCACAGCCTATGGAATGTATATTTACAGAAGCAAAAAAACCGCTGCAACGAGTTCAAACGAATATTTCCTGGCCGAAGGATCGCTTACTTGGTGGGCAATTGGAGCTTCTTTAATCGCTTCTAATATTTCAGCAGAGCATTTTATCGGAATGAGCGGTTCGGGTTTCGCGATCGGATTGGCGATTGCTTCTTACGAATGGATGTCTGCCGCTACTTTGATTATCGTAGCCATGTTTATCCTGCCCATTTATCTTAAAAACAGAATATTCACGATGCCTCAGTTTTTGGCAAAAAGATACAGTGGCACCGTGAGTACGATTATGGCGATTATCTGGCTGTTGATTTATGTTTTTGTCAATCTAACTTCGATTATTTATTTAGGCGCTTTGGCGATTTCATCTATTGCACCAGTGAGTTTTCAGTTTTGTGTTATTGGTTTGAGTTTATTTTCGGTAATCGTAACTTTAGGCGGAATGAAAGTGATTGGTTATACCGATATGTTTCAGGTTATCGTTTTGATTTTGGGCGGATTAGTAACCACTTATTTAGCGTTAACGTTACTTTCAGATCAGTTTGGTTTTGGAAAAGATATTCTAAAAGGACTTGCCGTAATAGCAGATCAGGCGCCAGATCATTTGCATATGATTTTAGACGAATCGAATCCGCATTATAATGAATTACCAGGAATGTCGGTTTTGGTCGGCGGTATGCTGATTAATAACTTGGCCTATTGGGGATGTAATCAATATATAGTTCAAAGAGCTTTAGGAGCCGATTTAAAAACGGCCCGTAAAGGAATTTTATTTGCTGCTTTCTTAAAATTATTAGTGCCAATTATTGCCGTTTTACCCGGAATTGCCATGTTTGTAATGCATCAAAATGGAACATTTCAACAAGAAATGGTCGATGCAACAGGCGTTTTAAAACCAGATCACGCGTATCCGACTTTAATGAATTTATTGCCTGCTGGATTAAAAGGTGTGGCTTTAGCCGCTTTGACTGCAGCAATTGTAGCTTCTTTAGCTGGAAAAGCCAATAGTATTTCGACTATTTTCTCTTTAGATATTTATAAAAAATATTTCAATTCGCAGGCATCAGAAAAGAAACTGGTTCGCACTGGAAGATGGTGCGTTGTCGTTTGTATGATTATTGCAGCTTTTGTAGCTCCGGCATTAAAATCATTAGATCAAGCATATCAATTTATTCAGGAATATGTTGGTTTCTTTTCACCTGGAGTTTTAGCGATTTTCTTATTAGGAATGTTTTGGAAAAAAACAACACCAACAGCTGGATTGGCGGGCGCATTATTGACAGTGCCGATTGCAGCAGTTTTAAAATTCCTTCCCATGTGGACAGAAGGTGCTTTCCCTGATTATCCTTTCTTAGATAGAATGACGATTGTTTTCTTCATCATTGTGTTTTTAATGGTTGGAATCAGTCTGGCAAAACCTGTTTTAGATGAAGAAGAAAAAAATCATGCGATAGAAGTTGATAATGCTATGTTTAAAGTCTCATCAGAGTTTATCGTAGGATCCTTTATTATTTGTGGAATATTAGTGGCTTTGTACACTGTTTTCTGGTAAGTTTTAAAGTTAGTCAAGAAATTAAATGATTAAAAGATTTTTGTTTCACGCAGATTTAAAAAGATCTAAGCAGATTCTGCAGATATTAAAAAAAAATCAAATTTAATCTGCCTAAATCTGAAAAATCTGCGTGAAACAAAAAAAATAAAAACAAATGAAAAAGAAATCTATAATTACCTTCATTATCTTTTGCCTTTCCCTCAGCGTTTCGGCACAGAAGTTATTTGATATTAAAAAATACGGTGCCATAGGAGATGGGAAAACCCTAAATACAAAGGCCATTCAAAAAGCAATCGATGCAGCCAATAAAAACAAAGGCGGAAAAGTTGTTTTTTCTAAAGGAACTTTTCTATCCGGAAGCATTGTTTTAAAAGATAATGTGGAATTGTTTTTTGAAGATGATGCGATTTTGTTAGGAAGTACCAATCCAGATGATTATCCAAAATATGAAGGAATCAGAGCTTTTATTATTGCTAATGGTTCTAAAAATATTGCCGTAAACGGAAAAGGAACTATTGACGGACAAGGAAGAGAATTGGCTCTGGCAATTGATTCTCTGCATCATACGGGAGTTCGAATTGATCCAAAATACAACTACAGAAGAATGCGTCCTGAAGACGGAAGAGGAAAACTGATTTCGTTTGTAAAATGCGATTCGATTACCATGACTCATATTACATTAAAAAATAGTCCAGGCTGGACAATGTGTTTTAGAGCATGCAAAAATATTGTAGTTGATTTTATGAAAGTAGAAAGCAGAGCCTATTGGAACAATGACGGAATCGATGTTGATGGCTGTGAAAATGTTAGAATAACAAACTGCAACGTAAACGCAGCCGATGACGGAATCTGCTTAAAATCGGAAATTCCTGGATTGCACAATAATAATATTTACATTGGAAATTGCACGATTAGATCAAGTGCGAATGCAGTAAAATTTGGTACAGGTTCTTATGGAAGTTTTAAAAATGTAACGATTGAAAATATCAAAGTTTTTGACACTTTTAGATCGGCGGTTGCAATTGAATCTGTTGATGGGGCAGAAATCGAAAATATCAAAGTTTCAGATGTTACAGCTGTAAATACTGGAAATGCAATATTAATTCGTTTAGGGCATCGAAATGGAGAAAAAGCCGGCTATATCAAAAATGTATCAGTTAAAAATGTAAAAGTACAAGTTCCGTTTGGTCGTCCGGATATTGATTACGACATGCGCGGACCAGAAGTAGATTATTTTCATAATCCATTCCCATCTTCAATTGCAGGAATTCCGGGACATTCTATAGAAAATGTAACTTTAGAAAATATAGAAATTGTATATCCGGGAAGAGCTTCTAAAGGAATGGCATATCATCCGTTAAGCCGATTGAAAGATGTAAAAGAAAACATCAACGGTTATCCTGAATTTACGATGTTTGGAGAATTGCCTTCTTGGGGATTTTATGTGCGCCATGTCAACGGAATTGAAATGAAAAACATCAAATTGATTTTGGATAAAGAGGATTTCCGTCCCGCTTTTGTTTTTGATGATGTTAAAAATCTAACCATGAAAGCGATTGATATTCCATCAGATAAAAACGATCAGATTGTTTTTAAAGATGTTTTGTCAAGCAATTTGGACAGCGAAGCTGCAAAAAGAAAAATAGAACCAGAACAGAATAAATTTGAATTGCCTGCAAGGTAGTTTTTTAAGTTTTTTATGCAGTGCCGAAAATTGCTCGCAAAGACGCAGAGTCGCAAAGTTTATTAAAAAAAGCTTAAGAGAAAAACTTTGCGACTCTGCGCCTTTGCGAGATTAATAATAAATAAAAAAGAGATGAAAAATAAAGCAATTATCACGATACTTTTTTTCTGTATGTCATTTACATTAATGGCTCAAAAAGTATACGATGTTAAACAATACGGAGCAAAAGGAGACGGAAAAACCAATGATGCGGTAGCCATTCAAAAAGCAATTGATGCCTGCACTAAAACAGGAGGAAGAGTTTTAATTCCGGCACCATTTACTTTTTTAGCTGGACCAATTGACGTGAAATCAAAAGTCGATTTACATATCGAAGCGGGCGCTAAATTATTGGCAAGTCCAGATGAAAAATTGTACACGAAAAGTGCTTTTAGAACCAATCCCGGAGAAGGAACGATTTGGATTGGAGGAGAAAATATAGAAGATTTTACCATTAGCGGAAGCGGAAAAATAGACGGAAACGGAATTTCCTTCATGGGAGCAGAAGAAGAGGACGCTTATATTTTGAAACCGTTTAATGTTCTAGATCCAAGACCTCACGTTTTGACAATTATTGGCGGAAAAAATATCAGGATAAAAGATGTTCATATTGGAAATTCGGCCTATTGGACGGTGCATTTGGTTGGCTGTAATGATGTTGTTATCAGTGGAATTACTTTATTGAACAGTTTAAAAGTCCGTAACAGCGACGGAATCGATTTGGATCATTCCAAAAATGTTAGAATCAGCGATTGTTATATCGAAAGCGGTGACGATTGTATCTGCTTGAAAAACCGCCGAGAATTTGAAGAATTTGGTGCCTGCGAAAATATTACAGTTACCAATTGTACGATGACAAGCAGCAGCTGCGCGATTAAAATTGGTTCCGAAAATATGGATGCGATCAGACAAGTTGTTTTCAATAATTGTATCATTAAAAACAGCAACCGTGCTTTAGGAATTCAGAACCGAGATGAGGGAACTGTAAGTGATGTTATTTTTTCTAATATTATTATCGAAAGTAAATTGAACACCGATACTTGGTGGGGAAAAGCAGAACCGATTTATGTAACAGCTTTTAGCAGGGCAAAAGGAAATCATAAAGATGCCAATTGGCGTTTTCCAAAAGGGGCAACAGAAGGAAAAGTGGGCGAAATTAAAAACATCTATTTTTCTAATATTCAATGTACAGGAGAAAATGGGGTGTTTGTAAGCGGCGAATCAAAAGATAAAATCCAAAATATTGTTTTTGACAATGTGAGTGTTTTTATAGACAAAACAACTTCTTTTCCTGGTGGATTATACGATAGACGTCCTGCAAATGTGGAAGGTTTTGTAAAAGGAAGCACTTCAGGATTTTATTTTGAAAATGCCGAACGTATTAAAGTACAGAATTGTACTGTGCAGTGGGGTAAAAACAAACCAGATTATTTTAAATATGCCATTGAAAGTAAAAATGTAGATTCTATAATTATTACTAATTTAGATGGACATGCGGCTTTTCCTGAAAAACTAGAAGCTGTAAAAAAATAAGCATCTGACTATTTCCAAAAAACTATGAAAAATAACTTCCTTTCTAAATCCATTTTTGGCTGTTTATTATTGAGCAGTCTTTATACCAATGCGCAAAAAGCAACTTTAGAAGTCGATGCTTCCAAAACGATTACCAAAATTCAGCCTACAATGTTTGGGTTGTTTTTTGAAGATATCAATTTTGCTGCAGACGGTGGTTTATATGCCGAAATGATTAAAAACAGATCTTTTGAATTTGATAAACCGATGATGGGTTGGGAACAGCCAAATACCAAAAGATCGTCAATGAACAAAGAATCGGGTAGTGCTTTGCCAATTAATCTTTCGAAAGAAAAAAACAATTCTAATTTCTGCAGGGTTGAAATCAACAATGATAAAGGATATACTTTAGTCAATGAAGGATTTAGAGGAATGGGAGTGAAGAAAGAGGCGAAATACAATCTTTCATTAAAAGCTGCCAATCATAATGGAGCCATTAAAAAAATTATTTTCCAGTTGATTGATAAAGATCTGAAAGTAATTGGAGAAACGAGTATTGTTCCAAATTCGGAGCAATGGAATACGTATACATCCCAGTTTACAGCGAGTCAGACGGAAGCAAAAGCAAAACTAAAAATCACTTTTGAAGGAAACGGAACTATCGATTTGGATATGATTTCGCTTTTTCCTGAAGATACTTGGAAAGGCAGAAAAAACGGACTCAGAAAAGATCTTGTACAACTTTTATATGATGTAAAACCAGGTTTTTTACGTTTTCCGGGCGGTTGTATTGTTGAGGGAAGAACATTGTCAGACCGTTACCAATGGAAAAAATCGGTTGGAAATGTGGAGGAAAGAAAAACAATGATGAACCGTTGGAATGTCGAATTCAACCACAAACAGACTCCCGATTATTTTCAAAGTTTCGGATTGGGATTTTTTGAATATTTTCAGCTTTCAGAAGATATTGGAGCAGAACCTTTACCCATTTTAAGCTGCGGAATGGCTTGCCAGTATAATACAGGAGAATTAGCTCCAATGGACGAACTCGATCCGTATATTCAGGACGCTTTAGATTTGATTGAATTTGCAAATAGCGATGTGAATACAAAATGGGGAAAACTTCGTTCGGATATGGGACATCCAAAACCGTTCAATCTAAAATATATTGGAGTTGGAAATGAGCAATGGGGGAAAGACTATATTGACCGATACAAAGTTTTCGAAAAAGCCATAAAAGCAAAATATCCAAAAATCATCATTGTATCGGGAACTGGACCTTCTCCAAAAGGAGAACATTTTGATTATGCGATGACAGAACTAAAAAAACTGAACGCAGAATTGGTAGACGAGCATTATTACGAAAGTCCAAAATGGTTTAGAGAAAATGCGGGACGTTATGATAATTACGACAGAAAAGGGCCAAAAATATTTGCGGGAGAATATGCAGCACAAAGTGTTTCAGGTGCCAATCCGAACAACAGAAACAATTGGGAATGTGCATTTTCTGAAGCCGCTTTTATGACAGGATTAGAACGAAATGCAGAAGTGGTTAATATGACTTCGTATGCACCGTTAATGGCTCACGAAGACGCTTGGCAATGGACACCAGATATGATTTGGTTCAATAATCTCCAATCTTATGGTTCGGCAAATTATTATGTACAGCAATTATTTTCAACTAATAAAGGAACAGATCTACTGAATATTACACAAGATGGTAAAGCTTTAATTGGACAAAATAATTTGTATGCATCGGCTGTAAAAGATGTCAATATAAAAGAAATTATTGTGAAATTGGTTAATACTGCTGCATCCAATCAGGAAGTTGCAATCGATTTGAAAGGAGAAAAATTAGGTTCAAAAGGAAGTATGATTACACTTGTGAGTTCGAATGTTCAGGACGAAAATACGTTTGCAGAACCTAAAAAAATAAGTCCAAAAACAAGTGAATATAAAATTACGAAAGGAAAACAGCAATTGAGTCTTCCAGCGTATTCGGTAACGGTTTTGAAACTGAAAACAATTTAATTATAAAATTTCAACACATAGAGACATAGTTTTTAGAGTCTTAAAAAAAGACGTTTCACTTTCATTAATGCACATAGCTATGTGTGAGAAACGAGTTTCTTTTAATTCCCTTTTTTGCAGTAGAAAAATCTATGTCTCTATGTGTTGAAAATTAATACTCCATACATTTAATTATAAATTAAAAATACATGCTGTATCATTTTCTAAAAAAGCTTTTTATATTTTCCGCTGTACTTGCTGGACTTTCTGGCTATGCGCAGGATTTAAAACTGCAATACAATCAGCCTGCGGTTGAATGGACAGAAGCGCTTCCAATTGGAAATGGAACGCTTGGTGCAATGGTTTTTGGCCGAGTAGATTCAGAATTAATTCAACTAAACGAGGCGACTTTATGGAGTGGCGGACCTGTACAGAAAAACGTAAATCCGGATGCTTTTAAAAACCTTGCTTTAATTAGAGAAGCGCTTAAAGCGGAAGATTTTGACAAAGCTTATAATCTGACCAAAAATATGCAGGGCGCTTACAGTGAGAGTTTTATGCCTTTAGGAGATCTGATTTTAAAACAAGATTTCGGTGGAAAAAAAGCAGATTCTTATAACAGAAGTTTGGATATTCAAACCGGATTAGCCGTAACCAATTTTAAAGTTGACGGCGTAAGTTATAAAAGAGAAATCTTCGCATCTGCACCTGCACAATGTATTGTTTTGAAACTTTCGGCAGATCAAACAAAGAAACTTTCAATTACACTTGATGCTTCCAGTCTTTTAAGAAATGAAAAATCAATAAACGATAAATCTTTGGTTTTAAAAGGAAAAGCACCTTCACACGCCGATCCAAATTATATCGATTACAATAAAGAACCTGTTATTTATGATGATCCAACTGGATGCCGCGGAATGCGTTTTGAATTAATCGTAAAACCAATTGTAAAAGAAGGAACGGTAAGTTATGAAGGAAACAAAATCGTGATTAAAAATGCTTCAGAAATAGTACTTTTTATCTCGGCTGCAACCAGTTTTAACGGATTCGATAAATGTCCAGATAGTCAGGGAAAAGACGAACATGCCTTTGCTGAAAATCAAATTAAAAAAGCATCAGTAAAAAAATATGATAATTTAGTTAAAGAACATCTTCAAGATTTTCAAAAATTATTCAATAGAGTATCTTTACAATTAAATGAAAAAGAAAATAGTAAATCCAATCTTCCAACAGATATTCGTTTGGAACAATATGCTAAAGGAGAAAAAGATGCTGGATTAGAGGCTTTATTTTTTCAATACGGTCGTTATTTATTAATTTCTTCCTCTCGCACACACAACGCACCAGCGAACTTACAGGGAATTTGGAACAATAAACTTCGTGCGCCTTGGAGCAGTAATTATACAACGAACATTAATCTTCAGATGAATTATTGGCCCGTTGAATCGGCAAATTTATCCGAATTGTTTTTTCCGCTTGACGATTTTGTAAAAAATGTTTCTGTAACAGGAGCCGAAACAGCCAAAAGTTATTATCATGCCAATGGCTGGGTTTTGCATCATAACTCAGACATCTGGGCTACAACAAATCCCGTTGGAGATTTTGGAAAAGGAGACCCAATGTGGGCAAACTGGTATATGGGGGCCAACTGGTTAAGCAGGCATTTATGGGAACATTATCAATATACAAGTGATAAAGAATATCTCAAAAAAGTATATCCGATCATGAAAGGCGCGGCTGCATTTAGTTTAGATTGGCTGCAAAAAGATAAAGATGGATATTTGGTAACAATGCCATCCACTTCTCCAGAAAACAAATATTATTATGATGGCAAAAAAGGAGGTGTTGTCACAACTGCGTCTACAATGGATATTGGTATTATAAAAGATTTATTTGAAAATACAGTTGAAGCTTCTAAAATTCTAAATACTGATGCTGATTTCAGACAAACTGTAAGTAAAGCGGAAGAACAATTATTACCATTTAAAATTGGAAGTAAAGGACAGCTTCAGGAATGGTATAAAGATTTTGAAGATGAAGATCCGCATCACAGACATACTTCGCATCTTTATGCTTTGCATCCTGCTAATTTAGTTTCGCCTCTTAAAACACCAGAGTTAGCAAGTGCTGCTAAGAAAACGCTGGAACTTCGCGGAGACGATGGAACGGGCTGGAGTTTAGCATGGAAAGTAAATATGTGGGCAAGACTTTTAGACGGAAATCATGCTTATAAATTATTTAAGAATCAGTTGAGATTGACAAAAGATAATGATCCTAAGTACAAACGACAGGGAGGCTGTTACCCGAATTTGTTTGATGCACATCCGCCATTTCAAATCGATGGAAATTTTGCGGGCACGGCAGGCGTAATCGAGATGCTGCTGCAGAGCCAGAACAATGAAATTCATTTGCTTCCTGCTTTACCAGACGCTTGGACAGATGGAGAAATTAAAGGTATAAAAGCTAAAGGCAATTTTACTGTAGATATAAAATGGAATGATGGTAAAATGAGTCAGACCAAAATCGTATCGAATAAGGGAGGTACTTGTAAAATAAGATCTGCAGAACCTTTCGTAATTGAAAAACTGAATATCAAAAGCGAAAAATCAGCTATTGGGTATACCGCTGTTTTTGAGACCAAAAAAGGCATTTCTTATATCATAAAATCTCTTTAATAAACTTTCATTTAACAACTAAAAAAAATATAGAGTGTTTAAAAATAAAATTTTACTGCCCGCACTTTTTCTTACGTGTTTTTCGGCGTTAGCTCAAATTTCGTTTGGAGATGCAAAGAAAATAAATGACAACTGGAAATTTAACCTTCAGGATATTTCCGATGCTAAAAATAGCACTTTTGACGATAGCAAATGGCAACAAGTAAATGTGCCGCATGACTGGAGCGTAAAAGGACAATTGAGTCCGACTTTGGCAAGTTGTACAGGTTATCTGCCGGGAGGAATTGCTTGGTACAGAAAATCAATCAATATTCCGCAGAGCAAAGCGGGAGAAAAAGTGTATTTGTATTTTGAAGGCGTTTATAACAGAAGTGAAGTTTTCATCAACGGGCATTCGTTAGGAAAACGTCCAAACGGATATATTTCATTTGCTTATGATGCGACAGAATTTGTCAAATTTGGGAGTGAAAATAGTATCTCGGTTCGTGTAGATCACAGTCAAAGCGCAGATTCAAGATGGTACAGCGGTTCTGGAATTTACAGAAATGTCTGGCTGGTGTACGCAAATCCGGTTCACATAGCGCAATGGGGAGTTTATGCCTATCCTGAAGTACAAAATGGAAACGGAATTTTGAATGTTGAAGTGGAAGTAGAAAATAATGCTGCTGTAAAAACAGCTCTAACCGTTGTAAATGAATTATTTTTTAAAGGAAAATCTATTGCAAAAGTTTCTTCAAAGACAGCAGTTTTGGCTAATGCAAATGGAAAAATAGCAGTAAAAATCTCGGTTAAAAATCCACAGTTATGGGATTTAGACAATCCGAATTTGTATCAGCTAAAAACTACGATTTTGCAAAACGGAAAAGAAATCGATAGAACCGAAACGCAGACTGGTTTTAGAACTTTTACATTCGATGCCAATAACGGTTTTGCCCTTAACGGAAAATGGATGAAGATGAAAGGCGTTTGTCTGCATCACGATGCCGGCGTTTTAGGATCGGCAGTTCCAAGAGAAGTTTGGAAAACGAGATTAGAAACATTGAAAGAAATTGGCGTAAATGCCATTCGTACCAGTCATAATCCGCAGGCGCCGGATTTCTATGAACTTTGTGATGAATTGGGTTTATTGGTTTTGAATGAAGCTTATGACGAATGGGAATTTCCAAAACGCAAATGGTTACAAGGCTGGAATTACGGTACGCCGGGTTATGAAGGCTCGTTTGATATTTTTGCCGATTGGGCAGAAAAAGATTTAGAAGATTTTGTGAGACGCGACAGAAACCATCTTTCGGTTTTTGCATGGAGTATTGGCAACGAAGTAGATTATCCAAACGATCCGTATTCGCATCCAGTTTTAGACAAAGGAAAAGATGGTTTCGGACAAGCCACTTACGGCGGATACAAAAAAGATGCTCCCGATGCCATGCGTCTTGGAGCAATTGCAAAACGTCTGGTTGCAGCAGTTAAGAAATACGATAAATCACGCCCCACAACGGCAGGTTTGGCTGGAGTGGCCATGTCTAACGAAACAGAATATCCAGGCGCTTTGGATATTACGGGATATAATTATACCGAAAGTAAATACCAGTCAGATCACGAGAAATATCCAAATCGCGTTATTTACGGAAGTGAAAATACACACGACATGCAGCCGTGGCTCGCAGTTAAAAACAACAAACATATTTTCGGACAGTTTCTCTGGACAGGAATTGATTATTTGGGAGAATCAGGAAAATGGCCCTCTAGAGGATTTTATTCTGGTTTGGTTGATTTTGCGGGCGTTATTAAACCGCGAGGATATTTCCGTCAGTCGTTATGGTCCGATAAACCAATGATTTATTTGGGAACTTATCCGCTTATAAATGAAAAAGATATTTCGAAAGATGCGTGGTCAATTTGGAATTACGAAGAAGGACAAAAAATCCGTGTGGTTTGTTATACGAATGCAACAAAAGCACGTTTGGAATTGAACGGAAAAGTTGTCGGCGAAACAAAATTATACGATGAAAAAACTGGAATTATTTATTGGGATATTCCATTTACATCAGGAAAATTAGAAGCAGTTGGATTGGATAAAAATGACAAAGAAGTAAGCCGTTATGCAATTAATTCCACACAACAGCCTTTTGAATTAACGATTGCGGATAAAAATATTAGCATAAGCAAAGACAAAGGAGTGGCAAAAATCATGGTTCAAGTAAAAGACCAAAACGGACTTCCCGTTATGCTTTCAGACAATGAAATAACTTGTACGATTTCGGGCTCTGCAACTTTATTAGGTCTAGAAGCGGGAAACAACAGCGACATGACCGATTATACAGATAATGTTCAGCGTGTTTTTCATGGACATATTGCAGCATATATTCAGGCAAATGGCGATTCGACAGAACCAATTAAAGTGAAATTCACAAGTCAATGGTTAAAACCTGTTGAGGTTACCATTAATGTAAAATAATTAAAACTTCCTGTGAGAAGAACTCGCAGGTCAAAATCCCAGAGGGATTAAATATTTATAGAAATAAAATAGGTAAAGAGCAGATTTCCAGCGGGATGATATGTCGCTCCCGTGGAGCTTTTTAAAACGAATAGATTAATCAACTACATATATAACGCTCATCCAGAGCTCAATGTCTTATTAACTCATCAACTATGAAAAATAAAATAACATTGGTATTAGGAATCATTTTGGTTTCGATCGCTTCACATTCGCAAAATAAAACATTTCAAAAAGAAGAATTTAAACAATGGGCGCAAACGCCTCCAATGGGCTGGAATAGCTGGGATTGTTACGGACCAACAGTCGAAGAACATGAAGTAAAAGCCAATGCCGATTATATGGCAAAAGAGCTTAAGAAATTTGGCTGGGAATATATAGTGGTTGATATTCGATGGTTTGTCGAAAATGATAAAGCAGGAGGTTACAACCAAACCGATCCGCGATATGTAATAGATCAATACGGGAGATATCTGCCAGCAGTAAATCGTTTTCCATCAGCGAAAGACGGAAAGGGTTTTAAACCGTTAGCCGATTATATTCATAAAAAAGGATTAAAATTCGGAATTCATATCATGCGCGGCATTCCTAAAAAAGCGGTTGAAGATAAATTACCAATTAAAGGCGCTAACGGAATTACAGCTGACCAGATTTATACAACAGCTTTACAATGTGAGTGGTTACGAGATAATTATACTGTTTTGGCAGACAAACCAGGTGCACAGGAATATTACGATTCTATTTTTGAATTGTACGCACAATGGGGCGTAGATTTCATTAAAATTGATGATTTATCAAGACCATATCACGAAGGCGAAATCAATTTAATTCGAAACGCCATTGACAAATGCGGGCGTAAAATTGTCCTAAGTACTTCGCCGGGAGAAACACCGATTTCTGCAGCTCAACACGTAAGCACGCATGCTAATATGTGGCGTATGGTAGACGATGTTTGGGATACATGGCCTCACATCACCCATTTAATGGATGTGGCCCAAAAATGGTATCCGTATATCGCGCCGGGAACATGGCCGGATTGTGATATGATTCCGTTAGGAAGAATTTCAATCAGAGGCGAGCGCGGAAAAGATCGAATGACGCGTTTAACAAAAGACGAACAATATACTTTAATTACGTTTTTCAATATTTTCAAATCACCATTATTTTTTGGAGGTGATTTACCTAGTAATGATGCTTTTACACTTTCATTATTAACGAATAAAGAAGTCGTGAAAATGCATAACGAAAGCACAGATGTAAAACAACTTTTTCAGAAAGACGGAAAAATTGCTGTGACTTCAAAAGCAAAAGACGGCAGTATCTATCTCGCATTATTTAATATTGCTGACAATGCTTCGCAAAAAGTCTCTGTAAATCTCTCAGATCTTGGAATTGTAGGTTCTGCAGAAGTTATAAATATGTGGACAGGTGGAAAATCAAAAGTAACCTCAAAAGAAATTGGTGCCGATTTAAAACCGCACAGTTCTGTTTTATATCAATTAAAAAGTAAAAAATAAATGAAAAGTATATTTTTTAGTCTGTTCTCATTATTCGCCGCTTTTAATTTTTGTCAAGCTCAGAATAATGTAAAAGATGCTCCGCCAGCCCTTGCAGAGAAAGATTTGACAGCTTATTTGTTCGTTTATTTTGTCGGAAATAAAATCGAAGAAGAAGCGGTAAATTATGCTGTAAGCACAGACGGTTATCATTATTACAGCCTGAATAATAACAAGCCAATTTTAGACAGTAAAATAATCAGTTCAACGGGCGGCGTTCGTGATCCGCATATTTTGCGTGGTGAAGACGGGAAGACGTTGTATATGGTTTTGACCGATATGACTTCTTCAAAAGGCTGGGACAGCAATCGTGCAATGGTTTTGCTGAAAAGTACCGATTTGGTAAACTGGAAAAGCAGTGTGGTTAATATTCAAAAAGCATTTTTGGGAAATGAAGATTTAAAACGAGTTTGGGCGCCACAGACTATTTACGATGCAAAAGTGGGCAAATACATGATTTATTTTAGTATGAAACATGGTAATGAGCCAGATAAAATTTATTACGCTTACGCGAATGCAGATTTCACGGCTTTAGAAAGTGCTCCAAAACTGCTTTTCGTTCCAAAATCAAAAGGCGCTTGTATTGATGGCGACATAATTTTGAAAGATGGAGTTTATCATCTTTTTTATAAAACAGAATCGGAAACGGCAGGAATAAAAACTGCCGTAACCACTGATTTGACTTCTGGAAATTGGACTGAAAATGATAATTATCTGCAGCAAACCAAAGAAAAAGTAGAAGGTTCGAGTATTTTTAAACGCAATAATTCCGATGAATATATTTTGATGTACGATTTGTATTCAAAAGGGAAATATCAATTTACGAAAACCAAAGATTTAGAAAATTTTACGGTTATAGACAATGATATTTCAATGGATTTTAAACCGCGTCACGGAACGATTCTACCGATAACGCGTTCTGAATTAAAACGAATTACTGCAAAATGGGGAATGCCGTCACAGCTTCCAAAAATAAATAATAATCCGGTTTTAGAAGGTTATTACGCAGATCCTGAAATTCTGTATTCAAACAAAACAAAAAAATATTATATCTATCCAACAAGCGACGGATTTAATGATTGGTCTGGCTATTATTTCAAAACATTTTCGTCTGATAATTTAGTAGATTGGAAAGACGAAGGTATAATTCTGGATCTAAAAAAAGACGTGCCATGGGGAAACAGAAATGCATGGGCGCCTTGTATTGTGGAGAAAAAAATCAAAGGAAAATACCAATACTTCTATTATTTCACAGCTGCACAGAAAATTGGTGTTGCGGTTTCGGATCATCCAACGGGACCTTTCAAAGACAGCGGAAAAGCGATTGTTGCCTCAAAACCAGAAGGCATAAAAGACGGTCAGGAAATTGATCCTGATGTTTTTACAGATCCAAAAACAGGAAAAAGTTATTTGTATTGGGGAAATATGTATATGGCCGTTGCAGAATTAAATCCCGATATGGTTTCAATAAAAGAGGGAAGTACTAAAATAATTGAAGTAAATAAAAGCTTTAGAGAAGGAACATATGTCATTTACAGAAACGGGAAATATTATTTCTTTTGGAGTGAAGACGATACGAGAAGCCCGAATTACAAAGTAAGATACGGGATTTCAGATTCACCGCTGGGACCTTTAGAAATTCCTGAAAATAATATTGTTATTCAGGGAATTCCGAAGCAGGTAATTTATGCCACGGGACATAATTCGGTTTTACAGATTCCGGGAAAAGACGAATGGTATATTGTATATCACAGATTCTCTTATCCAACAGGCATCAAAATGGGGCGAGCAGGCGGTTTTCATCGAGAGGTTTGCATTGATAAATTGGAGTTTGATGCGAATGGAAAAATAATTGAAGTACAACCGACTCTTGAAGGGATATTGCCTTTGAAATAGAGGAGCTTGTTGAGGTTTTTACAGCAAAGTTTGTTGAGGATTTTAACGCAAAGTTTATTGAGATTTTAACGCAAAGTTCGCTAAGGTTTTTTTGAAGTATTTTGAACTCAGTTTAAGTCCGCAAAGCTTTGCGAACTTAAACTATACGCAAAGTATCTTAAAAAAAAATCTTAGCGAACTTTGCGTTAAAAAAACTCAGCGATTAAGCAAAGCAGAAGTTTCATTAATCAAAGATTTCATCAATTCATCAGCGCTGTGATATTTTAGGGAACCGTTATTTTGTCCGGACCAAAAACTAATCATATCAGTTCTATTTTGTGCTATGGCGGCAACTCGAAGCGGAGCAATTAATTTGGTTTGTAAGGGGAAAGGCAAAACTTCTGCCTCAAAAGGAACACCTTCAGAAATTTTATTGCTAATCATTCTGCCCATTCTTCCTGTTAAGGATTTTGAAACTGTAGTATGATTCAAAGCTCCAGAAAACAAAACTTCCTTGTGAAGCGGATGCGCACCTGATTCATCTGTAACCATAAATGCAGTTCCTAATTGTACAGCATCAGCACCTAAAGTTAATGCAGCTTTAATACCTTTTGCGTCTACAATTCCACCAGCAGCAATAATGGGTGTTTTTATTTTGGCTTTAAGTTGCTGCAAAAGCGAAAATAATCCTGTAAAAGAATCTTGAGCAGGTCTTAGAAACGACGGTCTATGGCCACCGGCTTCAAATCCCGCAGCTACAATGGCGTCTACCTGCGCTTCTTCAAGTGCGTACGCTTCATCTAAAGTTGTTGCCGCTCCAACGGTTTTGATGCCTAATTTCTTGCTTTCTTTGAGAATTTCTTTTGATGGAATTCCGAAAATAAAACTAAAAACGGCAGGATTTATTTCGAATAAAACTTCAACTTGTTTTTCAAATTTTGATGGAATATCTGCAGTTAAATCCGGTAACGGAATCCCTAATTCGTCAAAATAAGGCTTATAAAGCTGCTTGATTTTTTCTATTTTTTCTGACGGATAATCGATTAAAGTTTTGTCTACATCATTTACCCATAAATTGATGTTGTACGGTTTATTGGTGACTTCTTTTATTGCTTTTCCAGCTTGACGAATTTCTTCTGGTGTTAATGTATAAGCGCCAAAACTTCCCAATCCTCCGGCGTTGCTTACAGAAGCCAATAAAGCGGGAGTTGAAAAACCACCGCCCATTGGACCTTGTAAAATTGGATATTGAATGTTTAGTAATTCGGTTATTTTAGTTGAATTCCACATTACTTATTTGTTTACGTGTGTTAGCAATTTGTTTACGATTACCCATTTGCCGTCAACAACAGCAAGGCTTAATTGATCGTAGTAGTTATATTCAAAGATCGGAACTTTAACTTTGGCAACAGCAGTATGATTGATGATTTCTAAAGAAATTATTTCCATTTTGAATTTTTCTCCAAGTTCGTTCGGACTTTTACGATTTTTTACGCCTTCTAGATATTGATCTACAGTTTTAAAATAAGGAAGGCCTTTGATGTCTCCCACTATTAAAGCTTTTGGATGAAATGTTTTTTCTAACAAAGCGGTGTCACCATTGTAAATTCCGTTAAAGTAGTTCATAAGCAGCGTAGTAATTAAAGCCGCGCTTGTACTGAAATTTTCCATGATTTTTTATTTTAGATTGTTGATTTAGATTATTTGAAATTCATATTTGATTGTTTCAAGCAGATTTTAGAGATTAAAGCAGATTTAAATTGATTATCTGTTGCATCTGATTAATTTTTTTATCCCGATAGCTATCGGGAGCATGAAATAAAATCTCGCAAAGTCGCTAAAACGCAAAGTTTATTCTCTTTTTTGTATTTCTCGTTCCTCGGGATGACAGGATTGTGAAAGAACGAATTACGTCTTGTGAAACCGTTTGCCCGCGAGAGGGATGGGAGCAAGCTACCGAAGTAGCGCGGACAGCCCGACAGCATTAGGGAAAGGGGCAAATGAAGACAAAGTTTGGCATGCCCCTTTTTCTAATGGTGTCTCGCCCTAATTATTTTAGATTTTAGATTTTAGATTGTGGCTCTACTTTGCGGGCTTCGACTTCGCTCAGCGTGACAATTAGATTAAATGTTTTTGCTATCAAATGCTGTGTCCGGCAACGTGTCCGCCATCTAAATTAATAATTTCTCCGGTAACAAAATTACTTTCAGCTAGATATAGTGCCAATTCGGCGACATCTTGCGTTTCTCCGATGCGATTTAGTAAGTGTAAACCTGCTAATGAATCGGCGTTGTCGACTCCGGTTTTTGCTTGAAGCGGACTTCTGATGATTCCGGGCGCTATGGCATTGACGCGGATATTGTTTTTTCCGAATTCTGCAGCCAATTGTCGGGTAAAGGCATGAATACCGCCTTTGCTTGAAATGGGAGCCGTTGCGGGAAAACCGTTAATAGCGTGATCAACCAAAACTGTTCCGATATTGATGATATTTCCTTCTCCTTGTTTGAGCATTTGTTTTACAGCCGATTGACTAGTAAAAAATGTTCCTTTTAGGTTGATGCTTAAAAAACGATCTAAGTCTTTTTCTTCGACATCTAAGAAAGATTTTGGTTCAAAAATCCCTGCATTATTGATTAAAACGTCTACTTTTCCGAAACGTTCTATGGCAGTTTCTACGAGTTTTTTTCCAGTTGCAATAAGACTTATATCGCCAGAAACCATTGCTATTTTTTCTGTATTATTTAATTCGTTGTAAGTGTTTTCAAGATTGGCTGCGTTTGCCGAATTAATGACTAAATTATGTCCTTTTTCTAAGAACAGCTGGGCAATTGCTTTTCCGATTCCGGTTGAAGCACCAGTTATGATTACTGTTTTCATTTTTTTTATGTATTAATGGTTTAGCATATAGAAACATAGTTTTTTGCTTGTAAGGAATATTTAAGAGCAATCTCTTTCTTCTGCACAAAACAGAGCTATGTGAATTATAACAAGTGAAACGCTTTTTTTTGAGTTTTTAGAACTATGTCTCTATGTGTTAGAATAATTACTTATTTTTTTGAGCTGTGATTCCTTTTTCGCGGAGAACAGAAACTTGTTCGCCCGCAAAACCCCAGTCGTCTAATTCTATTTCCTGAATCACTACATGTGTGAGGCTGGGATCTTTGTCTAAAACGTCGGTAATAAGATGGGTAATTCCGGCAATTAATTGCTGTTTTTGCTCTCTGGTAACGCCTTCGCGTGTAACCTCAATTTTTACGTACGGCATGACTTTTTGATTTTGAATTATTGATTAAGAAAGAGTTGCTGTAAGCGCTACGTCAAGTTCAAACTCGTTGTAGATTAGTGTGTCTCCAAGATTGGTAAAGAAATTTCCAGAACGGAATTTCATATCGTATTTGGTACGATCGATGATGATTTTGCCTGAAGCTTTAAGTTCGTTGTTAACAGTTTTTGCTTCTAAATTAAATCCGATTGGGTGTGTGATTGCTTTGATAGTCAAATTTCCTTCAACAAAATAATGGTCAGCAGTTTGTTTTTCTACAGAAGTGATGTCTAAAAACGCTGTGTTGAATTTGTCTGTAGAGAAAAAATCATCTGAAGCCAAATGTCCAGCAAATTGTTGATTGGTTGCAGGATCTGTTACGTCAAGGATTTTGATAGAAGTAGTGTCGATAACTACATTTCCGCCGGTAAGATCGCCGTTTGTAAAAGTGAAGTTTCCGTTTTCGATAGCAATTGTTCCGTTGTGAGAACCAGTTACTTTTTTACCGATCCAGTTTACGCTGCTTTTTGCATTTTCAATTTTAAAATTTTGAGTTTCCATAATAGTGTACTTTTAAATTGTTATTAATTTACAGTACAAAGGAATGGCGATATCAGAGATGGGTTACGTGATGTAGATCACATTCGTAAACAACTATTTTGAAGCGTTGTATAATCGGCTTAAAGTTTCTCTTGAAACGCCGAGATAAGCAGCAATTAAATGTTTTGGAACCATATTATAAAGTGCAGGATAGAGCTTTAATAGTTCTTCGTATCTTGTTTTCGCGTCGTTATTCATAAAAGAAAGCAATCTTTTTTGAGAAGCTACATAACCGCGATTGGTTCTCCATCTAAAAAAATGTTCCGCCTGATGCAATTCACTGCAAAGTTTTTCACGATTTGCATTAGAAAGCGAAAGAATTTCAACATCAGAAACACAGTCTACATTTATGGTCGCTTTCGTATTGTTGTAAAGCGCAGCATAATCAGACGCCCACCAAGTTGGCATAGCAAATTGCAAGATGTACATTTTGACTTCGTCGTTGACAAAAAATGCTTTTAGACAACCTTCAATTACAAAATATTCTTTTTCAACTATTTGTCCTTCAGTAATAATACTTTGCCCTTTCTTAAAAGTTTCTGGCTTAAAATGCGAAAAGAAATAATCAAATTCTTTATCCGTTAAAGATGCAATTTTTAATACGTGTTCTTTTAAGATTGTTTTTGCATCCATTTTTGAAGTTTTTAGATCTTGTAAAAGTAGTATTTAAGATAATTCGGCAGGTATTCTCTTCAAAATTAATAATGCGAAATTAAATAAAAGTTAAAATAATTTTTATTTTAGACCGAACGGTCTTATATTTGCAGAGTCAAAAATGAGAAAGTGATGAGTAAAGCAGAAAGAACCAGACAATTTATTATCGAAGCATCAGCACCTATTATTAATAAAAAGGGAGTTGCCGGAACTTCTTTGACTGATATTATGGAAGCTACAAAACTAGCCAAAGGCGGCATCTATGGTAATTTTGAAAGTAAAGAAGAGATTTGTGTCGAAGCGTTTTTGTATTTAAGATCCAATCTAGCCAACAAATTGGATTTGGCAGTTTCTCAAGGAAATTCGGCTCAAAGTAAGTTTTTTAATTTAATGGATGTTTATAAAAATGATATGAACATGGTGGAAGGCTGTCCGATTTTAAATTTTGGTACAGAAGCTGATGACACGAATCCTGTAATGAAAGAACATGTAAAAAAGGCCGCTTTTTCTTCTCAAAAGAGATTTTTTACAATACTTGAGGATGGAATTAAAAACAAAGAATTAGCAGTAGATTTAAATCCAGAAGCATTCAGCATCAAGATTTTTGCAATGGTTGAAGGAGCGATTTTGTGCGGTAAATTGGTTGGAAATCAACAAATGGTAATCGTTTTGGATAGTATCAAAGAGGAATTTAAAAGATATGTGTTATAACATATTTTTTTTGCTCAATTTTAGACCGATCGGTCTTTTTTAAAATAAAAGTTTAATAATTAAATATAAAAACAATGTCTAAAGTAATTTTTATAACAGGAGCCACAAAAGGATTTGGAAGAATCTGGGCAGAATCATTTTTAAAGCGCGGTGATAAAGTCGTAGCAACGGGAAGAAACACCGAGGCACTTCAGGATCTTAAAAAACAATATGGCGATTTGGTATTGCCTCTTAAACTGGATGTTAATGATCGAAATGCCTCTTTTGAAGCGGTTAAAACGGCCAAAGATCATTTTGGAAGAATAGATGTTTTGATAAATAATGCTGGATACGGTTTGTTTGGCGCAGTTGAAGAAACTACTGAAGAAGAAGCAAGAAACCAAATGGAAACAAACTTTTTTGGTGTGCTTTGGTTATCTCAAGCGGTTTTACCGATTATGCGCGAGCAAAAAAGCGGTCATATTATTCAAGTGTCCAGCTTTTTAGGATTGGTTACACTTCCAGTTCTCGGACTTTACAATGCTTCTAAATTTGCTGTTGAGGGTTTAAGCGAGACGCTGGCATCAGAGGTTAAAGGTTTTGGAATCAATGTTTCGCTGGTAGAACCAAACGGCTATAGTACAGATTGGTCGGGCGCATCGGCTTTTCAAACCCAAAGTATGGAAGTTTACGATGCTGTAAAAGCTGGTTTTAATGAAGCATCTTCTGCGCCAGGAATTTTTGGGAATCCAGAAGCGACTGCCAATGTAATTCTAAAATTGGTAGACAATCCAAATCCACCATTGCGATTATTGTTTGGTTCAGTTGCTTATGCAGCCGTAACAGAAACGTACAAACAACGTTTGGAAAGTTTTGATGAATGGAAAACAGTTTCTCTAGAAGCACACGGAGCATAATTTAGAAAAAAAAAAAAATGAGAATTTTAAAAGAAAATCACCAAGGTTTTAGTACTATACTGGCCTTGGCTTTGATTCCGTTATCTGGTTTTGCGACCGATATTTATTTACCGTCTTTGCCTGCCATGGCAAATGATCTAAATGTTTCTGCGTCGGCTGTACAGCTTTCGCTGGTAGTATTTATGTTCAGTGTTGGTATAAGCCAGTTTTTTATCGGAAGTATTCTAGATAGTTTTGGAAGATATAAAATTGGTCTCGTTTCGCTTGGATTATTTTCTTTGACCAGTTTTGTGATTGCATTAGTCCCAAATATTTATGTGATTTATGCGATGAGAATTATTCAGGGAATCACGATTGCGCTTATTGTTGTGGGTAAAAGAGCTTATTTTGTGGATCTTTTTTCGGGCGAAAAACTAAAAAGTTATATTAGTTTATTTTCAATTATTTGGGCAACGGCACCTATTATGGCTCCATTTTTAGGAGGTTATCTGCAAAGTAGTTTTGGCTGGAAATCTAATTTTTATTTTCTAGGCGGATTATCATTTGCTTTCCTGATTTTAGAATTGATTTACAGCGGAGAATCTTTAAAATATTATCAGCCATTTAAATTAAAATCAATTGCAGCAACTTATAAAGGAATGCTCCAAACTGCTGATTTCACATTAGGTCTTCTTATTATCGGAATTTGTTTCGGAATCGTAATTGTGTACAGTTTATCAAGTCCGTTTATTATAGAACGCGTTTTGGGTTATTCGGCAATTACAACGGGTTATAGTTCTCTATTGTCTGGTTTTTCATTAATGATCGGCGGAATTATCGCTAAATCTTTAATCAAAAAACCTTTGGCTCAAAAAGTAGGAACAGCGTTTGGAATTCAGATTATCTTGGTTTTACTAATGATTTTTACTTCCTCATATACTAGTAATCTGTATACTTTAATTGGGTTTATAATCGGAATTCACATCGCAGGCGGCTTTATTTTTAATATAGTCTATGGCTATTGTTTAACCCGTTTTACCAAAAATGCCGGAGTTGCCAGCGGACTTACAGGCGGCGTAATGTATATGATAAGTTCTATTTTCAGTTACGGATTTGCTAATTTATTCGAAGTAAAAAGTCAGTTGTTGCTTGGTGCTGCAGATCTTTCATTGCTTTTAATCGTAACCGTTTTGTTTATGATTTTTAATAGTTACAGAGTAAAAAGTCTGGTTTTGCAAACAATTAAGGAATAAATAGATCTAGATAAACGGCCGTAGTAATGAGAATTGATATAAACTTCTAGAGTTAGATAAAGAGAAAATTTTGAGTAAAACATTTTGGGTTGTAAATTTCTAATTTATTTTGCAATACATAAGAAATGCATATATTTGTCAAGCAAATAAGTATTAAATGAAAAACCTAATTAACAGCGCAATTATTAACAGCATTATTATCATTAGATAATTATGTGAAGGAGCGTTGTATAAATTAATCAAGATATAATTTTGAAAGCCTCCCAATCTGGGAGGCTTTTTTGTTTTAAACAACTATGAAAAATTTAGGAACTATTATTATTGCAATTATCATTATTGGTCTTTTATGACGAATGAGGATTTTATTGCCATTTGCAAACCTTTCTCAATGTCAAAATGAGAAAGGTTTTTTTTTGACATCAAGGTAAATAAATTAAGAAAAATCAATACTAAAATTTAAATGAAAGAAGATTATAATTTCAAAATTTCAATAACAGCGGCTTTATTTAAAGTATGTACAAATACCGTGATGGATAAAGATTTAACAGCTGTATTATTTAAAGTATATAATGCCAGTCCTTTGATTATAGAAAAAGAGCATACCATTTTTGAAGTATTAGGAAGTGAAGATAAAATCAATAAACTCAAGTTATATTTAGAGGATAACGGACTTATTGAATGTATAATGAGCAATAAGATAGCACTTTGAATAAATAAAGCCTTTCATTTTCGACTTTGAAAATGAAAGGCTTTATTATGGTAATTAGTAAAAAGATCTTAGTTTAAAACTGCACTTTCACTATAAACAATACCTTCGTAACAAGCATTATAGATAGCTTTTAAATCTTCTAGGCTTGGAACACGAGGATTAAAACCGGTACAAGGATCAACTAAAGCATTGCCTGCAATATAATCAAGGTTTTTGATCCAGTCTTCTTTAGAAATTCCAAATTCTTTAAGAGATCCAATATTATTGACATCTTTTCTAAGTTTTTCGATAGCAGTTGCTAAGCCTTCAGCAGTTTCTTCTCCAATAACTTTTGCTAATGCCGGATATTTATCTGTTGCTGATTCGTTGTAGCGAATAACGTTTGGAAGGAAAATAGCATTTGCACATCCGTGGGGAATTCCATAAAGAGCACCTACTTGATGGGAAAGAGAATGCACAATACCCAGCCAAGCATTATTAAAAGCAAGTCCAGCCATAAAAGAAGCGTCGTGCATGTTTTGGCGTGCAGCGATATTTTCTGGATTCTTAACCGCTTCTGGCAGGTTATTAAAAACAATTTCTAAACCTCCTTTAGAAAGCACATCAGCATAATTGTTATCAATATTAGAAACAAATGCTTCTACACAGTGCGTTAATGCATCAAGACCTGTATTGCTTGTAATGTGCGCAGGCATTGAAGCGCATATTTCTCCGTCAACAATAGCGATGTCTGGTGTTAATTCGTAAGATACGATTGGATATTTCACTCCTTTTTCGCGATCTGTAATAACAGCTAAACCAGTTGTTTCTGTTCCTGTTCCGCTTGTAGACGGAATAGCAATAAATTTAGCTTTGTTTCTTAAAACAGGAACGCTGAAAGGTTTAATAAGCGAATCAAAATCGGTATCAGGATATTCGTAAAAAATCCACATAGTTTTAGCCGCATCAATTGCAGAACAACCTCCTAAACCTACAATCCAATCAGGCTGAAATTTTAACATTGCCTCAGCACCTTTAAGACTTGTTGCAGATGACGGATCTTCTTCCACACCATCAAATATTTTAGTTTCAATACCAGCTTCTTGTAAAAAAGCTACAGCTCTGTCAAGAGTACCGCTTTTTTTCATAGAACTGCCGCCTGTAACGATAATTGCTTTTTTCCCTTTAATGTTTTTTAGCTCTTCAAGACTACCAGCACCGTGGAAAACCTCTGAAGCAATAAATAATTTGCTCATTTTTATACCTAATTTAATTATGAGACAAAGGTAAAAGAGGTGTAGGCGGTGCTGTTATACAAACAGTACTATGCGATATAAATTTGCGCCAATTCCTGCTGTAGCTCGGTTGGAGTTTCTTTGAGTTTTGCTTTAACGAATTTATTTAATGCAGATGGAGAACTAAATCCCAAATCAAAAGCAATCTCTTTATGAGACAGATCTGAAAAAAGCAATTGTCGTTTTATTTCAGTTAAAATTCGGTTATGAATTGCATTAATAGCGGTTTCGCGACAATGTTTCTTGGTAACATTGTTGAGTTTTTTTGTACTGACCGCTAGTTGGTCTGCATAATACTGAACAGTTCGCTGTGTTTTGTAATGCTGATTCAATAATTTTTTGAAACGAAAGTAAATTACTTTATCTGCTTCTTTTTCCTGGTGTAAAACAGGATGCTGACCGTGAATAGATTCTATAAGTCCAAGAAGAAGCACCTTGATGTAAAAACGCGCCTGTTCTTTTTTGATTAATGTTGGAGCATCGTAAATGTTCTCAATATCTGCTGTAATTTTAAGACTGTTTTTAAATTCTTTTTCAGAAAGTAAAATGCAGTTTAGATGAACAGAAAGATTTACGTTATATGCGCTGAGTTCATTTTTAAGAATATCAGAACAAAAGAGTACTTCTTCAAATAAGATTACTTTACCATGTAAATCGGAACTAGCGTTCGAAATAAAATGAACTTGATCAGGAAACACAATCGAAATTTTTCCTGCTTTCAAAAAATGCTTTCGATCTTCTATATGTACTTCCATAGTACCAGCCTCAATTACTAAAATACAGAAATGATCTTTTTTATGAGGTTGTAAATATGCGGGATTAAAACTGCTATTCAAATCAAAGACACGAAAAGACAAATTTCGATCTTCCATTTTCTGAATATGCTTTTTTATTTCTATTCGATTTAAATTCATAAATGCAAAACTATTTCATTTTTAATCAGCATTGAAATTATTGAATAGATTAATTTCATTTACTGTGCATTCAGAATTACCTAAAAATAACGAGATATACCTAATAAGTAACTTCTCGTTTCCTTATATAATATATCAAAAAATCCAGCTTTATTTTTATACATATATAAGTAGAACTATTTGGTCTGCCAACAGGTCTTAATAATCGGTTAAGTTTTTAATACATATTATATATGTAAAGAATTTTGATCAGAGTCAAACGAAGGCGATTTTGAATTGGAATTTAAAAAATGGAATTTCAATAATAATAAGGAGCTGATACCTGCTGTTCCTTCCAATCTTTGGGGCCGAACCCCGGCCCCAAAGGATTTTCCCTCTCATCAGGGCTAGGGCAGTAGTTTTCAAAAGAAATTTTAGGGGATAAAAAGGATATTAAAACTAAAAAAGCACGGCTGAAAACTAAAAACTCCATAAAAACGAAGATAGAAAACAAGCGGAAAATATAGAAATAACAGCGAAACAAAGAAAAAACCTACAGGGTAAGGAAAAATGTTTAATCGTAAATAATATGTTTCCAGTGAGTTAAGAAATAAATAAAAAAAAGAATAAAAATAGTTGAGAAAAAAGCTTGCGTAACTCAATAAAGGTGCTATTTTTGCACCCGCAACAACGAAAACGCTCATTGAAATACTGGAAGAGAAATTAACAAAAAGGAGACGAAAAAAAAGTTTCAAATTTTTTTAAATTTTTCTTGCAGGAAACAAAAAGAAGTTTTAGTTTTGCACCCGCTTTGAGAAACAAGCGGAAAACAAGAAATTACGTTCGTAGACATATTGAATTGACAGCCGTTTTAACAGAGATGTTAGAACAAAGAAATAAGAGTAATAGAATCGAGAGATTCGAATAAAGAACCGAGAGTATTTATCGCATAATA
>NZ_JBHUDZ010000006.1:0-33479 GCF_042678225.1 Flavobacterium artemisiae | reverse complement strand
GTTCCTGTGTTTGGTGTAATTGTATAAGTATACGCACCTGGTGTAGCAACTCCTGAAACTGTATAAGTTCCAGATCCTGTGTTGCCGCCTCTACAAAGAACATCACTTGTTTTGTTTGGTGTTACTGCAATTGGAGTCGCTGAGTTAATTGTAAATGCTTCGTTATAGTAACATCCATTTGCATCTGTAACTCTAAAATTATATACTCCTGGAGCTAAACCAGCAAAAACACCTGTTGTATTTGTAGCTGCTGATCCTGCAGGAGATGTAATAGCAAATGTTAATGGAGCAACTCCATTAGTTGCTGTAGCAGTAACTGTAGTTGTTGTTGCGTTACATGTCACCGCTGCCGCACTGAAAGCTAAATCAGTTGGAGGGTTTAATCTATTAATTGTAATTGTTTGAACTGGTGTTTGACAACCTTGCGCATCTTTTACTACATAAGAGATAGTTCTGTTTGTACCATTATCTGTTACAGACAAAGTACGTGTGCTGCTGAAAGTTGTTCCACCATCAAAACTATATTGATATGGAGCTGTACCTGTAGTAGGAACTGCAATAGTAACTGTTGCTGCCTGTTTTACATTAGAAGCATCACATGTAAATGTTGTTGCAGAAGCAGTCGCTGTTAAAGTTGTTGGTTGTGTAATAGTCACTGTTCCAACAGCAGACTTACAACCTTTACCATCCATAACTTGGTACGAATAACTTCCTGCAGCTAATCCTGTGTAATTAGATTGCGTTACAAAAGTTGTTGGTACCGGTGTAGTTGAACTGCTGTAGAATAAGTAAGTGTAATTTCCAGAACCTCCTGCACCTGCTAATTGAACAGATCCTGTAGAAGCACCATTACACGTTGCATCTACTTTCTGAGCAGTTACTGTAGGGTTCGTAATTGTATTTACAATTGCGCTTAGTACAACAACGCAACCTTTTGAATCTGTAATTTCGAAATAATAAGTGTCTGCTGAATTAGCTCCTGTGTATACAAAAGAACTTCCTGTTACAGCAGTACTAGATCCGTATGTACCAGCTCCTTTTCTAACTTTATAAGTATATGCACTTGTTCCTCCAGTAATGGTAACTGTAATAGAAGCATTTGGAGTTGTAGTACAATTTAATTCTGAAGTAATTTTTGCTTCACCTCCAAGTTGTGGGGCAATAACAATATTACTAACTGTTGCTGTACAGTTATTACTGTCTGTTACAACAACATTATGTGTTCCAGGGCCAACATTAGTAAATGTATTAGATGTCTGAGCTGGCGCTCCATCTAAACTATAACTTAATGTTCCTGTTCCTGTTGCCGTAACGACAAGAGTAGCCTGATTTGTTGTATCATAACATAAATCTGAAGTCGCTGCCAATGAAGCTGTAGGCGTATTAGGCGCTACTACAATCACTGAAGCTGATGCAGAAGATAAACAGCTGTTTGAATCTCTTACTACTACAGTATATGTTCCAGTTGGAATATTTGTAAAAATTCCAGTAGTTTGGAAAGGAGCTACGATAGTAGTACCGTTCATTAATTGGAATTGATATGATGGTGTTCCTCCTGTAGCAGAAGCCGTAATAGTTGCTCCTGTTGTACAAGTTGCTGGTGTAGTTACATTCGCTGCTGGTGTAATAGCGGTTGGTGCTTTAATAACCTGAGTTAATGGGAACACACAGCTTGAAGCGCTATTATCAAAACGAACTCTAATGTTATACGTTTTACTTGTTAGTCCTGTTGCTGTTACTGGAGAAACTTTAGAATTAATCCATGTAACACCATTGTCTAATGAATAATCAAATCCGTAAGGAAGATTAAAGTTTTGAGCCGCAATAGTAACTTCTCCATTATTAGATCCGATACAAGTTAAATCTTTAAATCCTGTAATTGAAGCTGAGAATGCTTTATTACTGTCAATAACGATTGGGAAGTTTTTCTGTGCAATACATGATTCTGGAATCTGACGTACCCAGATATCATCAACAGCTAAATCGTTTCCATCAATGACCTGACTGTAAGATAAAATAACGAAATCTAATGAAGTATTATTTCCAGGATTTAATGTTAAAACCTGGCCATTGCCTAAATCAGTTGTATTATGCCATTTCTCATCACGCGGAATACTTTGAGTATCTTTTGAAGCTCCCGGAACTACAACTCCATTTTTCTGAAGCTGAATTGTAAGTCTAGGAGAAGGCAGATTATTTGAAGCTGCCAATAAATTCAGCATATAAAGCGAAACCTGAATATCTTGGTTTGGAATTACATCATTAATTGTTTTTCTATATAAAATTCCTCCAACTGGTACTACTCCACCAACGTTTACAGCTAAGAATCTACCATCAGTGATCTGAGGTGTATTATTAATAACCGAAGTGTTGTCTTTTGGTAAGTTCCAATTGAAACCATTTTTATGCTCTGGGATCAAGGCTTGTGTAACTACATATTCACCATCATTCAATAAAATAGGCATATAAGAATTAGGGCAGTCTGCAACATAATCCTGTCTTTCCCAGCAATAGTTAGGGTGGATTCCATCAACTTTAACGTCTGGACCTCTACCAAAATCTTCTCTTAATAAATTACTATATGTTGGTACTGTAGAAACCTTATATATTACAGAAACTGTATGGCTTCCTGAAGGAACATTAGTAAATACATTATTTGTTTTTGGAGTATTTGCAACTCCGTCAAGATAATATTCGTAAGTATAATTTGAAACACCATTTGTAACTGTAACTGTACTTGTTGCTGTACCATTACAATTAAAGATAGGATCTTCAACTTTAATAGTCGGATCAGATGGTCTAGGATCTAATATAATATCATAAGGAATTGTATACATACAACCCAAAGCATCTCGAATTACTAAAACATAAGTTCCTGGTAAAACATTTTTTTCATTAGATGTCTGCCAAGTTGCACCACCATCAAAACTATATTCATAGTTTGGTGTTCCCCCTTGAGCATTATTGATTCTTAATTTTCCTCCTTGATTAACTCCATTTGCATCTGGAAGAGTACAACCAGCCAAAGCAGCAACCCCAGCAGAAGCAGTTACTGCAGAAGTTGGTCCTGTTATAACAACCTGTTCAACAATATCTGGACAATATATAATTTTAGGTTGTGTCTGCCATTGAGGAATATAAGACATACCATATTTTATAGATACACTATAAGTTCCCGGCTGAAGATTTGAGAAAACAGGATTACTTTGAAATGCAGAACCATTTACGCTATATGTTACAATGTATCCGTTTGCATTTGTCGTATTAATTCTGATTTCAGCACTTCCATCATAACATGTACTGTTGGTATGTGATATTGTATAAGTAGGCTTTTCGTTACTAGCAACAGTAACGCTTGTTGTTGCTTCACAGTTATTAGAATCAACTACTCTAATATTGTATGTTCCCGGTGTGGTAACTACAATTTCATTAGAAGTCTGAAAATCCGAAGATCCGTTTATGAAGTAATAATATTGACCCCAAGCACCACCTGACGCTGAAATAACAATTTTTCCATTACTGCAAGCTGTTAATGGTTCAACAAGTGCAGCAGTAGCAGTGACAGCAGACGCAGGCTGATTAATATAAATATATTGGTCTCTGTCACAGCTTGGAGGAGGAGTTGATCCAACTGGACCATTAGTAACTCTAACTCTATAGGTGACACCAGGATTTAAATTTGAAAAAGTATAATCTGAATTTGCAGTCGGACCAAAACTATTTATTAAAGTGTTTCCATTATAAATATAATAGTAATATTGAGGATCAATATTTTCTGCTCCAACTTTAATAGCTCCTTTTTCACCAAAACAAGATGGCTGCGTAACTAATGTACTAATACTTAAGTTTCTGCTTCTAATTAAAATATTAGGAACTGTGAAAATACAAGGATTTGTAGTTACACCTACTTGTCTAATATGAACAGTATAAGAATTTGGAGTATTGATCGTAAACGAATTGCTTGTTTGATAATTACCAATTTGTCCGTTTGGATCAGTACTTATCGCATATTCGTATCCAGCAGGTACACCTCCGATTGTAATATTTCCGGGAGAACCGCAAATAATATCTCGATGTGTTTCTGTTGGCGTTAATAAATTCGTGAATACGTTAAAATAAAAACGATTAAAACAAACTCCAGCTCCTCCTGAATAGTTTAATGTTAAACGATATTGTCCTTCCTCACTCGCATTAAAATTTTGACCAGTTCCAACTTGAGTCCAAGTACAAGAACTACTTTCATTAGCACAATTTTCATTGCTCATCTTAGGACAGCTTCCAACAACTAATTTTTCCCAGATTATACTTGTCGCATCTGTAATATTTGTTGTAATTCGTCTGGAAGCGTTACTACCACATAAAATAATAATTGGTAATTTTTTTCCATCGTTAGTACAATCCAATAACTGATCTGCAAAAGGTATAACAGGATTTACTGCTGTAGTACCATATCTAGAAACAACAAAAGACTGTATAATTGATCTACAAGGAGCTGCTGCTAAATTGTAAACATAATAAGTACCAGGATTTCTAACTGCAAATGTCTGTCCAGTTCCTATTTGATTCTTAAGCTCCTTATCACTATACCAAGTATAATTACTATACCCATTAGCAGCTCTCAAATCTACACTATCACCACACAAAGTTACATTCTCAGTATACTCACATTCTTTAACATTTACTAAAAAGTTTGTCGCTTTTGGAATTAAGATACACCCTGTATTCGTATTAACACTCGGATCATCAGAAATAGTAAATGTAGTATTCTGTGTTCCTTTATAAGTAGCATAAGCAGAGTTATCAATACTGTTTGAACAAGCTTCGCTCAACATATGACAATCTGGAACTACCTGAACTTTAAAACTGATTACTTTTTCAGGGTCTCCTACTTTAACAACATTATTATTAACTGCAAAAACTATATTTCTAGTAGCCGCATTGTAACTTTGAACTGTAACACCAGCAGGTAATGAAACAATATCCGCCGGATAATTAAAAATAATGTTTACAGGCAATTCATCTCTAATCGTAAATGATGTAGCATTATCGTTACCTGTATTTTTAAAACCGATTTCATAATTAAGCTGCTGCCCTAATGTAACATCTTGACCACCGATATTAACTCCAGCCGCATTTTTTACAATCTTGGTTAAAACAATTTTAGGCTCAATAATTTCGACGTTAAAGGCATTAAAAAATAATCCATAACCATCACCTCCCGTACTTAACTTTAATGTTGCTTGAGTATCATTATTTCTAATAACACTTCCTCCTGGATATTGAGTAGTAGCCGGATTTGGTACATTTAAAATACCTGCTTCAAACCCTAGTGTATTACCACTGGCAGGCTGTCTCGCTACAAAAGGTCCATTAGTATCGTTTATTGTACTGTTGAAAAAATTATCAATTGGACGCTCAGCTGTCGAAATGTCCCTATTATTAATTGAGTATCTATCACCTGTTAAATTAACATCCCCTTCTAAAGCTGCAAATGCCAATTTTGCCTTAACAATTCCATTAGGAATAGTTTTAAAACCTTTAATATCGTAAGTTACTGCAGCACTATTTGCCTGTATCCATCTGAAGCCATCAAAAGAACTAATATATTTTGCTGAGGATTTAGGATCCTCATAAACTACAAATAAATTCCATCCAGCAGAAAAACCACCATTAATTTGTCCTCTAGCAGCAATAATATTGGCTACAGTATAAGTTCCTTCTGGATTTGCTAATGCTTGAACAATCGATGTTGCATCGTAATAATAAGCATAAGGAATTTGGTCACCATTTGAAGTTCCTGGATAATAATCATGAATTAGCGTACCTCTAATATCAGTATAAGCAGTCTGGTTAGGTAACTTAATTTTGATTGAACCTAAATTACTTCTATTAACAGTTCCGTTATTTACAGAACCCTGACTATAAATACCTGCCCAATAAAGCCCCGCATAAACAATTTTATAACATTCTCTGCTGGCAGTTGGAATCGTAAGATTTGCCGAACTTGAACTGAATGTACTGTTATCGTTATCGATATCAATATATTGCATGCTAAGATCATTATTATTTTGACTTGTAGAATTAAAGGGGTCATTAGCCCGGTTATTATTTCTACCAGTATCCCTATTCAAAATATTATTACCTATCAAGAGCATATCACCTTTTAAACTCGTATCGAATCGAGCGGTAAAATCCTTTTGAGAGAACATAACTAAACTTTGAATACAAAGTAATAAAGCTAAAACTAATTTTAAAGTAGTAGGTTTCTTCATGTTTCTATGGTTTCAGTTTAACAGTTGTTTTATAAAGGGGCATTTAATAAACAACATATAATCTTTATTTAAATTTATTTTAATTATTGACTCTTCTATTAAAGAAGTTGTGATAATTATCTTTTACTAATTCTCCACTTTTACGATGGCCATATTTCCATTATAAGGTTTGTTCCCTTTGGCTTCTAAAGCTTTTGTTGCTTCTTGAAGACCATCAAACTTTTCGTAATAGATATAATACTTACTCGTTGTTATATTATAAAAGAAATTAATATCTGTACGTCCTGCAGCTACCGCTTTGGCTAAGAACTCATCTCTTTTTTCAATACTATTGTGAACTGCCAGAATCAAATAATAACCGCTTTCAGAATTTTTGATATTCTTAATGATCTGCATATTTGACTGCTCTTCACCAAAATCAAAATCACTTGCTTTTAACGGCGTATTACTGATTTTCGTTGTCTCTTTAATTCGTTTTAAAGCAGCAACGTCCTGTGCATATCTTCCTTGGTCATTTTCATAAGCCGCACGTTTAATTCTACGTTTACGCTCAATTTCCGTTTCAGTTTTAATACGCTCTAAATCGGCTAATAAAGCTGCTCCTTCAAGTTCCATCTTCAACTGTGCTGCTTTCAACTCGTTTATCTTTTCAAGATAAGCTCTGTTCAAAGGATCATTTTTAGGGAACTTTTTCAACCTTTCATTATAAAGATTAGTCAGCTTAGCAATTTCATTTTTCATGCTGTTGTTAGCCTCAGCAATCTGTATTTTCAATGCCTCAATTTGACTATTTTCTGCCGCTACACTTTTGAAAGGTTTTGGCTCTCTATAAATCCCTTTTTCACTTAAATCATTTTCTTCTTTTAAATCATTTAAGTCTTTTTGTTTGTTTGCAACTGTAGCTGTGAACTGCGCCAATAAATCACTTTGAGATTTACTTGTTGCCGCAATAGAAGCTGTTAATTCATCAATTGCTTTTGCAGTTGCATCTTTATTTGCTTCTTCAGCTACAAGTCTTGCTGCTAGTGCATCTGCATCGGCTTTTGCTTTTGCTTCCGCTTCTAACTTAGCTTGACGAGCTTCTTCTGCTGCTCTGGCTTTTTCTTCAGCTGCTTGTTTAGCTTGTAATGCTTCTGCGTCGGCTTTCGCTTTTGCATCTGCTGCTAATTTTATTTTCAATGCTTCCGCGTCGGCTTTTGCCTGTGTTTCTGCTGCCAATTTAGCTTGACGAGCTTCTTCCGCAACTCTCGCTTTTTCTTCAGCTGCTTGTTTAGCTTGTAATGCTTCTGCATCTGCTTTCGCTTTTGCATCCGCTGCTAATTTTATTTTCAATGCTTCCGCGTCGGCTTTTGCTTTTGCGTCTGCTGCTAATTTAGCTTGACGAGCTTCTTCTGCAACTCTCGCTTTTTCTTCAGCTGCTTGCTTAGCTTGTAATGCTTCTGCATCCGCTTTCGCTTTTGCGTCGGCTGCTAATTTTATTTTCAATGCTTCTGCATCGGCTTTTGCTTTTGCGTCTGCCGCTAATTTAGCTTGACGAGCTTCTTCTGCAACTCTCGCTTTTTCTTCTGCTGCTTGCTTAGCTTGTAATGCTTCTGCATCCGCTTTCGCTTTTGCATCGGCTGCTAATTTAGCTTGACGAGCTTCTTCCTCTTCTTGTAATTTTTTAGCCTCGGCTTCTGCTTTTGCTTTAGCAGTAGCTTCTGCATCGGCTTTTACTTTTGCATCAGCCAATAATTTAGCTTGTAATGCCTCCATATCCGCTTTTGCTTTTGCATCAGCCGCTAATTTAGCTTGAAGTGCTTCTGCATCGGCTTTCGCTTTTGCATCCGCTGCTAATTTAGCCTGACGAGCTTCTTCTTCAACTCTTGCTTTTTCATCAGCCGCTTGTTTAACTTTTAATGCTTCCGCATCCGCTTTTGCTTTTGCATCGGCTGCTAACTTAGCTTGAAGTGCTTCTGCATCTGCTTTCGCTTTTGCATCCGCTGCTAATTTAGCCTGACGAGCTTCTTCTTCAACTCTTGCTTTTTCATCAGCCGCTTGTTTAACTTTTAATGCTTCCGCATCTGCTTTTGCTTTTGCATCGGCTGCCAATTTAGCTTGAAGTGCTTCTGCATCTGCCTTAGCTTTTGCATCGGCTGCTAACTTAGCTTGAAGTGCTTCTGCATCTGCTTTCGCTTTTGCATCGGCTGCTAATTTAGCCTGGCGAGCTTCTTCTTCAACTTTTGCTTTTTCATCAGCCGCTTGTTTAACTTTTAATGCTTCTGCATCTGCTTTTGCTTTTGCATCTGCTGCTAACTTAGCTTGAAGTGCCTCTGCATCTGCTTTGGCTTTTGCATCGGCTGTTAATTTAGCCTGACGAGCTTCTTCTTCAACTCTTGATTTTTCATCAGCCGCTTGTTTAACTTTTAATGCTTCTGCATCTGCCTTAGCTTTTGCATCGGCTGCTAATTTAGCTTGAAGTGCTTCTGCATCCGCTTTTGTTTTTGCGTCTGCTGCAATTTTAGCCTGACGAGCCGCTTCTGCTTCTTCTAATTTTTTAGCTTCTGCTTCAGCCTTCGCTTTTGCAGTAGCCTCAGCATCTGCCTTAACTCTTGCATCAGCAATTAATTTTGCCTGAAGCGCTTCCATATCAGCTTTCGCTTTTGCATCGGCTGCTAATTTTGCTTGAGCAGCTTCTGCATCTGCCTTCGCTTTTGCATCAGCCGCTAACTTAGCTTGAAGTGCCTCCGCATCTGCTTTTGCTTTTGCATCTGCCGCTAATTTAGCTTGAAGTGCTTCTGCATCTGCTTTTGCTTTTTCAGCAGCTAATTGTGCCTGTTTTGCTTCTTCAGCTTGTCTTACTTTCGACTCCTCGGCCTGTTTTATCTTTAATGCTTCTGCATCTGCTTTCGCTTTTGCATCCGCTGCTAATTTAGCTTGTAGTGCCTCCGCATCTGCTTTCGCTTTTGCTTCTGCATCTAACTGAGCTTGTTTAGCCTCTTCAGCTTGTTTTATTTTCAATGCTTCCGCATCTGCTTTTGCTTTTGCTTCTGCAGCAATAATTGCTTGTCTTGCTTCTGCATCGGCTTTTGCTTTTGCATCCGCTGCTAATTTTTCTTTCAATGCTGCCTCTTCAGCTGCTTTTGCTTTTGCATCGGCTGCTAGTTTAGCTTTGTTTGCTGCATCAATAGAAGATTTCGTTTTAGCTTCTGCTGCCGCTTTTGCTTTAGCCTCAGCAGCTAATCTTGCCTGTAAAGCATCCGAATCAGCTTTTGCTTTTGCATCGGCTGCTAATATTGATTGCATATCTGCCGCTTCTGCTCTTGCTTTAGCATCTGCCTTACGTTTTGCTTCTGCAGCATCTGCTTTGGCTTTCGCGTCTGCAGCTAATTTCAATCTTTGAGCTTCAGCATCTGCTTTTGCTTTTTCAGCTGCGGCAAGTCTTGCTTCTCTCGCTGCTTCCGCATCTGCTCTCGCTTTTTCAGCAGCTAACTGAGCAGCTGTTTTTTGTGGTGCAGCAGTCTTAGCAGCATCTGCTTTTGCTTTAGCTGCGGCTTCTGCATCTGCCTTCGCTTTAGCATCAGCAGCCAATTTAAGTTTCATTGCCTCAGCGTCTGCTTTCGCTTTATCAGCGGCTAATTGTGCTGCTGTTTTTTGCGGTTCAGAAGCCGTCGCTTTTGCTTTTTCAGCAGCTTCTGCATCCGCTTTCGCTTTTGCATCTGCAGCTAATTTAAGTTTCATTGCCTCTGCATCTGCAGCGGCTTTATCAGCAGCTAATTGTGCTGCTGTTTTTTGTGTCGCCGCAACTGGTTTGTTTGCGCCTGGTTTATTTGCAGCAGCTTGTGCTCTCGCAGCTGCGGCCGCATCAACTCTCGCTTTATTATCTGCAGCTAATTTTAATCTACGTTCTTCAGCATCGGCTCTAACTTTATCAGCAGCCAATTGTGCTTGTGTTTTTTGTGTCGCTGCAACTGCTCTATTTGCTGTCGCAGTTTGCGCTCTCGCTGCAGCCGCGGCATCAGCTTTTGCTTTAGCATCTGCAGCTAATTTCATTTTCTGAGCTTCGGCAGCATCTACCTTAGCTTTGTTATCTGCTTCTAATTTCGCTTTAGCAGCAGCGGTAGCGTCGGCTTTTGCTTTAGCATCTGCAGCTAATTTCATTTTCTGAGCTTCAGCAGCATCTACCTTAGCTTTGTTATCTGCTTCTAATTTCGCTTTAGCAGCAGCGGCAGCATCGGCTTTTGCTTTTGCATCAGCAACAAGTTTTGCTTGTTTTGCTTCTGCAGCGGCAGCAGCATCTGCTTTCACTTTTTCAGCAGCAGCAAGTCTTGCTTGTTTAGCCTCTGCATCAGCTTTTGCTTTTGCTTCAGCAGCCAGTCTATTCTTTTCCGCTATATCAGCTCTGTTAACTTGAGTTGCTTCAGATTTTGGTTTAGCTGGAACTGGCTTTGGTCTTGACGGATCCATTAATGATCCTTCATCATCATCTCCGTAATAATAATTTCTGTTTTTGAATCTATATGCAATCGCAAATTCGTGCGATCCTCCAAGGTTGGCGAAATTACCCATACCTCTTTCATAGTTGTATTCTATTGCAATGCTCGGAGAAATATTAACACCCAAACCTGCAGAAACACCGTATAATGTGTTATAACCTACTTGTCCCCACACTCCTTGTTTAAGTGTCAGCATACCAAGTCCAGAAATAACTGTTTTGTCTTTTTTTAATTCTGTTTTCACAATTCCTGAAAACCTGCTTCTGTCAAAAAAACCGTAACTATCAATATATCCAGTATACATTGCGTGTACTTGTATTGCTCTTTCTGGATCTTCTTTTACCATTCCGGCTCCGAAATTATACAGAATCAAATTATTGATCGAAAGTCCGAAATCAAGAAAAGCAGTTCCGTAGTTAATTCCAGGATTAACAGTTAATAACGTGTAAGATGGAAATTCACTACCTAAAATATCCGTATCATCTGTAATAATTTTTCCTTTGTTTAAACCACTTTGATAAGCACCTACATTTAAACCAAAAGTTAAATTACTATCTTCTTGTAATACAATATTGTGAGCAAAATTGACAACACCTCCAAAGACCGTCATTAATCCATAATTCTGCTGGAATAAACCAACTGCAAATGCTTCGTTCTCTCTAAATCGTCCTGAATAGTTTGCCAAATATGTATTTGGAGAATCTTCAAACTGTGTCCATTGTCTTTTGTTATAAAAACTTACATACGGATTTGCTTCGCGAACAAAACTGAATGTTGGATTGATTAAATATCTATTAAACTTTAAAGAATTTCTAATAGGTAATGAAAACGAAACAACTCCATTCTCAGTGGTTTCCTGGGAATAGAGCACAATTGAAAAACCGCAAAATAAAGTGATGAATAGTAAAATTTTCTTCATATTATTTTATCACGGTTATTGATCCTTTTTTTTCACCTGCATCGCCTTGAATAACATAGTAATAAACTGGATTGACATTTTTAAAATCTACACTGTTTTGAGGCCAGTCGCCTTGATAATTTACTACATCTAGTACCTTATCTCCGTTCGAACTAATTATAATAACTTTTGTCGAATCGTTTTTATATTCATCAGGAATATTCCAATACGGATTCAATCCGCTTAATTTAATAATGTTTGGAATAACAGTCGCTGGTCCAGATTGTCCGTTAACTCTAAACGAAAATTCTTTTGTAGCAACACATCCAGATGCTTGAGAAATTTTTACTTTATAACTACCTCTTACTTTAACATCAAAACTACTTGTAGTTGCGCCTGCAATTACGCTACCATTTAAAAACCATTCGAAAGTAGGGCTTGTTGCGTCTGTTGTTACTGACACGTTTATTACTTCCCCCTCTTCAATAGTTACAGTATCTGCAACATCAATACTTGCCTCAAATCCGTTACTGCTTAAATTAATACTTCCAGTAGCACTACATCCTCCAAAATCAACATCTACAGAATAAACTCCTGATTCGTTTGTAGAATAAGTCCTGCTAGTGGCACTAGTAATTATGCTTCCGTTTTTATACCATTTGTAACTGTTTCCAGAAGTAGCTGTTAATACAGTACCTGTTCCGCTTGCGCAAAAAGGATTACCAAGACTCGAACTTATTGTTACAGATGATCCGCCATTTGAAGAAGCAACAGTTACACGATTGGAACTAAAATTATCATCATCGCAACCTCCGTAATCTATCTGAGCATAGTAAACTCCAGGTGCATTAACTGATAAAGATGTACCATTTTGTCCTGTAATTAATACATCATCTTTAAACCATTTATATAGTATGTTTGAATAATTAGCGGGAGAAGATGGAATATCGGAAGGAGTAGGATTGTAAATCGAGAGATTAACACTTCCACCCGAACAAAATGCAGCTGTACCTTCTCTATTATTAATAAAAAAAGTATTAGTAAATGTTCTGTAAAAAGCTGGAAAAGATGTTTGGTTTTCGAAATTTCTAAATCTTTGACTGTATACAGGTACAGCAGTATTACTTTTAACTCGAATACTATAAGTATTGGATCCCTTTAAATTGGTTGGCACCGCAAATTTGATGGTCTGCTGTTTTGTTACAGCATCATCTGTAAAAGAAATCTTTGTTGTAGCTGTTGGATTTGTAAAACTTCCTGTTTCATCTGAAAGTTCAATTTCAAAGGTAGTTCCTGCAGGAAAGTTTAAATAACTAAAAGAAGCATTATATTCATTAAATGGCTGACCATTAACAATTAGTCCCGCACAAATCCTGTCAAAAGGAAGTTGTTGCGCGACTAATGTTGCGGTCTGGCCATATACTTTTGATCCAGCAAATAGAAAAATGCCGAATAAGAATAGTAAATAAGAAAAAGATAAAGTAATTTTTCGAATCATATAGTGCGTGTTCTTGCTAAATCTATACGCTCAAAAAACAAAATATCTATAAATGTTTCAGAAAAATCATATTTATAGTTCTCAATAATATCTTTTGCAAGAATTGAGGTTGATGCTAAATTTGAATTTTCCTGACAATCTGCAGATACTGCATTTGATTCAGTTGCCATAGAAAGGCTGTCCTTGGGGATGGACAGCCCTGCCATAAACTGATTAGAATTATCTAAGCCGCTGATTGAACAATCAGCTGTTTTTTCTTTTTGGTCTACAGAAACTGCTGCTGTATAACAGTCAGTCTTATTCTCTGTCGGTTTTTCGGCTGTAGTTTGTGCACACAGACTTAACGAAATAGGTGAAACCAAAAATATTATATATATAAAATACTTTTTTGATAGAGCCATTATGTTTTGATCTTTATTTGGGTCCTGGAGACGATACATAAATTGTGTCTGGGGACTTTATTAATAAAATTTACGCCGTGGAAATAAAAATCGAAATCTATTTATCTATTGCCGCTTGAAGCCGTGATTTTTCCTAATTGTAATCTATAATCTGGTCTTTTAGGATTTGCGATATCAATAAATGTTTCTTTGTTACTACTTTGAGAGTAAACATTAAAGAAAACACTGTTTCCATACCAGCTCTCTAAATCTTCGTTGTTAGAATTGTACTCTGTAAAGATGTTACCGTTACATAGGTTAAAGTACATTTCCTCAAATTTGATTTTTTTAAGGTTGGCATCATTGATTTCAATTTTACTGTCTAATAAAACAGCAGGATTGAATCCAGAGATTACACTACGTTTCATTTCAAGCGAAGCAGTTTCTGCAACATATACAGCTTCTTTTACTAAACCTGCTTGGATATCAGCTTTAATATTTTCACTGTCGTTAAGCATTGTGATATTTGTAGCAGCTACAAGTGTTGTTTTTTTGGTAAAATCAGTTTCGTTCTTTTTCTCATACGATCTAACCTCCATACAACGAGATCCGTCTTTGTTACTAGATAAGTAAGAAGATCTAATTGCTAAAGAGTTAAATAAACGACATTGAACACCTTGAGTAAATTTAAAGTCGTCGTTGATTGATTTATAAGAAACTAATTTAGAAGCATTGATATCACCTCCGAAGAAAGCGAATGAATCACCACCAGAGTAGCTTACCATTACATTATCAAAAATTGTTTTGTTACCTGCACCAGCAACAGTTAAACCGTTGAAAGTATCAATCCCTTTAACTTTTTTACCAGCGAACTCAATTCTAACGAAACGTAAAATTCCAGAATTTCCCGCAACATTATCACCTCCGTAAGTAGTAAGTGTTGGATCTAAGTCTAAGTTATAAGAACCTACGTTACCAAATTTATTGATTGGAGCATCACCAAGAATTACTAATCCACCCCAGTCTCCAGCTTTTTTCTGGCTGCGGTTAGAAGTAAATACGATTGGATCTGTTTCTAAACCATCTGCAACAATTTGTGCACCTTTTGTAACTACCAATGTTCCTTTAGTTTCAAAATCACCAATAATTAAAGTTCCTGGTTCAATTGTTAAAACAGCATTGTTTGTAACATATACGTTTCCTTGCAAAACGTAGATATTCTTTTTAAGCAATTTAGTATTAACAGAAATGTTTCCTGCTAAAATTTGGTTTGCTTCTCCATACTCTACTTTGTTAGGCTTAAATTCCGTCCAATTGTTTAACCAATTGTTGTAGCCCATAATTCCTTTCTCTTGTTGAGCACTCATACTCGTAACTGTCAAAAGAACGCAGATCAATTGAGTAATTTTTTTCATGATAAGGGGGTATTAGGGTTAATAATAAATTTGGGTATGCGCAAATGTAAAAACTCCTCTCGAGTTATCTGAAAAAATTCAGACACATCGAGAGCGAGTTGTTTTTTCATTTTTTAAAATTTGGGTACAAAGATCTTATCTCTCTTTGCAAACAGATTTAAAAAAGTTTTTTTAAAATATATCTTTTATTACATTTCGTTCAACTCGTTGAACTCGTGTAAAGATTTCAATGTACTTTCGTAAAATAAGATAGCTGCGATTAAGTTTCCTTTATCAGAGTAAGGCATCATCTTTCTTTGGAACTCTACTGTAGTATCCAAAAATGTTGAAGTTCCTGTAGCCTGTAAGTCTAAAACTTTTTTGTGCTCACTATCGTCCGGAATACCTAAGTCTGCCATTGTAACTCCAGGTTTTGTAACCAACGCAATGTAAGGGAGCGTTTTTACTAAAACTTTAATACGCTCAATGTACAATTCCAAAAGTTCTCCTTTTTGCATACCACTCAATTCTTTTTGATCATGGTACTTACGAATAAGAGCTGTTGTACTAATAATACTTCTTGGTGCGTTTTTAGCTTGAGCAGAAACTGCAGCTGTAGTTAGGATAAAAAATGCACTAAATAAAATAATTTTCCCTTTCATAGATTCTGAATTTATAATTGGTTGTTGATAAAAACAAAAATATATAAATTAACTTAATTTACAACTCGAATGAATTTTTTTTTCAAAAAAAAATCTTAAAAAAACCTTAAAACCCAGTCTTATGTCGAGAAAATGTGCGTTTTAACGGGCTTTTTGTTAAAAATGTTAAAAGAAAAACCGTAGGATATTCGCTATGTTTTTTGAAAATTTCTATTAATTTATAACCAAAAAAAACTTACGTTTATCGTTTTTCGAAAAAAAATATCAACAAAAAAGTCTTGATATCTGCTCGCATTGAGTCATTTATTAACAAAAAACACTTCAACTCGAGCAAAAAAAGACCAAAATCAATTTAACTTTTGAATCAGTAATAGACTAAGAAACTTTGTTAGGAATATTTTTGACTCCACCATTTTCTTCTATCTTTGCTTCATGCAATTTTCTCAAATTTTAGGTCAAGATTATATCAAAAGCCACTTGATAAAAAGTGCTGCTTCTGGCAGAATTCCGCATGCACAATTATTTGTCGGTCCAGAAGGCAGCGGTACTTTGATAACAGCCATTGCTTATGCACAATATATTCTATGCAGTAATACCGGCGACGAAAACTCAAACGGAAACGATTCTTGCAATTTAAAGTTTGATAATATTTCGCATCCCGACCTGCATTTTATATACCCAACCGTTACGACCGAAGATGTAAAAACCAAACCCAAAAGTCTCGATTTTATTCAGGACTGGCGCGCCTTTATTCAGGAAATGCCTTATGGAGGTTTATTCGATTGGTATAAAATATTGGGCGTACAAAACAAACAAGGCGAAATTCGTGTAGAAGATGCTCAGGAAGTTTTAAAATCACTTTCGTTAAAATCTTACGAGGGCGGTTACAAAATCATGATCATTTGGATGGCCGATAAAATGAACATCGCCGCTTCGAACAAATTGCTGAAACTTTTAGAAGAGCCTTCAGACAAAACAATGTTCATTCTGATTTCAGAAAACGAAGAAGATATCATTCAAACCATTCGTTCACGCTGCCAAGTTATTCACTTTAATGGACTTCCGGAAAAAGTGATTGCTGAGGCGTTGGTCAAACAAGAAAATATAGATCCTAATTTTGCTAAAAAAATTGCGCATCAAGCACAAGGAAATTTTAGCAAAGCGCTTCATTTGTTAAAAGAAGATGATTCAGAATTTCCTTTTGAGCAATGGTTCGTCAATTGGGTTCGTGCCGCTTTTAGGGCAAAAGGAAATGCAGCGGCAATTCAGGATCTTATTTCCTGGAGCGAAGAAATCGCATCGCTTGGACGCGAAAGCCAGAAAAAATTTATTCAGTTTTGCATCGAAATGTTCCGACAAGCGCTAATGTTAAATTATCAAGCGCCAAGTTTAGTTTATATCGAACCAAAAGTGGACAAGTTTAAATTGGAAAATTTTGCGCCTTTTGTAAATGGAAATAATATTCACGAAATTTTCAAAGAACTTTCCGACGCTTTGTATCACATTGAAAGAAACGGCAATGCAAAAATTATCCTAACCGATTTATCTATCAAGCTGACTCGTTTAATTCATAAAAAATAGATTTCAAATGAACAATGTTGCCTCAATTTTACTTTTAGCTTTTTTAGCTTTAACATTTTTACAATCAGGTTACGAGAAAATTTTTTATTGGAAGGATAATGTGACTTGGCTTAAAGAGCATTTTGCTAAAACACCATTAAAAAATCAAGTGCCGCTTGCACTTTTGCATTTATTAATTTTAGAATTGATTTCTGGAATTTTATGCGTAGTCGGCGGTATTCAATTACTAACAAATAATGGACGCGAATTTGGTTTTTACGGAGCCATTTTTTCTTGTATCTGTTTATTAATGATGCTCTTCGGACAAAGACTTGCAAAAGATTACGATGGTGCGAGAACTATTGTAATTTATTTTATACCAGCTGTTATGGCTGTTTATTGGTTGAATTAATCAGCCAGAATTTTTTAAAATTTCGCCATTGATTTTACAAATTAAAACAGCTTTTATAATCCTTTTAATTTGTGAATCCCGATAACTTTCGGAAATGGCAAAAAAATCCAATTATCTGGATATCAAAAACAAATTTATTATTCAAAAAAATGAATCCAAAACATCCCTCAGAATCCTTAACAGTATTAACCGATTTAGTTTTACCGAGCGAAACGAATCCTTTAAACAATCTATTTGGCGGCGAATTATTAGCCAGAATGGATCGTGCCGCAAGTATTGCCGCGCGCAGACATTCACGCCGAATTGTAGTAACGGCTTCTGTAAATCACGTAGCTTTTAACAGAGCAATTTCGCTGGGAAGTGTTGTTACTGTCGAAGCAAAAGTTTCAAGATCGTTCAAAAGTTCGATGGAAGTTTTTATAGACGTTTGGGTAGAAGACCGCGAGTCTGGAAACCGAACAAAAGCCAACGAAGCAATCTATACTTTTGTTGCCGTTGACGATACTGGACGCCCTGTTGAAGTACCGCCGATTGTACCAGAAACTGAACTTGAAATTCAGCGTTTTGATGCTGCTTTGCGTCGTAAACAATTGAGTTTACTGCTTGCCGGAAAAATAAAACCTTCTGATGCTTCAGAATTAAAGGCTTTGTTTTTATAGTAAAAATTGTGACAATTTGGAACAATCAAACTTCAAAAAAAGAAGTACTTTTACAATTCTTACCGAGCCAAATTTTAGGAAGCAATTTCTTTAAATAATTTAGCCGTAAAGAAAAAAATAACAATTAAGATAATTAATATAAAAGATGAGTTCAGACAAAGAAGCCAAATTAAAAGCGCTGCAATTAACGCTTGATAAACTTGACAAAACCTACGGAAAAGGAACCGTAATGAAAATGGGCGACAGAGCCATTGTGGAGGTAGAAACGATTTCTTCTGGCTCACTTGGAGTTGATTTAGCTCTTGGAGTAAATGGATATCCAAAAGGAAGAATTATTGAAATATATGGTCCAGAATCTTCTGGTAAAACCACATTAACTTTACACGCAATTGCCGAAGCTCAAAAAGCGGGCGGAATTGCTGCTTTTATTGATGCGGAGCACGCATTTGATAGAAATTATGCTGAGAAATTAAATGTTGATATCGAAAACTTAATTATCTCGCAGCCAGACAATGGAGAACAGGCTTTAGAAATTGCCGAAAACTTAATTCGTTCTGGAGCTATAGACATTGTTGTTATTGACTCCGTTGCAGCCTTGACTCCTAAAAGTGAAATTGAAGGAGAAATGGGAGATTCTAAAATGGGTCTTCACGCTCGTTTGATGTCTCAAGCATTGAGAAAACTTACTGGAACTATCAGCAAAACAAATTGTACGGTTTTCTTTATCAACCAGCTTCGTGAAAAAATTGGTGTAATGTTCGGAAATCCAGAAACTACAACTGGGGGTAACGCACTTAAATTTTACGCTTCTGTACGTCTAGATATTCGTCGTTCTGCTCAAATTAAAGATGGTGAAAACGTAATCGGAAATAGAACTAAAGTTAAAATTGTTAAAAACAAAGTTGCACCACCATTTAAAACTGCCGAATTTGACATTATGTACGGAGAAGGTGTTTCTAAAACTGGTGAAATTCTAGATCTTGCAGTAGAATTTGATATCGTTAAAAAAGCTGGATCTTGGTTTAGCTACGGCGATACAAAGCTAGGACAAGGACGTGATGCTGTTAAAACTTTAATCAAAGATAATCCAGAACTAGCTGATGAATTGGAAGTTAAAATTAAAGAACATATCAAAGAGCTAGCAAACGCTTAATACAATATTTTCTGTTTTCAGAAAAAAATTTCAAAACCGATAGATCAAAAATCTATCGGTTTTTTTTATTTTCAAAAAAAATTAAAAAATACACGCAACCTTTTTAGATCTTGATCATCTAGATAAAAAGGCATGTTACAAAAATCGTATCCCATAATACTTTTTTACGCTTTTTTAGAATTAAATTTGGTTGTTTAGTTGATTTAGAATCCGTTAGTTTTTAATTAGCGGATTTTTCAATTTTCAGTTTGTAAAAAATTTTTACCATCCACAAGCAACCTTTTTAATTTTCCTTCATCTATAATAATGTGACATTAACTTGAGTTTTAATTTAAACTCTTTATTATCAACCATTAATATTTTTAAACCATGAAAGAAAAAATAGAATTGTTGTACAGTAAAAACCGAAGAAAAACAAAAGTAAAGATTAAAAAAGTTTTACGTTTCATCTCGGAAAAGATCATTCATAGATAATTATTTGAATAAGAATGGGGGTTTTTGTTCAAAGAAAAAGCCTTAAGATTAAAACATCTTAAGGCTTTTACTATTAAATTCGGTAAAGGTTATTTTTGAAATTTGACCAATCCGTCGTAAATCATCGATCGAACTTTATCTTTTAATTCTTTACGATTATCACTCGTTAAACCAGCAGTTTCTACAAAAGGCAGAATTCGAATACGCATTTTTCCTGGACTCCCGCTTAAGAAAGTATACGAAAATCGTTTTTTATTATCTGGAAAAACAATCGGAACAATCGGAATTTGGTGATCAATTGCCAATCTAAAAGCACCGTCTTTAAATTCATCAAGCAAAATACTTTCATCGTCTGGAACTCCTCCCTCTGGAAAAATACAAATACTTAAACCTTGATTCAAGCGATTTTGAGCCCTTTTAAAGACTTCATTTTTACTTTTTGATGAGTTACGGTCAACCAGTATGCAAGTGCGCTTATAAAAGAAGCCAAATAGCGGAATCTTCACTAATTCTTTTTTCCCGACAAACACAAATGGATTTTTAACCAATACAAGCGTCAGCATAATATCTGTCATCGAAGTGTGGTTGGCAACAATCATGTAACTTTTGTTCTTTACGAGTTTCTGTTCACGCTTTACGGTGTAGTAAAATCCCATTCCGTAAAGGATAATTCTGGCCCAAAGACGAGCCATTTTAAAAAAATACGGATAACCTTTTTCTGAAAGAATAGAAATTATCAAAAGCGGAAGCATGATTATGATTGGAACCGCCATTAAAACGTAAAACCATATGCGCCAAAGAATCCAAAAAGCAATTTTAAATATTTTCATAGCTTCAAATGTAATAAAACGGAAATGAATTTTAAACAAGAATTTGACTGGTGTATTATTTAACGCAAAGAACGCAAAGGATTTTCGCAAAGAACGCAAAGTTTATAGCCACAGATTAAAATGATTACATTGATTTTTAAAATCTGTGAAAATCATTTTAACCTGTGGCTATTACTTTTAAACCACTTTAAAATTATTAAACAAAAATCTTTGTGTCCTTTGCGGTAAAATCTTTGCGTGCTTTGCGGTTAAAAAAAACATCACGACATTTGCAATTCAGAAATAATCGAGAATGGCAAAAATACTTACAGGTGTTCAAAGTACAGGAACGCCTCATTTAGGAAATTTATTAGGAGCAATTATTCCGGCAATCGAATTATCGAATAATCCAGCGAACGAATCTTTTTTGTTCATCGCTGATTTACACTCGATCACCCAGATCAAAGACGGAAAAACATTAAGAGAAAATACATACAGCACGGCATCGGCTTGGCTTGCCTGCGGATTAAATCCTGAAAAAGTTACTTTCTACAGACAATCTGATGTAACTCAAACTACTGAATTGACTTGGTATTTAAGCTGCTTTTTTCCATATCAGCGTTTAACATTGGCGCATTCTTTCAAAGATAAATCAGATCGTTTGGATGATGTGAATGCAGGACTATTTACCTATCCGATGTTAATGGCTGCAGATATTTTATTGTATGATGCTGAATTTGTTCCTGTTGGAAAAGATCAATTACAGCATTTAGAAATTACTCGCGATGTGGCTGCTCGTTTTAATCATCAAATGGGAGAAACTTTTGTTTTGCCTGAAGCAAAAATTGAGGAAAACATCATGTTGATACCAGGAACCAATGGTGGAAAAATGAGTAAGTCTGCCAATAATATTATCAATATTTTCTTGGATGATAAGACTTTACGTAAACAAGTAATGAGTATTGAAACTGATAGTACACCACTTGAAGATCCTAAAAATCCAGATACTTGTAACGCATTTGCCATATATTCTTTGTTAGCAAATGAAGAACAAACTACCGAAATGAGAGCCAATTATTTGGGCGGAAATTATGGTTATGGTCATGCAAAACAGGCATTATTTGAATTGATTACAGAGAAATTTAAAACTGAAAGAGAAAAGTACAATTACTACATGAACAATCTTGAAGAAGTAGATGCTTTATTGAAAAAAGGTGCAGCAAAAGCTTCTGTTATCGCTGATGGTGTATTGGCGAAAGTTCGAGAAGTTCTTGGTTTTGAGAAATAAGCTTTTACAATATTTTACATAAAAATAACGTTGATTACTCTAAAGTAGTCAACGTTTTTTATTATGCCAGTATCCTATATTTTTAGTAACTTCATGTTTTATAACATTTTAAACAAAAAATAAAATGAATAAATATACCGAAGATTACGATGTTCCGCCTTATTTATTCCAGCTTTTAAATATTCTTTTTGGAATAATATTTCTCTATATTCTATACAAAGTTTACAAGCATTTAAAGAATAAATAGGATTTTCTGCGTTAAATTGCTTCAAAAAGTTTTCCGGGAAGTGGCCTAATTATTCCTTTCAATTCCATGTTTAATAAAATTCCAGACATTTTAAATATTGGAAAATCACATTTAAGTGCAATAATATCAAGAAGTTCCTTTCCGTTTTTTAAAAGGAAATCATATATAATTTGCTCATCAGGATCAAGATCAATAAATAGCTGTTTTTGAATTCCAGGTGACTTGCTTTCGATATCCCAATTCAGCATATAAATTAAATCAGCGGCATTCGTTAAAACATTCGCTTTCTGAGTTTTAATTAAATTATTACAACCTTGACTGTATTTGTCTGTCACTCTTCCAGGTACTGCAAAAACGTCACGATTGTATTCGTTGGCCATGTTTGCTGTAATAAGCGAACCTCCTTTATCAGCAGATTCGATTACAATTGTAGCTTCTGTCATACCCGCTACAATTCGGTTTCGTCGTACAAACTTTTCTTTGTCTGGAGTTGAGTTGCTCCAAAACTCCGTTATAAAACCGCCGTTTTCTTCCATTTTAGCCATGTACTTTTTATGGGTTCGCGGGTAAATTTGATTAAGTCCATGTGCCAAGACTCCAATAGTTTGTAAACCAAAATCCATTGCTGCTTGATGCGCTACGATATCTACACCATAGGCAAAACCGCTGACAATTATCGGATTTAACGGGGCGAGATCTTCGATAAGTTTCTTGCAAAACTCTGTACCGTAACTGGTAATTTGACGCGTTCCAACAATGCTGATTATTTTCTTATTGTTAAAATCAATATTGCCTGCAGTAAAAATTAAAACAGGGGCATCAAAACAGTGTTTTAACCTTTCTGGATAATTTTCGTTCAAATAAAAAGAAGTATTTATTTTATTCGATTTTATAAAATTGATTTCTGATTCTGCTTTTTCAAAAACCAATTTATCTTTCAAGTTTTTCAACAGCTTTGTTCCAACTCCATCAATACCAGCGAGCTGTGTATTTTTTGCTTTAAAAACGGATGCTGCATCGCCACAGGAATTAAGCAGTTTTTTAGCCATAATATCTCCGACTCCATCAATTTTTAATAAGGCTAATAGATAAAATAATTCTTGATCGTTCATTTATAGAAAACATTATGTAAAATAGAATTTTTAAAAGCGTCCTTTCGGCGAGCAAATATGCAATAAACAAAGTAATTTCTTAATAAATTTTAACATAAAAATCATTTATTTCTATTAATAACTAATAACTCCATATATAATACATTGTTAATTAACTATCTATAAAATTATTCCAATTGTTAATAAAAATTGTGAATAAAATTTTGATAACTATAAGGGATGCATAACTTTGCTACTATGAAAATCGAACTATATATTTCTCAGTTATTGTACCGTTACCAGTGCGTAACGATCCCTGGATTTGGTGCTTTTTTAACCGAAAGTCACTCGGCACAGCTTAATGAAAGCACAAATTCGTTTTTTCCTCCAAAAAAAACAGTTTCGTTCAATAGCCGTATCAAAAACAACGACGGTCTTTTGGCTAATCATATTGCGCATGCAGAAAAAACTTCTTACGGTTTTGCTGTTAGTGCCATTGCATTTGAGGTTTTGAGCTGGCAGAAAACATTGGAAGAAAATGGAGTTATTCTTTTGAAAAATATTGGAGAGATTCGTTTAAACTCAGAACGAAATATCATTTTTACGCCAAACGATCAAACCAACTTTCTTGCTGCCTCTTTTGGTTTAAGTCCGTTTGTTTCTCCGATGGTGAAAAAAGAAATTTTCGAGAAAAAAGTAGAGAAATTAAATTCAAAAGAAAAAGAGGTAATTGCCTTAGATTCTGATGATGAAGAAACTAAAACTTCTAATCCGTTTTTGAGATATGCGGCAATTTTTGTTTTAGGTTTAGGAATTACAGGCAGTATTGGATATCCTTTATACCAAAATCAAATTGACAATCAAACTCTTGTGGTAGAACAAGCAGTTCAGAAAAAAGTACAGAATAAAATTCAAGAAGCCACTTTTTTTATCAAAAGTCCTCTTCCAGCAGTAACCCTTTCTGTAGATTCGGCAAAGGTTGAAACTGTAGAAGCCACTATGCCTTATCACATTATGGCGGGTGCTTTTAGAAGTGAAGCCAATGCCAGAAAAGCTTATAACCAATTAGTTAAAGATGGTTTCAAAGCCAGAATGCTTGGTGAAAACAAACACGGTCTTTTTCCGGTTTTATATGGCAGTTATGCAACAATGAAAGAAGCTGAAGAAGCTCAAAAAGAAATACAAAAAGGCGAAAATCCAGACGCCTGGATTCTCGTAGAAAATCTTTAAATATCATTAAATCCTGTTCTTCGCGAACAGGATTTTTTTTGCTTTTTACTGATGGTTCCAATTAGACCAAGCATCAAATTTCTTTCCTGCAATTATAAGTTCCACGCGAAACATTCTTATCAAAATATCGCTTATCTTTCGATATAAATAAAAACCATTCACATGAAATTTTTCAAAAAGAAACAAAAATCTCAAGAAAATAATTTTGACGACTTTCCTGCAATTGGCGGTCTTATGGTTTCCAAAATGGTTATTGACCAAAACATCAAACCGCGTTTTATGTATCGCGAAAAAAGAACTCGTCCAGAAGACAGCGGCTGGAGAATTTTTACTGGTTTTGAGTCTGAAGAATATACGGATGACTCCGATAATATTGGAATATATCATCCGTCCACGATATTGAGAATTGATCCTTCTCTCGAAAAAATTTTAATGAAGGGAATTGGTTCTGTTTACGAAAGATCTGAGGATAACACAGATTGGTATAAAGTTACTGATTATGATTTGGAAGATGATTTTATGACAACGCACCGTTTGACAGAAGAATGGTCGATTGAAATTAATAATCTCTTTGAAAGATCGATTGAAGAAGACGAAACTTTATACTACACGACTGGTGATAAATCAATTAGAATTATCATCTGGAATTCTGACTTAAGCAAAAAAGCGCTCTATGAAGAATATAAAAACGAAGTTGAAAATCGAGATCAGACAGCATCTAAAACCTTACAACAATTCGATTATTCTGATTCGCAAGTCTCTAGAATTGGATATCTAATCGAAGAAACAGATGGTGATAAAACTTATAATTTGATTATTGGATTTTCTATGGTAGACCAAGAAATAATGCAAACGGCATTTTATTTTGATGAGAAAAGTGATTTTGAATGGGCGATCTCTACTTGGAAAAATATCAGTTTTAAAGGTTAAGAATTTGTAAATGAAAATGTTCCACGTAAAACTATTTTATTTCAAACTACAATTTTAGCAAATACATTTTTGGTCTTATTTTATCATTTTAAAAATTTTCTCTGGCATTCTCTAAATACTTCATAGTATAAATTCGTTCCTAAAAATATTTACTATGAACAAAATTTTCAAAATAGCTGTATTAGCTTTATTATTCAATTCTCAATCTTTCTTTGCGCAAGAAGCTCAAACTACTTCAGAACAAGAAATTACATTTAAAAAATCGGATGTAGAGACTCAAAAATTGATAAAAGAAAATCATAAAAAATTAGATGATAAAATTCAAAAACTAAAAAAAGAACAGAAAGATCTGGAGTCCAAAAAGAAAGACCTTGACAAATCTGAAAGCAATTTAAAATCAACTAAAGAAAAAATCAGTAAACTGGAATTGGCCAATCAAAAAATTGAAAATAAGATAACCACCACATCTGTTTCTGATGAAGAAATTCAAAAACAGAAAATCAAAACCAAAGAAAATGAGATAGCAATTCAGAAACTGAAATTAATACAAATTACTCAGGAAAAAGAACTCGAAAAAGCATTATCAGCTATGTAAGCAAAAAGCCTAATTCATAAAGAATTAGGCTTTTTTTTATGGTGAAACTATCTTGGCATTTTGCGATAGTATTTCTTTCTCTGACTGATAAATCAACAACATTGCCGGCGGTGCTCCTTTTTCGCCCATAACAATAAAATGACATTCGTATCTAAAATTTCCTTTTTTAAATTCGTAATGATGATTGCCGCCAGTTCCGTCCGCGAAGAAAACACCTTTATCGATTATTAAATCTGGAGTATCAGTCATTTTCTTTTTTATTCCCCACGAGGCATAACGATAATTGTCATTTCCTAAGTCATCAATTCGGATTCGAAATTTAGACGTTTCTAGAATTGCAACTGGTTCTTTAAATTTTGAAATGGAAGTATTTACCGATTTTTTCTGTGCTGTAATCAACGAAGCTTTTCTGTTTATCTCTACTTCAGAATGGTAATTGATTGCGATAATTTTTCCGTCAATATCCATCCACAAATCACCTTGATTGAGCATTATGCCACGCCAGCCAACTTCATCCCAATCTTTTGCGGGATTCGATTTGGTTATTTTTTCAATCAAAACTTTATCAAAGATTTCGTTATATCTTTTTACAAATTCTGCCTTATTTTTTATCGCTGGAATAGGATAATTGCGTTGTAATGGATATCGAACGTGTTGAGAAATCGCTTCTTTATCACCGCTTTTTACTTCCTGAATAAATTTGGAAATGAATTTTTGATATTCTGGCTTAAGATCCTGCGCTTTTGCAAATGGCGAAAAGCACAATAAAATAATTAAAAATGATTGAAATAATTTCATATCAAAATTGATTTAATGCGTTATAAATTAGATTTTTGAAAAACAAAAGATAATGTTTCACGTGGGACGTCACTCAGAATTAATTAATACTTGCTTTGAACATTTTTAATTCGTCCCAGGTAAATTCGTCGCCGTGTTTTTCTTTCAAACCACTCAAAGATTCTTCCTGATGAAACTGAAATGCTTCACGAAGCGCCAAAATTTTATCATACGATAAAACGTCGTTTATATCTACTTTTTTGGCTTGAATCAGTTTGATCAAATGCATCTCGACGGTTTGTACCGTTAATTTACGCATTCTTGCAATATCTTCGACAGAATTTTTATCGAGCCACAAATCATGTGTTTCTTCAATTGTGGTTTTTTTAGCCGTTTTAAGCTCACTTTTTTCTGTTTTAGTTGATTTGTATCGAACAACAGGTATATCTTCTCTAAAAATGTCTGTATTTGTTGTTTTAAGCTCGTCGCGGATCTTTTCTGCTTTGTTGCTTTTGTAATTTTTGATAATTGGCGACGAAAGTCTTTCTTTAGAAATTGCTTCACCAGAAACTACAACTTCCATCAATAATTTGGCTTTCATCAATCTCAAAACTGCTTTCGTCTGCAGATCTTCCAAAAATGTAAGTTCATCGTAAAACTCTTTTACTTTTTTAAATTTCTGAATTTCAGCCATTTTATAAATCAAATCATCGACTAACTTATCCATCGGTTTGAAGAAATAATCGTAGGCTGCTTCTACCCTTTCTTTCACAAAAAGCAAATCGACAGTTTCTTTGATGAAAATTTTATTGAGCTGGGTCATGAATTTCTGCGACGGATCTAAAAGCTGTTCGATCGTTTCCATTCGCTTATGCGCCCAAACCGAATGTTTCGATTTTTCTGATCCGGGAGCATTTTCGTTGTAACTAAAACGATGATTGCGCCATTCTTGTGCCAGCTCACCCCAATTAAAACTGTTTATCAAATAGTTATGAATAAAATTTTTAGTTTCGAAATGAAGCGAATTTTTCAACGTCTCCACGCTTGCTTTGTTCAAAGCATAATCCATCACATCTTGATCGTTCGAAATACCATTCATTCGCATCGGAGAAAGCAAAATAAGCCCGTCTAAGGAACGCAAACGCGAAAGTGCGACGTAAGCCTGTCCAGGCAGAAAAACTTGCGATACATCGAGCGCAGCTTTGTCAAAAGTTAAACCTTGGCTTTTGTGCACTGTAATTGCCCAAGCCAGCTTGATCGGATAATGCGCAAAAGTTCCTAAAACTTCTTCTTCGATCTCTTTTGTCTGTTCGTTGACTTTGTATCGGATATTTTTCCATTCGTATTTCTCGACTTCCAGCGTCATGTTCTCTTCTGGGAAGTGCACAAAGATTTCCTCTTCTGCCAAAGATTTGATTACACCCATTTTTCCGTTGAAATATCTTTTCTCAAAAGACAGATCATTTTTAACAAACATGATCTGTGCTCCGACTTTCAATTTCAATTCTTCTTCAACCGGAAAGATCTTTTCTGGGAAATCTCCAACAACAAATGGCGTATAAATATATTCTTTACCATTTAAATCACTGATTGACTGAGAGTTAATAGAATCTGCTTTGGCATTATGAGTCGTCAAAGTGATGTAGCCTTTGTTTTCTTTGAAGTCAAAATCAGGCTTAACATATTGATTTAGAAACTCTACGTCCTGCGGACTAATCTGATTATTTCGCAAATTGTTTAAAACCGAAATGAAAGCATCATCTGTCTGGCGGTAAATTTTCGACAATTCGATATAAAGCGGCGGGTATTTCTGTAATACATGTGAATGAAAAAAGAATTTTCCGCGATAGTAGTTTTTTAGCGTTCGCCATTCTTCATCACGAATCACTGGCGGCAATTGCAGTAAATCTCCAATAAACAAAACTTGAACTCCTCCAAACGGCTCTGTGTTTCTGCGAACCGACTGCATCATAAAATCTACAGCATCGAGCAAATCGGCACGAAGCATACTGACTTCATCAATTACCAGCAATTCCATATTCTTGATTACGTTTCGCTTTACGTTGTTCATTTTGAAATGGCGACGAAGCGTTTCTTTGTTTTCAAACTTTACGGTTTCTGTAAATTGGGCATTTGCATCGTACGAAGGAATAAATGCTGAAAACGGAAGTTGAAACATCGAATGGATTGTTACCCCACCGGCATTCAAAGCTGCAATTCCCGTTGGTGCAACCACAACAGTATTTTTGTGCGTTGTCGCGATAATTTCGCGTAAAAGTGTAGTTTTTCCTGTACCTGCTTTTCCAGTAAGGAAAATAGATTTCTGAGTCTGATTTATGAATTGAAGTGTGTAAGCTGCCGCTTCTGAAACGTTTTGCATTGGGCTTGTATTAGAAAATAAAATTACCGCATTTTATAAAAAGAAAAAACCTAAATCTTTGTGGATTTAGGTTTTCAGTAATTTAGTTAGTTTGGGTAGTTTATTTCTTTGCTTCTTCGCCTTCTTTAGCTGCTGGTTTAGCATCTGTTTTTGGCGCTGCTTTATACTTATCGTTTAATTCTTTAATGATAGTTTTTGTAATATCATATTTATCTTCAGCATACAGTACTGTCGCTGCATCTCCAGTTCCGTAGATGTAAGAGTAACCGTTTTTCTTTCCGTATTCTTTGATGAATTTTTTAACTCCACTAACAAGAGAATCCATTTCTACTCCGCTTTCTTGTTGCAATTGTTGTGCTAATGCTTGTTGAGCATATCCTAACTGCTGCTCTCTTTTTTGTAATTCAGCTCCTCTTTGCTGCGCCCATGCCTGACCGTTTGCTTGCGCCTGGCTTTGAAAATTAGCAGCGTCTTGTTTAAAACGTGAAATTTCAGCTTGTAATTGTCTTCCTTTTTCTTCCGCTTGAGCTTTGTATTTTGCTTCTAGATCTTTTGCTTCAGTGTACTCTTTCATCAAAACCGAAGTATCCACGTAAGCTGTTTTTACTTCCTTTACCTCTGCTGTTTTGTTACAAGAAACTGCGAAAACTGAAAGTGCGATAATAACTAATGCTTTTTTCATTTTTTATAATTCTATTTTTTTTAAGTATTGAAGACAAAAATATAAAAAAATCGATAGTATCAACATAAAGTTTAAAAAATGCTGAAATTTTATGATATTGTTTTTATTTATGATAAAAAATATTATCATAAACCGTCTTTATCGTGATAAAATACTGTAGAATTTTCCCTTTTAGAAGTAAAAAAAGCTATTTCACACCAAAATGTAAAATAGCTTTTTTAAGAATGAAGTATTGTTGTTATTTATTTTTCAAAACATAAATATGCGAAGAATATTCTTTTGTACTGCTTGCTTTCAAATTTGATTTTAAACCAATGATGACCGCTTTGATATAATTCATTTTTCCAGTCTTGTATTTTTCGGATAACAGACTTACGTAAAAAGAATCGAATTTCATGGGAAGTACTTTTTCTAATTTCATATCTACTCTTTCAAAAAGTAATTGAATCGCTTTTTTTGAAAAATGCCAAAAGTGAATCGGCACATCATACGCAGCCCAAAAAGTTTTATAATGCTGCGCGTCGAATGATTTAAAATTTGGAACCGCAACAATTAAAGTTCCAGTTGGTTTTAATAAACGCTTCAATTCTTTTATTTGATCATCTAAATTTGGAACGTGCTCTAAAACGTGCCACATCGTAATTACGTCAAAAGAATGACTTTCTAAACTAGCAATATCTTCTGTAAAAGAAATTCCTTTTTGCTTCGCTATGTTTTTTGCTTTTTCGCTTGGTTCAGCTCCAACTGTTTCCCAGCCATTATTTTTTGCTGTTAAAAGGAAATCTCCCGTTCCAGCACCAATATCTAAAATTTTTCCTTTTTGAGGCTGTTGGCTGTTTATTAAATTCAGTTTATTTTGAAGCGCTATGTTTTTTACAAAATGATACGCTTTTTCAAATAATGAACGTTTGTTATCTGTATGCGAAATATAATCTTCGCTTTCGTAATATTTTCCCAGATTATGAAGTTCTGGCTGCGGAGAAGTAATCAGCATATCTAATTCTTCATCATGATACAATTCAAAAATTTCTTTTGATACAGAATGGTCTTTTACAGTTAGAAAATGTTTTTTGTTTAAAACGTCCATTTTAATAATCTAGATATTTGGTTTAATTTATAGCAAAACCTAAAAACGGAAATCAATCGTTTTTAGGTTTTATTTTGTTTTTATATATGATTTTATTTTCAATTGATGTTCCTTTTTAAAAAAACGTTTCACGTGGAACAATTATAATTTTAGATTTTAGATTTCAGATCTAAGATTTTAGATTCGAAAATCTGAAATCAACAATCTAAAATCTAAATTAATTACCTTCCCATATAAATCAAAAGCACGGAAATATCGCTTGGCGATACTCCGCTGATTCTTGAAGCTTGAGAAATGGTTACAGGACGAATCTTGCTTAATTTTTGTTTCGCCTCAATTGACATTGATTTAATCTTTTCGTAATCGAAATTTTCTGGAATTTTCACTTCTTCCAAACGATTTAATTTATCCGCGTTATTTCTTTCTTTTTCGATATAACCAGAATACTTAACTTGAATTACGGCTTGTTCTACAATTTCTTCATCCAATTCGTTTTCTTCGATATATTTTTCAACTTTTTCAAATTTCAACATATCTTCTAATTCAATTTGTGGACGAGAAAAAATCTTAAACATCTTATCTCCTTGCGAAATCGGCGCAGATTCTTTTGCTTCTAAAATCGGATTTGTTTCTGCTACGCTTACACTTGTTTCTTTAAAGAACGAAACCATCTTTTCAGATTCGTTTAGTTTTCGTTCCATTCTTCGTAAACGATCTTCAGAAGCTAAACCAATTTCGTATGACATTGGAGTCAATCTGAAATCGGCATTATCTTGACGCAACAAAGTTCTGTATTCTGCTCTAGATGTAAACATACGATATGGTTCTTCTGTTCCTTTCGTAATCAAGTCATCAATTAAAACTCCGATGTACGCTTCATCACGTTTTAAAATCAATGGGTCTTTTTCATGCACTTTTAAATGTGCATTAATTCCAGCCATTAAACCTTGAGAAGCTGCTTCTTCATAACCTGTTGTTCCGTTAATTTGTCCGGCAAAATACAAACCTTCAACTAACTTTGTTTCCAAAGTATGTTTTAATTGTGTCGGCGGAAAGAAATCATATTCGATTGCATAACCTGGGCGGAAGAATTTCACTTTCTCAAAACCAGCAACAGAACTCAAAGCTTTAAATTGAATATCTTCTGGAAGTGAAGTTGAAAATCCGTTTACATAAACTTCACAAGTATTCCACCCCTCCGGCTCAACAAATAATTGGTGACGTTCTTTATCTGCAAAACGATTTATTTTATCTTCAATCGATGGACAATATCTCGGACCTAAACTTTTGATTCTTCCGTTAAACATTGGAGAGCGATCAAAACCTTCTCTCAAAATATCATGAACATCCAACGAAGTATATGTCATGTAACAAGAACGCTGATGCGTTAACGAAGTTGTCAAATCTGAATATGAAAACTTATCTGGTTTTGCATCTCCTTTTTCTTCGTTCATTTTAGAATAATCCAAAGAACGTCCATCAACTCTTGGTGGCGTTCCTGTTTTCATTCTTCCAGCTTCAAAACCTGCTTTAATCAAATCTTCGGTAATTCCGGTAGCAGCACTTTCTCCTGCTCTTCCCCCTCCGAATTGTTTTTCTCCGATATGGATCAAACCATTCAAAAAAGTACCATTCGTTAAAACAACAGACTTCGCTTTGATTTCTACACCAAGCGAAGTTCTAATTCCTTTTATTTTTCCGTTTTCAATAATTAATCCTTTAACCATTTCTTGATAAAAATCAAGATTTGGAGTTTTCTCCAACATCATTCTCCATTCTTCAGCAAAACGCATTCTGTCACTTTGAACTCTTGGAGACCACATTGCAGGACCTTTGGATTTATTCAACATCTTAAATTGAATTGCCGTACGATCGGAAACAATTCCAGAGTATCCACCTAGTGCATCAATTTCACGAACAATCTGTCCTTTTGCAATTCCACCCATCGCAGGATTGCAGGACATCTGTGCTATGTTTTGCAAACTCATTGTAACCAATAAAGTTTTAGATCCCAAATTTGCAGCCGCAGCTGCAGCTTCAGAACCTGCATGGCCAGCACCGACCACAATAACATCGTATTCTTCTAAAAACATTTTGTTTTATTATTCTCTAAAAACCGCTAACGCGGTTTCTAGAATTACATTTATATATTTTTCGTTCCACGTGGAACGTTTTTCCTTTTTTGTTTCAGGTTAAATTTTGAAATTTTTTATTACTAAACCTTCAAAATTTAATTTATCATTTTAGACGTTCCACGTGAAACATCTTTTATTTCAAAATCAAATTTTTAATAGAGTACGTTCCACGTGAAACATTCTTCTTTTTCAATTCACACTTTCAAAGCAGAACTTTCAAAGCAGAACTTTCAAAGCAGAACTTTCAAAGCAGAACTTTCAAAAGAGAACTTTCAATACAGAACTTTCAATACAGAACTTTCAATACAGAACTTTCAATACAGAACTTTCAATACAGAACTTTCAATACAGAACTTTCAATACAGAACTTTCAATACAGAACTTTCAATAC